>PHCQ01000124.1 GCA_002840835.1 Betaproteobacteria bacterium HGW-Betaproteobacteria-16 | reverse complement strand
GGACTACATCGCGATCATGGGCGGAAGGTAGAAGGAATCACCCCCCGCGCCGCTTCGCGTCACCCCCCTCTCTCGCCTTCGGCGGGAGGGGGACGGCACTGGCCGTCCGGCGAAGCCGGGCCGGCGGTGCCCTGGGCATGGGGAGCCGTCGCGCGCCGTGCGGATCTTCGCTCCGACGCCATGGACCACTGAACTGAACCTCACCCCTGATTGAAGATTTTCTGCATGTCCGACGCCATATGTTTCACTGAGGTTTCCCGCCACTACGGCGAAGTGAAGGCACTGGATGGTGTCAGCTTCACCGTGCGGGAAGGTGAGTTCTTTTCCATGCTGGGACCCTCGGGCTCGGGCAAAACCACCTCCTTGCGGCTGATGGCCGGCTTTGAGCAGCCGAGCCGGGGCAGCCTGACCCTGATGGGCAAGGAAGCTTCGGGCACACCGCCTTACGAGCGCGACGTGAACACCGTCTTCCAGGACTACGCGCTGTTCCCGCACATGAATGTGCTGGACAACGTTGCCTATGGATTGATGGTGCGCAAGGTGCCCAAGGCCGAGCGCCATGCCCAGGCCCGCGAGGCCCTGGCCATGGTGGCCCTGCCCGACCACGCCGAACGCACGCCGGCGCAGCTCTCGGGCGGCCAGCGCCAGCGCGTGGCACTCGCGCGGGCGCTGGTCAACCGCCCGCGCATTCTGTTGCTGGACGAGCCTCTGGGCGCACTGGACATGAAGCTGCGCGAGCAGATGCAGGTGGAGCTCAAGGTGCTGCACCGCAAGCTGGGCATCACCTTTGTTTATGTGACGCACGATCAGGGCGAGGCTCTGTCCATGTCGGACCGCATTGCGGTGTTCCACCAGGGCAAGATCGAACAGATCGCCAGCCCGCGCGAGCTCTACCACCAGCCGCGCACACGCTTCGTGGCGGACTTTGTCGGCAGCTCCAATGTGATCGACACCACGCTGGCGCAAGCGCTCACCGGCAAGCCGCAGGCGTTTGCCGTGCGTCAGGAAAACATCGCCATGCACCCGGCTGGCAACGTCCCCGCCACGGGACGTTTGCAGGTCGAGGGTGAGGTACTGGCCATCCAGTTTCTGGGCGCCAGCCAGCGCCTGGAAGTGCTGGTGGGTGGCCAGGTGATCACCGCCCTGCAGGCGGAAAGCGAAGCCGCATCGGAACTGGCCGCTCACACGCAGGCGGGCCAGCGGGTCGCACTCAGCTGGGCGCAACAGCACATGGTGATGCTGGACGCCTGAGGCCACCGCCATGCGCACCCTCTCCAACCTCTTCTACCAGCGGCGCACGCTCACGCTGATGCTGATGCTCACGCCGCCGCTGCTGTGGTTTGGCGTGGTGTACCTGGGCTCGCTGCTGACGCTGCTGAGCCAGAGCGTCTTCGTGTTCGACGACATGAGCATGTCGGTGGTGGCCGAATTCACCACCGACAACTTTGCCAACCTGCTGGCCCCGGCCAACATGGACATCGTGCTGCGCACGCTGGGCATGGCCATCGCCGTGACGCTGGCCGCCGTGCTCATCGGTTTTCCGATGGCCTGGTACATGGCCCACCACGCCAGCCCGGTTGAAAAGGGCTTTTTCTATGTCGGCGTGATGCTGCCCATGTGGGCCAGCTACATCGTCAAGGCCTATGCCTGGACCGTGCTGCTGGCCCAGGGCGGCGTGATTTACTGGGTGGTGAATGCACTGGGCCTGCAAGGCGTACTGCAAGCGGTGCTGTCCATTCCGGTGATCGGCGGCGACACACTGGCCACGTCCAACCTGGGCCGTTTTCTGGTGTTCACCTACATCTGGCTGCCCTTCATGGTCCTGCCCATTCAGGCCGCCATCGAACGCGTGCCGGCCAACCTGCTGCTGGCCTCGGGCGATCTCGGTGCCCGGCCATTCCAGACCTTCCGCACCGTGCTGTGGCCCCTGGCCTTCCCGGGCGTGGTCGCAGGCTCCATCTTCACCTTCTCGCTCACGCTGGGCGACTACATCATTCCCCAGCTGGTCGGTCCCTCGGGTCTGTACATCGGCAACATGGTCTACACCATGCAGGGGACCATCGGCAACATCCCCATGGCCGCGGCGTTCACCTGCGTGCCCATCGTGCTGATCACCATCTACCTGGCCATGGCACGCCGACTGGGGGCTTTCAATGCGCTCTAAACCCACCTTGTTGCGCATCGCCGCCTATGCGGGACTGGCCTTCCTGCACCTGCCTTTGCTGTTCATCGCGCTGTACGCCTTCAACAGCGCCGACAGCAACTACAGCTTCCCCATGGAAGGCCTGACCCTGCGCTGGTTCGCGCGTGCACTCGAGCGCACCGACATCCACGAGGCAATCTACCTTTCGCTGGCGGTGGCGGCAATGGCCACCATCATTGCGATGGTGCTGGGCACACTGACCGCCGCGGCCCTGAACCGCGACCGCTTTTTTGGCAAAGACGCGTTCACCACCATGCTGATCCTGCCGATCGCCCTGCCCGGTATCGTCACCGGCCTGGCCTTGCTCTGGGCCTTCAGGCTCATGGAGGTCAACCTGGGTTTCTGGACCATCGTGGTCGGCCACGCCACGTTCTGCACGGTCATCGTGCACAACAACGTGGCGGCCCGCCTGCGCCGCCTGCCCAGCCGATTGTGGGAAGCGTCGATGGACCTCGGTGCCGACACCCTGACCACACTGCGCTACATCATCCTGCCGCAGCTCGGCACCGCCCTGCTGGCCGGCGGCATTCTGGCCTTTGCCTTGTCGGTAGACGAACTCATCGTCACCACCTTCACCGCCGGCTCCGACAAAACCCTGCCCATCTGGCTCATGGGCCAGTTGGGGCGCCCCCGTGAGGCCGCCATCACCAACGTGGTGGCGCTGGTCATCATGGTCATCACCATGCCACTGATCCTGCTGGCCTGGCGCCTCACCCGCGACGGCGACGCCAGCCCGAACACACGCTGAACATCTTCCCTCCCAACCCCTGTTTCTCACCCCACTTCTGGACCCGAACATGGCTGCCATCCGCTTCACCACCCAGCTCCTGATCAATGGCCACAGCGTGGCCGGCGAAGGGCGCGCCGAACCCATCCTCAACCCCTGCACGGGCGAAATGCTGTGCGAAGTCCGCGAGGCCAGCGCCGACCAGCTGCGCCTGGCGGTGGACGCGGCCAGCGCCGCCTTCCCCGCCTGGGCCGCCCTCACGCCACGCGATCGCAGCGCCTACCTGTTCAAGATCGCCGATGCCATCGAAGCCCATGGCGACGAGCTCGCCATGCTGGAATCGCTGAACTGCGGCAAGCCCCTGGCGGCCGCGCGCAACGACGAGATCCCCGCCATCGCCGATGTCTACCGTTTCTTTGGCGGCGCCATCCGCAACATGTCGGGACCGCTGGCGGGTGAATACCTGCCGGGCCACACCAGCATGATCCGGCGCGACCCGCTCGGCGTGGTGGCCTCCATCGCCCCCTGGAACTACCCCCTCATGATGGCGGCCTGGAAGCTCGGCCCGGCCATCGCCATGGGCAACACCGTCGTGCTCAAGCCCTCGGAAAACACGCCGCTGACCACGCTGCGCTTCGGCGAACTGCTGGCAAGCATCCTTCCCCCGGGCGTGGTGAACATTGTCTGTGGCCGCGGCGACACCGTGGGCGCGCCCTTGATCCGCGACCCGCGAATCCGCGTGGCCTCGCTCACCGGCGACGTGTCAACCGGCAGCAAGATCATGGAAGCCGCCGCGCGCGGCATCAAACGCACCCACCTGGAGCTGGGCGGCAAGGCCCCAGTGATCGTGCTCGACGACGCCGACATTGACAGCGTGGTCGAAGGCCTGCGCACCTTTGGCTACTACAACGCGGGCCAGGACTGCACCGCCGCCTGCCGCGTCTATGCCACGGACAAGATCTACGAAAAGCTGGTGGCCGACCTGAGCAGCGCCGTCTCATCCATCAAGGTCGGCAGCCAGCAGGAACCCGGGGTCGAGATGGGCCCGCTGATCTCGGCCCGCCAGCGCGACCGCGTCGCCAGCTTCGTTGACCGTGCGGCCCAGTTGGCCCACACCGAGGTCACGGCCGGCGGCAGCACCGTGGGCAACAAAGGATTCTTCTACAAACCCACCGTCATCGCCGGCGCGCTGCAGGAAGACGAGATCGTGCGCAGCGAAGTGTTCGGCCCGGTGGTGTCCATCACTCGGGTGAAAGACGCGGAGCAGGCCGTCGCCTGGGCGAACGACTCCGAGTACGGCCTGTCCAGCTCGGTCTGGTCCAGCAACGTGGGCACCGCCATGAACATCGCCTCGCGCCTGCAGTACGGCTGCACCTGGGTCAACACCCACTTCATGCTGGTGTCTGAAATGCCACACGGGGGCATGAAGCACTCGGGTTACGGCAAGGACATGTCTGTCTACTCACTGGAAGACTACAGCTGCGCACGCCACATCATGGTGAAACACTGAGGCCCCCCCGCGCCGCTTCGCGTCACCCCCCTCTCTCGCCTTCGGCGGGAGGGGGGCGGCACCAGAGGCCCGGCAAAGCCGGTTCCTCGGTGCCCCTGGGTGGCTCTCTCAGCCCTTGCTCTGTGCCTTCAAAAACGCCAGCACCTGCGGCTCTTCGGTGAAGGCCACGTTGAAGCGGAACCAGGGGCTGGGCTGCAGGTCGGGCGCGAACAGGTGGCCGGGGCCGAGCAGGATGTCCTGTTCGGCCGCCTTGTAGGCCAGCTCGGTCGCGTTGGCGATGTCCGGATGGCGGGCCCAGAGGAACATGCCGGCCTTGGGCTCGCAGAACAGCTCAAAACCCAAGCTCTCCAGCTGCTGGGCCACGCGTTGATGCGCCTGCGCCAGTCGCTCGCGCAGGCTGCGCAGGTGCTTGCGCCAGCGCCCATCCACCAGCGCGCCATAGGCCAGGCGCTCGTTGAATTCCGACGACGTCAGACCCGAGATCATCTTGAGCTGGGCGAAATCTTCCAGCAGGTCGGGCGGTGCGGCAAGGAAACCCACGCGGATATTGGGTGAGATGGTTTTTGAAAAACTGCTGATGTAGACGACCCGTTGCAACTGGTCCAGGCTGGCCAGCGAGGGTCGCGGTTCGGGGTCTAGGTCGGCGTAGATGTCGTTTTCTACCACGGTGAACTGGTGCTGCTCGGCCAACTGCACCACGCGGTGCAGGTGCGCGAGGTTGGCCACCGAGCCGGTGGGGCTCTGCAGTCGCGGCTGGGTGAAGAACACCTTGGGTTTGTGTTCGATCACCAGGGCTTCGAGCGCAGCGAGGTCGTAGCCGGCCGGCGTGCGCGGTACCCCGATCAGCCGGGCGCCCAGGAAACGCAGTGAAAACAGCAGGTTGGGATAGCCGGGATCGTCCACCAGCACCGCGTCGCCCGGGCGAACAAGGCGGCGCGCCACCAGATCCATGGCCTGGCTGGAACCCTGGGTGAGCAGCACCTGATCGGCGCTGACGGCGATCTCCTGTTCGGCCAGCAGGTCGCGCACCAGTTGGCGCAGCGGCGCAAAGCCCTTGGGCTCACCATAACCACCCAGATCCACGTTTTCAGACGCCAGCGTGCGCAGGCTGCGCCGCAAACCTTCTTCAAACAGCCAACTGCCCGGCAACCAGCCACAACCCGGCTTCATGCGCAGCGCGCGGGCTTCGAACACCCGGCGCAGGTACCACATCGAGTCGAAGTTGTAGTTCGCCGTCTCGGCGGGCAGCGTGCCTGGGGCCTGTGGCGCCACACCTTCGCGCTTGCGCACGAAAAAGCCCGAGTGCGGGCGCGAGGTGAAATAGCCCAGCGCAACCAGCCGGTCGTAGGCGTCGACCACGGTGTACACGCTCACGCCGTGGGCATGGGCGAAGTGGCGGATGGAGGGCGCCTTGGAGCCCGGGCGCAGGTTGCCGCTCTGGATCAGGTCGCGAAACCCCTCAACGATCTGCACCACAAGCGGGCTGGTGCTTTTGGGGTTCAGGGTGAACATGGGGCGCAATCAGGGTAAATGTGTACAGGTCCGTAGGGCTGCACAGTGCATCGCTGTGCAGGCACTGTCTGTATATGTTACCGGCGCGACTTGGGCCCTACAGTCCGCTCCAACTTGAATCTTCTTCATGATCGGAGCCCTCTGTATGCAACGTGAACCCCAAGCCACCAACGCCATGCTCATGGCCCGCCGCCAGGCGGCCATCCCGCGCGGCGTGGGCCACAGCCACCAGATCTTCATTGCCAAAGGTGAAAACGCAGAGATCTGGGACGTGGAGGGTCGCCGCTACATCGACTTTGCCGGCGGCATCGCCGTGCTCAACACCGGCCACCGCAACCCGGCCGTGATCGAGGCCGTGAAGGCCCAGCTCGACCAGTACACCCACACCTGCTTCCAGGTGCTG
>PHCQ01000037.1 GCA_002840835.1 Betaproteobacteria bacterium HGW-Betaproteobacteria-16 | reverse complement strand
CTTGACGGTGTTGTGGCTGATGTCCAGCGCCTGCGCGATCACCTTGTTGCTCTTGCCGCGCGCCACCTGGTCCAGCACCTGGCGTTCGCGCTCGGTCAGGGTGTCCACCAGGTCGCGCTTGGCCGAACCCTTCTGACCGCTCTGCCACATCTGGGCCAGCTTGAGGGCCATGGCGGGCGCCACCACCAGTTCACCGCGCGCGGCACGGCCGATGGACTCGATCACGTCGTCGGGGTCCATGTCCTTGAGCAGGTAGCCGCGCACGCCCGCGCGCAGCGCCGCCGACAGGTCTTCTTCGCTGTTGCTCATGGTCAGCACCACCACGGGCACCTCGATGCCCTCGGTGCGCACCATGCGCAAGACGCTCAGGCCATCCACCGGGCCCAGGCTCAGGTCCAGGATCATCAGTTCAGGCTGAAACTCGCGCAGCAAAGGAACGACCTGCGCGCGATCGCCGGTGGCCGCGACCACAACCATGCCGCTTCGGTTCTGCAGCAACTCGGACAACCCGCTGCGACACATGGCATGGTCGTCCACCAGCATCACCCGGGTCTGCAAGGCTTGCGTGGCAGGTGTCGTCATGGTGGTGTGTGTTCTGCGGTGGTGACGGTGGACGTGGGCAGCAACAGGCGCACGCGTGTGCCGCCCCCCGCGTTGTCCCCCACCTCCAGGCTCGCACCCAGGCGCTGCGCCCGGCTCTGCATGATCTCGAGCCCGAAGTGGGTGGACGCCGCGAGCTCTTTGGCCGAGGTCACGATGGTGGAAACACCCGGCGCTGCCATGCCCAGGCCATCGTCCTCGATCACGAATTCAAGGCCGGCAGAGGTCTTGTTGATGATCACCGCCGCGTGGCGGGCCATGGAGTGTTTGGCGATGTTGGCCAGCGACTCCTGCACGATGAAGAACACCTGGACTTCCTGCGCATCGGACAGGTTCAGGTGCCGGACCGTGTTGCGGATCTCCAGCGCGATGCCGGTGCGACCGAAGAATCCTTCGGCGATGCCCTGCAGCGCATGCAGCAGACCCAGTGGGTCCATGCGCGTGCGAAAGTACGTCATGACCTCGCGCAGGTTGTCGTGCACTTCGCCCACGGCCTGCTTGACGTCAGAAAAGTACTTGATGGCTTTCGGGTCGTCGTGGGCCAGCATGGCGTCTTTCAACAGGGGCAGGCGCATGCGCGCATACGCCAGTGTCTGCGCGATCGAGTCGTGCACCTCGTTGACCATTTCCTGGCGTTCCTTCATCACGGTGACCCGCAGACGCTCGCGCTCGATCCGGGCGTTGGACAGCGACAGGCCCAGCAACTGCCCGATCAGGCGCAGAATGGTTTGCGTGGGTGCCGGAATCTCGACCCGGGACTCAAAAAACAGGTTGTAGATCCCCAGCACCTGACCGGCATGCGTCAGCGATATGGCCAGCACGCCCTGGCACTGTCCGCCGAAATAGTGCCCGCCGCCCTTCCGGTCACAGGACCGCAGGTCGTCCACCCAGCCCAGCACGTCGCCACCAACGGCAGTGCCGCACATGCCGCAGCCCCGGTCCACCAGCCGCTCCGCTTCCTGCACGTGGGGTGGCAAACCCTGCTGCGCCACCAGCCGCATGTGTTGCCCGTCATCGGTCAGCACCCGCACCGCGCCGGCCTGGGCGCCTGCCAGTGCGGTAATGGACACCAGAAAATGCTGCAGCAGCCACTCCAGACTGTCTTCGCCCCATTCGTCCGGCGACGCCGCAACCAGGGTGGTGGCGCCATCCTGCGGGGGGTTGCCTGTGAGGGTGGACATGTTCAGTGGGGCGTCCGGTGGGGGCGGCATGGTGCTGCGAGCAAACAATAGTAGTTCACAAGCATGCACTGATACATGCTGAAAACCCCAAGTCGCCCAACGGCACTTCCGGGCTCTCGACAGACGGCGTTGCGGCGCGTGCGATCCGGGCTGCGCTACCCATCTGGGTGATGCCGGGTTACCCGTGTCGGTAATAGACGGGGATGCGGCCGCTGTCTTTAATAAAGCCACTCTGACGGTCCGGCCTGTGCGAAGCGAGGGTGGACGGTTGGCATGGCTCTGTTTTCGAAAAGATTCCCACGCATGTCCGCCACACCGCTTCACGACCCCTGCAGCCCTCCCCTGGCCGGCGCCACCACCGAGACGCGCAACACCACCTGTTACATGTGCGCCTGCCGTTGCGGCATCCGTGTGCACCTGCGCAACGGCGAGGTGCGTTACATCGAGGGCAACCCCGAGCACCCGTTGAACCAGGGCGTGATCTGCGCCAAGGGATCGTCGGGCATCATGAAGCAGTACTCGCCCGCGCGGCTCACGCAGCCGCTGCGCCGCAAACCCGGCAGCGAACGTGGCACCGCCGAGTTCGAGCCCATCAGCTGGGACGAAACCTTCCAGATCCTCGAAGACCGGCTGCGCCACCTGCGCAGCACCGACCCGAAACAGTTCGCGCTGTTCACCGGCCGCGACCAGATGCAGGCCCTGACCGGACTGTTCGCGCGCCAGTTCGGCACGCCCAACTACGCGGCGCATGGCGGCTTCTGCTCGGTCAACATGGCCGCCGGCATGATCTACACCATCGGTGGCTCGTTCTGGGAATTTGGCGGCCCCGACCTGGACCGCGCCAAGCTGTTCGTGATGATCGGCACCGCCGAGGACCACCACAGCAACCCGATGAAGACGGCGCTGGCCAAGTTCAAGCGCCAGGGCGGCCGGTTTGTGAGCATCAACCCGGTGCGCACCGGCTACTCGGCCATCGCCGACGAGTGGGTGCCCATCAAACCCGGCACCGACGGCGCACTGTTGCTGGCCCTGGTGCACGAGATCATTGCGCTGGGCCTGTACGACCGCGAGTTCCTGGCGCGCTACACCAACGCCGGCCAGCTGGTGAACCAGAACGCCGACAGCGACGACTTCGGCCTGATGCTGCGCAACGCCGAGGGCGACATCGTCAACCCGCTGCGCCCGGCCAACTTCTACTGGTGGGATCGCCACAGCCAGGCCCCGGTCGCCGACCACACCGAGGGCACCGACCCCTCTCTGCTGGGCCACTTCCAGATGCCCGACGGCACACCCGCGGTGCCGGCCTTCCAGCTGCTGCAGGAGCGCGTCAAGCCCTACACGGCCGACTGGGCCGAAGGCATCACCGGCATCCCGGCCGACACCATCCGCCGCCTGGCGCGCGAGATGGGCATCACCGCGCGCGACCAAAAGATCGAGCTGCCCATCGCCTGGACGGACAGCTGGGGCAAGCGCCACGAATCGGTCACCGGCAACCCGGTGGCCTTTCACGCCATGCGCGGGCTGGCCGCCCACAGCAACGGCTTTCACACCATCCGCACGCTGGCCATCCTGATGAGCCTGCTGGGCACCATCGACCGCCCGGGCGGCTTCCGCCACAAGGCACCGTACCCGCGCGCCGTGCCGCCCAACGCCCGGCCGCCCAAAGGCCCCGAGGCAGTCCAGCCAGACACGCCGCTGAACGGCGCGCCGCTGGGCTGGCCCGAGAGCCCGGACGACCTGTTCGTGAACGACCAGGGCGAGCCGGTGCGCATCGACAAGGGCTTCAGCTGGGAGCATCCGCTCTCAGCCCACGGCCTGATGCACAACGCCATCACCAACGCCTGGCGCGGCGACCCGTACCCGATCGACACGCTGATGATCTTCATGGCCAACATGGCCTGGAACTCGACGATGAACACGTCCGAGGTCCGACGCATGCTCAACGACAAGCACACCGAAGGAGAAAAGAGCGGCGAGTACAAGATCCCGTTCCTGGTGGTGTGCGACGCGTTCCAGAGCGAGATGACGGCCTATGCCGACCTGATCCTGCCCGACACCACCTACCTGGAGCGGCACGACTGCATGTCGTTGCTGGACCGGCCCATCAGCGAGTTCGACGGCCCGGTCGATGCGGTGCGCATCCCCGTGCTGCCGCCCACCGGCCAGTGCAAGCCCTTCCAGGACGTGATCGTGGAACTGGCCTCACGCCTGAAGCTGCCCGCCTTCACCGCGGCGGACGGCGGTCGCAAGTTCCGTGACTACCCCGACTTCGTTGTCAACTACGAAACCGCGCCGGGCTCGGGCATCGGCTTCCTGGCCGGCTGGCGCGGCAAGGGTGGCGAGAAGAGCATGCGTGGTGAACCCAACCCCAAGCAGTGGGAGATGTACGAGAAGAACAACTGCGTGTTCCACCATCAGCTGGAGCCGTCGCAGCAGTACATGCGCAACTGGAACGACAACTACATGCGCTGGGCCCAGGGCGTCGGGTTGCGGCGCGACCGCGACCCGGTGGTCATCCACATCTATTCCGAATTCATGCAGCGCTTCCGCCTGGCCGCGCAAGGCAAGAAACCCACGGGCCAGGGACCGAAGCAACCGCCCGATCGCCTGCGCCAGCGCGTGGCCACCTACTTCGACCCGTTGCCGTTCTACTTCGCACCACTCGAAGAACAGGCCACGGACACCACGCGCTACCCGCTCAACGCGGTGACGCAGCGGCCGATGGCGATGTACCACTCCTGGGATTCGCAGAACGCCTGGCTGCGCCAGATCCACACCCACAACTACCTCTTCGTCAACACCCGGACCGCGCAGGCGCAGGGCATCAGCGACGGCGGCTGGATGTGGGTCGAGTCGCCCTGGGGCAAGGTGCGCTGCATGTGCCGCCACAGCGAAGCGGTGGAGCCCGGCACGGTCTGGACCTGGAACGCCATCGGCAAAGCGGCCGGTGCCTGGAACCTCAGTGCCGACGCCAACGAGTCGCAACGCGGCTTCCTGCTCAACCACCTGATCAAGGAAGAGTTGCCCACCGCCAACGGCAACACGGTCTCCAACAGCGATCCCATCACCGGCCAGGCCGCCTGGTACGACGTGCGCGTGCGCATCTACCCGGCTGGCCCTGACGAACCCCAGCAAACCTGGCCGCAGGCCGAACGACCCATGACGATGATGCCGGGCATGAGCGAAGCGCCGAAGCGCCGCGGCTGGATGGCCGGGATGGGCATGGGCAAGAAGAAGGGGCAGCCATGACCCAGCCGGCATCCCGGGAGGGCAAGCTGTGACACAACTCGCGTTGGTCATCGACCTCAATGTCTGCGTGGGCTGCCACGCCTGCGTCACCAGCTGCAAACAGTGGAACACCTCCGGCGCCGCCGGCCCGCTGGTGGACGACAACCCCTATGGCGCCGACCCCAACGGCACCTTCTTCAACCGGGTGCAGACTTTCGAGGTGGGCGAATACCCGAGCACCCAGACAGTGCACTTCCCGAAGAGCTGCCTGCACTGCGAAGACCCGCCCTGCGTGCCGGTATGCCCCACCGGCGCCAGCTACAAGCGCGCCGAAGACGGCATCGTGCTGGTGGACGTGGACAAGTGCATCGGCTGCAAATACTGCAGTTGGGCCTGCCCTTATGGCGCGCGCGAGTTCGACGAAGACCGCAAGGTGATGAACAAGTGCACGCTGTGCGTGGACCGCGTCACCAGCACCACGCTGCCGGTGGCTGAACGCCAACCCGCCTGCGTGCTCGCCTGTCCGGCCAAGGCGCGCCTGTTTGGCGACGTGCACGACCCGGCGTCAGAAGTCTCCACGGCCATCCGCGAGCAGGGTGGCTATGCGCTGATGCCGGAGTGGAACACCCGGCCATCCAACCACTACCTGCCGCGCCGCCGCACCGAGATCACCATCCATGCCGAAGACTTGGTGCGGGTGGCCAACCCGCTCAGGATCGACGGCCAGCAGCCTGAACTGCCACAGCAAGGCGCCGGCCGCGAAGACTTCGCGACCTGACCGGAACCCACGCACACCATGAACCCAGCTTTCTCGGTCATCTTTCTCACCACACTGATCGGCGCGGCGCAGGGCCTCTTCCTGGTCTTGTTCGGCGCGCAGTTGGCGAGCCTGGCCTCACCGGTCTTTCTGGCCACCGGCGGCGCCGTGGCGCTGGCGCTGACCGTGGCCGGTCTGGTCGCCTCGTTCTTCCACCTGGGCCGGCCCGAACGCGCCTGGCGCACGGCGACCATGTGGCGCACCTCGTGGCTCAGCCGCGAGGTGATCGCCCTGCCGCTGTTCATGGGCTGCCTGTTCCTGTGGACCGGCGCCCACGCACTGGATCTCGGCCACACGATCGCTCTGGGTGTTGTCACGGTGCTGGCCTGTGGCGTCCTGTTTGTCTGCACGGCCATGATCTACGCGTCCATCAAGTTCCTGCAAGAGTGGGCCAGCGCGTACACGCTGGTGAACTACACGCTGCTGGGTCTGGCCTCAGGCTGCACATTGGCCACGGCGATGGCGGGCCTGCAGGCGCCTGGGCTGGTCGGTGTGTTTGGCGTGGCGGCTCTGCTGTTCACCGCAGTGGGACTGGTCAGCCGGGGCATGTCGCTGGCGCGCAATGCACGTCTGGTGCCGCGCTCCACGCTGCAGACGGCGATCGGCATTCGCCACCCCCAGATCACGCAGCGCGCCCAGGGCTTCATGGGCGGCTCGTTCAACACGCGCGAGTTCTTTCACGGCAAGACACCCGGTGCACTGCGTGGCGTGAAATGGGCTTTCCTGATCGGCGCCTTCGTGCTGCCATTGGCGCTGGTGGCACTGGGTCTGGTGTCTGCTTCGGCCGGCCTGCTGGTGCTGGCCTTCGCGGTGCAATACCTGGGCCTGCTGGCCGAGCGATGGTTCTTCTTTGCGCAGGCCAACCATCCGCAGAACCTGTACTACCAGACGGTGGCCTGATGCGAGTGGACCACCCTGCGCGCGTGATTGCATCGCTGCTGGCCCTGGCCGCCGTGCTGCTGGCTGTGCCCGCCCATGCCGCGGCCGGCGCTGCGGTGGCGACCGGCAGCGCCGTGGCCTGGTGGGTGTGGCCGCTGGCGCTCTTCGCTGCGTGCTTCCTGATGGGCATTGTTGCGGTGCCCGCGGGCATCGGTGGCGGCACGCTGTTCGTGCCCATCGTGGGAAGCTTTTTTCCCTTTCACCTGGATTTCGTGCGCGGCGCCGGCCTGCTGGTGGCGCTGGCCAGTGCACTGGCTGCCGGCCCCTCGCTGATGCGCGGCGGTCTGGGCAGCCTGCGACTGGCCTTGCCGGTCTCGGCGCTGGCGGCAGCCAGCTCCATCGGTGGAGCCATGCTGGGCCTTTCCATGCCTGTCAACGTGGTGCAGATGATGCTGGGCGGTGTGGTGCTGGGCATCGTGGTACTGATGTTCATGTACAAGAGTTCCGAGTTCCCGCATGTGGCCCGGCCTGACGCGCTGTCTCAGGCGCTGGCGCTCAACGGCGTGTTCGTTGACGGGGCTTCGAACCGTGTCATCCACTGGCAGGTGCACCGCACCATACCCGGCCTTTTCGCTTTTCTGGCTATCGGCGTGATGGCGGGCATGTTCGGCATCGGCGCGGGCTGGGCCAATGTGCCGGCGCTCAATCTTCTGATGGGCGCACCGCTGAAGGTATCGGCCGGCACATCGAGCGTCGTGCTGTCGCTGGTGGACTCTTCCGCCGCCTGGGTCTACATCAACAAGGGTGCGGTGCTGCCCATGATCGTCGTGCCTTCGGTGGTGGGCATGATGCTGGGCGCGCGCATTGGTGCGCGGCTGCTCAATGTGCTCAGGGGCTCAGTGATCCGCAAGCTGGTGATCGGCGTGCTGCTGTTTGCCGGCGCACGCGCCCTGCTCAAGGGCACCGGGATATGGCCATGAAAGACAAGCGCCCGCCGCAGACCACGCCAGTGCAACCGCCCGAGCAGCAGCGCTATGCCGACCTGCTGGTGTGGAGCACGCGGGCGGGCCTGGTCGTGGTGCTGCTGGGCTTTGTGGCCTACGTCAGCGGTCAGGTGGCGCCGCAGGTGCCCCTGCATCGTCTGCCCGAACTGTGGACCCTGTCATTGGACCAGTACCTTGCGCAGACCGGCACGCCCACCGGCTGGGGCTGGCTCTCGCTGCTGCAGCGCAGCGATTTCTTCAGCCTGGGAGGCATCGCCCTGCTGGCCGGTTGTTCGGTCCTGTGCCTGCTGTCGCTGGTGCCGCTGCACGCGGCGCGGGGCGACAAGGCCTTCGTTTTCGTGTGTCTGGCCGACGCTGCAGTGGTGCTGCTCGCTGCATCGGGCATCCTGACAGGGGGACACTGAAATGAAGCATCTCCGCCATGCTGCCCACTACCTGCGGGTGGTCAGTGTGGTCCGCCAGGTGATGGAGGCCGTGGCCAGGAATTGAACAACCCGAAACGACGCACAAGGAAGCACGCATGAGCGACGCACTCAACTACCTGCTCAAGGCCCGGCCCGATGCGCTGAGCCACTACTTTGCCTTTCTGAAGGACGCAGGCAAGCACCTGGATCCCAAGACCCGCAGCCTGATTTCGGTGATCACGAAGGTGGATGCACAGACCGAGCGTGGCTTCAGGCAGTACCTGGGCCGCGCGCTGCGTGAAGGCTGCACACCCATGGAGGTGCTGGACGCCCTGCTGATGGCATTTCCCACACTGGGGTTGGCAAAGATCATCTGGGCGGTGGACATCATCCTCGACATGGACATCCCCGGGTTTCAGCCAGAAGCACTCGCCCAGCCCGCCCAGTGGCACGACGTGATGGCTTGCGCCGACATCCCGGATGGCGCAGTGGTCCGCACGGAATGTGACGGCCGGGGTCTGTTCATTTACCGCGAACAGCAGTCCTGCCAGGTGTTCGACAGCCGTTGCCCGCACCAGAACACCGACATCTCCGAACTGGCGCTTCATGACGGCATCCTGACCTGTCCCAAGCACCAGTGGGAGTTTGATGCACACAGCGGCGCCTGCATCAAGAAGGGCAACAGCCCGCTCAAGCGTTTCGATTCAAAGATCGACAATGGCCGCCTGCTGGCGTATTGGTAGCTTGTGCCATGTGGCGCCAGCGTGGTTGGTGCGTTGGTCAGGAAGGGCATCGCCGCCACTATTTGTCCTGCACCAGGTGGTGAGCCCCGTTCCAGCGCCCGGAGCGCAGCAACTGCCGGACTTGATGAAGCGTGGTCATTGCAAGCGCCATTGAATGAAGGGCGAGCCCTGAGCCCGCCCGCAGTGCAAAACCTCAGGCGCCCGCCATGTGGCCCAACAGGGTCTCAAAGCTGCCATACAACACATTGCCGCGCAACAACCGGGGGCCGCTGCTGTCATGGACCACAAGAGCAGGCACGCCCTGCGCACCCAGGCTTTGCATCAGGCCCTGTGCCTTTTGCAGGCGGTCGGCATGGCGTTCCATCAACACGGCGTCTGCTGCCGTCAGGCGTTGGGCGGCGGCTTCCAGGCCCAGGTCACGCAACAATTCGGTCACCACGAGCTCGTTCGCGGTGTCCAGGCCTTTCACATACCGCGCTTCCTGCAGCACCTTGAGGGTTTCCAGCTCGCGTTCGGGCTCTGTCAAGGACACAGCAGTGATCCCCAGCGTCATGGCAGCCGAATCAAACGGGCTGCCATGGTGCCCCAGCACGTTGTGGCGGTAGGCCTGCGTGAACGGCTGGCCCGTGAGCTTGGCAATGCGCTGGTCGTTGGACCAGGCGAATTCAGCAAACGCCGCATCCATGCGCCGGCCACCGCCAGAGAACAGGCCGGTCGGGGCCAGTTCCAGGCGGATGTCGCTTTGTTGCCCCAGCCGCTGCACCGCGGGTGAAGCGCCATAGCACCAGCCGCACAGAGGATCGAACAGATAGGTGACGGTGGTGCTCACTGGCATACCTTCGCCCTGCGGGCTGCGGTGCGAGCTTGCTTGGGAACGGCCCTGCGCGGTGCTCATGGTCTTATCGCCTTACCACTTCATCTCGCCTTTGTTGACCTTGGCGCCGATGTCCAGAGACAAGGCACCGTCTGTCACCTGCGGGTAGGCCTTCTTCATGGCGTCGATCAGCTCTGCGCTGTTTTTGCTGGCAGCCAGATGCTTCTCGAACGTCTGCAGATAGTCCTTGGTGAAGGCGATGGTGCTGGCGTCGACCTTTGTGCCTGCCTTCATGTGACCCGGCACCACCAGCTCGGGCTTGAGCGCGGCCATCTCGTCCAGCTGTGCCACCCAGGCGGCGCGCTCGGCGGCGGACTGCGTGTCTGCCGTCCAGACATGCATGTTGCCGAAGACACCGATGTTGCCCACGACGGCCTTGATGGAGGGAATCCAGGCATAGGGGCGGTGGGCCATCAGCCCTTGCGTGCCGCGAATTTCGATGACCTGGCCTTCGAGCTTCAGGCTGTTGCCTTCCAGCGCGCGCGGTGCAACGGGGTTGCGCGGTGCATTGGCGCCCATCTTGGGACCCCAGAACGCCACCTTGCCCGCCATCTTGGCGTTGAGTTTTTCCAGCACGGCAGGCGTGCTCACCACGTCGGCCTGCGGGAAGATCTCTTTCAAGGTCTCGACACCGAAGTAATAGTCCGGGTCGGCCTGGCTCACGTAGATGGTGGTCAGCTGCTTGCCGCTGTCGAGCACGTTGGCGGCGATGCGCAATGCATCGGCGCGGGTGAAACCGGCATCAATCACCATGGCCTCTTTCTCACCGTAGACCAGGGTCGAGTTGACGTTGAAGCTGTTGCCAGCAGCGTTGTAGACCTTGACGGTCAGGGGATCAGCGGCCTGTGCGGTGGTGAAGGCAATGGCCAGCGAAGCGGCGATGACGGTGGTGCGGATCATGAAGGGCTCCAGTTGTGGTTGTGGACAGGGACACTTTTCAGTGCTGGAGGTGACTTTATTTTCAATATCCGAACAGATAAATCCCATAATGAGCCCATATATGTTTCATGAATCGATCAAATCATGGACCGCCTGACCGCCATGCGGGTGTTCGTGGCCGTGGCCAGCAATGGCAGTTTCAGCGCCACCGCCGACCAGCTGGACATGTCGCGAGCCATGGTCACGCGCTACGTGGGCACGCTGGAGCAATGGCTGGGCGCACGCCTTCTGCAGCGCACCACCCGCAGCGTCACCCTCACCGACGCGGGCGAAACCTGTTTGCGGCGAAGCCAGCAGATGCTGGCTCTGGTCGACGATGTGGAGCAGGAAACCAGCCGACACGACACCGCCCTGCGAGGGCAGCTACGGGTGACCTGCAGCATTTCTTTTGCTTACGCGCAACTGGCGGCGGTGCTGAGCGACTTCCTGAAGCTGCACCCCCAGCTGAAGATCGATCTCAACGCCAGCGAAGGTGCGCTCAATCTCGTGGAGGCCCGCATCGACCTGGCCATCCGCATCAGCGCAGAGCCCGACCCGACACTGATCGGCCGGGTGCTGGCGCCTTGTGCATCGGTGCTGGTGGCCACGCCTGACTACCTGGCCGCACAGGGCACGCCCAGCGTTCCTGCCGACCTGGAAACACACCAGTGCCTGAGCTTTGCCAACTTCGGCAAGAGCACTTGGTCCCTGCGGCGGGGTGAAGAAAGTTGCGAGGTTAGGGTGCGCAGCCAGCTCAGCGCCAATGAAGCCACCGCCTTGCTGCAGGCTGCCCTGGCAGGCGGTGGCGTGGCCATGCAACCCACTTACCTGGCCAACCCCCATCTGGCCAGTGGGCGCCTGCTGGCGGTGCTGCCGGAGTGGCAGCCGCCGGACATGTCGATTTATGCGCTGTACCCATCGCGCCGGCATTTGTCACCTGCCGTGCGGGCGCTGCTGGATTTTCTGGTTCAACGCTTCGCCAGCCTGCCGTGGTGAGGTTCTGCCATCACTCCCATCTTGGTAGCGGGCCACGGCAACCGCTGCACCACTGAGTTGCTGTCATGCCACCATCGACGCAGATGACCTGCCCCGTCACACAGGCAACTGCGGGACTGCATTCACACCAGGAGCACACCATGAAAATCACCACGGCCACATGTGCGCTCGCACTGTCCCTGCTCGCCAGCACGGCCGGCGCGCAGGTGGCCCCCAGCGCTGCTGAAGCCGCCGCCTACACCGGGCTGCACGCGGCGGCGCACCAAGGCGATGTGGACAAAGTCGTGCAGTTGTCGGCGTCGGGTTCTGCACTCAACGCCACCGATGGCAACGGCCGCACGCCCGCGCACGTGGCCGCTTTTGCCCGCCAGCGCGAAGTCGTCCGGGCACTGGCCAAGGCCGGAGCAGACCTGAATCTGCTCGACCACGACCGCTACGACGCCGTCACCATCGCTGCGGTGGCCGACGATGAAGCCACGCTGGCTGTGCTGCTGCAACTGGGTGCCAGTGCGAAGCAGGTGACGAGCCGCTACGACGGCACCGCCCTGATCGCCGCAGCACACCTGGGGCACGACGGTGTGGTGAGGCAACTGATCGCTGCCGGAGCACCCCTGGACCATGTCAACAACCTGCACTGGACCGCCATGATCGAATCCATCGTGCTGGGCGACGGTGGGCCGCGTCACCAGGCCACACTGAAGGCGCTGCTGGACGCCGGGGCCAGCACGCAACTGGCAGATCGCGCCGGCCACACACCGCTGACACTGGCAAAGGCTCGCGGGTATTCGGTGATGGTGGAGATGCTGACGAAGGCCGGCGCGCGGTGAAGGGGTGCGAGGGCGGTCGTCTTCGCGGTCGGGGCTGTGCTGTGCAATGGCGGCGAAACCTGTAAGCTCAGCGGGGCGCGGGGTCTACACTTCCGCGCTCCATCCTCTGCTCACCTCGATCGCTGCCGCTGGCGACTCGGGCAGCGATTCACCGGCCACCACCGCCCGGGCTTTGCACAGCAAAACCCGGTGAGCGTGTGCAGCCCGTGCTGGTCAGGCACCGGACGCCCATTTCCCTGTACGCCTTGTCTCACGTGGTCCGTGAGGACTGTGTCTTGGTGGGGATGGCGGTCACGGCCGATCCTGCGCGACCCTCCCATCCATCCCTCCTCCTGCTTGCCCTTGCCTAAGCCATCCCCATCACGTCCGGAAACCACTCCGGCCTCGCAACTGTCGCGAGCCCGAATGTGGTTGCACGCATTTCGACCTGCTCATGTGGGCGCCGACTGGCGCGAACGCCTGAGGGTGGTGACTGGCGCCACCCTGGGCATTCTGGTCACGGCGCTGGTGTGCCGCGGCATCATCGGCCCGGACGCTGCCTGGCCGTGGCTGGTGGCGCCCATGGGGGCCAGCGCCGTCCTGGTGTTCGCCGTGCCCGCCAGCCCACTGGCCCAGCCCTGGGCCGTGGTAGGGGGGAACACGCTGTCGGCACTGGTCGGCATGGCCTGCGTGTACCTGATTGACCGCCCTGAAATGGCGGTGGCGCTGGCCGTGGGTCTGGCGATTGCGCTGATGTTCGCCCTGAGATGCCTTCATCCGCCCGGTGGGGCAACGGCCTTGCTGGTGGCCCTGAATGGCGTGGGCGATGCGCAGTTTGCCATCGCACCCGTGCTGCTCAACTCACTGCTTCTGGTGGCGGCGGGCATGGCCTACAACAGTGCGACCCGCCGGGCATACCCCCACATGTCGCAGCCCGTCGCGGGCAACACCGCGCGCGACGATGAAGCGAACGCTGTGGACGCCGATCTGGACGCGGTGTTGGCCCGCTACAACCAGGTGCTCGACATCAGCCGTGACGACCTCAAGGCCTTGCTGCAAGACACCCAGCTGAGCGCCTACCAACGCAAGCTGGCCAACCTTCGCTGCAAAGACATCATGTCGCGCGAGCTCATTACCGTTGGCCACAAGACACCGCTGAAGGACGCATGGCAGTTGTTTCGCACGCACCGGATCAAGGCGCTGCCGGTGGTGGATGCCGCCGGCCGCATTGTCGGGATCGTCACGCCGGCCGATTTCATGCGCGCCGCCGAGGCTCAGAACAGCGGAACTGTCGAAGCGCGGCTGCGCCTGTTGCGCCACTGGGCGGACGCATCCTCATCGGTCCGCCAGGAGGTGGTGGGCCAGATCATGACGCGCAGGGTGCGCGTGGCCAGCGTTGACCGACACCTTTCCGAGCTGATTCCATTGTTCGGCAGTACCGGCCACCACCACATTCCTATCGTCGACAAGGAGGAGCGACTGGTGGGCATCGTCACGCAATCCGATGTCGTGGCAGCGCTGTCAATGGTCGATGCGCCCCGGGAACAAACAAGCTGAGCCACTGAACTGCCGCAACTGAATCAACGCGAGGCTACCGCAGCACCTCCAGAAACGCCGCGTCGGCCCAGTAGCGCTCAAAGTCCTTGTCGGCCATGAACTGCGCGCCGGGCTTGCCGAGGCGGCGCGCGGCAGCGGCGCTCTGCAACAGGCGGGGCTTGTCACCCGCCAGTGCGTAATGGCAGGCCAGGTTGTACATCAGCGTGCCATTGGTCTGCTGCTGCGGGTCAAAGTCGGGGCCGATCAGCAAGGCCAGCACGCCGTCGACGAGGTCGCGATGCTGGGGCGAGTGGATGGCAAACGCCAGCGTCTGACTGGCGATCACGCCCTGGTTGTAGGCCAGGCTGTTGTCACCCGTGATGTGGCCGATGTGCGGGTGCACCTGCGTCAGGTAGTGCCGCACCAGCGCGGCAGACGAACCGAAATCCCTGGTGCCGTTGAACTGGTTGATCAGCTGGGCATAGGCCACGGTGAGGTGTGGCGCCAATGCCTGGGCGTGCGTGGTGTCTTGCGCCAGCGCCTGCGCCATCTCCAGGAACGCGGGCAAGCTGGTACGGGCGTCGCTGCCGGCCGCAACCACCACCGCCTCCAGTTGTTGCTGCTGCGTGGGGCCGGGAGAAGATGAGGTGGATGGCAGGGGCGCTGGGCGTTCCTCACGCTCCACGGGCTGCACCACATACGTCATGCGAGCCTGCAACAGGGGCAGCTGCCGGCGGCCACTGCGCAGCAACACTTGCCCCTGATCCAGGGGGGCCTTCAGGTCGGGCACGCGCACCATCAGCTCAAGAGCGTCCTGCGCAGCCGCTGGGGTGTGGCTGCTTTTGTCCTTGCGGCCACGGTTGGCAGGCGCCCGGGTGGCATCCGCAAGTTTCATGGCTTCTGCGGCGTGCCCGCCCAGCAGGCGGCCCAGCACCTCCTGCGTTTCTGCGTTCACCAGGTCAATGCGCACCACCGTGTGTTCATCTTCCTGCCACGGTTGACCCCAGGCCACCGTGAGTGTCGATGGCAGCTGGTGCAGCGATGGCCACAGCGCGTCGACCGGAACGGGCGGCTGGACGCCGTCGACAGGTGGTCGCGGCGGTGGGCTGCGCAGCCACACATGCGCAGCGGGCAATGGCTCAACAACCTGCCCGGCGCTGTTGGTCTGCCGCGATGCAAACGCCACCGTACCCGTCACCGCGACATGGCGAGTCACAGGCCCTTCAAACACGGGACGCCACGCGGGGACCGTGCGGCGGGCGACGGGCACGTCTGCCACACCACGGGGACGCACCACATACAGGCCGATGTCTTTTTCATAGTGGCGCAGCAGCTCAGCCTCGCCCTTGTGTTCCATGTAGCCGCGCATGTGCACGCTGAACCAGGGGCTGGCGCCGGGCAGCGCCGTGGCAGGTTCCCACCAGCGCATGTTGTGCATGAAGCGGTATTCGCCGTCCTCCAGCGGCACAAAGGCCTTGAACTGCACCACCTCGTCCCCCACCCGCAGCCGGGTGTGCGCATCACCCAACCAGTAGCGCCCGGGCAGCGAGCCCGGCATACCCATGGCCTTGAGCGCCACGCCCACGGTCGCACCCACCAGTTGGCCACCGAGCCCCTCCTCCAGGTGGAACCGGCGCCGGTCAAAGCCGACCACATCCACGCGCGCCTGCGTGTCGCTGATGTGCTCAAAGCTCCCGGGGTCCACCTCCACCCATGCCCGGGGAGCAGGTGGCAATCCCTCAAAGCAGGTGCTCTGCCAACGCAAGCCTTTGGCCGAGTGTGTGCGGCGGTGGCAATAGGTGTCCACCTTGTCGATGTGCCTTGAGAGGTCCATCTTGCGGGCCTGGCCATTGCGCCACAGATAGGCCCAGGCGGTGGTGTCGTCGGTTTTTCCGAACTCCACCACGTCGGCCTGTTCGAGCGCCGCCACCACCTCGGCGTGCGACATGGCGTTCCCGTCCATGGGCGCGCCATACGACTTGCGCTGCGCGCTGCCGGTAAACACCCAGTCCACAAAGTGCTCCGCCGTGAACACCACGCCGGAGGTGAACAGCGAACCATGCACACGCAGCGTGTCCTGCAGCACGCCCTGATCGCTGAACTTCCACAGATAGCCTCCCGCCGCCGCCACCACCTGCCGCGTGCGCGGCACCACAAACATGCCATCCACCTGCCCGTGCAGCACCTTGCGCAACTCCAGCGTGGCAGAACCAGCGGTGTTGTCAGACAGTCGGGGGAACGCATCGGCTGCAGGTGGGGCGCACAGCGCAGACGGCCACACGGTCAGCATGAACAAACCGCCAATCAGGCGCAGCAGGGTGTTGGGCATGGCGGGTGCAGGGACAGGAGCGGACCAGATGAGAAGCAGGCGTATTGTGACCATCAAGGGTGGCAGGAAGAAAACAGTCGAGCCCCCTTCGCGGCATCCCTCGCGCGAACGGGTTTCCAGGTGAGCGGGAACACCCATTGCCCCCAGAGGGAGCGCCGTGACCTTCATGAAGCGGCCAAAGCAGAAAACAACACTCGCTCACGCCATGACGACTGATTCATCCACAACCCTCAAGACAAACCATCCGCTCAAGACAGGCGTGCCAGGCCTCGACGATGTGCTGGGTGGCGGCTTCGCGCCTGGTCGCCTTTACCTGGCGGAAGGCATTCCGGGTTCCGGAAAGACCACGATTGCCATGCAGTTCCTGATGGAAGGTGTGCGATCGGGCGAGCGCGTGCTGTACGTCACCCTGTCTGAAACCGAGGAAGAACTCCAGGGCGTGGCGGTATCCCATGGCTGGAACCTCGACGGGATCGAGATACGGGAGCTGCTGCCATCGACGGACGTGCTTTCGCCGGATGAGCAATACACCATCTTTCATCCCTCCGAGGTGGAGCTCGGGGAGACCACGCTGCGTATCCTCGCCGACGTCGATCGCGTCAACCCGACCAGGGTGGTTTTTGATTCGCTGTCGGAGCTGCGCCTGCTCGCCGGCAATTCACTGCGGTACCGGCGACAGATCCTGGCGCTCAAGCAGTTCTTTGCAGGCCGCAATTGCGCCGTGCTGCTGCTGGACGACATGACGGCAAATGAACACGACCTGCAGGTGCAGAGCATTGCGCACGCGGTGATCCGGCTTGAACAGAACCACCCGGGTTTTGGTGTGTCCAGGCGACGGCTCGTCGTGCTGAAGTACCGGGGGCAAGCCTTCCGTGCCGGCTACCACGACTACAAGATCGTGCGGGGCGGCTTCTTGGTCTTCCCCCGCCTCGTTGCGTCCGAACACCGGGATGCCCTCGTTCCGACAAGCTTGCCCAGCGGCATCGAGGCGCTGGACGCCATGATGGGTGGCGGCATGGATGGCGGAACCAGCACGCTGCTGCTGGGTGCGCCCGGTACGGGCAAGTCCAGCCTGGCGATGCAGTACGCGATGGCGGCCGCGCGCCAGGGTGATGGCGCTGCGCTGTTCATTTTTGACGAAAGTGTGGCCACCCTGCGCGCACGCGCCGAGGGCATGGGCATGCCGATCTCGACGTACATCGACTCAGGGCATATCCGGGTTCGACAGGTGGACCCTTCAGAACTGTCGCCTGGTGAACTGGTGCATGAGATTCGGCAGGCTGTCACCGTTCACCAGACAAAGGTGGTGGTGATCGACAGTCTGAACGGCTATCTGAATGCCATGCCGGATGAACGCTTCCTGATCGTCCAGCTGCACGAACTGCTCACATTTCTTGGCCAGTCGGGCGTCGCCACCATTCTGATCGGTGCGCAACACGGCATCATGGGCTTGCAGATGAGCGCAGCGGTGGATGCCAGCTACCTGGCAGACACCGTGGTGCTGCTGCGGCATTTTGAGAAGGGAGGTGAAGTGCTGCAGGCCATCTCCGTGATGAAGAAGCGCATCGGCCGGCATGAGCGCAGCATCCGAAGCTTCAGCATGGGTGCGCAGGGCATCGCCGTGGGCCCACCATTGCGGGAGCTCCGCGGCGTGTTCACCGGGGTGCCGGTTGACATGGGTGGCCTGGACGGCGGGTCAGAATCCAGCCTCGGCTCATGAACAAGGCACTGACGGCGCCCACCGAGCTGCGCGTGCTGCTGCAGTTGGTCACGTCGAGAGACACCGACATCGCGATATCCATGCTTGCCCGGTCGGGCATTGTGGCCGAGGCATGCGAAGACGCTGCGGCGCTCGCAAAAGAGATGGCTGAAGGAACAGGCGCCGTGGTCATTGCAGAAGAGGTGCTCGATGACCAGGGGTACGGCCGCGTGCTGCAGGCCTTGCGATCGCAGCCGCCCTGGTCTGATCTGCCCGTCATCGTCGCTGCCCGCTCGGGCGCCGAGGCGCTGGAAAGCAGCGAGGCCATCGAACAACTGGGCAACGTCACCGTGCTTGAGCGGCCGATGCGGGTTTCTTCACTGGCCAGCTCGGTGCAATCGGCGCTCAAGGCCAGAAAGCGCCAATACCAGTTGCGGTCCACACTGGAGGGCCTGCGCGAAGCGGATCAACGCAAGACAGAATTCCTCGCCACCATGGCGCACGAACTGCGCAACCCACTGGCACCGCTGCGCACGGCCTTGAACATCGTCTCCACCCAGCAGCCCACGCCGGAAAAGCGCAAAGCGCTGCACGCCATGATGGACAGGCAGGTGACCCACATGGTCCATCTCATCGACGACCTGATGGAAGTCTCTCGCGTCACCCACGGCAAGATCGCGCTGCGCACCGGCGTCATTGCACTGGGCGACGTGGTGCGCGACGCCGTCGAGGTCACCAGGCCCCTGATCACCGCAGCCCACCAGAACCTGCTGCTGGAACTGCCCCCGGTTGCGTGCCATGTGCTTGGCGATGAAGTGCGGCTGGCCCAGGTGTTTTCCAACCTGCTCAACAACGCGTCAAAGTTCACCCCCTCGAAGGGCAACATTCGCGTTTCAATGAACTGGGACGAAGAGACCGTGCGCGTGCAGGTCATCGATTCCGGCATCGGCATCCCGGACGATATGCTGGAGACCGTGTTCGGCATGTTCGTGCAAATCACGGGGACACAGCGTGCGGTGCATGCGGGCCTGGGCATCGGCCTCACACTGGTGCGCAGTCTGGTCGAGCTTCATGGCGGGCGTGTTTACGCATCAAGCGCTGGAACCAACGAAGGAACCACAATGACTGTCGAGCTTCCACGGGTCGTCGCACCGGAAAGCGAAAACACGGACGCCTCCGACGGCGCCGAATGGAACACGGCCGCACGGCAGAAGGTGCTGGTGGTGGATGACAACCGCGATGCGGCGGATTCGCTGGCACAACTGCTGGAGCTTCTGGGCGCCAACGCATCGGTGGCCTATGGCGGCGAGGAAGCCCTGAATGTCATGATGTCGTCTCACCCGACGGTGGCCTTCGTGGACATTGGCATGCCTGGCATGAACGGCTACGAGGTGGCATCGAAGATTCGTGCGACCGACACACTGGCGGGTACCGTTCTCATCGCTCTGACGGGATGGGGTCAGGCCACCGACAGGGAGCGCATCCTGAACTCCGGCTTTGACCACCATCTCATCAAGCCCGCAGACATTCAAACACTGACACAGCTGTTGAATTCTTTCGCCTGATTTCTCCACAGCCGACCGAACAACGGGTGGGTCAGTACGAGGCGCCCGGATCAACATCGACTGCTGCCTGGCTGGCGTTTTGGCTCGACTCCATGATCAGGATGGTCGGCATCGGTTTCCTGCGGTGGACGCCCACCCGCCCCTGCCACGTCGCGCTCGCGTTGGCGGGCATCCAGACCGGGAGTGGCCCGCATGTCTGTGTCGACCAGGCCCCGCTCCAGGTCTTTGGCCGCCTGCTGAATGACCGGCCGGACCGCGCCACCGGTCATTGCCGCATTCTCGTCGCGCTCGTGCGGCAGTTGCAGATGCTCTTCAGAAGCGTTGGCGGGTACCGAGCCCGGCGCACGCGGTGTGCGACTCACCATGTTGGCCGGGCTGGACGCTTTCTTTTTCAAGGGCGTGGACGCATGAGGATGGGTGTCGGTGCGTGAGGGCATGGGTGCGACCTGCTTCAGGTGGTGTGGGATGGGGGTGGAGGCGGCGCGGGAGCATCGACGGCGGCGCCAGGGTCTTCTTCACCGGCCACGGAGTAAGTGTCCGCGCCAGTTTCGGCGTCATTGGCGTGGACCTCGGGTGAACCTGGCCTGCCACCCGCCCTGCTTCGCTGGGGCTGCATCCATTTGCGTGCCGTCAGGCCTGCCAGGACAAGCGAGACCAGCCCCAGCCTGACGAGCAGCGCCGCCTTGGGTTTGCGCTTCAGGTGGTCAAGCATGGTCGTCCTTGTTGAAGCATGATGGTCATCAGGGGCAATCCACGATCCCGCTACCGTCTCTTCTGATACCCGGCCCCTTGGTAATCAGGTGTTTATTCAGTAAGAATCTCTTTACACCTTGCCAACGCCCCACTTCGTGGGCCACCATGCCAGGCTGGAAATTTTGAAGGGGATCGTATGGTGGAGTCAGGCTCAGCGCCTGTAGGACACAAATGAGGGTCACATCCTTGCGGGAGCAGCTCGTGCGAGCTGCGGTGCTGACGACGCTGGTGGTCATTCTGTTGAACGCCATCGCATTGCTCACCTATGAATGGGTGGCGTACCGAAAGGCCTGGGTCGCCAACATCCAGACCACGGCCAACCTGATGGCAGACGCTTCGGTCTCTGCGCTTGAATTCAACGACCCCAAATCGGCGCAAAAGACGCTGAGCATGTTGCATTCGAAGCCGCAGATCCAGGCCGCTGCGCTCTACGACCTCGCTGGGGTGCCAATTGCCACTTTCTCCCGAACCGGCGCCCCGCCTCAAGATCAACGCATCGTCAGCGGCGCGCTGTTCGAACCCACGTTCAGCGGCACCACGCTCAGGATCGCGTACCCCATCGAACGCGACGGTGAATTGTTTGGCACGCTGTACTTGACGGCCCAGCACGACATCTGGACCAGGCTCGCGGATTTCTCTGTCATCCTTCTGTTGTCCAATGGTCTCAGCGTTCTGGTCGCGATGTTTTTCTTCGGTCAACTGCAGCGTCGCGTCATGGCACCCATGGAAACCATGACGCAGGTGGCCCAGAACGTCGTTTCAAGCCACAACTGGGCACTGAGAGCGCCCCCGACCGCCTATCGCGATGTGGGCCAGCTGGTCGACGCGTTCAACAGCCTGCTCTCCGAATGTGAGAACCGCACCAGCGACCTGCAACAGGAGGCCCAGTCCCGGCGCGATGTCGAGCAGCAGCTGCGCCAGGCCGATCGGCAGAAGAACGAATTCCTGGCCACGCTGGCGCACGAGCTGCGCAATCCGCTGGCGCCCATGACGAGCGCGCTGGCCCTGCTCCAGATACCGAGCGTGCCCGCCGGCACCCATGATCGCGCCGTGCTGGTTCTGGAGCGCCAGCTGAGGCACATGGTCCGCCTCATTGACGACTTGCTGGACGCCTCCCGCATTTCCACCGGTCAGCTCTCGCTCACGCCTCAGCCGCTTGATGTGGCCGCCCTCGTACACATGGCAGTGGAGGAAGCAGAAATGCTTGCCGAACAAAAGGGCGTCTCGTTGCGCCTGCACCCCACCTCTGAAGCCTTGCATGTGGAAGGCGACCCGATTCGCCTGGCACAGGTGTTCACCAATCTGCTCAACAACGCCTGTCGCTACACCCCGACTGGCGGCAAAGTGGACGTCTATCTGGTGGGCGAGCATGCATCCGTGTTCGTCTTCGTTCAGGACACGGGGGTTGGCGTCGATCCCACCATGCAAAAGCGCATCTTTGATCTGTTCGAGCAGGCCGACAAGTCACTGGAGCGTGGCAACGTGGGCCTTGGCGTCGGGCTCTCGCTTTCGCGGCAGATTGTGGAACTGCACAAAGGTCAGGTCACGATGACGAGCGAAGGACAGGGTCGGGGGTCCTGCTTTGTGGTGCAGTTGCCGAGGCTTCGCTGCATTCGAGAGCCAGCCACGCTCAGTGCCGATGCCAGAGCGGTCCTGCTGCGTCGGCTGCAGATTCTGATTGCCGATGACAACGTGGACCTGGCTGAGAGTTTTGCAGAACTCCTGCGCGCCAGCGGGCACGAGGTGGAAGTGGCACACGACGGCGAAGCCGCGCTGCACATGGCCCGAACCCGGGTACCCGACATCGCGCTGCTCGACATCGGCATGCCCAAACGGGATGGCTATGAGGTCGCCCGGCAGTTGCGGCGCTCGGAAGACACCCGTGAAATCCTGCTGGTGGCCATCTCGGGATGGGGCCTGGAGACCGACAAGGCCATTGCCGAGCAGGCGGGTTTTGATCACTACCTGGTCAAACCGGTGGAGCCGGCAGAGCTCGTCAAGATTCTGGTCGAAGCCTTTGAAGAATTTGCTTCCTCGCGTCCCGGCGAACTCCTTTGATCGGGAGATGACCCGCCTGCCTGGGTGATACCTGGCGCGACCAACCGGGTTCACCGGTTGCTCTCGCTTCTTGCCGGTGGTGCCCGATCAGGCGTCGTGCCGGCGCCGGCGACCCACGGCCTCGATGCGCAGCATCTGCCGGTATTTGGTGACCGTGCGCCGCGCCACCACCAGGCCCTGCTGGCTCAGCTGGCGGGTGATCTCGGCATCCGACAAGGGCTCGCCACCGGGCTCTGCCTCGATCATGTCCTGGATGAGCCCCCTGATCGCGGTACCGGAGCATGCCCGTCCGTTCGCGCTGACCATCGCGCGCGAGAAGAAGTGTTTGAGTTCGAAGACACCCCGGGGCGTCGACATGTACTTGTTGTTCGTGACCCGTGAGACGGTGGACTCGTGCGCGCCCACCTCTTCGGCGATCTCGCGCAGACCCAGGGGCTTCATGGCCATGGGACCGAACTCCAGAAAGTGCCGCTGTCGCTTGATGATGGCCTGTGCGACGTCAAGAATGGTGGAGAAGCGCTGTTCCACATTGCGCAGTGTCCAGCGGGCCTCCTGCAGGTGGGCACCCATCTCCGCGTTCTCGGCCGAGCGGTGCCGCTGAAACAGCTCGGCATAGACCTGGTTCAGCCGCACCCGCGGCACGATGGCCGGGTTCAACTGCGCCTGCCATTCGCCGCGAACCTTCTTCACGATCACATCAGGCACCACGTAGGCCACATGAGAAGAGCCCCAGCGCCAGCCTGGCCGCGGATCCAGCCGGCGGATGCGGTCGCACACGCTTTCAATGAACGCCGGCGGCTTGTCGAGCAGGCGTGACAGGCCCGCAACGTCACGCGCGGCCAGCGCCTGCAGGTGCTCGGCCACAATGATCTGGGCAAAGGCCCGCATTTCCACGCATTCGATTTCATGCAGTTGCAGTTCCAGGCACTCTGCGACACTGCGAGCCCCCACCCCGGCCGGCTCGAGCGACTGAACCATCTTCAGTGCTATCTGCAACTCGACCAGTTCCACTGGCGGGTCCATGACCACATGCTCGATCAGCTCGTGCAACGGGGTGCGCAGATAGCCGTCGTCTTCCAGGGACTCCACAATCACATGGGCCAGCGTCAGATCGCGTTCGCCCAGTTGCATCGTGTTGAGCTGGCTGTGCAGGTGCATGCTGAGCGAGCGCTCTGCCACCATCATGTCCAGCGCCGAGGTTTCTCCGTCCGACTCCTTGCGGTTGCCCGAGGCGGCATCGGCCAGCCAGAGATCGCGATCGGACTCCACGCCGTCATCGGCCGATTCATTCTGTGCCGTGGTGGAGTGCTCATCAAACCCTTGGCTTTCCAACCCGTCGCCTTCGTTCCGTGACAAGGCTTCTGCTTCAAGTCCGGAATCCGACGGCTCGTCCGCATCGTCGATGTCGTCATCCGGTTCCAGAAACGGGTTTTTCCCCAAGGTGTCGCGAACCATGAGCCCGAAATCGAGAGAAGACATCTGAAGCAGGCGAACCGCCTGCTGCAGCCGGGGGGAAAGGGTCTGGGTCTGGCGCTGATCGGCGCGAACGTCCATCTGGATCACGGAATACCTCCTCTGGTATGTGGTCTGTTGTTTTCGCCCGCAGAAAACCGGGCTGCTGATGACCACGCAACCCCCGTGCCTCACCCCCCCATTCGACACAAATTCAAACAATGTGATGGCGCTCAAGGGCGCCGTGGCACGCGCCTGTGGCACCGGTCTCGACGCCTCTGCTTGCGTACCGTTGCAAGCCGCACCATTTCTCACATTTGCGCCACGACTTGCGGTAAAAAGTGCCGCAAACAGGCGGCCTCGTGCGAGCCACTGTCATTTGTTCCGAACCAGAGGTGCAGTCGCTGCATGCGACCCGCGTGTAGCTGGCCGTCACACCATCGGCGGGTCGGTCTCTCGCTCAAAGTGACGGTGCTGTGCCAGGGCCTCGATGAATTCCGTCAGGGGAAGTTCGTCCGCTCCACCTGCCACGAACAACCCTGGATCTGCGTCACCACTGGGCAGGGTCGGCAGGATGCCCAGGTCGGTCATCTGCTGGGGCGTCCAGCCCATCAACAACATCGGCTTGCAATGCCGGTACTGGTCACGCAGGAATTCGGCAAACAGCCCGGCTCCTTCGCTGGATGACACCTTGGGGTGCGTGGCAAGCACCACGGTGGCATCCCACAGCACGGAAGGCATGGCCTCCAGCGTGGTCTCAATCTCCACATGCGGGCCATCGGTGCTGGTCACCTTGCCCAGTCGGGATCCGACCCAGCGCGGAACGATCCCCGCGTCATCGAAGGCCTGTTTGACCCGCAGCAGGGCCTTGACGTCCACGCCGTCAGCAATCAAGACGGCAACCCGTCGACCAGCGGCACCCATTTCACCGGGCCGGGCAAGCAGCGAAAGCGCGGGTGATGCATCCACCTCGCCTTTTACCTCCCGTGCCAGCGCCCGGGGTTGCGGTGGAGGCATGTCGCTGAGCCCCAGGCCCGTGGCCACGGCTTGCGCGAGCTCGGCATCCACATTGGCCAGCACCGACACCATGCGCCGCCTCACAGCACCCACGGTCACCCGGGAAAGCTCGAACCGGAAGGCCGCGATGATGTGGTCTTTTTCAACCAGGCTCTGGCTGCGCCAGAACAGCCGCGCCTGCGAATAGTGGTCGGCGAACTTCTCGGGCTTGCCTCGCACCTTGTCTTCGAACACCGGCTGAGGGAAGGACACGAAGCCTGCCGGCCCAGCCTGGAACGGGCAGCCGCCTGCAAGCGAATTCGGCTCATAGGCCGCGCGACCGCGATGAATGGCCTGCCTGTGCATCCCGTCGCGCTGGTTGTTGTGCACCTCCGTCAACGGCGCGTTGATGGGTATCTCGTGGAAATTGGCGCCACCCAGGCGGGTGATCTGCGTGTCGATGTAGCTGTGGATGCGGCCCTGCAGCAAGGGATCGTTCGTGAAGTCAATGCCGGGAACCACGTGGGCGGTGCAAAAAGCCACCTGCTCGGTTTCCGCAAAGAAGTTGTCGGGATTCCGGTTCAAGACCATCCTGCCGACCACGCGCAAGGGCACGAGTTCCTCGGGCACGATCTTGGTGGCATCCAGCACATCGAACGAGAATTTGTCGGCCTCTTCTTCCGTGAACACCTGGATCGCGAGCTCGTATTCCGGAAACAGTCCGGACTCGATCGATTCCCAGAGGTCGCGCCGATGGAAGTCGGGATCGGCGCCCGCGATCTTCGCTGCTTCGTCCCACACCAGGGAATGGGTACCGGCCGCAGGCAGCCAGTGGAACTTCACAAACACAGACTCGTTGCGTGCATTGACAAACCGGAAGGTGTGAACACCGAACCCCTGCATGGTGCGATAGCTGCGCGGGATGCCTCGATCGCTCATGACCCACAGGGTGTGGTGGATGGACTCGGGCATCAGGGATATGAAATCCCAGAACGTATCGTGAGCGCTGCTGGCCTGAGGCATGCCATGATGCGGTTCGGGCTTCACCGCGTGCACCAGGTCCGGGAACTTCATCGCATCCTGAATGAAGAACACCGGCATGTTGTTGCCCACCAGATCCCAGTTGCCGTCATCGGTATAGAACTTCGTGGCAAAGCCCCGCGTGTCGCGCACGGTGTCGGCCGAGCCGCGCTCGCCGGCAACGGTGGAAAAGCGGACGAACACAGGGGTTCGTTTGCCAGCCTCGGCAAACAGTTCGGCCCTGGTGATATCGGCCAGCGACTCGCTGCATTCAAAATAGCCGTGCGCTGCCGAGCCGCGCGCATGCACCACCCGCTCCGGAATGCGCTCATGGTCGAAATGGGTGAGCTTCTCCCGCAGGATGAAGTCTTCCATCAGGGTGGCGCCTCGCAGGCCCGCTTTCAGGGAGTTCTGGTTGTCGGCCACCAGCACACCCTGGTTGGTCGTCAATGTCTGAGCGCTGGCGTCCACCCGCACGCTGTCGAGCGATGGGTGGTTGGCGTTGCGGCCGACCATCGGCAGCCCATCGCCCACCTTCGATGAAGCGATGGTTTCACTCAGGGTGCTGGCGCCGGCCGTTTCGTCCTCCGGTACGACGTGGGCACCTGCCTGTGGTGCATGGCCATTGGCCAGACCGTGCTCGCCCGCCTTGTTCTCGTTGAAGGGCATGGCGCCAGCGGCGCGTTCGACAGCGCTCTTTTGTTGCGCCATCTCCTGAACAGACAGGTCCACACCCGCGACATCGGGCAGGTGGCTCGGCCCTGAAACAGTGCTTGCGAAGGCACCCGCAGAAGGCAGCACGGTGGGGCTGGCTTTGCTGCCTGGCTTGATTGGAGCTTGGGTTTTTCTGGCCATGTCGATGCAATGAAGATGGGGTTGAGGGTGGGCTTGTGCGTGGTCGTGTGACAGCGAACATGAGCAATGGGCAAGGACGGTGCCTGCGGGGCGGCATCGGCGTGGGTTGCCTCCTGAACCTCAGCCCAGGCCACGACGCTTCACGCGACCACTGCTGGTGCCGTGGACAAGGCATGTGGGTTGCCGCATGGAAGGCGCTCACCCACTCATCGGAACACCGGACATGCCAACGCAACACACGCGATCCACTTTTCCCGCAGCGATCCGCATGATCCGCATGGACCATGCGCGGGTGCTGGCCTGCTACCAGAAAATGAAGCCGGGCATGTCATCCGCGGAGGTGGGCACCATTTGCCGCAATATTTGCCGCATGCTGGACATCCACAACCAGCTTGAAGAGGAACTGTTCTATCCGGCCCTGTGCGAAAGCGGCATGCACCTGCCCACACTGGAGCGCAGCCGGAACGACCACGCAGACATGCGCTTGCAGATGGAACACGTGCGATCGCTCGCCGGACAAGGGCAGAACCAGGCCGATGCGCTCACGGCGCTGATCGTGGAGGTGCTCAACCATGTGACCGACGAAGAAACGCACGTGCTGCCAGCAGCGCAACGGCTCTTGGGCGCGCAACGCCTGAATGCGCTGGGCGCCCAGATGACACGCCGGCGTTTTGAACTGACGAGCCCGTACGCGGCGGGCGTGGCGACCGTGCTCCGATCCGTGCCGCTGAAGACGGCCCTGCTCACTGCCGGCACGCTGCTGGCGGGCGGGGCCGTCGTCCAGCACTTCTGGCCAGGCCGCTTCACCAGGCACTGACGCCTGGTCAAGTTCAGCGCATCGGCTCCGCCGGGGTCACTCAGATGGCATCGACACTTCCCGTGATGGGAAGCACGATGCCGGTGATGTAACCCGAGCATGACGGCGCAGCCAGGAACACATAGGCAGGCGACAGTTCTTCGGGTTGCGCCGCCCGCTTCATGTCCGCATTGCGCCCGAACTCGGCCACCTTGTCGGCCGACAGATCGGCGGGATTCAGCGGTGTCCACACCGGGCCGGGGGCGATAGCGTTGACCCGGATGCCGCGCTCAATCAGGTTGCTGGCCAGCGACTTGGTGAAGGCATGGATGGCGCCCTTGGTCGCCGCGTAATCCAGTAGATGGGCACTGCCCCTGAGGCCCACCACCGAGCCGGTATTGATGATGGAAGACCCGCGTTTCAGGTGGGGCAAGGCGGCGCGTGTGAGTCGGAAGTAGCCCCCCAGGTTGGTGTCCCAGGTCTCGCGCAGTCGGTCGTCGTCGATGTCCTCGATGGACTCGGCGTGCTTCTGAAAGGCGGCGTTGTTCACCAGAATGTCCAGGCCACCCAGGGTCTGCACGGTGCGATCGACGGCCTCTTCACACCACGCCGGATCGCGCACATCGCCCTGGAGCAGCAGGCAGCGCTGACCTTCGGCCTCCACGTGTCGACGGGTTTCTTCAGCGTCTTCGGAGGACGAATGAAAGGCCACGGCCACGTCGGCACCTTCGCGCGCAAACAGCACGGCCACCGCGCGTCCAATGCCCGAGTCGCCACCGGTGATCAATGCCACGCGTCCCAGCAGCTTCTGACTGCCCTTGTAGTCGGGCGCCATGAAGCGGGGCCTGAGCTCCAGGTCTGCTTCGCCTTCATGCTCTGCGAGGTGCTGTGCTGGCATCCGGGCGGGCTTGGCACGGGGGCCGGCCTGCACGGCCTCTTGGTTTTTGATTTCCATGACGTCTTGATCGTCGGCGGTCGGGGTGGTGCTGGGCATGTGAGGCTCCTTGCATGCAAGACAGTGGGCGGATGGAAACCCACTGCGGCAGAACACGTGCCGGGCAAACAAATCCCTTTTGACCAGGAACCGGAAAAGATTGCAGCAATTCGGCAATCTCGTGTGCCGGCCTGGCTGGGCGCTATGGGTTTGTCCCGATGCCTGGTGGGCGGCAATGAGCTTTGCCAGCGGCGGCCCACCCCGCCTGCGGCAAGTGGCGAACGCTACCGGCCCGTGCCCTGTGCGTGACCGTTGCTGGCGTCGGTGTCGTCGGTAGCGCTCCCGGAAGGGTATTGGGTCGGAAACAGGATGCGAAAACAGGTGCCATCTCGCCCCGTCTTGACCTGGATGGTCGCGTCCAGCAGCTCGCACAGGCGCTTGACGATCGCCAGGCCAATGCCTTCGCCATGGTTGAAGGGGGTGCCATCATCCTGATCCTGTGAGGCCGCTGCATCGGCAGGCCCGGTGTCATCGGACGGCGCGTGCACCACCTGGCCAAGCTGGGCACCGCGGGCCACGTCGCGCGCATTCTCGGTCGCTGTTTCCAGGGCGTCCAGCACATCGGAACCTGCAACGGGGGCGAGTCCGGGCCCTGTGTCTTTCACCTGGAGCACCCATTGCGCCGGCGCCTTCGCACCCTGCGCCTCCCAGGACACCTCCACGCGCCCGGTGGCGGTGTAGTTGATTGCGTTGAGCACCAGGTTTTGTACGATTCTTTGAAGCTTGACCGGATCGCTCTGAACCCGAAAGCCGCGCTCACCCATCAGCTCCAGTGTCAATCCCTGTGCAGCGGCAGCCACACGCAGATGCTCTGCCTGCTCCAGCAGAAGCGCATCCACATCGACCGCCGCCAGGCGACGGGATTCCTGACCACCCTGAAGCCTGGCGAGACTGGTGATGTCATCCAGCAGGTTGTGCAGCGACCGCATGTTGCGCCCAAGCATGCGCAAAAAATTCTCCCGGCCCGGTTCATCGAGGTTGGGGTACCCCAGCCCCACAGCCGCATTTGTCACCACGCCCAGGTTGCCACGCAGATCGTGTGCGGCCTGCTGCCAGAGTGACGCGCGCTGCCGCTCCAGTGCGCCCAGTTTGCGCAACGCCTCTTCCAGTTCATTCACATAGCTGGCCGACTCCATCTGCTGCAGCTTGAAGTACTGCGCCGTGCTGGCGCTCACGGCGATGCTGAAAATGCTGGCCCAGACCGATCGTGCACGGGCAAGCACGTCTGGCGTGTGCGCGATGTGCAAATGCACACAGCGGTCAATTTCGCCGACCACACATTCGTTCAGGTGGCCCAGTTCACGAGCGACTTCGGCCAGGCCGAAGCCTTGTTGCCACCGGTGCAGTCCGTGTGCAGCGGCATCACCCCGGTGGGAAGGATCGGACGCCGGCTCGCGCAGTTGCGTCTCAAAGCCTTCGAGCAAGGCGGGAATGTGATCGACCATCTGGGTGCGGCCCAGGGCAGCGCCGGTGGTCAGTGTTTTGTCGGCTTCCACTGCGGAACGTCAGGTGGCCACGATGTGGTCGCGTCTCGACGCCAGATGGTCGGCCAGCGCCTGAAGACCGGGATCGTGCGATGGCATCAAGGATCCTTCTCTACACCTGACTTCTCAGGAAAATGTTCATAGGGTGGGTGGGGGAAAAAGGGATTATTTGCATGAACCCGCCGCCCCCGCAACTGCCAGATCACTTGGCTGGATGGCGTCGATCTCGGGACCGCTCCCGGTGCGCCTTGCGCACCTCCAGGCGCCGCAACCACACCAGCACCAGAAGAATGAATGCCGTGGCCAGCACGGCGGTGCCCTCGCGACCCAATCCCGCCGACATGCCCACGGCTGCTGTGGCCCAGACGGTGGCCGCGGTGGTGAGCCCATGAATGCGCCCCTCGCTGCCCATTTTCAGGACCGCCCCCGCACCCAGGAATCCAATGCCGGAAACTATGCCTTGAATCACCCGACTCAGCTCGTCAGAACCCATGCCGGACTCGGCAGGAACCATCACGAACAGCGCCGCGCCGAGCGACACCAGCATGTGGGTGCGCAGACCCGCATCCGCATCACGGCGCTCCCGGTCCCAGCCGATCACCGCGCCCAGCAGCAAGGCCACCGCCATGCGCGCGGTCACCCGCGTGACCTGCTCGACCTGCAGCAGGTCAGAGAACTCGGCACGCAAGGTGGCGGCAACCAGTTCGAACACAGACATGGCATTTCCCTGCAAAGCTGATCCCACCTACCTGTGGAACGAATGGCACCGGATGTGCCGCCATGCCGCGATCCGGCAGAGCAGTCGCGACGGGGCCACGGGTTTGGTGAAATGCTCGTCGAAGTCTGAACCGCGCGTGCACAGGCCATCGACCTCCTCACCGAAGCCGGTCAGGGCGACGATCAGGTTGGAGGCGCCCCATGGCGTCTGGCGGATGCGCTGAGCGACCCTCCTGCCGTCCAGACCCGGCATGCCGATATCGAGGATGCTCACATCGGGACGAAGAAGGTCCGTGAGCTGCAGCGCCTCACCTGCATCGCGCGCGACGGCAACGGTATGGCCTTCATGGCTCATGACCATGGCCAGAATCTCTGCAGCCTCTACTTCCTGGTCGGTGATCAGCACCCGCAGTGCGTCGCATCGGGACCGAAGGGAGTCATGGCAGTCAGACACAGGGAGCATGGCGTTCATTGAGAGACGAATGGAAGAAGGGGGCAGGACAGGCGAGCAGGACTTCCGCCGTGGCAGTTGGCAATTGGCAATTGGCAATCCCGCTCCCCGGGCTTCCAGCCACCGGTGTCCATGCGGGCATGCCGATTGCCCGGACCCTGGGTGGAACAGGTTCAGTGGCTCGATCATGGGCGGTGGAAAGACGGTTTCATGATGGCGTTATGAAAAGTGCTGAAGGGGCTGCTTCGCCCTCGACGACACCCAACACGGGCGCAAGGCAAACCGTGTTCCCACGCCAGTGTCCCGAGTTGGAAGTTCGTTGATGAAATAAAGATGTCGAAATCGGCGTCAGGCAAGGCGCAAACCACAGCGATAGCCGAAGCTATCGCGAGGAATTGCAACGCAGCATGGCGGCGATTCTCGGCGTCTTTATGAAGCGAACTTCCTACTCGGGACACCAGTGGAGGTCCATGGGCGCCAGACTCGCACGAGCGCCAGCGACCCGCTGCGAAGCCATTGAAGGCACAAGGAGCACCGAATCCATGAAGCGCTGGGCGCACCGTTTCCGAAGGCCCACTTCCATCCGCTCGCGGTTGATCCTGCTGGTCCTGTCGATTCTTGTCCCTGCGTTGTTGACAGGCTGGTGGGTAATGAGCCTGTCACACCGCCTCGCACGCGAGGCCAATCAGGCCTTGCTGGAAGACACGGCCAGAGCGCTTTCCACGGTGCTGAGCCTGGAGCTGGCGCAGCGGGCCGGCGTGGTGCGCAGCCTGGCCCTTTCCCGCATGCTGGAGTCTGCGCCCGACATCCCCCTGGGCACCTTGCGAGAATTCGACGACCAGGCGCGACGCTCGCTCACGGGCCTGGAGGGCTGGCTGGAAGTGAGAAGTGCCAGGCGCGTGCTGATCAACACCCGACTGCCTCGCGGCCAACTGTCACTGGCGCCTGTGGCAACGGCACCGGCGGCCTTGCTGGATGCGCCTCAGGTACTGCCCCTGCGGCACAACCCGGAGCTGGGCATGCATCACGCGTCGCTGGTGCAACCCGTGATGCGCAACGGACAGCCCGTACTCAATCTCACGCTGACCGTGCTGCCCAACGAGTTCCAGCGCATCATCGACGGGCAAAAGATCGATGCAGACTGGGTGGCCACCATCATCGACAGCGAAGGCCGCGTGGTCGCGCGACATCCCGGGGGCGCCATTCACGCAGGCCGCCTGGCGACCGAGGATCTGCGCCAGCGAATGTCCACCTCGCGTGAAGGCCTGATGTACAGCAAGTCGCTCGACGGCAATGAAACCGCGCTCTATTTCCGCACGACGGCGCAAGGCTGGACCTACCTCACCGGCATGCCTCGCTCGCAGTTCGAAGGACTGGCGCCAACCGATGCGCGAAACCTGGCGCTGGGCGCCGTGTTGCTCCTGACCCTGGCCGTGCTGGCAGCCCTGGGGGTCTCGCGAGGTATCGTCCAGCCCATTCAACTCATGAAGCGGCTGGCGCTCGACATGAAGGGCGGCAAGACGTTAGAGCCCATGGAGACCGGCATCATGGAATGCAACGAAGTGGCCCAGGCCATGGCGAGCGCGAGTCAGTCGATCCAGAACGCGCAAACCGAATTGGAGCAGAAGGTCGAGCAAGCCATCTCGATGACCCGCCACGCGGAGCAGCGCATGTCGCACAGCCACAGACTCGAGGCACTGGGTCGCCTCACGGGCGGTGTGGCGCACGACTTCAACAACCTGCTGGGCGTGATCAGCAACAGCGGTCACCTCATGCTGCGCAAGACCGACAACCCCGAGCTGACGGCCGCTCTGGAGGCCACGCTTCGGGCCGTCGATTCGGGCAGCCGGCTGACCCAGCACCTGCTGCGCTTTGCCGGTCGCCAGTCGGTGCGCCCCAGTGTCATCCCGCTTCGCGCTTTCATGACAGAAACCGCCGAGCTGATTCGGGCCGTCATGGGCCACCGCGTGGAGCTCACCGTACAGGTCGATCCATCGGCACCAGCCCTCTTTGCCGACCCCAACGAGCTTGAACTCGCCTTGATCAACCTGGCACTCAACGCCCGCGATGCCATCCCCGAGCATGGCCATGTCGAGCTTCGAGCCAGCCTTGCCGAACCGGAAGACGTGGTGGGGCTCCCCCATGAGGCCTATGTGGTGGTCTCGGTGACCGATGACGGGTGTGGCATCAGCGAGTCCATCGTCAAACGGGTGTTTGAACCGTTCTTTTCCACCAAGGACGCGCAGCACGCCTCCGGTTTGGGCCTGAGCCAGGTCTACGGCTTCTGCCAGCAATCGGGCGGCGCTGTGCGACTCGACAGCACGCAAGGTCTGGGGACCACCGTGAGCATGGTGCTGCCCTCGCACCAGGCGGCCGTCACCAGCGATGCAGACGCCGTGGCTGTCGAGACACCTGCGATCCAGGACATGCGCGTGCTGCTGGTTGAAGACAACAAGGATCTGCGTGGCGTGACCACTGCACTTCTTGAGTCCTTGGGTTGCGAGGTGGTGTGTGCCGCATCGGCGACGGACGCGTTGCGCATCTTGCAGTCCCCCCAGGACATCGATGCCATGATTTCCGATGTGCTCATGCCGGGCCCGATGAATGGCGTGATGCTGGCGCAGCGTGCACGCCAGATGCAGCCTGGCCTGCCCATCGTGCTGATCAGTGGACACCGCGGCGAAATTGATGACGTGGCCGATTTTCCGTTCGTACACAAGCCGTACACGCCCCAGGCGCTGGTGGCAGCGCTCCAGGAGGCCCTGCTTGCGCGCCCGCAGCAGCAACAGGTCCACCTCGCTTGAAGGCATGGGCCGGGCACACCGATTGCCTGTAGAGGGGGTCGCATGCGACTTCATGCCGGGCACGCCATGCACCGGAAATCAACCCAACACGCTCAAAGGAATGTCATGGACAAGAAAGACGTTGTCGACACACTCAACACGCTGATCGAAACCTCCAAGGACGGCGAGTATGGCTTTCGGCTCAGCGCCGAGCACGCAAAATCGCCTCAGATCAAACAGCTGTTTCTGGCCCGCGCATCGGATTGCGCCCAGGCCGCCGCCGAATTGCAGACGCTCGTGATCAGGTTTGGCGGCAAGGCTGAAACCGATGGCAGCACCACCGGCTCCCTGCACCGCGGATGGGTCTCGCTCAAGGGCACCCTGGCAGGGTACTCCGACCAGAACATGCTGGAAGAGGCCGAGCGGGGCGAGGACGCCGCGCTCAAGCGCTACCGGGTTGCCTTGCAGAAGGACGACCTGCCGGCGGAGGTTCGCTCCGTCGTGGAGATCCAGTTCGAAGGCGCACAGCGCAATCACAACCAGATCCGGGCGCTGCGAGATCAGGCGCGTGAAATGAGCAACTGATGGCATGCTTGGTGGGCCTGCCATCAGCGGGTTCACCTGCCAACCTCCCATGGGAAAGTCGCGAGACTTTCCCATTTTTTTGGCACAGACCTGTTGGTCAGCGTTCCGGCTGCTGCACGGGCAAAGCGTAGGCGATCACGGAGTCTCCCGCCTGGGTCCCCAGCGATCCATGACCGCCCGCGGCGACCACCACATACTGTCGCCCATCGCGCCCCGTGTAGCTCATGGGGGTGGCTTGTCCGCCAGCGGGCAGGCGGCTCTGCCAGAGCTGTTCACCGGTGGTGACGTCGTAGGCGCGGATGTAGTTGTCCAGCGTGCCCGAGAGGAACGCCACACCGCCAGCCGTCATGAGCGGACCGCCCAGGCTGGGCACGCCCATCTTGAAAGGCAGGGGCAACGGAGTCACGTCGCGAACCGTGCCATTGCGGTGTTGCCAGACGACTTCGCCGCTGACCAGGTCCACCCCCGCCACGTAGCCCCAGGGCGGTGCCTGGCAAGGCAGGCCCAGGGGTGACGTGAAAGGACCCATCTTCACGGCGAACGGGGCGCCCAGGTTTTCGTTGAGCGCCGGCAGGTTGCCCTCCGGGGGGCCGTCTGCCTGCACCATCAGCGACGTGTCGTCTTCCCGGGGAATGAGCTTTGACGTGAAGGCGAGGTAGGCCGGCGTGGTGAAGGCGACCTGGCGCACCGGGTCAACCGCGATGCTGCCCCAGTTGAACACGCCGAAATTGCCGGGATGCACCAGCGTGCCTTTCACAGAAGGTGGGGTGAAACGTCCCTCGTAGCGCAGGCGGTGAAGTGCGATGCGGCAACCGAGCTGGTCGAACATCGTGGCGCCCCACATGGACGCACCTGTGAGGCGTTCCGGCGCGAAAGACACGGCAGACACCGGCTGGGTGGGCGCCGTGTGATCCCCTTCTGCAGCGCCTTGCGGTGCTGGCACCTCTTTCACTTCATGCACCGGCTTGCCCGTGCGGCGGTCCAGCACGAACAACTCACCCTGCTTGGTCGGTTGCACCAGCGCAGGCACGGTGGCGCCGTTGATGGTGAGGTCCAACAGCGTCGGTTGCGAGGGCACGTCGTAGTCCCAGAGATCGTGATGCACGGTCTGGAACACCCAGCGCAAGCGACCCGTGGCCAGGTCCAGCGCCACCACCGACGACGAGACCCGCTCCACGGCTTTGCTGCGTTTGCCACCCCATTGGTCAGGCGGCGGATTGCCCAGCGGCAGGTAGACCAGGCCCAGCGATTCGTCCACGCTCATGATCGACCAGACGTTGGGCGAACTCGCCGAGTAGGTCTGCCCCGGTGCCAGCGGCGCGTTGTCGTCTGGCCGCGCCGGGTCCCAGTGCCACAGCAGTTCGCCGGTTTCCACGTCGAACCCGCGCACCACGCCCGAAGGTTCGCTGGTGGTCACGTTGTCCAGCACGGTGCCGCCAACAACCAGTACCCGTTGCGACGCGATGACCGGTGACGTGGAGTAGTACCCGCCGAGGCGCACGTTGGGCATGCCGCGCCAGAGGTTGATCTGCCCGGTACCGCCACCAAAGCGCCGACAGACCGCGCCCGATGCCGGATCCAGCGCGATGACACGGCCATCTGCCGTGGGCATGTACAGCATGCTCGGACAGTCGTCTGTGGCTGGGCTGTCCTGCGCAGCCACGGGCAAGTCAGGTGCTTCGGGCAACCCGGCGACCGACTCTGGAGCCTGGGTGGGTGTGGGCGCGGGTGTGTCGTCGGCTTCAGGCTGGGTGCCGTTGCGTGACCAGTAAGAAAGCCCCCGACAGGTGAGGTGCTGCAAAGCCAGGCCGGAACGCACTTTCGGATCGAAGCGCCAGCGTTCTTCGCCCGTGGTGGCGTCCAGCGCAATGACATGCTGGTGGGGCGTGCAGATGAACAACTGGTCGCCCACCTTCAACGGGGTGACCTGGAAGGTAGTCTCCTGGGGATCACCGGGTTGCCCGCGCACATCGCCCGTGCGGTAGTGCCAGGCTTCTTCGAGCTGTTCAACGTTTCGCGAGGTGATCTGATCCAGCGGCGCATAGCGCTGGCCGTGGCCTGTTCGTCCATAGGCATGCCATTCACCCGCCGGCACCTGGTCAGCAAGGGTGGCAGGCGCGCGGGCGCCCGGCAGCTCGCCTTCAAGCGCAAAAGGATCGACCACCCATGAAACCACCCCCACGCCCAGGTACAACACCAGCACGGTGGCCAGCGCGCCCCGGCCACCCCGCCAGCTTCTGGCTCCACGCGGGCGCTGGTCGCGCCCGGCCTGACTGGACGAAGCGATGGGATAGGCCATGCGCCGCGCGACCCAGGGCGTCAACAGGAGCAGACCGAACAGGAAGAACACATCGCCCCGCGCGGCCAGACCCCACCATTCAAGCCCCACTTCCCACAACGACCAGAACAGCGTGGCAAGCACGAGCGCCGCGTACACCCACCACGCCATCGGGCTTGCCTTGAGTAGCAAAAACGTGACCACCGCCAGGGACAGGCCCGTCAGCACATAGTAGGGTGAGCCGCCCAGGGACACCAGCCACGCCCCTGCGCCCAGCAGCCCCAGAGCCATCACCGCCAGCGCAATGGCGATCCCGGTGATCAGCCGGCTTCTGTGCACGCCCCCCGTCATGACGACTTTCCGGAGCGTGGGGGCACCTTGGCGCCGGCCTCACGCGCTTCTGACAAGCCGATGGCGATCGCCTGCTTGCGGCTTGTCACCTTCTTGCCTGAGCTGCTTTTGAGCTTGCCCTCCTTCATCTCGTGCATGGCTTCTTCCACCTTCTCAGATGCCTTGGGACCGAACTTGGCCATGGCGACCTCCTTCCACTGTCAAACCGTCAATCAGGGTCAATGTGTGCCTGCCAGGCACACGGGCAGCCTGCTCAGGCAGCCATCTGTCTGCATTCATGGGCACACGAGCGGCAGGCCTCGGCACACGCCTGGCAATGGTCTGCCTTGTGCTGTGCGCATTCGTCCGCGCAGGTGTCACACACGTCAGCGCAAACCTGGCAGAAGGCTTTGGCGTTGACGCTTTCGCGCGCCATGGCCGCCGCCGTCAGTTCGCAGAAGGCGGCGCAATCCATGTCAAGCGAGATGCATCGCGTCATGTGACTGACATCGTCTTCCTTCAGGCAGGCCGCCGAGCAGTGGTGGCAAGCGAGCGCACATTTCACACACGCGTCAATGCAGCTGGCATATCGATTCGGTGTCATGGAGGTTCTCCTTTCAGTGGTGAGGATCTGGCTTGGTGTGACTTGAAACTTGAAGCACGGCAGCGCCACCCGCCTGGTGCGGTCGACGCGCGGTCGGTGAGGCATTGGCATGCAGCCATTGCAAGCGCTGCGCTGCGGCATGGCGGCAAAAATGGCGCCTGCCGTGTCACTGCCCGGCAGCTCAGCCTTCCGGTTTGCCGTTTCGCTGAGACAGGCGATCCGCCAGTTCGGCATCGCTGTGCCCATCCCCCACGGGATCGGCCGCCTCATTCTCGACACCCTTTTCCCCTGGGCGCTGGGGCGCTGGCGCAATGGGCAAGCCCGGTCGGTGCGGGGGGATCGCATCGAGCCCGGGTTGACGGGAAGGGGATGGCACGGGCCGTCGGCTCACAAGGCGCTCGCCTGTCTGGAGCAACCGGCGATCAACGCGTCATTCGGGCGATGGCCGCACCGGCTGCCAACGCCAGAAACACCGACGTCAGCGGATTCGCACGAACGGTCTTGCGCAGGCCATGCGTCCACTCGTCGCCCATCTCCTGCATGCGATGAGCCTGCTCGTGAAGGGATTCATTGGCGTGAGACACACCTGACTCGATCTTTTCGACCGCTGGCCCGGCTTTTTCAGCGAAGCGATCCACCGCCTGGTGTGCGCCTTCGGTGACGCGGTTGAGGATCTGCCTGGCATGGCTGTCCCCGGCAGCGGGGCCTGCCGCACCAGCCTGGCTGGCGGGTCCTTTCCGGGAAGTGAGGTCAGGGTCTCCGACAATGGCGGCGCTGTGGGTGTTTTCAGGCATCGTGATCTCCTATGAAGTTGGCATGAACGGATGGCAGTCACGTGTGGCAATCGACGTGCCGGCTGCGTTCAAACGCCACACAGGAAACCCGGGCCTGAGGGCCTCCCTACTCTTCAACGTCCCGATCTGCCGCGTACTGTTTGAGGCGGTTGTAAAGCGTCTTCAGGCTGACCCCCAACGCTGCGGCCGTGCGCTCTTTCTGGTGCCTGTAGTGCCGGAGCGTGGCCAGGATGAGGCGCTGTTCGGCTTCGGCAATCGTGATCCCGATGGGAATCTCGATGGAAGCACCCTGAGGAGCCGGTGCGGCTTGAGTGGCCTGAATCTGTGGGTGAGAAACCGCAGGCTGATGCACTGGCGCTTCCAGGGTTGGCGCAGCGACCATCTGCTCATCGACAACAGTCGGTAACCACTGCGCATCAATCTGCGTGCCTTGTGCCATGACGTATGCGCGGTGCACGGCGTTGCGCAGTTCCCTGACATTGCCGGGCCAGGTGTACCGAGCCAACTGGTCCAGCGCTTCGGGTGTGAATGTTTTGGAATGGCCTTCCTGCTCGCCAATGCCGCGCAGGAAGTGCTCGGCCAGCAGGCCCACGTCAGACAACCGTTCGCGCAGGGGCGGCAGATCGATGGGGAAGACATTGAGGCGGTACATCAGGTCTTCACGGAGCCGCCCTGCGGCCACCGCTTGCTGAGGAGAGCGGTTGGTGGCAGCCACGATGCGCACATCGGTCTCCAGGCTCTGTGTGGCGCCCACGCGCATGAAGCGGCCAGTCTCTAGCACCCGCAGGAGCTTGACCTGAAGGTCGAGCGGCATCTCGGTGATCTCATCAAGAAAGAGCGTGCCGCCTGCGGCGCGTTCGAAGAAGCCCTGGTGCTGGCGGTCTGCGCCGGTGAAGCTGCCCTTCTCGTGACCAAAGATTTCGCTCTCGATCAGCTGGGGAGAAATCGCGCCACAGTTGACGCCAAGAAACGGCATCTTCCGTCGCCGGCTCAGATCGTGAATGGTCTGGGCCACCACTTCCTTGCCGGTGCCGCTTTCTCCCGTGATGAACACCGTGACGCCGGTGCCAGCCACGCGCGAAATCTGCTCATAGACGCGCCGCATGCTGGGCGCCCGCCCCCAGAGTTTCCCGAAATGACCGCTGGCGGCAAGTTTTGCCGTCAGATCTGCCACCTCTGCCTTCAGCACAGACGGTTTGGTCACCCGCGAGAGCAGCCCCTGCAGATGCTTGTGGGTGATGGGCTTGACGATGTAGTCCACCGCTCCGAGTCGCAGCGCGAGGATGGATGTTTCCAGGCTTGCGTGGCCTGTGACCAGCACCACCTCTGAATTGCACAACAGGTCCGGATCATTGAACAGGTCCATGCCGCTTCCGTCGGGAAGCTTCAGGTCCAGCAACACAATGTCGGGCGATTGAAGTGCCAACTGCTTGCGCGCATCAAGCAGGTTGAAGGCGGTGGAAACCGTCAGACCTTCGCTCGCGATCAACTCCTTGAGCGTCACAGCCGAATCCATATCGTCTTCTACGATCAGGGCGTGGGTCATACATTCACCTTGAGTGGCACGAAGGCGGCCCAGTGAGAGATGGCGGTGCCGATACAGTGGCACGCAGTCCCACATACCATGGCAACGCCTTTCACTGCCTCCCTGTGCAAAAAAACGCCCATCATGCCACTTTCCACCCGGCATGTTTGCATGTACCCCCGGCCCGCTGCAGCCACCAAAGTGCCTGCTTTCGAGGATCGACCAGCCATCCCCCTGCAGCCACGTCACCCGGAGCCGGTGCGGCGAGGGAGGATCAATTCATCAGCATGCGGCAATGATCTTTCCAGGCGTTTGAGGGGGCTCCTGAATGGGTGGCTGCTCAGGGGGAACGGGTGGATCGTTGATTTCAGGGGGCAATTCGGTGGGCACCTCAGGCGGCGTCTCGGGCATGGGAGGCGTCGAGGGAGGCGTGTTCGGGGTGTGATCCATCCGGAATGGGATTCGGGACGCATCCAGCGCGCCATACAAGGCTTGCCAATGCGGAGTGTCCGGGCCAAAGAGGTTCATGGTGATCTCCTGCATCCACGCCAGCGTGGATGGGTTTCAAGGTTGTAGATATGCGGCTGCGTGGCCGGTTGGATCAAGGCACGGGTTATGCACAGCATCCCTAGAAGACCAGCGTTCCCAGCAAAACGCCAAAGACCAGCACCACCAAGAAGATGGTGATGGCCAGGAAGAACAGGACTTTTGCAATGGTCCTTGTGCCAGAGGCAACGCCGCCAAAACCGAAATAGCCGGCGACCAGCGAGACAAGAAAAAAAATGATGGCCCATTCCAGCACATTGGCTCCCGGTTGAATTCGACTGACCCGATGTTGCGGGTTCGGCCACCCGGGCAAAAGGCCACAGGTATTGCCGGGTGGGCAATCCACGTGCCAGCGCAATGACATTCCCCTGGACGCTCCTCTGGCATCTCATTTGCCCGCCTTGGCCGGGCACCTGAAGACGGCCCAGGAAAGAAAAAGCATTGAAAGACGAAAGCACCGCCGCCAGAACCCTCGTTCAAGCCCTTGTGGTTGCACTGGTTGTGCTGGCCGTTCTGCTGCTGTTGCGAGCGGCAGAGGCCTTCCTGGCGATTTTCGGCGGGCTGCTTTTCGCGATCATGTTCAACAGCGCTGCCAGGTGGGTTCGCGCCAGAACGGGTTGGTCCTACAGCGCCTCCCTCGCCCTGTCGGTGGTGGTACCCACCTTGCTTCTCGGCGTGGCGCTGGCGTTTGGCGCGTCAGCCATGGCGGACCAGGCGTCCGAACTGGGAAAACGCATACCGGAGGCGGCGCGGCAACTTGAAGACCGCCTGAGCCAGTGGCGGCTGACCCATCAACTGCTCGAGCAGAAAGAGCGCATCAAGTCACTGATGCCTGAGGGTTCGGAGGCTGCGGGCGCATTGGGTGGCTTCTTTGCATCGAGTTTTGGCGCACTGGGCAATCTGGTCATCGCGCTGGCGGTGGGCCTTTTTCTGGCCATCAATCCGTCCATGTACTTCAATGGCGTGGTGCATCTGACGCCCATCCGCCAGAGAGACCGGACACGGGAAGTGTTGAACGCCGTGGGATCGTCCTTGAGAGCCTGGCTGGCTGCAAAGCTTGCGGCAATGTTGGTCATCGGCGCGCTGACAACCGCAGGGCTGTGGCTGTTGTCGATCGATCTTGCGCTGGTCCTCGGGATCCTGGCGGCCCTGCTCTCCTTCATACCGAATGTCGGGCCGATCATCGCCCTCGTTCCGGCCGCACTTATCGGATTGCTGGATGGACCGGAAAAGATGCTCTATGTGGTCATCCTGTACATGGGCATCCAGGCCTTGGAAAGTTACGCGCTCACGCCTTTCCTGCAGCAGCGCATGGTGGATTTGCCCCCGGCTCTCACCATCGTTGTTCAGGTGTTGCTCGGTGTGGTGGCGGGTGCCATGGGCCTGATTTTCGCCGCCCCGTTGACAGCCGCCGGCATGGTGATGATCCAGATGTGGTACGTCCAGGATGCATTGGGGGACCGCGAACGGGCGGATCAGAAAAAGGATTGACGCATCAAGCGCGAAATGCGCTGAAGCCTGCGTTGCCATGGGAATCTGACAAAGGTTTCCCCCTTCTTTCCTTGTTGTTTATCCTTGTCTATTGCCCTCTTTTTTAGGGTCTGGAAGTGGGATGGCATGCCGTTTGCCAATGCAGGCAATGACCGTGCAAATGCCCTGCATGGTGGCCTCAACCATCCTCCGAAAGGTTCAACATGCAAACCCATTCCAGCCCATTGGACAACCGCTTGCTGGCTTCACTGGGGAGTGCAGACTGGTTGCGCCTGCAACCTCACGTGGACCGGGTGGTCCTGAACCGCAAGGAATCGGTCTACGAACCGGGCCAGACGCTGTCCCATGCCTACTTCCCCACCACACTGCTGGCATCCCTCATGCACGTCACCGAAGACGGCGATTGCGCCGAGTCAGCACTCGTCGGCAACGATGGCATGTTGGGGGTCAGCCTGTTCATGAGCGGGACGCCCTCTTCAGGTTATGCCTCGGTACTCGCCAGTGGCGAGGCCTACCGCATCCCGGCTGGCATTCTCATGCAGGAATTCGCGCGCGCGGGGGACACCATGCGCGTGCTCTTGCGGTACACGCAGGCGCTGCTGACACAGACCGCGCAGCACGCCATCTGCGCCCGACACCATCTGGTCACGCAACAAGTCGCGTTTTGCCTCCTTCAGCAGGCCGATCGTTCTCAGAGCGATGAAGTGCTGATGACCCAGGAGCAGATTGCCACGCGTCTGGGCGTGCGTCGCGAAGGTGTGACCGAAGGTGCGGGGCACCTGCAAAAGCTGGGGCTCATCCGCTACTCCCGTGGCCATGTCGAGATCCTGGACCGGGAAGGTCTGGAGGATCAGGCCTGCGAGTGTTACGGCGCCTTGCGCAATGAATACCAGCGGTTGTTGCCTGCTGCGCCCTGCCAGGAGTGTTTGCTGGCTGCCTAGTGTCCTGTCCCGGAAATAGCTGCATGAAATGAAACCGATGAATTCGCGCCCAGGGCAAGGCGCAAACCGCAGCGATAGCTTGTGCTATCGCGAGGATTTGCAACGCAGCCATGGGTGTGAAGGCGCGGTTTCATGTGCGGGTTATTTGCGGGACAGGACACTAGACAGGCTGCCGCCTGGCCAGGGCTTCATCGAGTCCGTAGGCAGGAAGGGCCAGGCACAGCGGCAAGATGTGATGAACCGCCCGGTAGGCCAGCACCGCAGCCAGGATTTCCGAAGCGGGCAAGCGGCCGTGCAAGGCGGCGACAAACACCCCCTCCAGCACACCCAGGCCCGCCGGCACATGCGTGAGCGCACCGGCCACCGCCGCCAGCATCAACACGCCCAGGGCGGTGGGATAGTCAATTCGCCAGCCCAGTAGATTGCAGATGCTCAGACCCATGATCAGCCAGGTGACTCCGCCCACGCTGGCCTGCAGGAAGGAGATTCGCAGCGGTGGCAGCTTGACGCTGTGTTCGCGCCAGGTGAGCGTTTCACCGCCCCAGCGCATGCACATGCCGTGGTAAGCGATGGCCACCACCACCAGGATCGCGCCCAGCACACGCAAGGCGGCATCCCCCTGCATCCACTCGAGTTCGACACGTGGAGGCACCGCCATGAACGTGACACCAGCGACCCAGCACCACCCGAGCCAGTTGGTGAAGATGCTGTACATAGCGATCTGGCCGACGGTGCCGATGGCCAGACCACGGCGGGTGTAGAGCCGAAGCCGCAAGGCCAACCCACCGATCAGCGCCCCGAAGTTCAGGTTGAACGCAAAGCTGATGGCCGCGATGCTCCAGCTTCGCAACCGACCCAGGCCGTGTCGCGTCAGGTGCCGCCCGATCACGTCGAAGCTGGCGTACAGCGCGTGGCTGGTCAACGCCAGGGCGGCCGAGAGCAGCAGCAGGCTGGGCGGGAACGCCTTCAGCGAACGCCACACGGCGGGCCATTCCACCTCTTGGGCGTATTGCACGACGAGGACCATCACCAGGCCGGCCAGCGCCCAAGGCCCTACGCGCCGCAACCATGACCAGACCCGCTTGGTGGCCGGCTTCATGGCGTCTCTGCCTGCAAGGGAACCACCCTTGGAGCGCGCGAGGGCGTCCACCTCTCCCAGGCCGGGAAGCGGCGCAACACGTGGTAGACAACGGTGGTGCGAACAGCGATCCAGGCCGAAAGCAAGGGGCCTGGCCGGGGGCGGTTCACGGGCTGGCACTTGTTCTGGATCAGCGCATCAAGCACCTGGCGCAGCTCAAGCGCAAAGGCCTGGTCGCGCACCATCACATTGGCCTCCAGGTTCAGACTCAGACTGGTGGGGTCCAGGTTGCTGGAGCCCACGGTGGCCCACTCATCGTCGATCACCGCCACCTTGGCGTGCAGCGGGCGCTCCACGAATTCGTGTACGTGCACGCCTGCGCGCAGCAGGAGTTCGTACAGCAGCATCGTGGCGCGCTGCACCCACGGCATGTCCGGCTGCCCCTGCAGGATCAGGTCGACCCGCACCCCCCGGCGCGCCGCTCGCCGCAGATCGCGCAGCAGGCGGTAGCCCGGAAAGAAGTACGCGTTGGCGATCACGATGTGGCGGTGCGCACTGCGGATCGCCACACGGTACTGCCGCTCGATGTCGGTGCGGTGGCCGAAGTTGTCCCGGGTGACGAACGCGGCCACCGCGCCATCGGCCAGCGAGCCAGGGGCGTGGCGGCGCCTGTCCATGAGGGAGCTCCAGCGTCGCATCCACAAGCGCCTTTCCGGCTGCGGCTTCTCCAGGTTGGTGCGGCAGAAGGCATGGATCTGGCCCACCAGCGGGCCTTCAATCTCGACCGCGTAGTCCTGCTTGCTCATGGGGTCGAGTTCGACCAGGTGGTCCTGCGCGTAGTTGATGCCGCCGACGAAGGCGCGGCGTGCGTCGATGACGACGAGCTTGTGGTGCATGCGGCCGAGCATGTTGATGCGGGCGCCGAACAGGCGCCGGGCGGGCTCGAAGCTGCGCAGGTGCACACCGGCGTCCAGCATGGACTGTGTGAAGGGCAAGGCAATATCGGGCGAGCCCCATCCATCGATCAGCACATGCGTCTGGACGCCACGCCGGGCTGCGGCGATCAGCGCGTCGCGCAGCGCCTGGCCCACCTGGTCGTCAAACCAGATGAAGGTCTCGATCAGCACCTC
>PHCQ01000210.1 GCA_002840835.1 Betaproteobacteria bacterium HGW-Betaproteobacteria-16 | reverse complement strand
TCAAGCAACTCAAGGCAATCAGCAGCTCGGCGCGTGAACGGCGATCCGCGGGCAAGCTTCTGCTCGATGGAGCGCATCTGCTGGAGGCCTATTTGCAGACTTTTGGCGAACCTGAGCTGCTGGTCATCTCCGAAGGTGATATCGCCCTGGACGTCATGAATCTGCTGGATCGGCTGGTTGAAATCCGGACCATTACCATGCCGGCATCGATGTTCGGCGCCATTTCTCCGGTGACGACGCCGACCGGCATACTTGCGCTGGTAAAAACCCCGGCATTGATGCCTCCCGAGCAGCCGGACTTCGTGCTGATGCTGGATAGCATTCAGGATCCGGGCAATCTGGGTAGTCTGTTGCGAAATGCGGCAGCTGCCGGTGTCGATGTGGTTTATCTTTCTGAAGGCTGTACCGAAGCCTGGTCGCCACGGGCCTTGCGTGGCGGACAGGGGGCGCATTTCGTGTTGCCCATCGTGGAGCAGGTCGATCTGCCGACCGTTATCCGTAACTTCGACGGCAAAACTCTGGCGACCACCATGCATGGCGCATCTCTTTATGATCAGGCATTGTCAGGCAAGGTGGCTTTTGTGATCGGCAATGAAGGCGCCGGGCTGAGTCAGGCGGTCATTGGTGCGGCGACTACACAGGTCACGATACCGATGCCGGGCAAGATGGAGTCGCTCAATGCGGCGGCAGCTGCGGCGGTTTGCCTGTTCGAACGTGTGCGGCAGACTCTGGCTGATTGATACTACTGCCGTTCTGCTCGTTTCTTGCGGTTTCGTTCCATGCGTTGACGGCGGAAGGTGCTGCGCAGTTGCCAGATAGCGTGCGTCAGGCTATAGGCCAAAATGGAACCGACCACTGCCATGATCACGAGCCCGATAATGAACGGCAGGCCGGCATCGCGCAGAAATGCTATGGCGCCATCCATCCATCCCAGCCAGCCGCTGTTGGTGACGACATCATCCGGGTTAATGGCGACGGAATCGGCAATAATGTCGGCGTGCCTCGACTCCGGGTTACCTCCGGTCACAAACAGCCCCAGTTTGTAGGCCAGCCAGTAGATGGGCGGGAAGGTAAATGGGTTGGTGACCAGTGTGCTGGCAACGGCAACCGCCAGATTTGCGCGGAACATGACAGCAGCGACGGCGGCAAATATGATCTGGCCGAAAGGGATCAGGAAGCCGAAGAAAACCCCGATGGCTGCGCCGCGTGCCGTGGCATAACGTTCAAAACGC
>PHCQ01000209.1 GCA_002840835.1 Betaproteobacteria bacterium HGW-Betaproteobacteria-16 | reverse complement strand
CTGACGTTCCTGAGTTCGAGCAAAGCGTTATTATTCATTCACATTACCGTGACGGCTTAAAAAGATGATCGGCAGCAACCCCACCAGCACCAGCGTCACGGCGGGCAATGCCGCACGTTCCCACTCGCCTTCCGAGGTCATTTCAAAGATGCGCACCGCCAGCGTATCCCAGCCGAACGGGCGTGTCATCAGGGTGATCGGCATTTCCTTCATAACGTCGACAAAAACCAGGATCAGCGCCGTCACCATACCGCCGCGCAGAATAGGCGCATGTACCCGGCGCAGCATGGTCAGACTGCTGACCCCCAGCGTGCGCGAAACATCGTCCAGACTCAGTGGCAGGCGCTGCATGGCGCTATCCACGGGGTTGAAACCGACTGCCATGAAGCGCGCCATATAGGCCACCAGCATGATCAGCAGGCTGCCCTGCAGCAGCATGCCGGCCTCGATATGCATGATGGGCTGCAGCACCTGCAGCAGGGTACGGTCCAGCCAGGCGATGGCGACGAAGACACCGACCGCCAGAACGGTGCCGGGCAAGGCGTAACCGATGGTCGCAATGCGCACGCAGGTCCGGGTCAGGCCGTCGGTATTGCGTCTCGCGGCATAGGAAAGCAGCAAGGCACCCACCACCGTAATGGCGGCGGCGATGCCGGCCAGCATCAAGGTGTGTTGCAGAAAGCCCAGATAACGGCTGTCGAAATCGTCGGCAAACACATTGGCTGCCCAGAGCAACAACTGCACCAGCGGCACGATGAAAGCGATGCTGACCACCGCAACGGCAAACAGCGTTGCACTCCAGGCCGCCACACCTTTGAGCTGGATGCGCCCGGTCTCCTGATGGCGGCCGGCCTGCGTGTAGCGCATGCGGGAACGTGAAAGCTGCTCCAGTATCAGCAGTACAAAAACGATGATGACCAGCAGCGAAGCCAGCTGCGAAGCGGCATCCAGCGAGAACATACCGAACCAGGTCTTGTAGATGGCGGTCGTAAAAGTATCGTAGTTGAAGACAGAGACCGTACCGAAATCCGCCAGTGTTTCCATCAGCGCCAGCATCAGGCCGCCGACGATCCAAGGCCGCGCCATGGGCAACGCCACACGAAAAAAGCCGCTGGTGCGTGAATGGCCGAGTGCCTGTGCTGCTTCCAGCGCACGCTTGCCCTGCGTGGCAAAGGCATTGCGTGCCAGCAGATAGACGTAGGGATAAAGCGCCAGGCTCATGACCAGAATCACGCCGCCG
>PHCQ01000208.1 GCA_002840835.1 Betaproteobacteria bacterium HGW-Betaproteobacteria-16 | reverse complement strand
GGCGTTGGGCTGGCCGGTCAGCGACAGCGGCCCGGCACCGGGCTTGCCGATCTGGCCGGTGGCGAGATGCAGGTTGATCAGCGCGGCATTCTTGTCGGTGCCGCTGGTGGATTGGTTCAAGCCCTGGCAATACAGGGAGAGCGTCGGGCCGGCACCGAACCATTTGGCAGCGGTGATGATGTCGGCTTCGCGGATGCCGCAGATGTCGGCCACCATCTTCGGCGTGTATTCGCGCACCGTGTTCTTCAGGGCATCGAAACCCTCGGTGTGGCTGTTGATGTAAGCCATGTCGAGCAGGCCTTCCCACAGCATCACATGCAGCAGGCCGTTGAACAGGGCGACATCGGTGCCCGGCAGGATAGCCAGGTGCAGGTCGGCCGCTTGCGCGGTATCGGTACGGCGCGGGTCGACCACGATGATTTTCAGGTCCGGGTTTGTGGCCTTGGCGTCCTCGATGCGGCGATAGAGGATGGGGTGTGCATAGGCGGTGTTGGAGCCTGCGATGAACAGGCAGCCGGCATGGTCGATGTCCTTGTAGCAGGCGGGCGGGGCATCGGCGCCCAGCGTCGCCTTGTAGCCGGAAACGGCGGACGACATGCACAGGCGCGAGTTGGTATCGACGTTGTTGGTGCCGATCAGGCCCTTGGCCAGCTTGTTGAAGACGTAGTAATCCTCGGTCAGCAACTGGCCGGAGATATAGAAGGCGACCGCATCCGGGCCGTGTTCGCGGATGATCTCGGCAAAGCGGTCGGCGACATAATCCAGCGATTCATCCCAGCTGACTGTCTGCCGGGGCAGATCGCGGTCACGGCGCAGTTCCGGTTGCAGGGCGCGACCTTCCGCCTTGGCGCTCAAGTGCAGGGTCGACCCCTTGGTGCACAGCCGCCCGAAATTCGCCGGATGCTGCGGGTCGCCGCGCACGCCGGTGATGCGATTGCCTTCGCTCTCGATGATGACGCCGCAACCGACGCCGCAGTAACAACAAGTGGATTTAGTTTCTTGCATGCTTAACTTTTGAATACCGTTAATAAGTTCGTAGCCACAGGGATCACAGAGTGCACAGAGACAAGCCCTTTGCAGGGAGCTCCTTGTAACAGGTTTGCGTGAGCGCTGTCGATTCTGTGGCTGAACATGATCAAGTCTCGAGGTACACTTCGCCGTCTTCCACCTTCACGGCGAAACAGGCGGTGTGGCCTTCATCCGGTTCTTCGGCCTGGCCGTCGACCAGGCTGATACGCCAGTTATGCAGCGGGC
>PHCQ01000123.1 GCA_002840835.1 Betaproteobacteria bacterium HGW-Betaproteobacteria-16 | reverse complement strand
TTCCACGACTCGTGCAACGTGGCGCGCGCTTCGCGCATGGGCGACTTTGCGGGCGGCCAGTTCACCATCCCGCGCGACATCATCAAGGCGGTGGCCAACCACTTCCACGACATGGCGCCCGAAACCATCCATGAAAGCACCTTCTGCTGCGGCGGCGGTGGAGGCCTGCTGACCGACGACCTGCTGGAGCTGCGCGTCAAGGGCGCCCTGCCCCGCATGGAAGCGCTGAAAAACGTGGTGGACGAACACGGCGTGAACTTCATGGCCACCATCTGCGCCATCTGCAAGGCGCAGTTCACCAAGGTGCTGCCGCAGTACGGTTTTGACATGAGCATGGTCGGCGGTGTGCACCAGCTCGTGAGCAAGGCCATCCGGCTTGGCGACAAGTAAGCGCGCCCCCCGAAGCCCCGCGACCACACAACGATCCCAGGAGACAAGACATGTCAGCCAATCCCGAATCCGTGAGCGTCCAGCCCCTCAACTTCCGGCGCTACAAGGACGGCGACCACAAGCCGGGGCCGTGGCAGAAACAGATCTTCAACGCCGATCACTCGCACAAGTGCCCGACCTACATCCAGAGCACGCCGCCCTGCCAGGGCAGCTGCCCTTCAGGTGAAGACATTCGCGGCTACCTGAACATCGTGCGCGGCGTCGAGAAGCCGCCGGCCGGCATGCCCTGGCAGGAATACGCCTTCCGCCGCCTGACCGAAGCCAACCCTTTCCCTTCGGTGATGGGCCGCGTCTGCCCTGCCCCCTGCGAATCAGGTTGCAACCGCAACCAGGTGGAAGACTTCGTCGGCATCAACTCGGTCGAGCACTTCCTCGGCGAATACGCCATCGCCAACAACCTGACTTTCAAGAAACCGGATTTCTCCAGCGGCAAGAAGGTGGCGGTCATCGGTGGCGGCCCGGCCGGGTTGTCAACGGCCTACCAGCTCGCACTGCGTGGCCACGCCGTCACCCTGTTTGACGAACGCGCCGAGCTCGGCGGCATGATGCGCTACGGCATCCCGGGCTTTCGCACACCGCGCCAGGTGCTCGACGCCGAGATCCAGCGCATCCTGGACCTCGGTGTGGTGGCGCGCACGAACTGCCGCATCGGCACCGACATCACGATGGAGCAGATCCGGGCCGATTTCGACGCCGTGTTCCTCGGACTCGGCGCGCAGTCCGGTCGCGGCCTGCCGGTCGAGGGCGCGGATGCGCCCAACTGCGTGACCGCGACCTCCTTCCTCAAGGCTTTCAACGACGGGCGCCTGCGCCATGTGGGCAAACGCGTGGTGGTGGTCGGTGGTGGCGACACCTCGATCGATGTGGCCACGGTGGCGCGCCGCCTCGGCCACATCGACCAGGTACACGAGAGCGACCGCCCCGAACACGCGATCGCCGGCCACGTGGCGCACGACGTGGCCGCGGTGTCGGCCAAGCAGGGCGCGGACGTGACGCTGACCTCCATCTTCCCGGTGGACAAGATGCAGGCCTCGCGCCACGAGGTCGAACACGCCTTGTCCGAGGGCATCGCCATCCGCGGCGGCTTGGCGCCGGTGGGCGTGGTGCGCGGCCCGGACGGGCGCGCCACCGCGCTGCGCGTGATCCGCTGCGAGGCCAAGATCGTAGGCGGCAAGCTGGAGATCAAGAACATCGAAGGCACGGAAGAAGACCTCCCGGCCGACCTGATCGTCTCGGCCATCGGCCAGGCGGTGGACTTCACCGGGCTGGAGGAATTCAACAACGGCAAGGGCGCGGTGCCAGCCGACAAGAACTATCAGGTGCAGCCGGGCGTGTTCGCCGGTGGCGACATCATCCGTCCACACCTGCTGACCACAGCCATCGGTCACGGCGCCATTGCGGCCGAGGGCATTGACCGCTTCCTGCAAGGCGAGGCGCTGGAGAAGCGACCCAAGATCGATGTGCACGTCTTTGATCTCCAGCGCAAGATGATCGAGAAGGGCTTGAGCTTCAGCGAGGTGCATGAACCCATCCATGGCACCGATTCGAGCAACGTGGCCATCCACAACTTCGACAACCGCTCGGACCGCTATGTGATCTCGCACAAGGAGCTGTTCCTCGGCCACTTCAACTACACGCCGCGCAACCGGCGGACCATCGTCAACCTCACGGCCGAGGAAGCGCTGGGCAATTTCGACGAACGCCTGCAGGCGCTGGTGGAAGCCCAGGCCCAGGCCGAGGCCAAGCGTTGCATGAGTTGTGGCCAGTGCTTCGAGTGCGACAACTGCGTCGTCTATTGCCCGCAGACCGCGGTGTTCAAGGTGCCCAAGTCGAAATCGACCACCGGGCGCTATGTGGACACCGACTACAGCAAATGCATCGGCTGCCACATCTGCCAGGACGTCTGCCCGACCGGCTACATCCAGATGGGCCTGGGAGAGTAACCCTCATGGGCCACCCGCTTCGCCACCTCCCCTGGGCCGCGGCCCTGTGGCTGCTGCTGGCCAGCGTGGCGGCGCTGGCCGCCGATGCACCGGGTGGGGCACCTCGCGTGACCCGGCCGGTGATCGAGCCCGCGCGCGGTGGCCAATGTGTGGAAGACCCGGCCACCATGCGGCGCGAACACATGAACTACCTCAAGCACCAGCGCGACGAGACGGTCCATGGTGGCGTGCGCGGTGCGAAGTACAGCCTGAAGACCTGCATTCAGTGCCACGCGAGCCAGACCACCCAGAGCGTGGCGGCCACCCCAAGCAACTTCTGCGTCAGCTGCCACAGCTTTGCTGCGGTGAAGATCGACTGCTTCGAGTGCCACGCCACCCAGCCCGCAGCGACCACCTCTTTCCACCCGCTGGTCCACCCCACCGGCACCACCGCCCAGCTCACCCGGCTGGTGCGAGCGATCGGTGCCGAACCCGCTCCAGCGCCGTCGAAGCCATGAGCCCGGTGCCTCCCACCCCATCGAAGGACGCGGCACAGCCCGCGAGGCGCGGCTTCCTGGGCGTGGCTGCTGCGGGCCTGGCCGGCGTCCTGCTGGCGCCCGGCGTGCGCCTGATCGAGATCGCGCAAGCCGCTCCCGCCGCTGGTGCAGCCGCCGCGGGTGCAGACCCCGGGGTGCGCTGGGGCATGCTGATCGACAGCACGAAGTGCAGCAGCGGCTGCACCGACTGCGTGACCGCCTGCCGCACCGAAAACGGCCTGCCCGACAACCCGAGTCCGACCGACGCCCAGTGGATCCGCAAGATCGAGATCAAGGAAGTGCGCACGGGCAAGTCGCACTCGCTGCCCGTGATGTGCCAGCACTGCGCCGAACCACCCTGCGTGGACGTCTGCCCCACAGGCGCCTCGTTCAAGCGGGCCGACGGCATCGTGCTGGTGGACAAGCACATCTGCATCGGCTGCCGCTACTGCGTGATGGCCTGCCCCTACAAGGCGCGCTCCTTCATCCACGAGCCTGTGACCGATCAGAAGCCCGACGTGCCACGCGGCATGGGCACGGTCGAGGGCTGCACGATGTGTGTGCACAAGGTGGACCGCGGCGAGCAGCCCGCCTGCGTGCAGGCCTGCAGCGCGGCCGGCCACGGCGCCATTGTCTTCGGCAACCTCAACGACCCGGCCAGCGAGATCGCGATACGCGTGCGCGAGATCCAGACCTCGCAGCTGCGCGCCGACCTGAAGCTGGATCCGGGTGTGCGCTACCACGGGATATAGACCATGAGAACCCGCGAAGACTCCCGCAACTTCTTGCTGGTCGCCGTCCTGGCTGGCGCGATCACGGGCGCTGGCCTGGGCGCATCGCACTACATGGAAGTGCACGGCCACATCGTCACCGGCATGAACAACCAGATCGTCTGGGGCCTGCCCCACGTGTTCGCCATCTTCATGGTCGTCGCGGCCTCAGGTGTGCTCAACGTCGCCTCGATCGGCTCGGTGTTCGGCCAGACCGTCTACAAGCACCGCGCGCCGCTATCGGGCCTGCTGTGCATCGCCCTGCTGATGGGCGGCCTGATGGTGCTGATGCTGGACCTGGGTCGGCCCGATCGCGTGATCGTCGCCGCCACCCACTACAACTTCAAGTCGGTCTTCGCCTGGAACGTCTTCCTCTACTCGGGCATGACGGCCATCGTCGCCGTCTACCTTTGGACCATGTTCGAGCGGCGCCTGAACAAGTATTCGAAGCCCGCCGGCCTGGCGGCCCTGGTCTGGCGCTTCGTGCTGACCACCGGCACCGGCTCGATCTTCGCCTTCCTCGTCGCACGCCAGGCCTACCAGTCAGCGTTGCTGGCGCCGCTGTTCATCGTGCTCAGCTTCGGCTGGGGCCTGGCGGTCTTCCTGGTTGCCCAGTCCACGATGTACGCGTGGGAAGGCCGAGTGCTCGACAGCGCGATCCGGCGCCGCATGGCCCGGCTGCTGGGGGTCTTCATCGCCGCCTCGCTGTACCTGGTGGCGGTCTACCACCTGACCAATCTGTACTACGCCAAGCAAGCCGCGTTTGAACGCTTCCTGCTTGTCGACGGCGGCGTCTACCCCTTGCTGTTCTGGGTCGGCTATGTGTTGGTCGGCTCGGTACTGCCGCTGTTGCTGCTGTTTCACCCGAAGCTCTCCAGTGCGCGTTACACCTTCGCCGCGGCGGTGCTGATTGTGGCTGGCGCGTTTGCCTTTCTCTATGTCTTCATCATCGGCGGCCAGGCCTTCCCGCTGGAGATCTTCCCCGGCTACGCCGTGAGCAGCAGCTTCGGCGATGGCGCCATCGCGAGCTACGTGCCCTCGCTGCCCGAGTTCCTGCTCGGTGTCGGTGGCCTGGGAGCGGCGCTGCTGCTGACGGTCGTGGGCGTGCGCGCCTTCGACTTCATGCCGCAGGACGACATCGTGTCCGCCAAGTCTTGAAGATCATGGACCGTCTGCTGATCTCCGCCGCACACAAGTCTTCGGGCAAAACCACGGTCAGCCTGGGCCTGTGCGCGGCCTTGGCGGCGCGCGGGCTGGCGGTGCAGCCCTTCAAGAAGGGGCCGGACTACATCGACCCGATGTGGCTGGGGCGGGCCAGTGGCCGCGCCTGTCACAACCTCGACCCCTACCTCATGACGCCGGAGCAGATCGGTGCCGTGTTTGCCCGGCAGGCCGCCGGGGCCGACATCAGCATCGTCGAGGGCAACAAGGGGCTGTACGACGGTCTTGCACTCGACGGCAGCAACAGCAACGCCGCGCTGGCGCAACTGCTGGACCTGCCGGTGCTGCTGGTGATCGACGCACGCGGCATGACGCGCGGCATCGCACCGTTGATCCTGGGCTACCAGGCCTTTGATCGCCGCATCCGCATCGGCGGCGTGATCCTGAATCGGCTGGGTGGCAGCCGGCACGAGGCCAAGCTTCGCGCCGTGATCGAACATTACACCGACGTACCGGTGCTGGGCGCGATTGCCGAAGACAACGATCTGGCGGTGGCCGAACGCCACCTGGGCCTGATGCCGAGCAACGAACACGCCGATGCCGCGCGGCAGATCGGCCTGATCGGCGACCGCATTGCCAGTCAGGTCGATCTGGGGCGTGTGCGGGCGCTGGCCGCCAGCGCGCCGGCGCTGAACCTCTCGCCCATGCCCATGGCACCCGCAACGTCGCTTGCCCGGCCCGTGCGCATCGCCCTGGCACAGGACCGCGCTTTCGGCTTTTACTACCCGGACGATTTGCAGGCGCTGCAGGACGCGGGTGCCGAACTGCTCCCGTTCGACACCCTGAGCGACCCGGCGCTGCCTGAGGGCATCGACGGTCTCTTCATCGGCGGCGGTTTCCCCGAGCTGTTCATGCGCGAGCTGCAGGCCAATGTGTCATTGCGCGTGCAGATCGCCTCTGCCATAGCGGACGGTCTGCCGACCTATGCCGAGTGCGGTGGCCTGATGTACCTCTCACGCTCGCTGCAATGGCGCGGCGAACGCTGCGCCATGGTGGGCGCCGTGGCGGGCGATGCCACGCTGCACCCGAAGCCGGTGGGGCGCGGCTATGTGCACCTGAGCGCCACCAAAGACATGCCCTGGGCCGGACTTCAAGATCATTCCCTGCGCGGCCACGAGTTTCACTATTCCAGCCTGGACGGGTTGCCGGCGGACACGCGCTACGCCTGGCGTGTCACGCGCGGGCATGGCATTGACGGCCAACACGACGGTGTCGTGCAGCACAACCTGCTGGCCACCTACGCCCACCTGCGCAGCGTGGCGGGCACCGACTGGGCGCGCCATTTTGTCGACTTCGTGCGCGCCCGGCGGTCGCAAAGTTCGCATGTGGAACCGCGAGAAAGGCTCGCTGCATGAACGCAACGCTCACTCGCCCAATGGACGCGTTCTCCCGCATCCTGATGGTCAACGGCCACCCGGTCGAAACCGACTCCGAAGGCTACCTGCGGCATCTGGGCGACTGGTCGGAAGACTTCGTGCGCGCGCTGGCCGCCCAGGAAGAACTCACGTTGACCGATGAACACTGGGAGCTGGTGCGTTACCTGCGCGCGTACTACGCCGAGCACGGCGTGCAGGCCCAGGTGCGCGCCATGATCAAACACTTCACGGTGGTCTGGGGCCCCGAGCGCGGCAGCAACCACCACCTGCACGATCTCTTCCCCCGCGGCGGTCCGCAGAAACAGGGCAACCGGCTGGCCGGCCTGTTGCGCACCAAAGGCGAA
>PHCQ01000036.1 GCA_002840835.1 Betaproteobacteria bacterium HGW-Betaproteobacteria-16 | reverse complement strand
TGGCAGTTGCCCTTGCACCTCTTCCCGCCTGTAGCCGGTGAGTGTCAGGAAAGCATCATTGGCATCGATCACCACCTTCGCTTCAACCGACTGCACCAGGCAGGCCGCCGGGTTGTTCCGGAACAGCGTCTTGAAGCGCTTCTCACTGGCGCGCAGGCCTTCCTGGGCAACCTGTGCCTTGAGCAGGCTCTGGGCCTGGCTGTGGTAAGCCTCGATGAGGCGATGCCGGCCAAAAAACATGCTGACCAGAATCGCTGCGATCACGCCCGCCTGGATGACCCAGACCACCCAGGTGACGGGTAACAACTGGCTGCCGAGCATGCCTTGCTGCTCCATCCAGTTGAAGGCGCCGAGCACCGCAATGCAGTACACGCCCACGGCCGCAAGACTCAGTTTGGGCAGGAAGGTACCTGCCATGATCACGCCCGCCATCATGGCCAGCACAGCCGAACTGCGCACCGTGCCCTCGTAGTACAGCGCCAGCGTGGAAGTGGCCAGCAGGCCGCAGATCAACCAGTGCGCCACCAGCCGCGTGCGCCCCAGCTGAAAGGGGAGCCAGAGGACCCAGACAAAGACACACAAGGCGCCCACCACGCCGGTCAGGGGTGTGAAACCGCTGCGATCAAGCAAGGCCAGAAAAATGACTGGCATGAAGCAGCAGACGGTCAGGAGCAGCGAACGCACAACCTGACGCTGTTGCTGCTCAATGGCGTTGGGCAGGTTGGGGCTCAACGGATCGTCGTCGACGGGGAGGTATTCCATGTAGGCGTGAGTTTTCAGGCTTGCGTTGGCGTGGTTCTGTTCGCCTTCTCTTGCGGCCAGACAGGTTCAAGGTGAAAGGCGAAGGTGGCGCCTGCACCGGGCTCGCCGTGGCCGCTGATGCTGCCGCCGTGGCGCTCGATGATCCGGCGCACAGTGGCAAGACCGATGCCTGTGCCCTCGAACTCGCTGGGCATGTGCAGGCGCTGGAAGGGTTTGAACAATTGGTCGGCCAATGCCATGTCGAAGCCAACGCCGTTGTCCCGCACATAAAAATCGGGCGGCAAGCCCGGTGCAGCCGCCAGCTGGCCGAACTCGATCAGGGGAGCGGCCTGCTTGCGTGTGTATTTCAAGGCGTTGACCAGCAGGTTCGCCAGCGCGATCCGCGTGAGGCGGGCATCGCACCTCGCGCTCAGGCCGGGGGTGATGCGAAGCTCCACCTTGCGCTGGGGTTGCCTGGCCAGTTCCTGATCCAGGATCTCGCGCACCATGCGGCTGAGGTCAACCGTCTGGAGCTCCAGCTTGCCCTGACTCACCCGGGCAAGAGCCAGCATGTCGGCAATCAGGTTGCTCATGCGGTGGGTCGAGGCAAGTATCCGATCGAACAGCACCTGCTCTTCTTCTGTGAGGCGTCCAGCCAGATGATCGCCCAGGATCTGGGTGAAACCGTCGATCGAACGCAGTGGGGACTTCAGATCGTGTGACACCGAATAGGCGAAAGAGTCGAGCTCGCTGTTGAGGCGTTGCAGGTCGGCGGTGCGCTCCCTCACACGCAGCTCCAGCGTTTCATTGAGGTGCCGGATTTCCCGATCCCGCTTCAGGCGCAACAGTTCGGCATTGGCCCGGCTCGCGAAGATGGACATCAGGGCCTGCATCTCGGGTGTGAGGACGATGGGGCGCTTCCACATGGCGCTGAGCACACCAATGACCACACCTTGCTCATCCCGCATCGACTGGCCCACGTAGGCCTCGAAGCCCGCAGCGACCAGGGACTTGCCGTCGGGGAACCTGGCAGCCAGTTGTTCGGTGTGCACGCAGAGACCGGGCTCGTGCAGCGTCTGGTCGCAGGGCGTGTCATGGGTGGTGAAATTGAAGTTTCGGCTTTGCCCGCCCTCGCGCCAGACCGAAAGCGTCTTTACTTTCTTCTCGGACCTCAACTCACCCACGATCACCATGTCAGCGTCCAGGGAGAGTGCCATGTGCCGGGTGAGGGCTGGAAAAAAGTCTTCTCCGGTCTTGCCGGTTACGCCGCGGGCCACATCCAGCAATAAGGCCTCCCGGCGTTTTTCGGCGCTGATGTCGACGGTGCAGGAAAGAATGCACGGTTCCCCGTCGATCTCGATCAGTTCGGCCCACAACCGTGTGTCGACCAACTTGCCATCCTTGTGGCGCATGCGGGTGTCGTAGTTGTGAATGCGTCCTTCGCTTTGCAACTTCAAGACGAAGGCGTCCCGGTCGGACTGTGTGAGCCATGCTCCTACCTCCAGGGTGGTCTTGCCCTTGAGTTCCCGAGCCGACAGCCCCTGCACGCGGTCGGCACCTTCGTTGACTTCAATGAAGGAGCCATCCGAAACGCGCGTGATGGTCATGTTCAGCGGGCTGAAGTTGAAGGCCTTCGCAAACCGATCTTCCGAGCGACGCAGCTTGTCCAGCGCCTGCGCCAGTTCGCTGATATCACTCACGGTGGTGATGATGAGCTTGTCTTCCCGGTCATTGCCCATTTCGCTGGAAATGTGAGCCTCGAAGGTGCTGCCATCCGCACGCAACGCGGTGCATCGAAACAGTTGCACCTGGCGCAATTCGAACAGTCGGGCGGTGTAGGCCACACGCTGCCCGGGGTCGGCCCAGAGCATTTCGTCCGACTGACCCAGAACGGCCTCACGCGAGTAGCCGTAGCAGCGCTCAAACGCCGGGTTCACATCCAGAATGGCACCGGTTCTTGCCGACTGCGCAATCATGGGGCTGGGGCTGGTTCGAAAGATGCGGGCGAAGCGCTCCTGGTTGCGGTCGAGCTTCTTTTCGGTGCGCTTCCTGCGTTCCAGCTCATTGGCCAGCTCGGCCGACGTCGTTTCGATCTGTACGCGGCTGTAATAGACCATGGCAGCCACCACGATCAGCGTGAACGCTTGCGTCCACCAGTTCTTGAGGCCAACCTGAAAGTCTGCAGGGCGGAGAAGGCCGTTCGCTTCCGCTGCGATCAGACCGCCCAGGGAAATCACGCTGAACGCCACCGCAGCGATGAGGGCTTGTCGACCCAGGAAGATGCCGGCAGCGGCCACCGCCCCCACGAAGAGGAAGCTGGAGCTGGTGCGCACCGATCCGAATGCCACGGCGCCCATCACCGCCACCGTCAACACCGCGAACACCAGGGCGTGAGCGATGTACTGACGATGGCCGATTCGAAGCAGCACCCAGCACGTCCAGCCTATCACGGCCATCAGCGCCGTGACCACGGTCTCCAGCTGGTTGGAGGTGGTGAAGTACACCAGCGGCACCAGGATGGTTGCTGCCAGGCTGATCAGGAGTGCAATCCATCCCAACGACTCGCTTTGTCGGTCGCTGGCCTGCGCTTCTTGAAGCGGCGGGATGCTTGTCTCGATGGGTTTCACGGGGGTCGGTGCTCGTGGTGTTCTGTACGCTGTTGTCCCCGCAGGCCTATTTCTTGCGCTCCGGCATGCCGAGCGCCTGTAGATTTATCGACCAGCTCCGCGCAGACTTAACTCTTGGCACGTGGTGTGCCTGGTGTGTTGCACCATGCGCTCCAACTGCCCGGATACAGCGTGCTGCGTCCAAGGCCGGCAAGCTCCATGGCCAACAGGTTCGGAATCGCACTGACACCACTGCCACATTGGTGGACCACCCCGTGTGCGTCGCGACCGGCCAGCAAGGCCTTGAACTCGGCCTGCAACACGTCGGCCGGCTTGAACCGGCCATCAGGTTGCAGGTTGTCCGAAAAGGGACGGTTCAATGCACCCGGTATGTGGCCCGCCACGGGATCAAGCGGCTCCACCTCGCCCCGGAACCGGGCCGATGCGCGTGCATCGACGATGGTCAGGTTCGGCTGGCCGATGCGCTTCACGAGGGAGGCGGTGTCGATGGTCTTCACCAGCGCGGCTCGCAGGGGGTAGTCCGTGGCAGGAACCGGCGCTGGGCCGGTCCCTGATTCGGTGGGAGCGCCGGTGGCCAGCCAGGCGGGGAGTCCACCATCCAGCACCGCCACTGCTTCGTGTCCGACCCATTTCAGCATCCACCAAAGGCGCCCGCAGTGATTCGCTCCCTGGCGGTCGTAAACGACCACCTGATGGGCCGGGGTCAGGCCGACCTCACCGAGCCAGGCTGTGAACTGGTCGCGTGAGGGGAGGGGGTGCCTGCCTTCACTTGCGCCACCACCGTGGGTGCTGAGGTGCAGGTTCAGGTCGGCGTGCCGGGCGCCTGGAATGTGCTGTTCTTCGTACTGTGCGCGACCTTTGGCTGGGTCGGTCAGTTCAAAACTGCAATCGAAGACCATGGGCGGCGGGCTGCTGTTGAGCAGCGCCTGGAGCGTCTCTGCGGTGATCAGGGTGGTATGCATGCCCGGGATTGTCCCGCACGAGGCGCATTGTGGCGATGCCACCAAAGAGTTACTGTGGGCAGACGCCTGCGCAGGTTTTCACGAAATCAATGGTCTTCGGCCGGCGCATTGGGCACCGCGCGCGAACGCAGCACCGTGGCAGCGATGCCGCTGACGATGATGAGCGCCATGCCTGCCCAGCCCATCAGCGGCAGCACGTCGCCGAAGAAGGCCAGCCCGTAGATGCCTGCGAACACGATGCCGGAGTACTGCAGGTTGGCCACCACCATCGTGGCGCCACGCGAGTAGGCGCGCGTCATGCAGAGCTGGCCCATCACCGCGAGCAAGCCGATCGGCAGCAGCCAGAGCGCGCTTGGCCAATGCCATGCACTGGCCCCGACGAACAGCATGCCGAGGCCGCCAGCGACCACGGCGCCCACCGAAAAGTAGAAGACTGTTCGGCTCTCGGGCTCGCCCGCGCGGGAGAGTGACGCGACCTGCAGGTAGGCAAAAGCGGAGAAGATGCCCGAGAGCAGACCGACCAGCGCACCCACTGCCTGGTCATTGTTGAGCGTGGGACGCAGCATCATGGCCACGCCGGCAAATCCGGCCAGCACGGTGAGAAAAAGCGGGCCCTGCCGTCGAATCGGGGCGTTACGACCCTGGGTGAGCACCGCACCGCCCAGAAGGAAGGTGGCGATCCACACGCTGCTCATGTAGTTGAGGGTCACAGCGGTGGCGAGCGGCAGGGCGGCGATGGCATAGAACCAGGCGGTGAGCGCGATCACGCCGACCACGCTGCGCCAGAAATGCATCATGGGCACCGACGTTCCCAGTGTCACCCCCCGCATGCGTGTAAAGGCAACCAGAAAGAGCACGCCCACCAGCCCGCGGTAGGCGACGATCTCGAAGCTGTTGAAGTGCACCGACGCAAACTTGATGCACACGCCCATGGAGGCGAAGAACAGCGATGCCAGAAGCATCCAGAGGGCCTGCATGGTTCAGACCCGGCGCTGCGTCGGGTACGCGAGATGGCCCGGAATTTCAGGCTCCCGTGTCCAGCGTGGCACCGGCCATCTGGCGGCGATACCACTCGTGGAAGTGCTGCATGCCATCTTCCATCGGGCTTTGATAGGGCCCCACTTCGTTGTCGCCGCGTGCCAGCAGCGCCTTGCGTCCCGCATCCATGCGCTCGGCAATTTCGTCATCTTCGATGCAGGTTTCCATGTAGGCCGCGCGCTGCGCCTCGACAAACTCCCGCTCGAAGGCCGCGATGTCTTCCGGGTAGAAGAACTCCACCCGGTTGAGCGTCTGGTCCACGCTGATGGGGTGCAGGGTGGAGACGGTGAGAACATGCGGGTACCACTCCACCATGATGTGCGGGTAGTAGGTGAGCCAGATGGCACCGTGCTCAGGCATTTTGCCTTCGCGGTACTGCATCAATTGCTCATGCCAGCGCTGGTACACGGGGCTGCCGGCCTTCTTTTCCAGGTTCTGGGCACCCACGGTCTGTACCGAAAATTCCGGCTTGAACTCCCAGCGCAGGTCCTCGCAGGTCACGAAATTGCCCAGGCCCGGGTGGAAGGGGCCGACGTGGTAGTCCTCGAGGTAGACCTCGATGAAGGTCTTCCAGTTGTAATTGCAGGTGTGCAATTCCACGTGGTCGAGCACCATGCCTTCAAAGCTGAGCGCGGCACGTGGTCCCATGCCCGCAAGATCGGCTTCGATGTCCCGGCCGTTGTCCTCGAACAGCAGGCCATTCCACTCCCGCAGCGGGTAGCGCTTCAGGTTCAGGCAGGGGTCTTGCGCAAAATGCGGCGCACCCAGCAGGGAGCCGAGTGGCGCGTGTTGCCCGCCGCTGTAGGTCCAGCGATGCAGGGGACACACGATCTGCCCGCCTGCGTGGCCGGCTTTCTGCTCGGCCAGGTTGCCCCGACCCTTGAGCATCACGGCCTGCCGGTGGCGACAGACATTGGAGACGAGCTCCACGCCCTGGGCCGTGCGCACCAGCGCGCGGCCTTCGCCCTCATGCTGCAGCGTCTGGTAGTCGCCCACGTTGGGCACTGCGTTGGCGTGCCCCACATACCGGGGCCCACGCTGAAAGATCGTTTCCAGTTCGCGCTGGAACAGCGCCTGGTCAAAGTAGCTGGAAACCGGGAGTTGGCTTCTGGCCTGCTGAAATTGAAGACTTAAATCAGACATGGTGGTCGTGACCTAGAGACTCCCCCTATGAAGGGGCAGGGTAAGCGCTGGTCGAAGATCGAATTCGCGCGGGAAGGGTGAAGTGGTGCGTCCCTCCGGACAATGCTTGTCCGTCGTAGAAGAAAAAAGGGCGGATTGTACAGGTGGGGTGAAATGGCGCAGCAAGAAGCGCGCCCGACGGGCAGGGTGTCGCCTGCAGAATCGGCTTCGATGGTGGCAGAGGGATAAAATTCCCGAGATCACGTTTCAATCAGGTGGCTCACAGTTTGGCCTTGGTTGGCGTTCACGAGGCCCGTGGCCCGGTTGACAAACTCCCCGATGACGACAGCACCTCCGACCAAAACCTCAAAATCACCTGCCAGACCTGCCCAGGCTTCCGAGCCCGCCGCCAGCTACGAGGCTGCGCTTGAAGAGCTGGAACAATTGGTGGCGCAACTGGAAGCCGGACAATTGCCGCTGGACCAGTTGCTTGAACGTTACCAGCGAGGCGCTGCCTTGCTGGCCTTCTGTCGTGATCGACTGGAGGCGGTGGACAAGCAGATCAAGGTGCTCGAAGCTGGTGAGCTCAAGCCTTGGGACGCCACGTGAACGCCAGAACGTCTGAAAACGCCTCTTTTGTCGCCTGGCGCGCGCAATCGCAGCAGGCGGTGGAAGTGGCACTGTCGAACTGGGTGCTGCCAGGAGCGCCGGCCGGTCTGGGTGACGCCATGCGTTACGCGGTGCTCGACGGTGGCAAGCGACTGCGCCCCTTGCTGGTGCTGGCCACCAGTGAGGCCGTGTCTGGCGACGCCGGAGCGGCCATGCGGGCCGCCTGTTCGGTGGAACTGATCCACGCCTATTCCCTGGTCCATGACGACATGCCCTGCATGGACAACGACGTGTTGCGGCGTGGCAAGCCGACGGTGCATGTGAAGTTCGGCGAGGCCCAGGCCTTGCTGGCCGGCGATGCTCTGCAGGCGCTGGCCTTTGAGTTGCTGGTGCCCGGTGACGCCAGCGTGCCGCCAGACCTGTCTGTCGCGCTTTGCCGCCTGCTGGCGCTGTCCGCAGGTGCGGATGGCATGGCCGGTGGTCAGGCCGTTGATCTGGCCAGTGTGGGCAAGTCGCTCGATCTGCACTCACTGGAAGCCATGCACCGGCGCAAGACGGGGGCACTTTTGCAGGCCAGTGTCATGATGGGGGCTGCCACCGGGCAGGTCAGCAGCGAAGCGACCGCCCAGTTGCAACGCTTTGGTGCCTGCCTCGGGCTGGCCTTCCAGGTGGTCGACGACATACTGGATGTGACCGCCGATTCCGCCAAGCTGGGCAAGACAGCGGGCAAGGATGCCGCCTCCGACAAGCCCACCTTTGTTTCACTGATGGGGCTGGAATCGGCCCAGCAATACGCCGACCGGGCGCTGGCAGAGGCCCACGATGCCCTGAGTCAGTCCGGTCTTGTCCATCGCGATGTTCTTCACTCGCTCGCCGACTGGGTCGGCCGGCGAGATTGTTGAGCCGCCATTCGAACAGCGATCCTCGCGCAGTCTCATGTCATCTTTGTTGTCCACGATCCAATCGCCCGCTGACCTGCGGCAACTCACGCGCGCCCAGTTGCATCCATTGGCCGACGAGTTGCGCAGTTACCTGCTGGAGAGCGTGGCGCGCACCGGTGGCCACCTGAGTTCCAACCTCGGCACCGTGGAGCTCACGGTGGCCTTGCACTACGTGTTCAACACGCCTGATGATCGACTGGTCTGGGACGTGGGGCACCAGACGTATCCCCACAAGATCCTGACCGGACGGCGCGACCAGATGCACACGCTCAGGCAGCTCGACGGTATCAGCGGGTTCCCTCGCCGCAGTGAAAGTGAATACGACACCTTTGGCACGGCCCACTCCTCCACCAGCATCTCGGCCGCGCTGGGCATGGCCCAGGCAGCTCGGATCAAGGGCGAGGACCGCAATGCGGTGGCCATCATCGGCGACGGTGCCATGACCGCAGGCATGGCGTTCGAGGCCCTCAACAACGCGGGAGTTGCCGAAGGCCGCCTGCTGGTGGTGCTCAACGACAACGACATGTCGATTTCGCCGCCCGTGGGTGCGTTGAACCGTTACCTGGCCCAACTCATGAGCGGGCAGTTTTATGCCGCTGCCAAGAACGTGGGCAAGCAGGTGCTGAAGAACGCACCGCCCCTGTTCGAGCTGGCCAAGCGGCTTGAAGAGCATGCCAAGGGCATGGTGGTGCCAGCCACGCTTTTTGAAAAATTCGGCTTCAACTACATCGGCCCCATTGATGGCCATGATCTTGAATCGCTGATCCCCACGCTGGAAAACATCAGGCAGCTGCTGGAGGCCGGCAGCGGTCCCCAGTTCCTCCATGTGGTCACGCGCAAAGGGCAGGGCTACAAGCTCGCCGAGGCCGACCCCATCGCTTACCACGGCCCAGGCAAGTTCGACCCGGCCGTGGGCTTGAAGCCCCCGACCAGCACCCCCAAGACCACCTTCACGCAGGTGTTTGGTCAATGGCTGTGCGACATGGCCGCTGCCGATTCCAGGCTGGTGGGCATCACACCCGCCATGCGCGAAGGCTCTGGCATGGTCGAGTTCGAGCGTCGCTTTCCGGACCGCTATTTCGACGTGGGCATTGCTGAACAGCACGCCGTGACCTTTGCTGCCGGATTGGCCTGCGAAGGACTGAAGCCGGTGGTGGCCATTTATTCCACGTTCCTGCAGCGCGGCTACGATCAATTGATCCACGATGTCGCGCTTCAGAACCTTCCGGTGGTGTTCGCACTGGACCGCGCTGGTCTGGTGGGTGCGGACGGGGCGACCCATGCCGGGGCCTACGACATTGCTTTCCTGCGGTGCATCCCGAACATGGCGCTGGCATGCCCGGCGGACGAGGCCGAGTGTCGTCAACTGCTCTCCACCGCTCACGAACAGAACCACCCCGTCGCGGTGCGGTATCCGCGCGGTGCAGGCGCCGGCGTGGCCGTGCCGGCCACGCTGGAAGGCTTGCCCTACGGCAAGGGTGAAATTCGGCGCCAGGGCCGTGGCGTGGTCATTCTCGCGTTCGGCACCTTGCTTCATCCCGCGCTCAAAGCGGCAGAAAAACTGGGGGCGAGCGTGGCCAACATGCGGTGGGTCAAACCACTCGACGTGGTGTTGCTTCTTGAACTGGCCCGCACGCATCAGGCGATCGTCACGGTGGAAGAAGGGTGTGTGCAAGGCGGTGCCGGCGGCGCCGTGCTCGAAGCCTTGCAGGCCGAGGGTTTTGCACTGCCGGTGCTGACACTGGGTTTGCCGGATGTCTTCATCGAGCATGGCGACCCCGCCAAGCTGTTGAGCATGGTGGGCCTCGACGCTGAGGGCATCGAGCGCTCGGTGCGCGAGCGATTCTCTGCCATCGTTGACGCGTCCCCTGGACTCAAAGTGGTGGCCTGAACAGAGGCGAGACGCGGCCCGCGTTCGCACTCAGCTGTTGAATGTGCCGGCCTTTCAGGGCCTTCATGGCGAACCTGCATCGCCTTGGCCTTGCTCTTGCACTGCCTGAGCGCGGTTGGCGCGTAATCATCTGACCTGTGGCGTCAGCATGCGAGGACCGGCCCTGCGCCAAAGCTTGCAAGAGGCTGAATACCCGCCGCCAAGTGGCCGTTTTCGAGGGAAAACCCCCAGCGGTCACGGTGACCCCGTTCCTACAATTCCCCTTGACTATCGAGTCACCTGCCTGGATCACCGGGTCGGGTCTTTCCCATACCAACCACGGAGTCAATCGATATGGATCGTCGTTCACTCATCAAGCACGCAGGCATCGCCGGCGTGCTGGCAGCAGGGGCCGCACCTGCGGTTCACGCCCAGGCCGCCATTCGCTGGCGTCTGGCCTCCAGCTTTCCCAAGGCGCTGGACACCATCTACGGAGCAGCAGACGTTTTTGCCAAGAAGGTCGGCGAAATGTCCGGTGGCAAGTTCTCGGTCTCGGTGCATCCGGGCGGTGAGCTCATGCCCGCGTTCGGCGTGGTCGATGGCGTGCAGGAAGGCACCGTGGAGTGTGCACACACCGCCCCTTATTACTTCTTCGGCAAGGACGACACCTTCGCCCTGGACTGCGCCATTCCTTTCGGCCTCAACAGCCGCCAGATGACCGCGTGGATGTACGAAGGCAACGGCATGAAGCTGATGCGCGAGTTCTACGACGGCTACAACATCGTGAACTTCCCCATGGGCAATACCGGTGCTCAAATGGGTGGCTGGTACCGCAAGGAAATCAAGACCCTTGCCGACATCCAGGGCCTGAAGATGCGCATTGGCGGTTTCGCCGGCAAGGTGCTCACCACCATGGGTGGCGTGCCACAAAACATCCCCGGCGGCGAGATCTACCAGGCGCTGGAAAAAGGCACCATTGACGCCACCGAGTGGGTCGGCCCTTACGACGATCAGAAGCTCGGCTTCAACAAGGTGGCGCCCAACTACTACTACCCAGGCTGGTGGGAAGGTGGCCCGCAGCTCACGCTGTACATCAACAACAAGGCCTATGCCGCTCTGTCGCCCGAGAACAAGGCCATTGTGGAATGCGCTGCTGCCATCGCCCACACCACCATGCAGGCCAAGTACGATGCACTGAACCCGGGTGCCCTCAAGCAGCTCGTGGCTTCGGGCACCAAGGTGCTGCCGTTCCCCAAGGCCGTCATGGACGCCGCGTTCAAGAACTCGATGGCGCTGTACGACGACATCAGTTCCAAGAACCCGAAGTGGAAAAAGATCTACTCGGACTACTCGGCCTTCCGCAAGGACCAGAACCTCTGGTTCCGCTTCACCGAGGCCCAGTTCGATCGCTACATGCAGTCGGCCAGCCTGTAATCGGCTTTCCAGTCCGATCAGAAAACCCCGCACCTGCGGGGTTTTTTGATCGGTAACGGCACCCCGGTCCAGCCGCTGACGGGGCTGCAGCCGTCAGCCGTTCTTCAGTCCTTTTCCATGTCTGCATCGTAGACTTGCGTGTTGCTTCAGGCACCCCGCACAAGCATTTGCGTCCAAGGGACCATCATGTCGTTATTGCTCAGAATCTCACGCCTCATTGACGCCATCGGCGATCTGATCGGCAAAGGAGCCATGTGGCTCATCCTGGCCGCCACGGTCATCAGCGCCGGCAACGCCATTGTGCGCAAGGTGTTCAACGTCAGCTCCAACGGGCTGCTTGAAATCCAGTGGTACCTGTTTGCGGCCGTGTTCATGCTTGGCGGCGGCTATGCCTTCCTTCGCAATGCCCATGTCCGCATCGACTTCATATCCGCCAAGTTCAGTCCGCGCACGCGCAACTGGATCGACGTTGCCGGCATCATCGTTTTCCTCTTCCCCATGTGCTACATGATGGCCACGCTGGGTTGGCCGTTGTTTGAACGCGCATGGACTTCGGGCGAGATGTCGTCGAACGCTGGCGGCCTCATCCGCTGGCCGGTGTACGGCCTTATTCCGCTGGGCTTTACGCTTCTGTTCATCCAGGGCGTATCCGAACTCATCAAGCGCTTCGCGTTCCTTTCGGGACAAGGGCCAGATGTCTTGAGCCACACCGGGCCTTCCGAGACAGAACTGCTGGCCGAACAAATTGCCGCCGACGAAAAAGCACGTCGCGCAGGAGCCGAGAAATGATTGAGCTGTTGACCCAGAATTTTGTGCCCGTGATGTTCGCGGGCCTGCTGATCTTTCTGCTGGCGGGTTTTCCGGTGGCATTTTCGCTGGCCGCCACAGGTTTGTTTTTTGGCTTCATCGGCATGGAGCTGGAGCTGTTTCCCTCCAACCTGTTCCAGGCACTGCCTCTGCGGGTCTTCGGCATCATGCAGAACGACACGCTGCTGGCGATTCCGTTCTTCACGTTGATGGGCATCATCCTCGAGCGCAGCCGCATGGCCGAAGACCTGCTGGAAACGGTGGGCCAGGTCTTTGGTCCGCTGCGTGGCGGCGTGGGCATTGCAGTGGTGCTGGTGGGTGCATTGCTGGCTGCGACCACCGGCGTGGTGGCCGCTTCGGTGATCTCCATGGGACTGATCGCCATGCCGATCATGCTGCGCTACGGGTACAACCGCACCATCGCCACCGGCACCATCACCGCTTCGGGCACGCTGGCGCAGGCCTTGCCGCCTTCGCTGGTGTTGATCGTGCTGGCCGACCAGCTCGGCCGCTCGGTGGGCGACATGTACGCGGGTGCGCTGGTGCCCGGCTTGATGCTGGTTAGCCTGTACCTGCTGTTCATTGTGGTCGTTGCACTGGTGAAGCCAGGCTGGGTGCCGGCACTGCCACCCGAGGCCCGCATCTACAACGAGCCCAATGGCTCCAGTGGCCACCGCTCGCTGGTGCTGCTGCTGGCCATCTGTGCGGCCGTGAGCGTGACCTGGGCGCAGATTCACGAAAGCGTGATGAACCCATGGCTGGGCCGGGAACTGCCGGCGCCACGCGATGAGGTGTTCATCTTGTCCACCACGATCGGCGCCTTTCTGGCGCTGGGTCTGGCGCTGGTTAACCGATTGTTCAAGATCGGTCTGCTCTCCCGACTGACCGAACGCGTCACCTTCGTGCTGATCCCGCCGCTGGTGTTGATCTTCCTTGTGCTGGGTACCATCTTTCTTGGCATTGCCACACCCACCGAGGGTGGCGCCATGGGCGCCCTGGGCGCGCTGATCATGGCTGGCGCCCGCCGCACGCTGTCTTTCAGTTTGCTCAAGCAGGCGCTGGAGAACACCACCAAGCTGGCCATCTTCGTGATGTTCATCCTGATCGGTTCCACGGTGTTCAGCTTCACCTTCAATGCGGCGGACGGTCACATCTGGGTGGAGCACCTGTTCGACAAACTGCCGGGTGGGCAACTGGGCTTCCTGCTGTTCGTGAACGCGCTGGTCTTCGTGCTGGGCATGTTCATCGATTTCTTCGAAATTGCCTTCATCGTCATTCCGCTGCTGGCACCGGTGGCCGAGAAGCTCGATATCAACCTGATCTGGTTCGGCATCATCCTGGCCATGAACCTGCAGACGTCGTTCCTCACGCCACCGTTCGGTTTCGCGCTGTTCTACCTGCGCAGCGTGGCGGCCCGCAACGACTACGATGACGTGATCACCGGCAAGCGCATCAAGGCGGTGACGACGGCGCAGATCTACAAGGGATCCATCGCCTTCATCATCCTGCAGGTCATCATGGTCGCTGTCATCGTGCTCAATCCGGGCATCGTCACGGGCAATCTGGACAAGGAAGTTGTGGTGGACGACGCGGCCGTCACCGACATGCTCAACAACATGCAGGACCTGCAAGGTTTTGACCAGCCGCTGCCACCGCCAGACTTTGGCCTCCCTGAGCCCGAAGCAGGGGGCAGCGACGCCACCCCCGGTCAGCCGCAGTCCGAGGCAGAGCAAGATCCTGCCAAGGCGCTGGAAGAGGCGATCAAGCGAGCAGCAGAATGAGCGCCAGTGCCGCCGCCGCGACCATGCACATTGATGTCAGAGTCCTTGACGAACGCCTGCGTGAGCAGTTGCCAGCCTACGCCACGCCCGGTAGCGCCGGGCTGGACCTGAGGGCCTGCCTGGATGCGCCGTTGACGCTGGCACCCAATGCCTGGCAACTGGTCCCCACCGGTCTGGCCATTCATCTGGCCGACCCGGGCTTCGCGGCCATGATCCTGCCGCGCTCCGGGTTGGGTCATAAGCACGGCATCGTGCTGGGCAATCTGGTGGGCCTGATCGACAGCGATTACCAGGGGCAACTGATGGTCAGCGCGTGGAACCGCAGCGATGTGCCCTTCACGATCGAACCCATGGAGCGCATTGCGCAGATGGTGATCGTGCCTGTGGTGCAGGCGAGCTTTCGCGTGGTGGACGACTTTGCTGAAGCCAGCGAGCGCGGTTCAGGCGGCTACGGCTCGACGGGACGGGGATAGGCGCCGTCAATGGCAGCGCAGCCAGCTGCCTCTCCGGAACGCCCCCGCGCATTGATAACTCGCGCGTGGCCGGGCTGTGAACAACAGCCCGTGGCAAGGCTTTTCAAGGCTTTCAATGAAGCGTGTGCGATCCTGTTGAAGGGTCTTCGCCTTCGCCGGCAGGCTGGTTGGGGTCGATCTGCATGCGGAAGAAGCCCGTGCCCAGCGTGCCCAGGCCGACTTCGTTCAATGTGGCTTCGCGAACGGCATGCACCTTCATCGTGATGCGCAAGGCAATGCCCGCCAGAGGGTGGTTGCCATCAAGCACCACATGTTCGGGGTAGATGTCGCTGACGAAGTACAGTCGATCCTTCGGCGCTGCGGGGTTACCGCCTTCAGGTAAACCTTCAAACCCCATGCCCTCTTCGATGTGCTCGGGGAACAGGTGGCGGGGTTCAAGGAAAAGCAGACGGTCGTCGTAGTCGCCGAACGCGTTCTGAGGTTCCAGGTGCAGTTCAATCGTGTCCCCGGCGACATGGCCCTGCAGCGCATCTTCTATCTTGTCGAGCAGATCGGTTCCACCAACCAGGAATTCAACCGGTTCGTCGAGCGTATCGAGTTCTTCACCCAATGTGTCTTTGAGCGTCCAGGTCAACGCGACCACGCATTGTTCAGAAATTTTCATCCGACAATTGTCCCATGACACCCGCCCACGCCACCAGCTCCATTGTCCCGTCGCCCCACGAGCCTTCCGCTTTGCTGGGTGGTCTTTCTCCGGCCCGCTTCATGCAGCGCCATTGGCAGAAGAAGCCGCTGCTGATCCGCAACGCACTGCCCGATTTCGCTCCATTGCTCAGCCGCCAGGCGCTGTTCGCCATGACCACGGACGACGCGGTGGAGTCACGGCTGATTGAACACAGGGAATCTGGTTGGACGCTCAAGCACGGCCCTTTCTCGCCGCGCGCGTTTCCCCCGCTGAAGAAGAAGGGCTGGACGCTGCTGGTTCAGGGGGTGGATACCCATCTGGATGCTGCCCACGCCTTGCTTCAGAGGTTCCGGTTTGTGCCGGACGCTCGGCTCGACGACCTGATGATTTCCTGGGCCAGCGATGGTGGCGGCGTCGGCCCCCACTTTGACAGCTACGACGTCTTCCTGCTTCAGGTCAGCGGACAACGCCGCTGGCGCATTGGTCGGCAGAAAGACCTGTCGCTGGAGCCGGATGTGCCCTTGAAGATCCTGAGTCACTTCGAGGCCGAAGAAGAGCACCTGCTTGGCCCGGGTGACATGCTCTACCTGCCGCCTCGATGGGCCCACGACGGCGTGGCCGTGGGTGGCGATTGCATGACCTATTCGGTCGGTTTTCGCGTCCCGCAGCGCGGCGGCCTGGCCGGTGAGCTGTTGCAGCGAATGGCCGATGAATTTGAAGACACCACACTCTACGCCGATCGGAGCCAGTCAGCCACATCGACGCCCGCTGCCATGCCGCCTGCGCTGGAGGCCTTTGCGGCCGACGCTCTGCAGCGCCTGCTGGCGCAACGCCAGACACTGGCCTGCGCATTGGGCGAGGTCATGACGGAACCCAAGCCGCGCGTGTGGTTCGATCAACCCGCTGGCGCCTGGTCGCCAGGGGCCTTGCACCTGGACCGCCGAACCCGCATGATGTACGACGATCGCCATGTGTTCATCAATGGAGAGGGTTTTCTGGCAGGCGGGGCGGATGCGCGTCTCATGCGTCGTCTCGCCGACCAGCGGCAGCTCGCCGCGAGCGACGTGCGCAAGGCAAGCGCCGCGGCGCTGGCGTTGCTGCAGGACTGGTTTGAAGCAGGCTGGCTGCAGCTCACCGATCCAGACCGAACCTGACCGTTGCACAGATCAGCGAGGCTTGTTTCATGAATCCCACCACTGACCAGACTCTCGATACCCCCTCTCTGCCCGAGGGGCGCATACTGGGTCGCCGTGCGTTCGTTGATCTGGTGCGACAGGCCATCGCTGCCGCTGCATCCGAGGGCTGGGTGAAGATGGTGTGGTGCGACCCGGACTTCGCCGATTGGCCACTGGGTGAGCGCTCAGTGATCGAATCGATGCAGACCTGGTCGGCCAGCGGGCGCTCCCTGCATCTGCTGGCGCAGGACTTTTCCGTGCTTCAGCAACGCCATCCCCGATTTGTGCAGTGGCGCGTGATGTGGTCGCACCTGGTGGAGGCCCGTGCCACTGGTCGCGGGACAGGGGGCGAGCTGCCCAGCGCGCTGTGGACCCCCCAATGGACCATGGAGAGACTGGACCTGAAACACAACGTGGTGGTCGCCACGTTCGACGCCGCCCGGCGCGTGGCGCTGGGCGAGCGTCTGGATGCCGGATGGCACAAGGCGTCACCTTCGTTTCCGGCAAGCACCTTGGGTCTGTAGAGGGCGCTGCGGCGTGCGGACAGGGCCGCATTTTTGCAAATGCGTAAGAAATGAAAGCGTTGGTTGGCGGGATGATGCCAGCGTCCTTCGGGCGTATCATCTGGCCGCGTCGGAAAGCAGCCATCGTTCTGGATGTGTCGCCACGCTCGGTTGCACTTGCTTTCAGGGTTTGCTGACGCCGGCTAATCCAGCTTATTCGTCTTCATTCGCCGGTGGTCCGGTGACCTCATCATTTCATTCAAGGGAGCTTTCGCCATGAAAACAGCCATCTTGTTCGCCGCTTTGCTGACCGCCACGGCGATGTCCGCCTGCAGCAAACCGGAAGAGCCGGCGGTGGTTGTGCCATCCGCCGTCGAGTCCACCAGGAACGCGGCTTCGGAGGCAGCAGAAGAGGTCAAGGAAGGTGCGGCGGCCGTCGGCGAGGCGGCCAAAGAAGCGGCCGAAGATGGTGCGGAGGTCGCCAAAGAGGCGACAGGTGCCATTGCAGAAAGCGCGACCGAGGCCGGTGAGGCGGCAATGAAGGCGGCCGAGGAAGCGGGCGCTGCCGCTGCCGAGGCAGCCGCGGACGCTGCACAACGGGCTTCCGATGCCGCCAAGGCGGCTGCCGAGGCAGCAAAAAAACAGGTGCAGTGAGTGCTTGTCAGGAGCATCCTTCCGGGACGCAGCGAAACTCGCGGGTGACCTGAACCTGTCACCGGCATCGTCAGGTTGTCCATGCCCTCAGTGCCGTGAGCTCTCCATGAAAAAACCGCCACTGGGGCGGTTTTTTCATGGGCTGCGGCAGGTGGAGCCTTACTTGAGGTCGTCAGCCAGAAGCTTCAGGATGCGCTGGGCGTTCTCGGAACTGTCGGGCCGTCCCTCGCTGGAAAGCACGGTCACGGTGGTGATGTTGTCGGTGCTGACCACCGACACCCGGTACCGCACCGGCGCATCTTCGGCTCTGGAGGCACCAAACATGCGGCTGATCAGTCCTGGCTGACCTTTGTCGGCGCGTGGCTCGACATAGCGAACGAAGTAAATCCCCTGACTGCGGTTGCGATCCTCGACGGTGAAACCGGTGCGGTCCAGTGCCAGACCCACCCGGCGCCATCCGCGATCAAAGCCATCTTCAAATTGCATCACGGGCACGTTGTTGGCCGTGGTCACGCGCGCGGCAGCCACCACGGGTGCGGTGGCCGTGATGGCCTGGGATTGTGCTTCGCTGACACCCAGACGAACCATCAGACGGCGCAGGAACTCGGTTTCCAGTTCCACATCGGCCGGCCGGGGTTGCCAACGCGTGTCTTCCTTCTGCGTGTTGGTGTAGACCTCAATCATGCCGCGGTGGCTGATGTAGATCTCCGTGCCACCTGAAGGCGTGCGTTCCAGGCGCGTGCGAAAGCGGTCGCGTTCTGCGGTGGAGTAGAACGAGTCGAGCACTCGGCCCAGCGTGCGGCGGATGAAGTCCTGCGGCAGCTTGGCGCGGTTTTCGGCCCAGTCTGTTTCCATGATGCCGAGCGCTTCCTGATCGAGCTCCAGCACAAAACCATTCTCTTGCCAGAAAGAGCGCACCGGTTCCCAGAGCGCATCGGCCGGGCGGTCCACCACCAGCCAGCGTTGGCTGCCCGCCCGTTCTATGCGCACGTCACCGACGGTTGAAGCCGCCGTGCTGCCACCCGGCTGAGCAGGTTGGCCCGCTTCGAATCCGCTGGCCGTCACCGTCGCGCCAGGCACGCTGAAGCGGTTGTCGCGGTTGAGCTGGGTCAGATCGGGAGGAACCTCCAGCGTGCTGCCACGCTGCGCGCTCTTGTAGTCGATCTTGTCTTCCTGAAGCACGGTGCAACCGCTGAACAGGGCCGCGGCGGTGATGGCAATCAGCGTGGCGCGCAAAGGCGTGGCACCGGTGTCAACCTGCGGGCGGGAGATGGGCGTTGACGCGTTCAATGGAAGCATGAATGGACTCGGTTGTTCAGGGGATGGCAGGTAGGAGTCTGACAGGTCGCAGAGGTTCAGGCGATCAGGCCGCTGTCCTGCAAGGCGCTTTCCACGATGGATTCGTACGCAGCTGCCATGGGTGTGAGGGGCAGGCGCAGCGCCGGACCACACAAACCCATGCGGGCCATCGCCCACTTGAGTGGAATTGGATTGGATTCGACGAACAGGTGCTTGTGCACCGGCATCAGGCGGAACTGGATGTCCATGGCGCGTCGTGCGTCACCGGCCATGGCCGCCGCGCACAGTTCATGCATCAGGCGTGGCGCAATATTGGCCGTCACGCTGATGTTGCCCTGGCCGCCACACAGCATCAAGGCCACGGCGGTGGGGTCGTCGCCGGAATAGATGGCAAAACCCTCTGGCGCTTCGCGAATGAGCCATTGCGCCCGCTCGATGTTGCCGGTGGCGTCCTTGATGCCGACGATACCGTCGATCTGGGCCAGACGCAGGGTGGTGTCAACAGACATGTCGGCCACGCTGCGGCCGGGCACGTTGTAGAGCACGATGGGCAGGTCGCCAGAGGCTTCAGCGATGGCCTTGAAATGCTGGTACTGGCCTTCCTGGGTGGGCTTGTTGTAGTAGGGCACCACTTGCAGCTGGCAGTCGGCGCCCACGCCCTGGGCAAAGCGGGCCAGTTCAATGGCTTCTGCCGTGGAGTTGGCGCCGCAGCCTGCCATGATGGGCACGCGCTTGGCCGCCTGCTCGACCGAAACCCGGATGATTTCACAGTGCTCTTCCACGGTCACCGTGGGCGATTCGCCGGTGGTGCCGACCACACCGATGCAGTCGGTGCCTTCTGCGATGTGCCAGTCGATCAGTTCACGCAGGGTGGGATAGTCCACGCTGCCGTCTTCCAGCATGGGTGTGACCAGGGCAACGGTGCTGCCGGTAATGGTGTTCATAAGCCAGTTGCTCAAAGAAAGCGTGTCTCGCGGGCCAGACCATGGGCGATCGGCGACGCGCAAGCACGAGGGTGATGCATTCTACCCAGTGGCCGCCAGGGAATGGCGCGGGGGCAGGGCGGGCGGTGTTGTCGGTTTTCGTACCGCCACGATGCGCTGGATGAAGCGCGCCGGCTGGTCGCAGAAGCCATCTTCAAATGCGACCACGTGCATGTGCTCGCAGATCCGGAGCAGTTCACCGGGTTGAAGCAGGAAGTCGGGTCGTGAGGGCTTGCCGACGGATTCGTTGCCGGCCGCGAAGGTCTCGTAGATCAGCACGCCACCTGGCGCCACGCTGTCCAGCAAGGTGTTCATCAGCGGGCGCCACAGGTAATTGGTGACCACCACCGCGTCAAACATTTCGCCCTCAAAGGGCCAGGCCCTGTTTTCAATGTCGGCCTGCACCGCACGACCCAGTGTCTCGACTGAGGCGATGGCCTCGGGCGAACGGTCGACGCCGGTGACTCTGTGGCCCGCAGCAGCCAGCCATCGCATGTGTCGGCCATGGCCGCAGGCCACGTCCAGTACCGATCCCCCTGGCGCAATCAGGTGGGTCCAGCGCTGGACCCAGGGCGAGGGTGCTTCGTTGCCGTGCATCAGAAGCAGCTCCAGAGCTGATCAGCTAGGTTCACCAGAAACCCCGGCTGGTTGTAGAGCATGAGCGTACCCAGCAGAGCCAGTGCAATGGCCGCCCATACCGCGAGCCGGGCGGCTGTCATGCCGCCGCTCCCATGCGTTGTGGGCCGCGGGCAATGGGTGACTCGCGCACTGGCAGGTTGATGAGTGCCGCAAACACCCCCAAACCGATGGCGATGTACCAGACGATGTCGTAGCTGCCGGTGCGGTCGTAAAGCACGCCGCCAAGCCACACCCCCAGGAAACTGCCAATCTGGTGACTGAAGAACACGAAGCCGCCCAGCATCGACAGGTGCGCCACACCGAAAATCTGCGCCACCACGGCGTTGGTGGGTGGGATCGTGGAGAGCCAGAGCAGTCCCATGACACTGGCGAACACGTACACGCTCATGGGGGTGAGCGGCGCGATCAGGAAGATCGAAATGACCACGGCGCGAGCCAGATAGATGAATGCCAGGATGTGGCGCTTGGCCAGCCGCTGCCCCAGGGCGCCGGCTGCATACGTGCCAATGACGTTGAACAGGCCGATCAGCGCCAGTGCATAGCTGGCCACCTGGGGAGACAGGCCATTGTCCTTGAGGTAGCTGGGCATGTGCACACCGATGAACACCACCTGAAAGCCACAGACGAAATAGCCCGCCATAAGCAATTGGAAGCTGCGGTAGCGCAGGGCCTCGCGCAGCGCGCTCATGATGCTCTGGTCGCGCACCGGGGCAGTGCCGCCAGCAAACCCCGGCTCGCGCAGGCCCAGGCCCAGCGGCATGATCAGCAGCACCGCCGCACCCAGGAACAGCAGCGCTTCCTGCCAGCCGAAGCTGCTGATCAGCCAGCCTTCCACCGGCACCATCAGAAACTGGCCAAAAGACCCGGCCGCCGCGGCCACACCCATGGCCCACGAGCGCTTTTCGGCCGGTATCTGGCGCCCGATCACGCCATAGATGACCGCATAGGTTGTGCCGGCCTGTGCGGCGCCGATCAGCACGCCAGTCGTCATGGCAAAAGCGATGGAGGATGTGGACAAGGCCATGCCCACCAGTCCGGCAGCGTAAAGCACCGCGCCCACCAGCAGCACCCGAAAGGCGCCAAACCGGTCGGCGGCCATGCCGGCGAAGATGCCGAAGGCGCCCCAGGACAGGTTCTGGATGGCCATGGCGAAGGAGAACGTCTCGCGTGTCCAGCCCTGGGCCATGGTGATGGGCTGCAGCCAGAGGCCGAAACCGTGCCGGATACCCATGGACAAGGTGACAATGGCCGCGCCACAGGCAAGCACCTGCCAGAGGCTGAGGTGGTGATGTGCCGGCGCAGCGGCAGGATGGGAGGTCGAGGACATCCGGCGACTGTATCCAAATGCGCCCACCCACGCTTGTCACATGTGCAGGCACTGCCTTGACATTTGCTGCCCTGATTGATGCGTCTGACGCATCAGCGGCCCCCCGCGAGATGGAAGATATGTGATTCCATACAGTCTTGCAAGGGTTGGACGCTTACAATCCGCCCCCATGGCAAGCAAACCACCATCCGATTATTCCGAAGGCTCCATTCGCGTCCTCAAGGGACTGGAGCCGGTCAAGCAGCGCCCGGGCATGTACACCCGGACCGACAACCCGCTGCACATCATCCAGGAAGTGCTGGACAACGCGGCCGATGAGGCACTGGCCGGGCATGGCAAAAAAATCAAGGTCACGCTGCATGCCGATGGCTCGGTCAGCGTGGAAGACGACGGGCGCGGCATTCCCTTCGGTCTGCACCCGGAAGAAAACGCGCCGGTGGTTGAGCTGGTGTTCACCCGGTTGCACGCCGGTGGCAAGTTCGACAAGGGCAAGGGCGGCGCCTACAGCTTCTCTGGTGGCCTCCACGGCGTGGGCGTGAGCGTCACCAACGCGCTGTCCACGCGGCTGGAAGTCACCAGCTACCGCGAAGGGCAGGTCGCGCGCCTGGCGTTTTCCGCTGGCGATGTGATCGAGCCGCTGGCCATGACGCCCAAGGGCGAGGGCGACCGCAAACAGGGCACCACCGTGCGCGCCTGGCCCGACGGCAAGTATTTCGAATCCGCAGCACTGCCCATGGGCGAGCTCACCCACCTGCTGCGCAGCAAGGCCGTGCTCATGCCCGGTGTCTCCGTCACGCTGGTGAACGAGAAGACCAAAGACACCCAGACCTGGCTTTACAAAGGCGGCCTGCGCGACTACCTCCAGCAAACCCTGCATGGCGAGCCGGTGATTCCGCTGTTCGAAGGCGAGGGTTTCGCCGATGCGAAGGATGACAACTTCGCGGAAGGCGAAGGCGCCACCTGGTGTGTGGCCTTCACCGAAGACGGTCAACCGGTGCGCGAGAGCTACGTCAACCTGATTCCCACCAGTGCCGGTGGCACACACGAAAGTGGTTTGCGCGACGGCCTGTTCCAGGCGGTCAAGAGCTTCATCGAGCTGCACGCGCTGCTGCCCAAAGGCGTGAAGCTGTTGCCGGAAGATGTGTTCGCTCGCGCCTCCTATGTCCTCTCAGCCAAAGTGCTGGACCCGCAGTTCCAGGGCCAGATCAAGGAACGCCTGAATTCCCGCGACGCGGTGCGCCTGGTGTCCAGCTACGTGCGCCCGGCGCTGGAACTCTGGCTGAACCAGCATGTGGACTACGGCAAAAAGCTGGCCGAACTGGCCATCAAGGCCGCGCAGTTCCGCCAGAAGGCCGGGCAGAAGGTCGAAAAACGCAAAGGCTCAGGTGTGGCCGTGCTGCCGGGCAAGCTCACCGACTGCGAAAGCCGCGACCTCGCGCACAACGAAGTGTTCCTGGTGGAAGGCGACTCGGCCGGCGGCAGTGCCAAGATGGGCCGCGACAAGGAATGCCAGGCCGTTTTGCCGTTGCGTGGCAAAGTGCTCAACACTTGGGAGGTCGAACGGGATCGCCTGTTCGCCAACAACGAAATTCACGACATTGCCGTTGCCATCGGTGTGGACCCGCACGGCCCCAACGACACGCCCGACCTCGGCGGCCTGCGCTACGGCAAGGTCTGCATCCTGTCCGACGCCGACGTGGATGGCTCGCACATCCAGGTGCTGCTGCTCACCCTGTTCTTCCGCCACTTTCCCAAGCTCATCGAGGCCGGCCATGTGTACGTGGCTCGTCCCCCGCTGTTCCGGGTGGACGTGCCAGCCCGCGGCAAAAAGCCCGCGAGCAAACAGTACGCGCTCGACGAAGGCGAGCTGCACGCGATCCTCGACAAGTGCGCGAAAGACGGCGTAGCGCCCGACAAGTGCCAGGTCAGCCGCTTCAAGGGCCTGGGCGAGATGAACGCCGAGCAGCTCTGGGACACCACGCTCAACCCCGACACGCGCCGCCTCATGCCGGTGCAACTGGGCGCCATGGACTTTGCGAGCACCGAGGCGCTCATCACCAAGCTCATGGGCAAGGGCGAAGCCGCCTCACGGCGTGAACTGATGGAATTGCACGGCGATTCGGTCGAAGTGGATGTTTGACCCTCCCCCCGCGCCGCTTCGCGTCACCCCCCAGGGGGCAACATCTGCGGCCCGGCAAAGCCGGTTCCGCGATGTTCTGGACTGCAGGCACTTCACGCATAGCCGATCCGTTCCTTGCAAAGATTTCTGATTCCACATGAACGACACCCCTGAACTCGATCTGCAGCCGGCCGACGCGCCCGGTGAAGACAACCTCGCCTCCTATGCCCAGCGTGCCTACCTGGAATATGCGCTGTCGGTGGTCAAGGGCCGTGCACTGCCCGATGTGTGCGATGGCCAGAAGCCGGTGCAGCGCCGCATTCTGTACGCCATGGACCGTATGGGTCTGGGCTTCAGCGGCAATACCGCTGCCAAGCCGGTCAAGAGCGCCCGCGTGGTGGGCGACGTGCTCGGCAAGTACCACCCGCATGGCGACAGCGCGGCGTACGACGCCCTGGTGCGCATGGCACAAGACTTCTCGCAGCGCTACCCGCTGATCGATGGCCAGGGCAATTTCGGCAGCCGGGACGGCGACGGCGCCGCCGCCATGCGTTACACCGAAGCACGCCTGGCCAAGATCACCGGCCTACTGCTCGACGAAATCGACCAGGGCACGGTGGACTTCATCCCTACCTACGACGGCTCGTTTGAAGAACCCCGGCAGTTGCCCGCACGCCTGCCATTCAACCTGCTCAATGGCGCCAGCGGCATTGCCGTGGGCCTGGCGACCGAAATCCCCAGCCACAACCTGCGTGAGGTGGCCGACGCCTGTGTGGCGCTGATCAAGACGCCCAAGATCTCAGACGAAGAGCTTGCCGCGGTCATCCCCGGCCCAGACTACCCCGGTGGTGGCCAGATCATCAGCCCGGCCAGCGACATTGCCGACGCCTACCGCACCGGCCGCGGCAGCTTGAAGGTGCGCGCGCGCTGGAAGATCGAAGATCTGGCGCGTGGCCAATGGCAGTTGGTGGTGAACGAACTGCCGCCTGGCGTGAGCACGCAGCGCGTGCTTGAAGAGATCGAAGAAATCACCAACCCCAAGGTCAAGGCGGGCAAAAAGGCCCTGAGCCAGGAGCAGACGCAGCTCAAGGCGAGCATGCTCATGGTGCTGGACGTGGTGCGTGACGAATCGAGCAAGGACGCACCCGTGCGACTGGTGTTCGAGCCCAAGAGCAGCCGCATCGAACAGCAGGAACTCATCACCGCGCTGCTGGCCCACACCAGCCTGGAAAGTTCATCGCCGATCAACCTGACCATGATCGGACTGGACGGCCGGCCGACCCAGAAGAGCCTGCGGCTCATGCTGAGCGAGTGGATCGAGTTTCGCCAGAGCACCATCATTCGCCGCACCCGGCACAGGCTCAACAAGGTGCTGGACCGCATCCACATCCTCGAAGGCCGGCAGCTCGTGCTGCTGAACATCGACGAGGTGATCCGCATCATTCGCCACAGCGATGAGCCCAAGCCCGCGCTGATCGAGGCCTTCAAGCTCAGCGAACGGCAGGCCGAAGACATTCTCGAAATCCGGCTGCGCCAATTGGCGCGGCTCGAAGCCATCAAGATCGAACAGGAGCTGAAAGACCTGCGCGAAGAGCAGGGCAAGCTCGAAGACATTCTGGACAACCCGGCCAGTTTGAAGCGCCTGATGGTCAAGGAGATCGAGGCCGACGCCAAGACCTTCGCCGATCCGCGCCGCACACTGATCCAGGCAGAAAAAAAGGCCGTAGCCGAAATCAAGGTGGTGGATGAGCCGGTCACGGTTGTCATCTCCAGCAAGGGCTGGGTGCGTGCGCGCACCGGTCACGGCCATGAAGCCGCCAGTTTCGCCTTCAAGGCGGGCGACGGCCTGTACGGCACCTTCGAATGCCGCACGGTGGACACACTCATTGCTTTCGGCAGCAACGGGCGCGTTTACAGCGTGCCGGTGGCCAGCTTGCCCGGCGCGCGCGGCGATGGCCAGCCCATCACCACACTGATCGAACTCGAAAGCGGCACCCAGCCGCTGCATTACTTTGCTGGCCCGGCCAACGCCACCTTGCTGCTCAGTGGGACCGGTGGTTATGGTTTCCTCGCCACGGTGGAAAACCTGGTGTCGCGCCAGAGGGCCGGAAAGGCTTTCATCAGCGTGGGCGAAGGCGAAACCATCTGCGCTCCTTCACACGTGGCCAACACCTCGGGCAGCCAGCCGCTGACGCCTGCCACGCACGTGGCCTGCGCCTCCGCTGGCGGCCGCATCCTCACCTTCGAAATCGGCGAGCTCAAAGCCATGGAGAAGGGTGGTCGAGGCTTGATGCTGCTCGATCTGGACGCCAAGGACACCTTGGCCGGTGCAGCGGCCTACACCCGCAGCGTGAAGATCGAAGGCATTGGCCGAGGCGGCAAGGACCGCGACGAAACACTGGAGATCCGCAGCCTCAACAACGCACGCGCAGCCCGCGCTCGCAAGGGAAAGGCGGCCGACCTGGGCTTCAAGCCCACCCGCATCACACGGGTGGAGTGATGGACATCAGCCTTGCCGGTGTGGTGGTGGCGGCAGCCTGCGCCGCCATTGCCTTTGGCATTGCACGAGCGATTGCGACCTCGGCGAGAAGGCGCCGGCAGGCCCGCGAAGACGCGAACGCACAGACCAGGCAAAGCCGCCAGGTGCGGCGTGCGCAGGCCCGCAAGCACCGGCGCTGAACACCCGGCTGGTCACTGCGCGCCCGTGCAGGGCGATGCCGTTGGCTATTTGGATCCTCGATATGACCGGAGCGGGCAGTGCCATTTCGCCCGGAATGGGGCGGCTCCTCTAGTTTTGCTGCGATGCAGCAAAAACGCTTGCATTGTGCGGAATTCGCCCTAGAATTGGCCCAATGCTGCACTGCAACATAAATCGCTCCATCGATTGTTGTTCCACCGGTGCCTCGTCCATCCCCTCCACCTTAAGGAAATCGAAATGAACAACCCCACAGAACAAATCATGGCCACCAACAAAGCCAACCTGGAAGCCCTGGAAGGCGCCGCCAAGAAGGCCTACACCGGCGTGGAAAAGCTCGTGGAACTCAACATGGCCGCTTCCAAAGCCGCTCTGGGCGAGTCCTTCAGCTTTGCTCAGGCAGTGATGTCCGCCAAGTCGCCACAGGAATTCATGTCTGTCCAGACCGCGTTCTTCCAGCCTCTGGCAGAGAAGTCCGCCGCTTACTTCCAGCACGTGCAAAGCATCGCCACCGAAGGCAGCGCCGATTTCACCCAGCAGATTGAAACCCAACTGGCCGATGCGCAAAAGGCGATTGGCGCTTCCGTGGACCAGATGGTCAAGAGCGCACCAGCCGGTTCCGAAGCCGCCATGGCCGCTTTCCAGAGCGCCCTGAGCAACAGCCAGAAGGCGATCGAGTCTGCTCAAGCCACCATCAAGAAGGCTTCTGCCACGGCGCAAGCCAACTTCGCAACGGCTTCCAGGCAGGCCACCGACATGGCAAAGAAGGCTTCCAAGGCCGCTTGAGCCAAGTTTTGGCGAGCCATCGGCCCGTCAGCTTGCCCAATAAAAAGAGGCTCCTTCGGGAGCCTCTTTTGTTTGTGGTCTTCTTCAGGTTGCCAGCTTCATCTCATCGCGCGCCGGACCTGGCGCCTGTCAGTTTGCACGCTTGCGTGGCGACAGCCAGCCCATGGTCGTGTAGGTCAGCACCACGGTGGCCACCAGGCCGACCCCGTAGACCAGCGCAATCAGGAACCAGTCTGCCGGACCGCCAGCGTCGGTAAAGCCCGACGACGAAACCTTGACCATGATGAACAACGCCACGACACCGCCAAGAAGGCCGAGCAGTTCGGCTTGAATCAGGCGGCGCGACACCACCTGGCGTTCGCGCACCAGCAGCGCCAGGAAGGCCGCCACGCACAACACACCGGCGATCAACATCAGCCACAGCCAGAAGCCGAGCATTTCCTGAAACACCGACAGAAATACCAGAGGATCGAGTTCTTTCAAGGTCGTTCTCCTAAAAGGGTCAGGCGTTGCCGCGCAACATGCTGATGTAAGTGGGTTTGAGGGCCATGGTTTTCATGACCCAGCTGATCCACAGCTCTTCCAGCGGGGCAATCACGCCCGGGAAAGACATGATCAGGTTGTCCTTGTAGTCGAACTCGATCAGCATGGCCTGGCCCAGGCGGGTGATCAGCGGGCACGAGGTGTAGCCGTTGTAGACCTCGGTGGAGGCCTTGCCTGAAATGTCACCGATAAGGTGCGACACAGCCACCGGAACCTGCCACTTCACACTGGCGGCCGTCTTGCCCTTGGGCACGCCGGCAATGTCACCAACGCCGAACACGTTGGGATAGCGCTTGTGCCGCAGCGTTTCGCGGTCCACTTCAACCCAGCCGTCGGCTGCAAACGGGCCTTCGGTCCAGGGCAGGGGGCTGTTGCGCACCACTTCAGGCGCTCGCATGGGTGGCACAACATTGATGAAGTCGTAGTTCTGCTCGACCGAACCCGTGGGGGTCTTGTAAGTGGCGATGCGCTTGTCCAGGTCGATGGCCTGCAGCACATGTTCGTGGTTGACCTTCACGCCCCGGTCCTGGAACAGCATGCGCACCTTCTCGGCGACGATCGGCACGCCGAACAGGCTCTTGCTCTGCGCCATGTAGATCATCTCTGCCTTGCTCCGGTTGCCGCGGCGGCGCAGGTAGTCGTCTGTGACAAAGGTGTACTTGAGCGGTGCGCCGGCACATTTCATTTCGCCAGCAGGCCGGCCAAAGAGGCCGATGCCCCCCTTGTCGGCGAACCCGGACATGGCCTTCCATGTGGCGGACGCGCCCTCGGGGCTGTGGTAGATGCTGCCCATGCCGTTTTGGCCAATGCGCGCCGTGTCCATGCCATCGATGCCGTCGTAGTGCAGCTCCAGTCCGGTGGCGAGGATCAGGAAGTCGTAAGGGACGGCCTTGCCGCTTTCCGTGACTATTCTGTTGCCTTCCGGGTCGATCTCGGCCACTTTTTCGGCCACCCAGTCGACGCCAGCCGGGATATAGCTGCCAGTGCTGGACACAACGTAGTCCTGAGGCTTGATGCCCGAGGCCACCAAGGTGAAGCCAGGCTGGTAATAGTGCGCCTTGCGTCCATCGATGACGGTGATGGAAGCGCCGTCGAGGGCGGCAGCCAGGCGGGAGGCTGCGGCCAAGCCTGCAGCGCCGCCGCCGGCGATCACGATGCGGGCGCTGCTCTTTGTGGTATTGGCTCGCGCCTTGGTGCTGGTTTGAGCCAGCGTCGCTGCCAGCGGCAGGGCGCCCAGGCCGAAAAGGAAACGGCGGCGCGCCGCTGCTACCCGGTGATCTGATGCCTGGAAATCGGCCATGAATGTCTCCTGTTGGTGAACGTTTCCTGGGCTGGTGTTAAATACCCCAGGGAGTGTCCAATGTAGAGCTGACCCACGCATGCGAAGTTGATTTTTGTCAATTCCAGGTTTCACACGCGTCATCGAAAGCCGTTCCTGCCGGAGCGGCTTCGGTGCGAAGTTTCTTGAGGCAACCACATTGACGCTAAAGTCATAGCTACAACCGCGATCAACCACGGGCAAGGACCTCATGCGACTCACTCAATGGACCGACTACAGCCTGCGGGTGCTGATGTATTGCGCCGCCTGTGAAGGGCGAGAGCATCCGCCCACGGTGAGCGAGATCGCGGAGGCTCACGGCATTTCCCGCAGCCATCTCACCAAGATCGTGATGATCCTGGCGTCATTCGGTTGGCTCGCCACCACGCGGGGCCGTGGCGGTGGTCTGCGCTTGCTCAAGCCTGCCCGGGAACTGTCCCTGGGCGAGATCGTGCGTCAAACCGAAACAGACATGACCCTGGTGGAGTGTTTTGATCGCAAGACCAACACCTGCCGCCTGGATGGCTATTGCCGGCTCAAGGACGCCTTGTACAAGGCCACCAAAGGATTTTTCGATGTGCTCGATGGCATCACGTTGGCCGACTTGTTGGCGCCCGTGGCGACAAGCAAGGGGCAAGTGGGGCAGTTGCCGCACCTGATCCCGATCCAGTTTGCCTCGCTGGCTTTGCCCAAGAAAGCGCTGACCCCTCGTGCCAAGAGCGATACCAGGCACAAGCCTGCGGTGAAGCGCAAGCCGACGAGCAAATCTGCCAAGGTCGGCTGACGCTTGTGGTCGCTGTGATGCTCAGGTCGTGCGAAGGCGCTCGTCCATGAGTCCCAGGGTCTGGACGCGGGAATCGGCATCGACGATCAGGCTGTCCACGCCACGCAGCGGTGCCAGCAGGTGCCGGCCAGTGTGGGCGCCAGCCACCATGATTGCCGCGCCCAGACCATTGATCTGATGGGATTGCCGCGAAACCATGACCACGCCCCGAACGCCGCTGCTGGGCATGCCCGTGGACGGGTTGAGCACGTGGTGATAGCGCCGACCGTTTCGCTCGAAGCAGCGCTCGTAGTCGCCGGACGAAGCCACACAACCGTCGCGCAAGTGCAGCGTGCCGATCAAGCGCTCGGGCGCTCTAGGGTCGCGAACCCCCACGCGCCAGTCCTGCCCCAGCAGTTGCCCGCGCGTCAGCACATCGCCGCCACCGTTCACCATGGCATTGTGCACGCCGTGTTGTTCCAGCACCCGCAGGCCCGCCTGCAGGATGGGCAGCTTGGCCACCCCGCCCAGGTCGATGCGCATGCCTGGTCGGGCCAGGCGTGCCTGGCCCGCTCGTGGGTCGAGCAGCATGTCGCGAAAGTCCACCAGCCGGCGTTCGCGACGCAGTTCTTCCAGAGGTGGAATGCGGGCATCTTGTGGGTCAAATGACCAACCGGCGTAAGCCCCAACGGTGATGTCGAAGGCGCCTTCGCTGAGGCGCGAGAGTTCGTCGGCACGTTGCAGCACAGCGACCAGTTCGGGCGGCACCATCACAGCGCCCCGTCCGGCGCTGCGGTGCAGCGCCGACACGAGGCTGTCGGCGCGGTGGTGGCTCATCATGCGTTCCAGACGCCGCATCTCGGCAAAGGCCGCCTGCACAGCGGCCGCCGTGCCGGTGGGGCCTTTGCCCTGCGCCACGATGTCGATCCGGGTACCCATCATGATGCGGGACGCGCGGTGGACATCGGCGCTGGCGAGCGCCGGGCGCCAACCCAGGCCGGCGACGAGCAGACCGCCCAGCCCGGCCAGGCACTGTCGGCGTTGGAGCAGGTGCGTCATGGTGTATTGGTTTTGCTCAGCGGGACAGGGCGACCATGTGGTCCACTGCGGCCTTCAGTTCGTCGTCGGTGAGGGTGCTGCTGGCGCCACGGGCCGGCATCATGCCTTTGGCTCCAGTGAAGCCTTCCAGCGTGTGTTTGTAGAGCGTATCGTTGCCCTGTGCAATGCGCGGGGCCCAGTCGGCTTTGTCACCAGGCTTGGGCGCGCCGGCCACGCCAGCAGCATGGCACATGGCGCACACCGAGCTATAGACCTTCTTGCCCACGGCGTTTTCAGTCACGGGAGCGGAGGCCGGTGCGGCTGCCGGGGCCGGGGTTGGGGCTGCAGGTGCTGCGGCGGTGTCGGCAGGCTTTTCGCCGCAGGCCAGCAGGGCGGCGCTGCAGCCCAGAATCAGGAGAAGGTTCTTGGCGTTCATGAGGTGTCCTTGAAGGAATGGATGAATGGAGGAGGTGATTTTAATATTCATTTTAGATGAATAATTAATTCCGATTTTGATACGCATCAAGGTGGGCCGGGCTTCAACCGTGGGTATGCGGAGCGAGCCGTTGAAGCGATGTGGGCAGACCCCTGCGCAGGGACTCGGCCGTGAGCCACTCGCCGCCTTGCCGGGCTGCGAAGGCGCGCGCCTGGTCCACGGTGGCAAACGCGGGCAGATTGCCTGATCGCATGGGTCCCATCTGCCCGGACCCGTGCACATACCAGGCCTGTACGCCAGGTATCCAGGCGCCGGTTTCCAGGTCTGTGACGTACGAGGCCACGATACTGGCGGTGCTTTGGCCGGTGGTGTAGCGGGGCACCTGCTGCAGGTACAGGAACAGACTCAAGGGTGAGTCAAGATATTGCACGTCGCCGTTGGCAAAAATCACCTGTGCAGCCCAGCGCGGGTAGCGCGCGGGGAACATGCCACACACCGGGCAACGCGCTTCAGGGGGCACCTCGCGCGGGACGCCGGGTGCACGCCCGGTGGAAGGGTCGTAGGCGAAGGTGGGGGCCACGATGCAGATGTCGTCTGCGGGCATGGCGACCGCTGGCACGCCGCGCCGGCTCTGCAGCGCCGTGCCACCGGCAGCAAGCAGTCCGGCGACACCGGTGGCCATCAGCATCTGGCGCCTGTGCATGTTCACATCCGCGTGTCGTGCAAGGCCCCACCCGTGAGGTCGACCATCTCGGGTTTGATTTCGGAGAAGCGCTGGACCTGGCCGCCATGGGCTTGTGTGAAGGACAACGCATCACCTTCGGTGGAAAAAGAGGCGGCGGTGGGCCCCATGGAGCCCTTGCGCTGGCTGCCCAGCACATACCAGGCTTGCCGGGCGTCGATCCAGTGGCCCTGCGGACGGTCCCAGTCGGCACGGGCCATGTCCTGAACCCAGGCGCTCCTGACGGCACGAACCTGTTCGGGCGCGAGCAGGGCCGAAAGCAGCTCCACGGTGTCGCAGAACCAGTCCACCTGGCGGTCCTGCGCATAGTGGATCTGGCCTTTGGGCCCTGGAAAGTCGGCCAGCAGCATGCCGTCGAGCGAGCAACTGGTGTGTGGATCGAGAGCCAGCGGCGCATGGCCGTTGCTGTCTCCGGGTGAAGGGCTGCAGCCACCCAGCAACAGGGCGCTCAGGCCGACCAAACCGGCGCAGCCGCACAACAGACGCCGGCGGCGCGGGGAGGGAAGCACAGATGGGGTCATGGTTTGAATCTCCAGGAAGCAATTGCCAGCGGCGCCACGATCCAGCCTGCCATCGCCGCGCCCATCAGCCAGGGGTTGCCCAGCGAAGGTGGCACGATGCTGGCCAGGCCATGGAGGCGGTGCACGTCGTCGAGTGAAAACACATTGAGCACGCGGAAAATATCGGCTGGGTTGAGCAGCAGCAGGTAGGCGAACGCCTCGCCGCCAAAGGCGCCGCCGCTGGCCACCAGCACGCCCAGCAGCACCAGGTCGAACACCAGCACCAGCAGGAACCACAGTGCGATTGCCAGGCCAGATGCCTGCGCCCGATCGCGCGCCAGCACCGACAGCAAGACCGCCAGGCTCAGGAAGCTCATTCCCAGCAGCACCGAACTGAAAACGAAACCGAGGTAGTGGTAAAGGCCGGCGCTGTCGAAGCGCTGGTAGAGCAGTACCGCCACCACCGCAAAGCCCGCCACGGTGGACAGCGCCAGCGCCGCCGCCAAGCCCAGGAACTTGCCCAGCAACAGCTCCAGCCGCGTGATGGGCAGCGATAGCAGCAGGTCCAGCGAGCCGCGCTCGCGCTCGCCCACCACCGCGTCAAAACCCAGCAGCAGGGCGATCATCGGGATCAGATAGATCACCAGGCTGACCAGGCTGGCGATGGTGAGCTCGATCGACCGGGGGCCGATCTGGCCCTGTGCGGCCGAGCCGAAGTAGGTGATGAGCAGCGAGAAAACCGTGAACACCAGGGCCACGGCCAACACCCAGCGGTTGCGCAGACGGTCGCGGAATTCCTTGGCGGCCAGTGCCCGGATCTGACTCGGTTGCAGCCAGTGGTTCATGAGGGTTCCCTCAATTCGAAATACACATCTTCCAGCGTGGGCTCCTGCACCTGCAGGTCCATCAGTCCGGCCGCTGCCATGCGTTGCAGCGCCGCCATCTTGTGTTCGCGCTGACAGAGCAGATGCAAAATTCCGGGCGCCTGGCGGTGCACGGTGAGCACGGGTGTGTCGGTCAGCGTGGCGAGCAGTCGGTCCAGTGTGGGCTCGTCTGCGCGCGCCACCATCGTCACCGGCATGCGGGAGCGCTCGCGCAACTCGGCCACGGTGCCTTCGGCGCGCAGGGTGCCATTGGCCAGCAAGGCCAGCCGGTCCACGCGCTGCTGCAATTCGGCCAGGATGTGCGAGCTGATCACGATGGTTACACCTTGCTGGCGCAGCCTGTCGAGCTGTTCATAGAAATCGCGGATGGCCGACGGGTCCAGGCCCGTCGTCGGTTCGTCGAGCAGCAGCAGTTGGGGCGTACCCAGCAGAGCCTGAGCAAAGCCCAGGCGTTGCCGCATGCCCTTGGAGTACTCACGCACCGCGCGCTGCGCGGCGGCGCCCAGGCCGACGCGGTCGAGCAGTTCGGGGCACTGCCCGGCCGGCGCGCCCTTGAGGCGGGCAAAGAAGCGCAGCGTCTCCAGCCCCGAGAGGTTGTCGTAGAGCACCAGGTTCTCGGGCAGGTAGCCGATCGACTGGCGCGCCTGCCGGAATTGCCGACCACCCACCTCGATGCTGTCCACAGCAATGCGGCCGGCCGTCGGAGTGATCAGGCCGAGCACCAGCTTGAACAGCGTGCTCTTGCCCGCGCCGTTGTGGCCGATCAGCCCATGCAGTTGTCCGCGCGCCATGCGCAGGTGCACGGCATCGAGCGCCTTCAGCGTCGAGCGCCCCTGGCCATAGTGTTTGCTCAGGCCCTCGATGATGAGGGCATCAGCGGAAGTGCTTGTCACGCCATTCGCTCCAGTTCTTGTGGGTCGGCACCATGGCCGGATGATCGTCGGTCACGCTGGGCACCCGCATCACGGGAAACTGTTGCCCCAGCCAGCGCAGTGCCTGCACCGAGGGGCTGCCCAGCAGCAGCTTGACGATGGGGTGGCGGTATTGCAGGCGATCGACGATGCCGGTGGCTTCGTAGGGCACATCACCCACGCCGTCGCCGTCGCGGTCCCAGCCGAGGTAGTTGCTCCAGTGGTTGCCCTGGCCGGCTACCGGGCCACCCCAGGGTTGGTCGCGCGCGCCGACGTAGCGCACCTGCTCGCGGTTGCCGATGAAATCGTTGCCGACCACCTGGTTGTGGATGGAGCCGGCCGAAAGGTGGATCCCCACGTGGTTGTCCACCACCAGGTTGCCACGCAGGTTGATGTAGCCCACGTCGTAGATGAAGAAGCCGCGGTTGTTGCCGGCGACGATGTTGTTCTCGATCACCGAGTCCTGCAGCGTGCGCAGCATGATGCCGTGGTCCGAGTTGCCCCAGGTGCGGTTGTTGCGCACCACCTGATGGCGCACTTCCATCAGGGCCAGACCACCGCGGTTGTAGTAGCTGTCGTTGTCCTCCCACAGGTTGTGGTGGGAGTTCATGTAGTGCGATCCGTAGCGGCTGTGGTGCAGCTTGTTGCCTCGGAACTCGGCGTGGTGGGACACGTCCACGTAGAGCGCATCGCGAACGAAGGACACGTCGTTGCCGGTGATGCGGGCGCCGGTGGTGTTGTAGAGCTGGATGCCATTGCCGCGCTGGGACGACTGAAAGTCGCGCAGACCGGTGATGTTGTTGCGCTCGATGCGCACGTCGTTGGCCTTTTCGATCCACAGGCCGAACAGGTTGTAGGTGAGCACGCAGTCCCGCACCACTGCCCGGTGCGCGCCGGGCTGAATGTAGATGCCGGCGTGCTGCGCCAGCAGGCTGGTGCCCGAGTCGCGCACGATCAGACCTTCGATCGTGACGTCGGGCGCCGTCACCCGGATGGTGTCACCGCGCTGGCCTCCGCTCAGCGTGGGGCGATCCAGCCCGCGCAAAGTCAGCGGCTTGTCGATGCGCAGGTTCTGGTCGTAGAACCCGCGTTCGATCTCGACGGTGTCACCGGAGGCCGCCTGGTCGATCACCGCCTGGATCGCCTGGCCCGGAGCAACGCGCCACTGCGCAGCCCACGAGGGTAGGGCGAACAAGCCGATCAGGCAGGCAAGCAAGCAGTGGATCCGGACGGTGGGGGGGGTCAAGTCAGCATCCCCACGGTTTTGAGCGCCAGGAACAGTGCGGCGCCGATCAGCAGGTTCTTGAAGCCGACGTAACTGAGCATGTCCATCCAGCCGGCCACGCGGTAGGTGCGTTGCCACCAGGGGCCGTCCTTGACGTAGCGCTTGCCGCTCATGCGGATGAGTACCTCGTAGACGCTCCAGCCAAACCACCAGGCGATGATGGCGCCCGATGACAGGCGGCCGCTGGCGGCCATGGCCCAGGCCACGCTGGCGGCCAATGCCAGGGAGAAGCCCGCGATCTGCAGGGCGCGCTGGTTGCGCCAGCCGGCGGTGCTCCAGGGCCAGAGGTGGTCGAGCAATTCGGCCAGCAGCCAGCGCAGGCCACGAGCATCCGGCGCATACGCTGGTTGTGCTCGCGTGGTCGGCAAGCGCGGGTCTGGTCCTTGTGCGGCTTTTGGGGAGATGGCTGGCACGACGTCGATCGGGATGAAGTAGCCGTCGCGTCCGATCGGAGTGATCAGCAGGCCGTCGCGTTCGCGACGCTTGCGTTCCTTGGCCAGCGGCGGGCAGCCTTTGGGGTCGGTGTACAACACCATGCAGTCCAGGCAGTGCAGGCACTCGCGGTGGTCTATGCGGCCATTGGCGTCGATGGCTTGCGCTCCGCAGCCCACGGCACAGGCCTTGCAGCTGTTGCAGTCCTGCTTGCGCTTGAGCCCGAACCAGCGAAAGGTGCTGGGCATGGCCAGGCCTGCACCCAGCGGACAGATGTACTTGCAGTAGGGGCGTTCGATGATCACGGACAGGCCCAGCAATACCGCCACGAAAAGGCCGTAAGGCCAGGCACGGTTCATCACACCCACGAGGAAGGTGGTTTTGAAGGGCTCGACCTCGGCAAGCACCTCGGCCATGGTCATGGAGAACATGGACACCGCCACCAAGCCGAAGAAGATGGCGTATTTGAGCCACTTGAGGCGGTCGTGCCAGACCTGGGGCAGCTTGGTCTGGAATCTCCCCAGGCCGACGGCTCGGGCGACCTTGTAGATCGCTTCCTGCAACGAGCCGAATGGACACATCCAGCCACAGAAGAGGCCGCGGCCGAACAGAAACACGGTGACGATGATGAAGATCCAGAACAGGAAGATGAACGGATCGGAGAGGAACAGCGACCAGGTCCACTTGAATAGCAGGGCGTGGAACCATGTCAGCACCTGAGTGATGGAGGGTTGGGCCATCAGGCCAAAGCCCACGAACACGATGGACAGCGCCCATGCGCTGTACTTGAAGCCGTTGATCTGCCACTTGTTTTTGTGGGTGGCCCGGCGTGTGAGTCGCTCCCGCAGCGCATAGACGACGGTCACGCTCACCAGCAGCATGACGAATAGCGCAATCTCCACGGCACGGTTGTTCCAGATGCGCACCCAGGGCGCAACCGGCTCCTTGACCACGGGCCGCCCGCCTTCGAGCATGTCGCTGGCGAGCCAGTACTTGGACTCGAAGTTGGCGAAGCTGCGGTGGCCGGTGGCGCGGTCAACGCGGTTGCCCAGGAAGGCCAACTTCCAGGGGAACGCGGCGGAGAACGCGCCCTGGCGGATGATGAAGATCGCGGATTCGGTGGAGGTGGGCGCACCCGCCGCTTCAAGGCCGTAGAGGTTCAGGGAGTCGAGGTCGCGGAAGGTGAACGAATCGGCGCCCTGCTTGACCTGTACCCGGTCATAGAGGCCACCGCGAACGAAGCCGGAGCCCTTGAACGACTCGATGCCTGCGGTGCGAACGACGAAGAACGCGCTGTCACCAGGTTTCAGGCGCTCGTGCAGGTTGGCGTAGCTGCGGTCTCCAATCAAGCTGCGGCCAATGTCGGGGTGGTTGAGATCACCGAACCACAGTTCGATGAAGGGCACCGGGCCACGGTCGAGCCCCACTTGTTCGGGCATCACGCGCAGGCGCTGCACCGCCCCCAGCTTGCGCAGTTCGTCCCAGGTGTAGCGCTGGTCTTTCACGACGAAGCGCGCGGGCTCGCGCACCGTTGGCTCGATGATGCCGACCTGTCGCGCCACGGCCGAGCCGGAAAGCTGCATCACCTGGTTCTGCGCGATCACGGTCACGGTGGCGCCAGAGATGGCGTCCAGGCCCAGGATGTTTTCGTCCGGGCGCGAGGGGCCGACCTCGATGCTGTCCTTGACCGACTTGCCCAGGTACTGGTTGTTGAAGTCCACCAGGGCTTTTTCCGGAATGCCCAGCAGCAGGATGGGTTCGGAGTGCTTGAGCACCTTGACGCCGACGTAGCGGCCCTCGGTGTCCATGCCGATCAGCGTGATCACCGGCTTGCCGGAATAGGCCGGCGTGTCAGTGATGTCGGTGGACAGCATCACGTAGCCCAGCAGCGGCCGCTGACCGGGCGAGCGGGGGGCTGCTTCGCCGTAGGCTTCGACATACGGTGGCTGCCCCTTGCGGGATGAAAAATGGGTGGCACCGGGAAACACCTCGGTGCAGGCAACTCGCGCGCACAAATCGGCGGCGGTGTTCAGATCGGCCGGCAGTTGGGCCTCGTAGGCGTCGGCGCGTGCCGGTCCATGCCCCAGGCTCAGTGCCAGGAAGAGACTGGCCGACGCAGCGGCCAGTTTGCGAATAATCGACTTCATCAACAATCCTTGGTGCCGCCTGTGTGGCGGCGCAAGGGGGCTCAAACCCCCTTGCGGGCGGTGGGGCTCAGGCCTCCACAATCATGCGCGAGCGCATCTCCAGATGCAGGGCGTGGCAGAAGTGCGTGCAGTAGCACCAGAACACGCCCGGCAGGTCGGCAATGAATGTCACCGATGCTGTCTCTTGCGGGTTGACGATGAAGTTCACGTTGTAGTTGGGGATCGCGAAGCCATGTGTCAGATCCTCGATCTTGTCCAGGTTGGTCAGGATCAGGGTGACCTCATCACCCTTCTTCACCTTGAACTCGCGCAGGCTGAACGCAGGGGCCAGAGAAGTCATCTTCACTGTGACCTTCTTGCCGTCGCGGAACACACCGGATTCCTTCGAGTCCTTGATGGCCAGTGGGTGGTGGTCCAGGTCATAGACCTGCTTGGGGCTGAGCAGCTCGCGCTTGAAGATGATGAAATCGTGCGGCTCGCCACGCACCGGGTGGTCGGCCATCAGCACCATCTTCTCGCCCGAGATGTCGATCAACTGCTCGTTTTCAGCGTGCAGCGGGCCCACCGGAAGGAAGCGGTCCTTGGAGAACTTGCAGCCCACCGCCAGGTACTTGCCATCGGCGGCGATCGTTTCCGACTGTGAAGCGTTGATGTGCCCCGGCTGGTAGTGCACATCGATCCGGTCGACCACATAGTTGACTGTTTTGTCGCCCTTGAAGAAAGCGATGGCCTTGTCCACGTTCCACTTGACCACCTGGCTGTCCAGGAAGAGGGTGGTGTAGGCGTTTCCACGACCGTCGAAGGCGGTGTGCAAGGGGCCCAGGCCCAGTTCCACTTCGGCCACGATGGCGTCGTCGATCTTCTCCAGCTTGCCATCGAACCAGTCGAGCACCTTGGCCAGTTCGATCACCGTGGCCGTGGGCGATAGCTTGCCCGCGCAGATGAAATACTTCTGGTCAGGGCTGGCGTTGACGCCGTGCGGATTCTTGGGAACCGAGACATAGGCAGTCAGCGCCGTCTGGGCATCCTTGTTCGATTCGCGGGTTCCATCCACCACCGGTACCTTGGATGTCCCGATGGTCTTGAACTTGCCGGCTTTGACCGCTTCCTCGATGCGGGCGATGTTGAAGAACAGGCAGGCATCGCGCTCGGCAGACATCATGTCTTCAAAGCGCGCGCCCATTTCGATGTTGTACTGGTTGGTGGCTGCCAGTTTGCCGTCAAACGAGGTGGCCACCAGATCGCAATTGCCGTCGATCTGTACCTGCCAGCGGACCTCCATGGTCTCGGCATCCACACAGCTGAAAAGTGATTGATATTGAGTGTGGTCCTCAATCGGCGCGTTGGGCAGTGGGATCGAGAACTCACCGCCGCAGAACACCCGCGTGGTGTAGTTGATCGCCGGATCCACCGGATCGCGCTTGTCCGGGAAGATGCCGTGAAAGCCCTGCACGTTGGGCAACTGCGTGATCTTGTCGCAGAGGAAATAGTCCAGGCGGATGCGGGCGATGCGGCTGTTGATCTTGTCGTTGATCCAGGCATAGCGGCCGTCGTAGTTGCCGTCCTTGTAGGAAGCGTGAGTGTGGTGGGTGTCTCCCACGGTGTAGCGCAATTGCCCATCGGGCTTGGTGCCCATGACCTTCTTGGATTCGTTGGTGATTCCCCAGCCCACCAGCGCGTCGGGCACGAAACAAGGGATGCGCATGAGTTCGCGACCGGAGGGAAGACCGAGTACGCGCATGTCACCGGTGTGTCCACCACTCCACAGGCCGTAGTAGGTGTCGAGTTCGCCGGGCTTGAGGTGCGAAGCGTTGGCGTCTGTGTGCGCCGCTTCCGGTGCAGCGGCGGGTGCGGCAGCGGGGGTGTTCGAATTGCCGGATTCCTTGTCGGTACAGGCTGCCGCCCCCAGGGTCAGGCCAGCAAGTGCGGCGGTATTTAGGAATCGGCGGCGGCCCCATACGTTGGTGTCGCCAGGGGTCAGGATGCGGTCGTCTTTCATGAATGAACCTCTTGGGTTGGACTTGGGAAAAATGGAGGACCACGCGCGGGTGGTGGCATGGCGGCGGGAGCGGGTGGCGGGCTGCTCGCGTCGAGGGTCAACTGCGAGTGCGAAGGCCCTGCGTCTGTCGGGGCCGTGGCGGCTGCCTGGGGAGGCAGTGCGGCGGGCAGGCAGAACGAGCAGCCGGTGGTGTGCGTCGATACCTGATCGGAGCCGTCATCAACCGGAACCCATTGGGTGCCGCTGGTGGTGCAGACCTCGGTCATGCCTTTGGAGGGCGGCATTGGCGATGAAAAAACGATGCCCCAGCTGAACACCAGGCAGAGCAGGACCCATCGCTGCAAGGCGCGGGAGGGTCTCGGAAAATTCGTCATGCGCGGACTATATGTCCGAATTCATTCACAAAAAATGAATGTTTAATTGCGTTTGACTTGAATCAAGAAAATTGACCAACTTGCCGCAAGTACCGGCTTGTTATCAGCCGCTCAGAACAACCAGCGTTGCGCCGACCGCATGCCGGCCAGCGTCAACGCCAGAGAGCCGAACAGGTGCAGGCTCGCGGTGCCGGTGGCAAGCAACCAGCGGCCGTGCTGCAGCATGCCCACCACCTCCACCGAAAAGGTGGAAAACGTGGTCAGCGCACCCAGACAGCCAGTCACGATGGCGAGGCGCCAGGCCGGGTCGAGCTGGGTCTGGTTCTGGAAGTACACGACCGCCATGCCCACCAGATAGGCCCCGATCCAGTTCGCTGCCAGGGTGCCCCAGGGCAACAATGCAGTACCGTGGTTCAGCCACAGACCCAGACGCCACCGTGAGAGGGCGCCGACGCAGGCACCCAGGCAAATGGCAAGCACGCTGGGCAAGGTGTTCATGGCATCGCGGTTGGGCTTTCCGCGCGCCCGCAACCTGTCGAGAGATCGTCAGGATGTTGCTCGGTGACTGATCCAGGATCAGCCTGCAGGTTCATGACGCTCAAAATGGTGGGCCTTCTTCGTCTGCATCGGTGGTGACAGGCACTTGTGGCATCGTCGTGAAGGAGGGCGAATCCTCCTTGTCGACATGGGTTGCAGTTGCGCTTGCGGTAGCCGCATCGAACGCCAGTTCGCCGCCCAGCGCCTCGACCAGTTCGGGAATCAGCTTCTGCAATTCGCCAGTGGAGAGCGCCACGTCGGTGTCGAAGCCGCTTTCATCGTCGTTGGCACGGTCGTCGAAGACACCCTCCAGGAAGGCCAGCTTCTTGAGCTGCAGGGATTCGGTGAGCATGAAACCGATGCGGCCTTCCCAGCTCATGGCCAGGCGGGTGGGCAGCTTGCCTTCGACGATGTGCTTGCGCACCTCGTCGGTGGCGAGGTTGTGCCGCGTGAACTTCACGACCGACTTTTCTTCGTCGCCCGACTTGAGTTCGCACTCGCGCTCGACGGCGAAGCCGCCGGGCACGGCGCCTTCGTCCGGGTCGGCGGAGGTGGCCGACAGCCACTGCGTCATTGCGGTTTGTGGGGTGACCTGGGTTTGAAGCAGGGTGATGGCCAGGCCGTCAAAGGCCCGCACCAGTGCCGTCACCACTTCGTCGAGCTTGCCCTGGCTGCTGGCGTCGGTGACCAGCCAGCCGTTCTGAAGGTCGATCCACACCCACACATTCATCTGCCGGGCAAAGGCCTGTGGCAGCAGGGCCAGCAAGGCGTCTTCACGCAGGGCCTTGGTTTCTTTCTTGCCTGGTTTGCGGCCTGTGGTCGCCTCGATCTGGTCAGCCGCCTCCTGGGCCTTCTCGCGCACCACCGAACCGGGCACACCTTTGGTCTCGATTCTCAACTTGAGGATGCGCTGAACCGCCACCGACTCCACCAGAGGGCCATGGTCTTCACCGCGTGGTTCAACCCAGCCCACGGACTTGTCCTGCGTGGCGCCGCAGGGCACGAACCGGTTGGTATCCAGCGCCGCTTCCATGGCCTCCAGAGAGGGGCCCCAGCCAGGGGCCAGGCGGTAAATCGTCACATTCTTGAACACGGAAATCCTTCCAACAACAACTAAGAGCGGCACCCGTTTGGCGAGCGCAACCCGTCATCTTAGTGGGCTCGGGATGCGATGCTTCGGTGGTACGCGCTGGAGCGCCAGACGGTCACATGCGGCCAGGCAGCCAGGTCGCGATCTGGGGGAACCACCACAGCAGGGCCAAAGCCAGCACCATCAGGAAGAAGTAGGGAATGGTCACTTTGGCGATCCAGGTGATCTCGCGTTTTGTCATGCCTTGCAGCACGAACAGATTGAAGCCCACCGGTGGCGTGATCTGTGCCATTTCCACCACGATGACCACGAAAACACCGAACCAGATCAGGTCGATGCCTGCCGCCGAAACCGTGGGCAGGATGACACCCATGGTCAGCACGATCATGGAAATGCCGTCGAGGAAGCAGCCGAGCAACATGTAGAACAGCGCCAGCGCGATGATGAGCACCACCGGCGACAGGTTCAGCCCGGTGACGAATTCGGCCAGATGTCTGGGCAGACCGATGTAGCCCATGGCCAGTGTCAGAAACGCCGCGCCAGAGAGGATCAGCGCGATCATGCAGTAGAGACGCGTGGCACCCAGCAATGAGTCGCGGAATGTGGCCCAGTTCAACGAACCTTGCGCAGCCGACAGCACCAGGGCGCCCACCACGCCCACCGCCGCCGCTTCGGTGGCGGTGGCGATGCCGGTGTAGATGGTGCCGATGACACCGCCAATGAGCAGCACCACCGGTATCAGGTGCCGCGATTCGCCGAGCTTCTGTGCCAGGGTCAGTCGCGTGTCGCTCAGGGGCACCTGGCTGGGGTTGAAGAGCGCCCACACCATGATGTATCCACTGAACAGCGCGCCCAGCAACAGACCGGGAACGACGCCCGCCATGAACAGCTTGGCAATGGACACCTCAGCCGCCACGCCATAGACGATCATGATGATGGAGGGTGGAATGAGCAGGCCCAGCGTGCTGGCGCCACCCAGCGAGCCCACGATCTTGTCGGCAGGGTAGCCGCGCTTGGACAGTTCAGGAATGCTCATCTTGCCGATCGTGGCGCAGGTGGCTGCCGATGACCCCGAGACGGCGGCAAAAATGGTGCAGCCCAGGATGTTCGTGTGCAGCAGCCGGCCGGGCAGGGCGTTCACCCAGGGTGCCAGCCCCTTGAACATGCTTTCCGACAACTTGGTGCGGAACAGGATTTCCCCCATCCACACGAACAGCGGCAGCGCGGTCAACGTCCAGCTGCTGGCCGAGCCCCAGATGGTGATGGCCATGGCATCGCCAGCGGGGCGGGGGGAGAACAGCTCCATGCCGATCCAGGCAACGCCCGCGAGTGTGAGGCCGATCCAGACACCGCTGCCCAGCAGCGCAAACAGCGAGACGATGAGCAGCGTGGTGATGACGACTTCACTCATGGCGGGTGCTCCCGGCATCGTGGTGGCGGCGCTGCCTGAGTTCGAGCACCCATTCGTCAATGAAGGCTATCAGCAGCACGGTCGTGCCCACCCCCATCAGAATTTGCGGAATCCACAGGGGGGTGGCATCCGCTGCGGTAGAGATGTCGTGAAACTGATGCGACTGCCAGGCCAGCCGCCATGAATACACCGCGAGCAGGCCCGCCAGCAGCACCGCCACCGAGAGCGACCACAGTTCCAGACCACGGCGGGCTGAACCGGTGAGCTTGCCGATGATGAGGGTCACGCGGATGTGCTCGCCACTCTTGAGCGTGTGCGCCAGCGCAAGAAAGCCGGCACCTGCCATGGCGTAGCCTGCGTAGGCATCGGTGCCTGGCACATAGAACTGAAGCAGCCGACCGAAGATGGACAGCAGCACCATGACCAGCACGCCGATCATGAACAGCGCGGCCAGCCAGGCCGAGCCAAGGTAGAGTGCGTCGAGGATTTTTCGCATGGGACAGGTTCACGCCGAGTGAGGAGGGTGGCGTATGAAGTGGGCGCTTCGTGGGAGGTTGTTGACCCGGTACTCGGCCGGAGTGCAGGGTCTGATTCCAGAGACACCGAGGAACCGGCTTTGCCGGGCCTCTGGTGTCGCCCCCTTGAGGGGGTAGCGCGAAGCGCTGCGGGGGTGATTACTTCCTGTACGCGTCCAGCATGGCCTGACCTTCCGGGCCTGCCTTGGCCAGCCACTCCTTGAGCATGGTGTCGCCCACTTTCATCATGTCCGCCTTGAGCGTGGCAGATGGCGGTTCCACCGCCATGCCGTTCGCCTTGAGCACGGCCAGCGTATCGGTGTTGACTTTCTGCGACGCGGCCCAACCGCGAGTTTCGGCATCGGCAGCGGCCTTGAGCAAGGCCTCCTGAGTGGGTTTGTCCAGCGCGTCAAAGGCGCGCTTGTTGACGATGACGGCGTTCTTCGGCAACCAGGCCTGCACGTCGTAGTAGAACTTCAAATGTTCGTACAGCTTGCTGTCGACACCGGTGGCGCCGGAGGTCATGTTGGCTTCGACCGCGCCGGTGGCCAGGGCTTGCGACAGTTCGGCGGCCTGTACTGTCACGGGCTGGGCACCTACCAGCTCTGCGATGCGCGAAGTGGCGGGGCTGTAGGCGCGCCATTTGCTGCCCTTGAGGTCTGCAGCACTGGTGACTGCCTTCTTGCTGTAGATGCCTTGCGGTGGCCATGGCACGGTGTAGAGCAGCTGCATGCCCTGTTCGCCCAGCTTCTTCTCAAGGATGGGTTTCTGAGCCTTGTAGAGCTTCATCGCATCGTCGTAGCCGGTGGCCAGAAAGGGCAGGCCATCAGCGCCAAACATCTGCCATTCGTTCTGATACGCCGCCAGCAGAATCTCACCAGCCTGTGCCTGTCCACCCTGTACCGCACGCTTGATCTCCGGCGCTTTGAAAAGCGACGCACCCGGGTGCACCGTGATGGCGAGTTTGCCGTCGGTGGCCTTGGCCACATCACTGGCAAAAGTTGCGAGATTGACCGAGTGGAAGTTGGTGGCCGGGTAGGCCGCAGGCAGGTCCCATTTGGTTTGGGCTTGGGCAGCGGTGCCAAGGGCCAGGGCGGCAGCGAGCATTCCAAATTTGAGTTTCATGGTTTCTCCGGGACAATGGTTGAATGATGAGAGGTGACAGCATAAATGCAAGTAGCGGGCCAAGCGTCAGGGTGTTTTCCCCTGTGCGACTTTGCCTGGCCGTGGGTTGTCGGGTGGGTGAGGGTGAATCGTGAACCTTCGCTTTGTCGAGGCGTTCTACTGGGTGGTCTCCCTCAAGAGCGTGACGCGAGCGGCAGAAAAGCTGTTTCTCACGCAGTCGGCCATGTCAAGCCGCATAGCAGCGCTCGAGGACGAACTGGGGGTGTTGCTGCTGGACCGGCGTGACAAGCAGTTCCGGCTCACGGTGGCCGGCACGCGCTTCTTCACCTATGCGCAGCGCCTGCTCGAGCTGCAGCGGGAAGCGAAAACCGAAATGGGTTCTGGAGCTTCCCTGGCGGTGTCGATGCGCATTGGGGCCATTGAATCGGTGTTGCATTCCTGGTTGATTCCATGGATCGAGAAGTTGCGAGCCGATCATCCGGAGCTGGCGCTGGAGCTGACAGTGGAGACCACGCCCATTCTGGTCGAGCAGGTGCAGCGCGGAACGCAAGATCTCGTCTTCGCGGCGTTGCCGGCTTCGGCTGATGGCGTGCGCAGCAGAAGTCTGCCGCCCATGGACATGGTCTTCATGGGGCACACGCAGATGCATCGCAAGCGCCGCTACACCCTGGCCGAGCTGGGTGCATTCGAGATACTGACCTTCCAGCGTGGCTCGTTGCCACATGTGGCTTTGCTGGATGTGTTCCGGCAGGAAGCGATCGAGCCCAGGCGCATACACACCATCTCGTCGATCTCGGCCATGGTGCAGCTGGTGCAGGGCGGCTTCGGGGTGGCCACTCTGCCGCGCAAAGCGGTGGAGCGCATGCAGAACTACCCGAATCTCCGCCCCCTGAGTTGCGATACGACGCTACAACCCTTGCCCATTCATGCCAGCTACCGGACCGACCCCAGCACGGATGCGGTGGAGACGGTGGTGAAGTCGGCATTGGCCTTCCAGGCAGTGCATGCAGGTTCCGGTGGTCGGGCAAAGAGTGCACCAATCAGGCGCACGGCGCCCCTTGTTGGATCATCGAAAAAATCGATGAAGTAAGAGAAATATTTTGAGTTTGAACTGAGGCGCCACGCACTCCACAATCCGCCCAACGTCATCACGGTGACATGTTCGGATAACAGGAGACGCAGTGAAGAACGAAAGCGAACAGGCGATCGCGGTGTTTGGTGCCGAAGGCGTGCAGATCGCAGCGCTGGTGCGAAGCCGGATCCGCAAGGGTCTGTGGACCGCCCATACCAGCGGTCTGGCCGATGAGCATGTGCAGGGCAACCTGGTGATCCTGCCCAAGGCGCAGGCTGACGATTTTCTGCTGTACTGCCAGCGCAACCCCAAGCCGTGTCCGGTGCTTGCGGTATCCAATCCGGGCGAGCGTGCCTTGCCCACACTGGGGTCGGACATCGACATCACCACGGACGTGCCGCGCTACAGAGTCTGGCGCGACGGAGAGCTCGTGGACGAACCCACCGACATCACGGCGTTGTGGCGCGACGATCTGGTGAGTTTCGTGATCGGTTGCTCGTTTTCTTTCGAGCAGGCGTTGATGGAAGCGGGGCTTCCCCTGCGGCATGTGGAGCAGGGGCGCAACGTGGCCATGTTCCGCACCAACATTCCTACACAGCCCGCAGGCCCTTTTTCAGGACCGCTGGTGGTGACCATGCGACCCATGCGAGCCAGTGCCGTGATTCGCGCGGTGCAGGTCACATCCCGCTTTCCCAATGTTCATGGCGCGCCGGTGCACATCGGTGATCCCTCCCTGATCGGCATTGCCGACCTCACCCGCCCTGACTACGGCGACGCGGTGGACGTGATGCCCGATGAACTGCCCGTGTTCTGGGCCTGTGGCGTCACGCCGCAGGCCGCGATCCAGCAGGCCCGCCCCGCGTTCTGCATCACACACGCCCCCGGCGCGATGCTGATCACCGATCTTCTCAACCACCAACTCGCCAGTTTTTAACCAGGAGCCACCGATGAAGAAAACCCTGTTCTGCCTCACCGCCGTCGCCTTTGCCTGTGCTGCTTCGGCCCAGACCAAATGGGATCTGCCCACCGGCTACTCGGCCAACAGTTTCCAGACCCAGAACGTGCAGCAGTTCGCCGATGAAGTGGACAAGCTCACCAACGGCAAGCTCAAGATCACGGTGCACGCCGGCGGTTCGCTTTACAAGGCCAACGAGATCAAACGCGCGGTGCAGACCGGGCAAGTGCCCGCGGCCGAGTTCATCATCTCCGGTGCGGCCAACGAAAATCCCCTGTTCGGTGTGGACTCGATCCCCTTCCTGGCCACCAGCTATTCCGCCTCCAAGCGTCTGTATGAAGCCGCCAAGCCGGCGCAGGACAAGCTGCTGGGCTCGCAAGGCATGAAGGTGCTGTTCACCGTGCCGTGGCCGGGCCAATCTCTGTACTCGATCAAGCCGGTGAACAGCCCGGCCGACTTCGCCGGCACCAAGATGCGTGCCTACAACCCGGCCACCACGCGCATTGCGCAGTTGCTCAAGGCGCAGCCCGTGACCATCCAGCTCGCCGAACTGCCTCAGGCCCTGGCCACCGGCGGCGTGCAGAACTTCCTGACCTCCAGCGCCAGCGGTGTCGAGAGCAAGCTGCATGAGCAGGTGAAGCATTTTTACCCGGTCAGCGCCTGGTTGCCGCGCAACGCCACGGTGGTGAACCAGAAAGCTTTTGACGAGCTTGACAAGGCCACTCAGGACGCCGTGCTGAAGGCGGCCATGAACGCCGAGCAGCGCGGGTGGATCACCAGCGAGCGGCTCGATGGCGAATACATCAAGGAGCTGGGTGCCAAGGGCATGACCATCGCCCAGCCTTCAGAGAGCGTCAAGAAGGAACTCGCCGCCATTGGCGAGACCATGACCGCCGAATGGCTCAAGACCGCCGGGCCTGAAGGCCAGGCCGTGATCGACGCCTACCGCGGCCGTTGATCTCTGCAGTGCGGCGGGCGCACCGGCAAACCGGTCGCCCGCCGCCT
>PHCQ01000207.1 GCA_002840835.1 Betaproteobacteria bacterium HGW-Betaproteobacteria-16 | reverse complement strand
ATGGAACAGCCGGTTTCATCAGGTCATAGCTACCTCCGTGAAACAGAAATTCAAGCGACTTCAGGTCGCACGTTCTCGCCGTCAAGGTCTGCGCGCCCTGTGGTTGCTTGCGGCCGTTCGGCCGTCTTCAAACCTGTGACCGCTGCGCTGCGGCGTGCCGGTTCCGGTCTCGGGCAATCCCGCCCGATCACTGGAGTTGGTCATGCAGCACGATCTGTTTTCTTCACTCGATTCCTTCCAGGCACTCTCGGTTGTCGCTTCCGCTTTGCTGGTGCGCGATGTCGCGGGCCTGTACCGTCCGGCCGAGGCCGACGAGGTTCTGATGGCTGCTCAGCAGTTGCTGGCCGCGCAGGTGCGCGGCAGTGATGTGATGTCCTCGCCCGCTGTCGTCAAGGACTTCCTGCGCGCGCGGTTGGGCAACCTGCCGCATGAGGTGTTTGCCGTGGTGCACCTGGATGCGCAGAACCGAGTGGTGGACTACGCGGAGATGTTTCGGGGCACGGTGAGCCAGACATCGGTCTACTCGCGCGAAGTGGTGCGCGATGCGCTTCTTCGCAACAGCTGCGCTCTTCTGCTGGTACACAACCATCCTTCGGGTGCAACCGACCCGTCGCGTGCCGACGAGTATCTGACTCAGACGCTCAAGCAAGCGGCGGCGCTGGTTGATGTGCGGGTGCTGGACCACTTCATCGTCGCGGGCAGCTCCGTTCAATCCATGGCGGAGCGAGGCCTTGTTTGAACCCTGGGGCCATTTTGGCCCCATTCTTTTTTCATGTTGAACAGCGCACTGCTTGCGAGCGCAGGGGAGGGTGCAAACTGGCCGGCGTAGCCGGCTGAGCAAGGAATGCGGCCCTTTCCCGTGCCCGGGGATCGCGGTCTTTTTTCCTTCCCGCTGCGCGGAAACGAGCCCGCTGGACGAACTGACGCTCGGTCCGCTCCCGCCGCTGCGCTCTGGTCCCGTCCCGCCCGCCAGATCGTCCCCCAGGTCACCCGCCATGCCCAAAGCCGGGCCGCTGGAAGCCTTGGGGGCCGTGAACTCCTGAATTGATCGCATCGGCTCGAACGCCGCGCCAGTCGCTGCGCTTGGTGTCACGCCGTCCGCAGAGCCGCCGCTGCTCAGTTAACCCGGCCGCCTGCGCTTCGCTGGTCACCCGAAGAGGCTCGGGGAAGCGCGTACGCCATGCAGCCCACCGTCATCCCCCCACGGCGCCCCCATCCACGGGTGAGGGGGACTTGTGGGGGGATCTTTCAGCGGTGGGCCAGGTGACTGGCTCACTGCTTCGGCTGCGTGGTT
>PHCQ01000035.1 GCA_002840835.1 Betaproteobacteria bacterium HGW-Betaproteobacteria-16 | reverse complement strand
CAGTGGCCGTTCCCAACACACCCCAACTCACTGCCATGACCGCCGAAACCGAAGCCGCCATCGCCAGCATCTTCCAGCGAAAGATCGAGTCGTTCGCAGCCAAGGCACTTGCCCCTTCCACGGGGGACACCTCACCGGTCAACCGCTCGCCCTCATCCTTCCGAGGCGCCGCCGCCAGTTCTTGATGGAAACGGGCCTGGAAGCTGGCCAGGAATGCCGATGGAGGGGTTGCCGCAGCAAGCGGCGCGCCTCCGCGAAGCGCATCACGCACCACCTGATAAGCATTCCAGTTTTCATGGGCCGCAGAAGGATGAGCATCGCTTTGCCAAAGGGCATCCCAGTCCTGATCGCTGATGGCGCCATCCATCAACGCAGACCACGCGCTCGCGGCCGCGCTCTCGCCAGGCCCCGCCCGGCTGAACGCACTGCTTCCAGGCACCTGCTGCGCAAGCCCGGCATCGTTCTTCGAATCTTCTGAAGCTTTCATTTCTCACACCCCGTTCACCCGAAAAAGCGGGCGCTGACATCTTCAAAAACACCTACCAGCGTTTGCCAGTCTGACGTTCCAGCATGGGCTTGATGCGGTTCGAAATCGCTTCTCGTGCCCGAAAAATCCTCGAACGCACTGTCCCGATGGGGCAGTCAAGCGCCTGCGCAATTTCTTCGTAGCTCAAACCTTCTATTTCACGCAAAGCAATGGCATTGCGCAGCTCCTCAGGCAAAGCATCCATGGCGGCGTTGACCGCTTCCGCGATTTCTTTGCTGGCCAGCACCGCCTCGGGTGTCTCGGTGTCGGCCACACTGGGATTTAGTTCGCGTTCCGAGCCGGAAGTTTCATCGTCATCGCCAGATTTCATCTGGGACTGGAAAACCAGGGGGTCGCGCTTGAGCTCCATGAGCTGCTTCTTGGCCGTGTTGACGGCAATGCGGTAAAGCCAGGTGTAGAACTGGGCATCACCGCGAAACTGCCCCAGCGCCCGGTACGCACGAATGAAGGTCTCCTGGGCAATGTCCTGAACCAGATCGGAGTCCCTGACCATGCGCCCGATCAATCGCTCCACGCGACGCTGGTACTTGATCACCAGCAGCTCAAAGGCCCGCGGCTCCCCGCCAAGGGTGCGTTGCACCAACATGACATCGCTGTCGGGCGGTGGCGGAGCGTTGTGATCTTCAGGTGTCATGCGCGCGGAAATATAACCCAGATGGCCGCTCGCGCCGCCGGGTGTGGCCCTTCACCTTGCACTCAAGCGACGGCGGGTCGCCATCAATGCGCGCCTCAGGTCGTCCCAGTGCCTGGGGGCGCGGTGGCGCTCCACCCAGAGCCAGGTCGCCCTGTGATCCAACGTCTTCAAGCGAAGCAGTACGCAACCCTGACAGTCGAGCACAGATTCGAGGTGCTGCAGAGGCACGCGTTCTTCCACCCTGTGAGGGTGCCAATGCCACGCACCCGCACGCAGCGAATCGCCGAACGGCGAGGCGAGCGAATCCCAATGGAGCGTGCCCATCGGGGTGCGCCACCAGGCATTGAACCCCCAAGCCGACCAAAGCGCCCACAAACCCAGCCCTGCCCAGAAGCCTTCCCTGAAGAACCGGCCTGAGTCGCTCCAGGCCCATCCCGTCAAGGTGGCCAAGCCGAGTGCACTCAATGCAAGAAGCAAGCGCCCATGAAAAGCGCAGCGCCCCACGGGGTAGACCACCGATGGGGCGCTGCGCATGTTCAGGGAAAAGCGATCGGAGCAGGACGAGGATCAAATGCGCTTGAAAACCAGCGTGCCGTTGGTTCCGCCGAATCCGAAGTTGTTCTTCATTGCCACGTCGATCTTCATGTCTCTGGCTGTGTTGGCACAGTAGTCAAGATCGCACTCGGGATCCTGATTGAATATGTTGATGGTTGGCGGGCTCTTCTGGTGATGCACTGCCAGCACGGTGAACACACTTTCAATGCCTCCGGCGCCACCCAGCAGGTGCCCTGTCATGGACTTCGTGGAGTTCACCACCGTACTCTTCGCATGCGCGCCCAAGGCGGCCTTGATGGCATGGGTCTCGTTCACATCACCCAGGGGTGTGGAAGTGCCATGCGCATTCAAGTAGTCCACCTGATCGGCATTGACTCCCGCGTTGCGCATGGCATTGACCATGGCTCGCCGCGGGCCATCCATGCTCGGCGCCGTCATGTGTCCGGCATCAGCACTCATGCCATAACCAGAGAGTTCGGCATAGATCTTTGCTCCCCTGGCCTTGGCATGCTCGTACTCTTCTAGAACCATGACACCCGCGCCCTCACCCAGCACAAAGCCATCCCTGTCCCTGTCCCAGGGTCGTGAAGCCGTTGCAGGGTCGTCGTTGCGGGTAGAGAGTGCCCGCATGGCGGCAAAACCACCCACGCCCAGTGGAGATACAGTGGCCTCAGACCCACCTGCCACGATCACGTCGGCATCGCCGTACTCGATCTTTCGAGCAGCTTCACCAATGCAGTGAAGACCCGTGGTGCAGGCTGTGACGACTGCGAGGTTGGGACCCTTGAAGCCGAACCGCATCGACACATGACCGGCAATCATGTTGATGATGGACGCGGGCACGAAGAACGGTGAAATGCGCCGTGGGCCTCGCGCCACCAGTTCCGCATGGGTCTCTTCAATCAGAGGGAGACCCCCGATCCCGGACCCGATGATGCAGCCAATGCGGTTGGCCAGCTCTTCGTCGAGCGCGTCACCGACCGGCAAGCCTGAATCCACGACAGCCTGATGCGCAGCCGCAATGCCATAGTGGATGAACGTGTCCATCGTCCTGGCTTCTTTGGTCCCGATATAGGCTCCCAGATCGAAGCCTTTGACCTCGCCGGCGATCTTGCACGCGAACGCGGTCGCGTCAAATTTGGTGATCAGGTCAATGCCAGAGCGCCCGGCAATCAGATTGGACCAAGCATCGGCCACCGTGTTTCCCACAGGGCTGACACATCCCAAGCCGGTCACGACAACGCGTCGACGATTCATTCATTTCCCCCACGCTGGTGACTGCGTACAAATAGAACGCTCCCCTCAGGGAGCGATGATCAATTCAGGCAGCCCAGGCTACCTGCACCTGGATCAGGCCTTCTGGTTGGCCATCGCGTAATCGATGGCGTTTTGAACCGTGGTGATCTTCTCTGCGTCCTCATCGGGGATTTCGATGCCGAACTCGTCTTCGAGGGCCATCACCAACTCCACCGTGTCGAGCGAGTCGGCACCCAGGTCGGCCACGAAAGCCTTTTCGTTGGTGACCTGACCTTCTTCCACGCCGAGTTGTTCGGCAATGATCTTCTTAACACGTGCTTCGATGTCGCTCATAAGTCCCTCTGAGGGTGGTTGAAATACAGGCCGCCATTTTAGCCGGGCTAGGGAGATGTCCCTAGACGGCCCGCCGGGCGGCTTTTCGACGCAATGATCGGATGCGTGATTGCGCGGGCTCAGGCCATGAACATGCCACCATTGACGTGCAGCTCCTGCCCTGTCACATAAGACGCTTGCGGACTGGCCAGATAGCCCACGGCATGGGCAATGTCTGCAGGCTTGCCCAGGTGACCCAGAGGGATCTGCCCCAACAAGGCCTTCTGCTGCTCTTCGGGCAAACCAGCCGTCATGTCCGTTTCAATGAATCCTGGCGCCACGCAGTTCACGGTGATGTTGCGGCTGCCCAGCTCACGGGCCAGGGCACGCGTCATGCCCGCCACACCTGCCTTGGCCGCAGCGTAATTGGCCTGCCCGGCATTGCCAGAGGCTCCCACCACGCTGGTGATGCTGATGATGCGCCCATAGCGCTGCTTCATCATGGGACGGATCACCGCCCGGCTCAAGCGAAAAACGGCCTTGAGATTGGTGTCGAGCACGGCGTCCCAGTCTTCATCCTTCAGACGCATGGCCAGCATGTCGCGGGTGATGCCCGCATTGTTGACCAGAACGTGAAGGCCCCCATGTGCCTTGGTGATCTCTTCGATCAATTGATCCGCTGAAGCCATGTCGTTCACATCGAGTCTGGCGCCCCGGCAACCCGCAGCAGCACCTTTGACGGCCATCAGATTGCTCCCGATGCGAGCGGCGCCTTCATCACTGGTGGCCGTACCAATCACCACCAGGCCCCGCGAGGCAAGCTCTTGCGCAATAGCGGCGCCAATGCCTCGCGTGGCACCTGTCACGAGGGCCACCTGCCCTTCGAAATTCACTTCTGGCATCGTCTACTTTCTGTCTGGGTTCATGCCAGCAACGCTTTGACTTCGTCAAGTGTTGCCGGATCAAAAATGGCGGCCGCCGTCAACTCCGGATCGATCCGCTTGGTCAGCGAAGTCAAGACCTTGCGGGGTCCGCATTCGATCAATGTGTGGATGCCCCGCGCCTTGATGGCACCGACACACTCCACCCACCGGACCGGTCCGAAGGCCTGCCTGTACAAGGCGTTGCGGATACGGTCCGGATCCGTCTCAACCGCTACGTCGATGTTGTTGATCAAAGGGATTCGGGGTGCCTCAAAGGCCGTTTCAGCCAGTTTCGCCTGCAGCCGCTCTGCCGCCGGGCGCATCAAGGATGAATGAAAAGGCGCAGACACGGGCAGCGGCAGCGCACGCTTGGCGCCGGCACGCTTGACCGCTTCGCACGCCTTTTCAACCGCCGCCTTGCTGCCTGCGATCACGGTTTGCACCGGATCATTGAAATTCACCGCTTCCACCACTTCGGCACTGCCCGCGCCATAAGAAGCCTGCACGTCGGCGCAGACCGCGATCACCTGATCGGATGGCAGACCCAACACCGCAGCCATGGCGCCCTCGCCCACCGGCACCGCCTCCTGCATGGCAGCCGCCCGGAACCGCACGAGCGGCGCGGCCTGAGAGAGTGTCAAAACACCAGAAGCCACCAGTGCGCTGTACTCACCCAGTGAGTGTCCTGCAACGGCCGCAGGCAATGCGCCCCCCTCAGCCAGCCAGACCCGCCAGGCAGCCACGCCCGCCACAAGCATTACCGGCTGTGTATTGGTGGTCAGCGCCAGAACGTCGGCCGGACCTTCTTGAATCAGCCGGCCAACGTCCTCACCCAGTGCGTCGGATGCCTCGCGCAGCACCTCGGCCACCGCGGGATGATCGCCCCAGGCGTCCAGCATGCCAACGGATTGCGATCCCTGGCCAGGAAAAACAAAAGCAAAATTCATCATGAATTCAGGAAGTTGGTCTAACCCGGTATCTCGGGGGACTCAGTAAGAAAGCAGGACCGAGCCCCAGGTGAACCCACCACCCACGCCTTCCAGCATGAGCATGTGCCCCGGTTTGACCTGGCCCGAACGAACGCCGTGGTCCAGCGCCAGCGGAATGGACGCGGCTGATGTGTTCCCGTGCTCGTCCACCGTCACCACCACTTTGTCCATGGAGAGTTTGAGCTTCTTCGCAGTACTCTGCATGATGCGGATGTTCGCCTGGTGCGGAATCAGCCAGTCAATCTCTTCGGCCGACCTGCCGGCCTTGCGCAAGGATGCCAGCGCCGTTTCTTCAAGTACGCCCACGGCCAGTTTGAAAACCGCCGGACCGTCCATCTTCAACAAGGGGTCGCCCAGTATCTGCCCACCGGACACATGCCCCGGCACACACAAGATGCCGCTGTGCTTGCCATCCGAATGGATGTCGGTCGCCAGAATCCCCGGCTCATCGCTGGCTTCCAGCACCACCGCCCCGGCACCATCACCGAACAGCACACAGGTGGTGCGGTCGTTGAAATCCAGAATCCGGCTGAACACCTCCGCACCCACCACCAGCGCTTTTTTTGCGCTGCCGGTGCGGATCATCGCGTCGGCCACGGTCAACGCGTAGATGAAACCGCTGCAAACCGCCTGCACGTCAAACGCCGGGCAGCCGGCGATGCCCAGCTTGTGCTGGAGCAGTGCGGCGGTTGACGGAAACACCATGTCCGGTGTGGAGGTGGCCACGATGATCAGGTCGATCTCACCCGGCGACGCGTTGGCTGCGCTCATGGCCTGACGACAGGCATGAGCCGCCAGATCGCTGGAAAACACGCCTTCATCCGCAAAGTGGCGCGCTCGAATACCAGTTCTCGCAACGATCCATTCGTCACTGGTCTCCACATCGCGCTTGGCCAGCATGGCAACCATGTCGGCATTGCTCAGACGCTGTGGAGGCAGGCAGCTGCCAGTGCCTGTGATTCGGGCGTAGCGGGTCATGAAAGAGGGGATCAGAGAGTGGGAACGTTATTGAGTTCGCTGGAACTGCCTTGTGGCACCAGGAGGTGCCTGGCGTGCTCAATGCGATCACGCACATTGCCCAGCAAATTGTGGTGGGCCGCATCATAAGCCCGGCACAGGGCCTGTTCAAACGCAAAAGCGTCGGCAGAGCCGTGGCTCTTGAAAACCAGGCCACGCAGTCCCATCAATGCGGCACCGTTGTACCGACGATGGTCAACGCGCTTTTTGAAGGCAGATAGAACCGGATAAGCAACGAATGCCGCCATTTTGGTCAAAATATTGCGTGAAAACTCATCACGGATGAAGCCGCTGATCATGGTGGCCAAGCCTTCACTGGCCTTCAACGCCACATTTCCGACGAATCCATCGCAGACCACGATGTCGGTGGTTCCTTTGAAAATGTCATCTCCTTCGACATTTCCGTAAAAGTTGAGGTCGCCAGCATCCGCCGCATCCCGCAGCAAAAGGCCCGCCTTTTTGATCACTTCGCTGCCTTTGATGACTTCTTCCCCCACGTTCAACAATCCCACCGTGGGATTCTTTCCGCCGGTTGCAGACACCAGCGCAGAGCCCATGAGGGCAAACTGCAGCAGATGTTCTGCGGTGCAATCGACGTTGGCTCCAAGGTCCAGAACGGTCGTCGCCCCACCCTTGGCGTTGGGCAACTGCGTGGCAATGGCCGGCCGATCAATGCCGTCGAGCGTCTTGAGAAGGTAGCGGGCAATCGCCATGAGGGCGCCGGTGTTGCCCGCCGACACCGCCGCCTGAGCAGCGCCATCCTTGACTTGCGCGATGGCCACCCGCATTGACGAGTCCTTTTTCTTGCGCAGGGCCACCTCGACGGTGTCGTCCATAGCGATCACCTCTGACGCAGGCACGATGCGGCAACGCACATTGTTCTTGACCTGCGGCCAGGCCCCGAACGCCTCGGGCATCCCCACCAGGAGCAACTGGGCTTGCGGGTACCGCGACAAAAAAGCCTCACAGGCGGGCAAGGTCACCGCTGGACCCACATCACCGCCCATGCAGTCGACAGCAACGGTGATCATGACATTGCCTCGATGCGGATGCTGACAGCACCACTGACCAGAAAAAAGCCCGCATGAATCATGCGGGCCTGCGTCTCATAGGCTTGACAAGCCCCGAACGCATCCCAGCGACGAGGCTTGCTGACTCCCGCCACCTTTAGGCTTCGGACTTGTTCTTCAGCACCTGCCGGCCACGGTAAAAACCATTGGGGCTGATGTGATGTCGAAGGTGGATTTCGCCGGTGGTGGGCTCAACCGCGATGCCGGGCACGTTCAGCGCATTGTGCGAACGGTGCATGCCGCGCTTGGAAGGGGACTTTTTGTTTTGCTGGACGGCCATGGTGGGCTCCTAAAATCGGTAAGTGGGTCGGGTGCGCCAGGTGACTGCTTGGTTATTGATGACCCCCGAACGCGTGATTCGCGACTCAGTCAGGAGCATGCCAGCGCAAAGCCAAGCATTATAGCCCGAAGTATCCAAAACGTCCATTTCGGCTTGGGCTTGGCCAGCCGCGAGGGAGGATCACTGCCAGAACCTGCTCTCAGACGCACCTATCCATGCTCCATACATCGTCACTTTTTCAACCGGGCGAGGGAAGCGAAGGGATGCGGCGCCTTGTTGTCACCCTCTTCCGTGCCAATGCCGGGGTCTGACGCCTGCATCACAACGGGAACCGGGCAGGTTTCGTGCATGGGAACAAGTGGCAGCGACATGAGCAACTCGTCCTCAAGCAGGTCATAAAGCGACATAACGGGCTCGAGCACGAGCACATCTTCTTCACTTTCGTCGTCTTGTGCTTCTGCAGTGGCTTCGTCTGCGACAAACCGGAACCACCGATCGATATCGAGCGACGTGTCCACCGACCCCAGGCAACGCTGACACTGAAGCGGCACGACCGCCTTTGCCTGCAGATGGAGCCAGACGGCAGGCGCCGCACCATGGGAATCGGTGCGCAGGCTGCCTTCGGCATGCCATTGCACCCCTGCAAGCATCTCAGGGCCGGAGGCCTCGGAAAGCTCCTCAACCAGCCGCGAGAACCGCGCCAGAGGTGCTTCTGCGCTCATCTGCCCTGACGCCTGGGCAAAAGAGCGCACATCCAGGCGCTCCGGCAACCACTGTGTTTTCGCTTGTGGGGTGTTCATTCGGTCAGTTTAAAAGAATGCAGGGAAAATGCGCGGCATGCATGAACACACTTCACCCGCAAAAAAAGTCGGGCCGCGTCCCCTTGTTCTGGGTTCCACTTCCCGCTATCGCCGTGAACTGCTCGCCCGATTGCAGATTCCCTTTGAAGTGGATGGGCCGAATGTAGACGAAACACCAACCCCGGGTGAATTGCCTGCCGACCTGGCACTGAGACTGGCCGTGGCCAAGGCGCGTGACGTGTCACTGCGGCATCCCAACGCCATCGTGATTGGCAGCGATCAGGTGGCTGACCTGGAAGGCACCCCTCTGGGAAAACCGCTCACGCATGAAAGGGCCACCGAACAGCTGCGGCGCATGCGCGGAAAGACGGTGATCTTTCAGACCGCCCTCGCTGTGGTTTGCCTTGATTCCGGCTTCGAGCAAAGCGAACTGGCGCAAGTGTGCGTGAAGTTCCGGGACCTGGGCGACGACGAGATCGAGCGCTACTTGAGGGCTGAACAGCCCTACGACTGTGCGGGCAGCGCGAAGAGCGAGGGATTGGGCATCGCCCTGCTGGAGCGCATTGACAACGACGATCCCACGGCCTTGATCGGGCTGCCCCTGATTCGAACCTGCCACCTGATTCGCGCGGCAGGAGGGCACATCCTGTGAGCCGGCCCAATGGTCACGGGCACTTGGGCACACTCTATCTGGTTCCTGCTCCGCTGGATTTCGGCACGAATGCAGCCGAGCCTGCAGCATTGACGCAGTGGCTGCCAGCCGAAACCCTGGCGGTTGCCAGTCGGTTGACGCACTGGATCACGGAAAACGCCAAGAGCACCAGGGCGTTTCTCAAACGTGTCGAGTCGGTTGGTGCACTGGGCTGTCCACTGCAGGCCCAGCAAATCACAGAGCTGCCGCGTGCTGCTCACAAGAAGGGCGATCACCAGCCCGGCGCCGAATCCGATGCCATGGCCCGCAGCCTGCTGGCACCGGCCCTGGAGGGGCACGACATGGGCTTGGTCAGCGAGGCCGGCATGCCCGCCATCGCAGACCCAGGCAGTTCCGTGGTGCGGGCCGCACACACCCTTGGACTGCGGGTGGTCGCGCTGACCGGACCGGTTTCGTTGATGCTGGCCTTGGCCGCCAGCGGGCTCAACGGGCAGAATTTTGCGTTTGTCGGCTACGTGCCCCAGGAACCGACCGAACGGGCCAAACGCCTGCGCGAACTGGAAAGCCTCGCCCTGAAATCAGGCCAGACCCAGATCCTGATCGAAACGCCCTACCGGAATTCGGCCCTGTTGCAGAGCCTGTTGCAGACACTGCAGCCCCATTCCCGTCTGGCGCTGGCCTGCGCCCTCACCCTGCCGGATCAGGTGGTGCGTAGCGCATTGATCAGTGACTGGAAACGTAAGGCCTTGAGCCAGCACCTGCCCCTGGACAAGCCCACGGTGTTTCTGTTTGGGCGTTGACGCGCTTGCTCAGGCTCGCAGGCCATGAAAAACCGCACAAAGCGCTGCTGGTGTGGATGCAGGCCTTTCCGGAACGAAGTGCCCCATTCCAGAGATACCGTGAAACCGGCTTCGCCGGGCCGCTGGTATCGCCCCCTTGAAGGGGTGACGTGCCAAAGGCGCGGCGCGGGGGTGTTTCAGTTCATCACGCGCCGGATGTGAGCTTTCACTGATTCGCTGAGCTCCTCGTTGGCCAGCGCCAGATCGATGGTCGCCTGCAGAAAGCCTTCCTTGCTGCCGCAGTCGTAGCGGGTGCCCTGGTAGCGGAAAGCCTGCACTTTTTCCTTGCCGATCAAGGCAGCGATCCCGTCGGTGAGCTGGATTTCGCCGCCGGCGCCACGCGGCTGGCGCCGCACGCTTTCAAACACCGCAGGCGTCAGGATGTACCGCCCCGCCACCGCCAGTGTCGAAGGCGCCACTTCGGGTGCGGGCTTCTCGACCATGGCGAACACTTCGGCCAGCGCCTGGTCGACGCCATGCACGTCCACCACGCCGTAGCGGCGCGTGTCGGCCCTGGGGACATCCTGAACAGCCAGGACTGTGCCCGGACTCTGTTCGAAAGCGGCCACCATCTGCTGCAGGACGGTAGGACCGCCAGATCCTTGCTGATCGCCGATCATGAGGTCGTCCGCCAGCAGCACGGCAAAAGGTTCATCGCCAACCAGGCGCTCGGCGCACAACACGGCGTGACCAAGGCCCAGAGCACGCGGTTGTCGCACATAGACGCAGTCCATGTCATCGGGCTTGATGGCATGCACCAGCGCAAGCAGCGCATGCTTGTTGCCGGCCTCGAGCTCGGTCTCAAGCTCAAATGCCGTGTCGAAGTGATCCTCGATGGCGCGCTTGTGGCGTCCCGTCACAAAAATCATCTCCCGGATGCCGGCTGCATACGCCTCTTCCACCGCGTATTGAATGAGCGGCTTGTCAACGACGGGCAACATCTCTTTGGGAATGGCCTTGGTGGCCGGGAGGAAGCGGGTCCCCAGGCCACCCACGGGGAATACGGCTTTTCTGATCGTCATGGCGCTTTGAATCCCTAATGCATTGGTTTGACAGACATCCATAATACAAGTGCTGCGCCGCCAGAAAACGCATGCACCCGGTCCAGAGCGACCCACCAAACCCCTCCAGACCCAACATGAGCTTGCCCATGAAAATCACCCCCGTCATTCTCTGCGGCGGATCTGGAACACGGCTGTGGCCCCTCAGTCGCCAGAGTTTCCCCAAGCAATTCGTGCCTCTCATCGGGCAACGGAATTTACTTCAGCTCACACTGGAAAGACTGCGCTGGTGCCAGCAGCCGGTGATCTGTGTGGCGTCGGAGGAACACCGGTTTCTGGTGCAGGACGCCCTGCGCACGGAAAAAACACCAGGCCAAGTGCTGCTGGAACCCGCCGCGCGTAACACCGCTGCGGCCATGGCCCTGGCTGCCCTGCTCTCAAGCACGAACGCAGACCAGGATGACCTGCTGCTGTTCTGCCCGGCAGATCACCATATTCCCGACATCGGGGCCTTTGAAGCCACCGTGAAACGCGGGGTCCCAGCGGCCGAGGCAGGGGCCATCGTCACGTTTGGTGTCACGCCCAGCTTCCCCAGCAGCGCCTATGGCTACATACAGCAGGGTGATCAGCGCGAAGACGGCAGCCGTTCGGTCGAGCGGTTCATTGAAAAGCCGGCGCCAGCCGACGCGCAGAAGCTCTTGCTGCAAGGCAACGTGTTGTGGAACGCGGGCATCTTCCTGGCGCGTGGCAGCACGCTGCTGGCGGCGCTGGCACAACACGCCCCGGACATCCTCAAGGTGTGTGAAGAAGCCATGGCGGCACCGGTGTCCGAGCAGGTCGGGGAGGCAGGTGGTCCGGTGCGCTTTGTTCGGCCCGACGGAGCCGTCTTTCCCGCCTGTCGATCGCAGAGCATCGACTACGCGGTAATGGAACCGCACGACAACGTGGCGGTGGTGCCCTTCCATGGTCAGTGGAGCGACGTGGGAAGCTGGAATGCCGTGGCCGAACTCAGCACCGCAGATGAGGCGGGCAACCGGATTGCGGGTCCTGGGCATGCCGTGCAGGCGCACAACACCTACATCCACTCCACCGGGCGGACCGTGGTGGCGCTGGGCACGTCCGATCTGTTGATCATTGAAACACCTGACGCGGTTCTGGTGGCGCAGAAAGACCACGCTGAGCAGGTCAAGGATGTGGTCGCCTACCTGACCCAGCGAAATCGGCCTGAGGCCTTGCTGCATCGACGCGTGGCGAGGCCATGGGGCTGGTACGACAGCGTGGATGCGGGCGACCGCTTCCAGGTCAAACGCATCGGTGTCAAGCCTGGCGCGTCCTTGAGCTTGCAGAAACACCACCACCGCGCCGAACACTGGATCGTGGTCAAGGGAACGGCCGAGGTCACCCGCGGCCAGGAAAGCTTCCTGTTGTCGGAAAACCAGTCCACCTACATCCCCATTGGGGAGGTGCACCGCCTGCACAATCCGGGCAAGATGGAGTTGGAAATGATCGAGGTGCAGTCAGGCAGTTACCTCGGTGAAGACGACATCGTTCGACTGGAAGACAACTACGGTCGAAACTCAACCGAAGCCGCGAAGTAATCCTGCCCCAAGTCGCCCAGCGCATGCGTGCCTTGGCAATGCGCCATGCGCCATGCGCCGCACTATGGAATCACCATGAAAATTCTTCTTACCGGGGGAGCCGGGTACATCGGCAGCCACACCTGCATTGCGCTGCTCGACGCCGGATTCGAGCCCGTGGTGCTGGACAATTTTTCCAACAGCAACCCGGTGGTGCTGGACAGGCTGGCCCGCATCCTGGGCAGACCGGTGACACTGGAGCGGGGCGACGTGCTCGACACCGCATGGCTGGAACAGGTGCTCAGGCGCCATCGGCCCAAGGGGGTGGTGCATTTCGCCGGCGACAAGGCCGTGGGTGAAAGCGTCGCGAACCCGCTGAAGTACTTCCACAACAACATCGGCGGTGCGATCAGCCTGTTGCAGGCGATGACGCGGGTGGCGGCAGACGGAGACGAGATGGGTGCGCCCGCCCTCGTTTTCTCCAGCAGCGCCACGGTGTACGGTGACCCTGCGTCAGTGCCCATCACCGAGGATTTTCCGCGCAGCCACACCAACACCTATGGCCACACCAAGCTGGTGATCGAGGACATGCTGGTTGCGATGCAGCGGTCGGCGCCCAAATGGCGCATCGGCGTGCTGCGCTATTTCAACCCGGTAGGCGCGCACCCCAGCGGTCTGATTGGCGAAGACCCCAACGGCACACCGAATAATCTGATGCCATACGTGGCCCAGGTGGCCGTGGGTCAGCGACCCTACCTCAACGTCTACGGTGGCGACTATCCCACCAGAGACGGCACGGGTGTGCGCGACTACATCCATGTCCAGGACCTGGCGGCGGGCCACGTGGCCGCCTTGCAGCGGCTGCTGGACAGCGGGCGCAGCTTCACGGTGAACCTGGGAACCGGTACGGGCAGCAGCGTTCTGGAAGTGGTGAGGGCGTTCGAGAAAGCCTCCGGTCGAGCGGTGCCCTACCAGATCGTGCCCAGACGTGCGGGTGATGTGGCCGAGTGCTTTGCCAACCCGGCGCTTGCGAAAGAACTCCTGGGCTGGCAGGCGCAGCACAGCCTGGAGGACATGTGCATCGACGCCTGGCGCTGGCAGAGCGCCAACCCGACCGGCTACAGATCGGACGAAGCGGCTTGATTGGCAGGCAGGAGGTGCCTACTTCAGCTGAACGCCGGCCGAGCGCGCGGCGAGGTAGATACCCTCTCCGATGCTGGCACCAAAGCGTTTGGCGAGCCGCAACCCGACGTTCTCGCGCTGGGTGTAGTCCACGATGTTCTCGGCCTTGACAATTTCGCGGGCCACGTAGTCCAGGCTGCCCAGACCGTCGGCCAAGCCCAGCTCGATGGACTGCTGACCGCTCCAGACCAGGCCGCTGAAGGTGTCGTCGTCGGGCTTGAGGCGGTCGCCGCGCCCTTTCTTGACCACCTCGATGAACTGGTTATGGATCTGGACCAGCATGGACTGGATGTAGGCACGTTGTTCTTCGTCTTGCGGGCTGAAGGGGTCCAACATGGCCTTGTTGTCGCCGGCCGTCATCAGGCGTCGTTCAACACCGATCTTCTCCATCAGGCCCGTGAAACCAAAACCATCCATGAGCACACCGATGCTGCCGATCAGGCTGGCTTTGTCGACATAGATGTTGTCGGCCGCAGCGGCAATGTAGTAGGCCGCAGAGGCGCAGGTTTCCTCCACCACCGCATACACGGGCTTGTCGTGGATCTGCCTGAGCCGGGTGATTTCGTCGTTGATGATGCCCGCCTGCACCGGGCTGCCGCCAGGTGAATTGATGAGTAGCACCACGGCCTGGGCACCCGAGTCCTCAAACGCGGAGCGCAGCGAGGTGATCACCGACTGGGCATTGGCTTCTGCACCCGAAGCGATTTCTCCCTTGATCTCGACCATGGCGGTGTGTGGTTGGCTGGCGGTTGATCCCACTGAATCGGAGGTGTAGACCCACCAGATGAGGGCCACCAGCAGGCTCAACCACAGCAGCCTGAAGAACAGCTTCCAGCGGCGCGCACTGCGTTGCTCGTTCAAGGTTGCAAACACGAGTCTTTCAATGGTGTCGCGCTCCCATTGGCGATCAGCTCCGGGGCCCTGGGCGAGGCCCGTGTGGTCATGGTTCATGGCAGATTCTTCAGAATTCGACGGGGCAAAGCGGGTATTGTGACCGCCAGTGCACGACCCCATCGAACTCCGTCAATTCGATCTTGACGAGACCTCCACGGCAAGGCCCCCCTTTGCAGGCACCGGTATCGGGTTCGTAGACGGCGCCGTGGGTGGCGCAGAGCAGCCAGCGACCGGTGTCGTCAAAGAAGCGGTCAGGCTGCCAATCCATCTCCATAGCGACATGGGCACAGCGATTGAGGTAGGCGTGGGGGTGTCCACGGTAACGGATGGCAAATGCGCGGCAGGTCTGACCGGCGTAATTCACATCAAACGGCACCGCCATGCCGCCGTCCGTCAGGTCCCGGCTGTTGCACAGGGCATGAAGAGCGGCATCGCCTGCAGCAGGTACGGACATCAGACCCTCAAGCGTGTGTGGCGAGCCAGTCGCTCAGTTCCTGCACCGAATGCGCGACATGGCGTGGCTCAAGCACATGGAACGCGTCGGGTTCGTGTGCGCCGTAGCTCACACCCACGCTGGCACAGCCCGCATTGAGCGCCATCTGGAGATCGTGTGTGGTGTCGCCGATCATGAGTGTGCGCTCAGGCGCGACGCCAAATTCGCTCATCAGTTCGTTGAGCATGAGGGGACTGGGTTTTCCGGCGGTCTCGTCGGCGGTGCGCGACCCGTCGAAAACCCCGACCAGCTCCACGCTGCGCAAGGCTTCGTTCAGCCCCACCCTGCTTTTCCCGGTGGCCACGGTGAGCAGATGGTGCCGTTCCTTGAGCCGGGCCAGCAAGGGCAATACCCCTTCAAACAGGGTGATGTCGCGCTGACACTTGATGTAGTGGAACCGGTAGCGCTCACCCAGCAAGGGGTACTTTTCCGGGGGCACATCGGGAGCCGCGTGTGCAAGCGCCTGCATCAGCCCCATGCCAATGACATAGCTGGCATCCCGGTTCGAGGGCACGGTACCGCCCACGTCGGCCACCGCCGACTGTATGCAGCGGGTGATCAGGGCGGTGGAGTCGAACAGGGTGCCATCCCAGTCGAAGGCAATGAGGTCGAATTGGCGTGGACGCATGGTGTTTGTGGAGCCGCTGGCTCAGGCAAGGCCCAGGGCTGCGGCGTGGTGTCGCAGGTGGTCGTCGACAAAGCTGCTGATGAAATAGTAGCCGTGGTCGTAGCCTTCATGACGGCGCAACGTGAGCGGCTGTCCGGCCTTTGTACATGCGGCTTCAAAAGCCTCCGGGTAAAGCTGCTCGGCCAGGAATTTGTCGGCCAGTCCCTGATCGATCAGGATGCCGCCTGGGTAGGGCGCAGCGGTCTGCTGTGCCATGAGCACGCTGGCGTCGTGGGCACCCCAGGTGCTTTCGTCCTGACCCAGGTAGCCCGTGAAGGCTTTGTGACCCCAGGGGCACCGGGTGGGCGCACAAATGGGGGCGAACGCAGACACGCTGGCAAAAAGACCGGGATGGCGCAGTGCCAGCGTGAGCGCACCGTGACCGCCCATGGAATGGCCGAACAGACCCATGCGCTCAGCGTTCAGACCGAACTCGTTCACCACCTGCGGCAGCAATTCCTTGAGCAGGTAACTTTCCATGCACCAGTGGCCCGACCAGGGCGCCTGCGTGGCGTCCAGGTAAAAGCCGGCACCTGCCCCGAAATCCCAATGATGGTCTTCGCCGTCCACGCCAGTGTTGCGAGGGCTGGTGTCGGGCATCAGCAGCGCCAGCCCCAGTTCCGCCGCCACGCGCTGAGCACCCGCTTTCATGGTGAACGTCTCTTCGGTGCAGGTCAGGCCAGCAAGAAACGTGAGCAGCGGCACCGCCTTGCCTGCCAAGGCCTGAGGTGGCAGGTACAGCGCAAACCGCATGGGCAGGCCGATCTCTGCAGATGCGTGCTTGTAGAACCGTTGCACGCCACCAAAGCAGCCGTGCTCACTCATCAGCTCAAGACGATCAATGGCCATCTCAGAACTCGACCACAGAACGAATGGATTCGCCACTCTTCATCAGGTCAAATCCCTTGTTGATGTCTGCCAGCTTGAGCTTGTGGGTGATCAGGTCGTCGATGTTGATCTTGCCCTCCATGTACCAGTCCACGATCTTCGGGACGTCGGTTCGGCCGCGCGCACCGCCAAAGGCAGAACCTTCCCACTTGCGGCCGGTGACGAGCTGGAACGGGCGGGTGCTGATCTCGGCGCCGGCTTCGGCCACGCCGATGATGATGCTGCGGCCCCAGCCCTTGTGGGTGCACTCCAGCGCATCGCGCATGACCTTGGTGTTGCCGATGCACTCGAAGCTGTAGTCGGCGCCGCCGTCAGTCAGTTGCACGATCGCGTCGACCACGTTGGCATGGTCCTTGGGGTTGATGAAGTGCGTCATGCCAAACTTGCGGGCCATGGCTTCGCGCTCGGGGTTGAGGTCCACGCCGATGATCTTGTCGGCGCCCACCATCTTCGCGCCCTGGATCACGTTCAGGCCGATGCCTCCCAGACCAAACACCACCACATTGGCACCCGCCTCCACCTTGGCCGTGAAGATCACGGCGCCAATGCCGGTGGTGACGCCACAGCCGATGTAGCAGACCTTGTCAAACGGAGCGTCTTCCCGGATCTTGGCGAGCGAGATCTCCGCCGCCACCGTGTAGTTGCTGAAGGTGCTCGTGCCCATGTAATGGAAGAGGGGCTTGCCATCCATGCTGAAGCGGCTGGTGGCGTCGGGCATCAGGCCCTTGCCTTGTGTGCCGCGGATGAGCTGGCACAGGTTGGTCTTGCGGCTCAGGCAGAACTTGCACTGTCGGCACTCGGGCGTGTAGAGCGGGATCACGTGGTCGCCCTTTTTGAGCGAGGTCACGCCAGGACCCACATCCACCACGATACCGGCACCTTCGTGGCCGAGGATGGCCGGAAAGATGCCTTCGGGGTCGGCGCCGCTGAGGGTGTAGTAATCGGTATGGCAGATGCCGGTGGCCTTGATCTCGACCAGCACTTCGCCAAATTTTGGCCCTTCAAGGTCCACGGTTTCGATGGTGAGGGGCTGGCCTGCTTTCCAGGCGACGGCGGCTTGGGTTTTCATGGTGGTGCGGAGTGTGTGTTGAAACGTCGCCACGAGGTTACCGCAGTTCTCCTCTACGCCGCACCCTTGAGGTCAGTCCACCCTGGAGCCCCCTTCGAACCACCGTGCAAACAGTGCCCTCTCGGCTTCGGTCAGGCCGGTCGCATTGTTCATGGGCATGAGTTTCATGACCACCACCTGCTGATACACCGTCTGGGCATGCTGCTTGAGCGCCCCCGGCGAGTCGAGCCGCACGTTCTTGGACTGCAGAGCCTCGCCGTGGCACATCGCACAGCGTTGTTCGATCACGGGTTTGAGCTCGGCATAGCCCACGGTATCGGGCACGGCCACAGCCTGCACGGGCGCAGGACGCAGCCAAACGATGAGCACCAGAAGCGCCGTAACGCCCACAGCGGCGTAGGGCCACGGATGGCGGTTGCGTCCAAGTTTGTGGCCATGCCGCATGACAAAGAACTGCCGGATGGCCGCGCCCGCGAACATCATGCCGATGAGGATGAGCCAGTTGAATTCGTGCGTGTAGGTGAAGCTGTAGTGGTTGCTCAACATGGCAAACAGCACCGGGAGCGTGAAGTAGGTGTTGTGCACGCTGCGTTGCTTGCCGCGCTTGCCATGGATCGGGTCCACAGGGCGGCCGGCCTTGATGTCTGCCACCACGGTGCGCTGCCCGGGGATGATCCAGAAAAACACGTTGGCGCTCATGGCGGTTGCAATCATGGCACCCACCAGCAGGAACGCAGCGCGGCCGGCAAACAGGTGCGTGGCTGCGTATGCCGCCACACACACCAGGACCAGCACCAGCGCGCCGACCAAGGCATCACCGTTCTTCTTTTCGCCCAGCGTGCGACAGATGGCGTCGTAGAGCAGCCAGAACACGACCAGGAAGGCCAGCGCACTGGTGATCGCCGCGGCAGGGCTCCAGGCGTGAACGCTCGGGTCAATCAGGTAGACGCTGGGGCTCCAGAGGTAGGAGATGAAAAACAGCGCAAAGCCCGAGAGCCAGGTCGAATAGCTTTCCCAGTAGAACCAGTGCAGGTGCTCAGGCAGCCTGGGTGGCGCGCCGGCGAACTTCACCGGGTGGTAGAAGCCTCCGCCGTGCACCGCCCAGAGTTCGCCACTGACGCCGTCTTTCCTGAGCTGTTCGTCCTGGGGCGGCGTGAGGCTGCTGTCCAGAAAAACAAAATAGAACGAAGAGCCGATCCAGGCGATGGCCACGATGACATGCAGCCAGCGCAGCAGCAGATTGGCCCAATCCAGCAAATAGGTTTCCATGGCACCTCAAATCGACGGTTTCACCGTCAATGGTTTGCGGTTCACCACTGCGGGCGCTCTGAACCGGATGAGGGCCGCGCACTGGGAACGTTGTATGGAACGCCTTGCGCCGCTGCGACCTGAAGGAAAAATTGTATACACGTTTTGCAACCGCAAGATGATTGTCGGCCAGCACCAGCCGATGCGAGCACGCAAGGCGATGGACAAGCATGGTGCGTGCCATGGCAACACGGTCGTGACGAATCGCACAGGCTGCACCCATGGCCGGTTTTCCGCACCCAAAGGTTTCACATTTTCCGTATATTGCTGATGCAAAAGGATGACCACGCGCAAGCGGCGGCCCCCAATCCAACCCCTTCCGGAGACATCCGTGGCCGACCACTCCCTGGGCACCCCCGAGCAGCTGCGGCAGTCGGATCACACACCACCTCTGGCCAAGGCCGTGCCATTGGGCATGCAACATGTGCTGGCGATGTTCGTGAGCAACGTCACGCCGGCCATCATCGTCTCAGGCGCTGCGGGCTTTGGGTTTGGCTCGGGTTCGCCTGACTTTCCCAGCACGGTCTACCTGATCCAGATGTCCATGCTTTTCGCCGGGGTCGCCACTTTGCTGCAGACACTGGGCATGGGACCGATTGGCGCGCGGCTGCCGGTGATGCAAGGCACCAGTTTCGCGTTCATCCCGATCATGGTGCCTGCGGTCGCAGGTGCCGGGGTGGCCGGCATGGCCGGACTGATGACGGGCGTGGTGATCGGAGGTGTTTTCCATTTCTGCATCGGCTTCTTCATTGGCCGAATCCGCCACGCCTTTCCGCCGCTGGTCACGGGGCTGATCATTCTGATGATCGGACTCGCCCTGATCAAGGTGGGCGTGGAATACGCGGCCGGAGGCGCCACGATAAAAGGCCAACCGGCTTACGGTAGCCTGGAAAACTGGTCGGTGGCCCTCGTGGTGATCGCTGTCACCCTGTTGCTGAAGTTTTTTTCGCGCGGCATGCTTTCCGTGGCTGCCGTGCTGCTGGGTCTTGTCGCCGGGTACCTGTATGCAGCGATGCTGGGCAAGGTCGGCTTTGGGGGCGTGGCAAGTGCCCCCTGGTTCACCTTGCCCCAGCCTTTCAGGTTCGGTTGGGAAATCAACTGGACCATCATCATCGGCATGTGCTTCATGTCGATCGTCTCCGCCATTGAGACCGTGGGCGATGTGTCGGGCATTGCCAAGGGGGGCGCCAGTCGCCAGGCCACCGATGCAGAGATCCGCGGCGCCACCTTCGCCGACGGTCTGGGCACCGCGCTGGCCGGCGTGTTTGGCGCGTTGCCCAACACCAGCTACAGCCAGAACGTGGGACTGGTGTCGATGACCGGCGTGATGAGCCGCCATGTGGTGACGCTGGGTGGCGTGTTTCTGATCCTGTGCGGTCTGGTGCCGAAGCTCGGCGCCGTCGTGGCCAGCATGCCGGTCACCGTGCTGGGTGGCGGAGCCATCATCATGTTCGGCATGGTCGCCGCCGCTGGCCTGAACATGCTGTCAGAGGTGCCATGGAACCGGCGCAACATGGTGATTTTTGCCACCGCCCTGTCTGTGGGACTGGGCCTGCAACTGGCACCTGACGCGCTGCAGCATCTGCCCAATACCGCAAAAATTCTCATGACCAGCGGTCTGCTGCCAGCCGCTGCCATTTCCATTGCGCTGAACCTGTGGCTGCCGCAGCAGATCGACTGACGCGCTGGCGGAGCCACACATCCCGTGCTGTCAGCCCGTGACCATCAGCAGTTGAGCCACCACGCTCGCTGCGATGACGGCGGGCTGCTTGCCTTCAATGCCGGGGAGGCCGATGGGACAGGTGATGGCGGCCAGTTCGGAATCGCCGAATCCGCGTTGCCGCAGACGATTCGAGAATGCTGCCCACTTTGTGCGGCTGCCGATCAACCCCACGAACGGCAGATCCTTGTGTGCGCGCAGCCGTTCCAGGCATGCGGCCACCACTTCCAGGTCTTCGGCATGAGAAAAACTCATGATCAACACCCGGCTGCCAGGCGCGAGTTCACGCACGGCTGCCTGCACCGGATCGGAATGCTCGGTCCGCACCGACGCAGGCAGCCCACCCGGAAACACCTCGTCGCGGCTGTCGATCCAGGTGACGGCGAACGGCAGTGGGCGTAGCGCCTGCACGATGGCCCGCCCCACGTGGCCCCCGCCAAACAGGGCCACCGGCCACAGCGGCGGCGCCAGCCGGTCTGTCAGATCGGCAAGCTGTTGATGGTCGACCAGCTCATAGCGCAGGATCACGGTACCCCCACAGCACTGGCCCAGACTGGGTCCGAGCACCACCTTGTGCTCGCAGGTCTGCGCTTCGCCGCTGCTCAACCGTTCGCGCGCACGGCGCTCGGCGTCCCATTCCAGATGCCCCCCGCCAATGGTGCCGATCACCGCATCGGCAAACACCGCCATCCATGCCCCGGCCTCTCGCGGGACGGAACCCCGGGTCTGTGCAACAGTGACCAGCACCGCCGGACCCAGTCGCAAGCGACCCAGAAGATGGTCGATGTCTGCTGAAAGCTGTGGCATGGATGAAAAAAATTGTGTGGAAACGTTAACGCGACGACCAGCGTCCAGTATCCGGCGATGCATGGCACTCCGGATTTCTGAAACCACCATACACTGCAGACGCGTCGCCATATGCCCTCCTCGAGCCGCTGTGGCCCCCATCACACGACAAGGCCAGCCATCATGAGAGACAACGTCCTTGACCGCCCCCTCCAGCCCTGGCAGGCAAGCGCCACGCGTAGCCTGCGACTGTGGATGACTGCAGGCATCGCCGCCCTGCTGACGGCTTGCGCCACACCGCCTGAGCCTCCCGCGCCAGAGCCCATTGCCCTGCCGACCCCACCAGCCCCGCCTCCCGTGGTCGAGCTGCCACCGCCGGCCATCATCTCCCACGCGCGCACCCCCATGGAGTACCGCAAGGACGGCGCCAGCCACCTCTATGGCCACAACGGACACCGCATATACAAGGGCAAGTTGCCGCCTTTGTTGCACGCGGTGGGTGTGTTGCAGGTGGAGGTCGACAACCGGGGCAATGTGCGCAACCTGAACTGGATGCGGGCGCCGAGCCACGTGCCCGACGTGATGCGCGAAATCGAACGCACGGTGCAGTCGGCTGCACCTTTCCCGGCGCCTGTGTCGCTGGGTGGCGTCGTCTACACCGACGTGTGGCTCTGGGACCGCAGCGGTCACTTCCAGCTGGACACCTTGACCGAAGGCCAGAGGAACCGGTAGGCCCCCCTGCGCCGCTGACGCGTCTTCCCCCCCTGCTGCGCGGGGGGACGGCCCCTGTGGCCGGGCAAAGCCCGTTCCACGGGGCCCCTGGATCGAGACACGTGCTCCGACGATACCTCCGGCTGGAAGGGTTCGAGCCCCTGGCACCCGCAGAACCGGCTGCGTCAGCTGCCCCGATACGTGCTGTAGCTCCACGGACTCACCAGCAGCGGTACGTGATAGTGCTGGTCGACATGGGCCACACCGAAGTCGATCGACACCCGGTTCAGAAACTGAGGCTCGGGCAATGGCACCCCGCGCTGGGCAAAGTAACCCTGCACATCAAACACCAGGCGGTAGGTGCCGACCTTGAGGTTGGCGTTGTCGTAGAGCGGTCCGTCCGGGTTGCGACCGTCTGCGTTCAGCGTGAACTGCTTGACCAGCGTCGCCTGCTCGCCGTCGGTCTTGTAAAGCGCCACCGTCATGCCGGCGGCAGGGCACCCGTGCATGGTGTCCAGAACGTGTGTACTCAAGCCCATGCGTGTGTCCTTTTCTGGTGGGTTGCGGTCGACCAAAAGTGTATACAGTTTTTGCTCGTTGGGGATATGATGCGCCCATGGAAATCTCCAGCACCCATCACATCGTTGCATCGCTGACGAAGGCCATTGTGGAGCACCGCTTGCAGCCAGGCACCAAGCTGGCCGAGCAAAAGCTGGCCGACCATTTTGGCGTGTCACGCACCCTGGTTCGCCAGGCGCTGTTCCAGTTGTCGCAGAACCGGCTGATCCGCCTGGAGCCGGCGCGGGGTGCCTTTGTGGCCACCCCGTCGGTGGCGGAGGCGAAACAGGTCTTTGCGGTGCGCCGCATGCTGGAGACCGAGATGACACGCGCCTTCGTGCAGACCGTCACGCCAGCCAAGATCAAGGCACTTCGTGAACACGTTGCACAGGAGAAAGAGGCTGTCAACAACCAGGACGTGGCCGGCCGCACCGAGCTGCTGAGGGATTTCCACGTGCGCATGGCCGAACTCATGGGCAACCAGGTGCTGGCCGAGTTGTTGCGCGAACTGATCTCCCGCTGTGCGCTGATCACGCTCATGTACCAGAGCAGCACGGCGGCTGAACACTCGAGTGAGGAGCACGCGGACATCGTCAAGGCGCTGGCTGCGCGGGACGAAGCTCTGGCCGTGCGGCTCATGAACGAGCACCTGATCCACGTGGAAGCGAACTTGACCTTCGACCGCAAGGTGCCGGCCAATGACATTTCGATGGCCTTGTCATGACTCCCCCCCGTTGCTTGCTCACTTCGTGTAGCCGCATCCCCCCTCAGGGGGCAACACCTGCGGCCCGGCAATGCCGGTTCCGCGGTGTTCCTGGATAAATCTCTTCGCTCATCTACCCATGCTGCTTTACGACACCACCCTGCCCTACCCCCGTGACCTGGCTGGCTACGGCCGTGATGTGCCTCATGCGCGATGGCCGAATGGCGCGCGCATTGCGGTGCAGTTCGTGCTGAACTTTGAGGAAGGCGGTGAGAACTGCGTGCTGCATGGCGACGACGCGTCGGAACAGTTTCTGTCCGAGATGTTCAACCCGGCAGCCTACCCGGCGCGGCACATCAGCATGGAGGGCATCTACGAGTACGGCTCGCGCGCAGGTGTCTGGCGCATCCTGCGCGAGTTTGAGCGACGCGGGTTGCACCTGACGGTGTTCGGCGTGGCCACGGCGCTGGAGCGGTGCCCGGACGTGGCGGCTGCGCTGCGGGAGCTGGGCCATGAGATGGCCTGCCATGGCCTGAAGTGGATCCACTACCAGAACGTCGACGAAGCCACCGAGCGCGCCCACATGGCGCAGGCCATGGCCATCATGGAGCGCCTGGGCGGTGAACGCCCGTTGGGCTGGTACACCGGGCGCGACAGCCCGAACACGCGCCGCCTGGTGGCCGACTTCGGCGGCTTTGAGTACGACAGCGACTACTACGGCGACGACCTGCCGTTCTGGATGAAGGTGCGCAAGACCGACGGCAGCGACACGCACCAGTTGATCGTGCCCTATACGCTGGACTGCAACGACATGCGCTTTGCGCTGCCCCAGGGCTACTCGCACGCCGATCCGTTCTTCCAGTACCTGAAAGACAGCTTCGATGCGCTGTACGCCGAAGGCGACCCGGACGGGCTGGACCGCCCGAAGATGATGAGCATCGGCATGCACTGCCGCCTGCTGGGGCGGCCCGGCCGCATCACCGCGCTGCAGCGCTTCCTGGACCACATCCAGTCGCACGAACAGGTGTGGGTGGCGCGGCGCGTCGACATCGCCCGACACTGGAAGGCCACGCATCCTCTGATCACAGCCTGAGAGCGCCGCCATGTCCCACACACTCGAACAACTCAACAGCGCATCGGCGGCAGAGGCTGCGCAGATGCTCGAAGGCCTGTACGAACATTCGCCCTGGATTGCGCAGCAGGCCTTGGCGCAACGGCCATTCGCTTCGCTGGCGGCGCTCAAGCACGCTATGGTGGGCGTGTTGGCCGCTGCACCGGTGGACGCGCAACTGGCGCTGATCCGCGCCCACCCGGAACTGGCCGGCAAGGCCATGGAAGCTCGCACGCTCACGGCCGAGTCGACCGTTGAACAGAACAAGGCTGGGCTGACGAGCTGCACGCCCGAGGAACTGGCCCACATCCGCCAGCTCAACGCCGACTACCTGGCCCGCTTCGGGTTTCCGTTCATCCTGGCGGTGCGCGGCCCACGTGGCAACGGCCTGAGCAAGCCAGAGATCATCGCCACCTTCGAGCGCCGCCTGCACCACCCGGTGGACTTCGAACGCAGTGAGAGCCTGCGCAACATCCATCGCATCGCCGAAATCCGGCTGAACGACAAGTTCGGCTTTGAGCCCACGCTGGGCAACGAGGTATGGGACTGGCACGAGGCGCTGGCACGGCACAGCGACCCGGGCTACAAGGAGCACGGCCAGTTGACGGTGACCTACCTGACCGATGCGCACCGCGCATGCATGAATGATCTGGTGACGGGCATGCGGGCGTGCGGGTTTGATGAAGTGAGCATTGATGCCGTGGGCAACGTGGTGGGGCGGTTCCACGGCACCACCCCTGATGCACCAGCCTTGCTCACCGGAAGCCACTTCGACACGGTTCGCAATGGTGGCAAGTACGACGGGCGACTGGGCATCTTCGTGCCCATGGCCTGCGTGAAGCAACTCCATGCGACGGGCAGGCGCTTGCCCTTTGGCATTGAGGTGGTGGGTTTCGCGGAAGAGGAAGGCCAGCGCTACAAGGCCACCTTCCTGGGGTCGGGCGCGCTCACCGGTCACTTCAACCCGGCCTGGCTGGACCAGCAGGACGCCGACGGCGTGACCATGCGCGCGGCCATGCAACACGCCGGCCTGCCCGCCACGCTGGAAGCCATCGACGCGCTGAAGCGCGACCCGGCGAAATACCTCGGCTTCGTGGAGGTGCACATCGAACAGGGACCGGTGCTCAACGAGCTGGACATTCCCCTGGGCGTGGTCACGTCCATCAACGCCAGCGTGCGCTACCTGGGCGAGGTGGTGGGCATGGCCTGCCATGCCGGCACCACGCCCATGGACCGCCGGCGTGACGCTGCCGCTGCCGTGGCCGAACTCGCCCTGTATGCCGAACAGCGGGCGGCAGTCGACGGCGATTCGGTAGCCACCATCGGCATGCTGCAGGTACCCAATGGGTCGATCAATGTGGTGCCGGGTCGCTGCACGTTTTCACTCGATCTGCGCGCACCCAGTGATGCACAGCGAGACGCACTCGAGCGCGACGTGCTCGCGCAACTGAACGCCATCTGCGAGCGACGCGGCGTGCGCCACACCCTGGAAGAAACCATGCGCGCCGCCGCCGCGCCCAGCGCACCTGCGTGGCAGGCCCGCTGGGAAAAAGCGGTGACCGCGCTGGGTGTGCCACTGCACCGCATGCCCAGCGGTGCCGGCCACGACGCCATGAAGCTGCACGAAGTGATGCCGCAGGCCATGCTCTTCGTGCGCGGCCTCAACAGCGGCATCAGCCACAACCCGCTCGAATCCACCACCAGCGACGACATGGACCTGTGCGTGCGCGCCTTCTCGGACCTGCTGGAACAACTCGCCTCCGAACACTCTCACTGAGCCACCATGACCGATTTTGAAAAACTGGACGCCTGGATCGACACCCACTTCGACGATGAGGTGCGATTCCTGCAGGAACTGGTGCGTGTGCCCACCGACACACCGCCCGGCAACAACGCCCCTCACGCCGAACGCACCGCTGAACTGCTCGCGGCCATGGGCCTGGAAGCCGAAAAGCACGCCGTACCCGAAGCCGACGTGAAAGCCGCCGGGCTGCAGAGCATCACCAACCTGATCCTGCGCCGACGCTATGGCGACGGCGGCAAGACCATCGCGCTCAATGCGCATGGCGACGTGGTGCCGCCGGGTGAGGGCTGGACGCACGATCCCTATGGTGGCAAAGTGGTGGACGGCAAGATCTACGGCCGCGCCACCGCCGTGAGCAAGGGCGACATCGCCAGCTTCACCTACGCGATTCGCGCACTCGAAGCGCTGGGCGCGAAGCTGGCGGGTGGGTTGGAACTGCACGTGACCTACGACGAAGAATTTGGCGGCGAGGTGGGCCCGGCGTGGCTCCTGGAAAAGGGCCTGACCCAACCCGACCTGATGATCGCCGCCGGCTTCAGCTACCAGGTGGTGGTGGCGCACAACGGCTGTCTGCAACTGGAAGTGACGGTGCACGGCGACATGGCCCATGCCGCCATACCCGACAGCGGCACCGATGCGCTTCAGGCAGCGGTGCACATACTCAATGCGCTCTACGCACTCAATGCCGACTACCTGCAGGTGCGCTCCCAGGTTGAAGGCATCACCCACCCCTATCTGAACGTAGGCCAGATCAGCGGCGGCACCAACACCAACGTGATCCCGGGCAAGGTGGTGTTCAAGGTCGACCGCCGCATGATTCCCGAAGAAGACCCGATCGAGGTGGAGGCCACCTTGCGCCGCACCATCGAAGCCGCTGCTGCCAGCTTCCAGCCGCCACGCGGTGGGAAGACCATACAGGTCGACGTGCGGCGCATGCTGCTGTGCCGCGCCATGCAACCCCTGCCCGGCAACCAGCCGCTGGTACAAGCGTTGCAGAAACATGGCGAGGCCGTGTTCGGCGAGCCCATTCCCGCTGTGGGCACACCGCTCTACACCGACGTACGCCTGTACGTGGAGCGCGGTATTCCGGGCGTCATCTACGGTTCCGGCCCGCGCACGGTGCGCGAATCGAATGCCAAACGCGCTGACGAAAACCTGGTGCTCGATGACCTGCGCCGTGCCACCAAGGTGCTGGCCCGCACCTTGTTCGATCTGCTCCAACCGGTCTGACAAACCGGTTTCGCCGAACCATCTCGCTGCCCTTTGAGGCCTCTCGGGTATCGGTGCAATCCACAGTGGCTCCCTGCGCCGTGCATGCCAAAATGCCCCGATCAAGGAGACACCATGACACCCGCTGAACAAGCCCTGCGCGACGCCGCCTTCGACTATCACCGCTCGCCTGGCAAGGGCAAGATCTCGGTCACCCCCACCAAACCGCTGTCCAACCAGCGTGACTTGTCGCTGGCCTACTCTCCCGGCGTGGCCTACCCCTGCCTGGCCATTCAGGCGGACCCCACCATGGCCGCCGAATACACCTCGCGCGGCAACCTGGTGGGCGTGGTCACCAACGGCACGGCGGTGCTGGGCCTGGGCGACATCGGGCCACTGGCCAGCAAGCCGGTGATGGAGGGCAAAGGCTGCCTGTTCAAGAAATTCGCTGGCATCGACGTGTTCGACATCGAGCTCGACGAGAAAGACCCGGACAAGCTGGTCGACATCATTGCCGCGCTGGAACCCACACTGGGCGGCATCAACCTGGAAGACATCAAGGCGCCCGAGTGCTTCTACATCGAGAAGAAGCTGCGCGAACGCATGGGCATTCCGGTGTTTCACGACGACCAGCATGGCACCGCCATCATCTCGGCCGCGGCGCTGCTCAATGGCCTGGAACTGGTCAACAAGAAGATCGGCGACGTCAAACTGGCCGTCAGCGGCGCGGGCGCGGCGGCCATTGCCTGCCTGGACGTGATGGTGGGCCTGGGGGTGGCGCGCGAGAACATCTTTGTGTGCGATTCCAAAGGGGTGATTCACCAGGACCGTGCCGGCGGCTACGACGAGTCGAAGGCGCGCTACGCGCAGAAAACCGACAAACGCACGCTGGCAGACGCCGTCGACGGCGCCGACGTGTTCCTGGGCTGCTCGGCCCCGGGGGTGCTCACCGCCGACATGGTCAAGTCCATGGCCAAGCAGCCCATCATCCTGGCGCTGGCCAACCCGGAGCCGGAGATCCGCCCCGAACTGGCCAAGGCCATCCGGCCGGACTGCATCATCGCCACGGGGCGCAGCGATTACCCGAACCAGGTCAACAACGTCCTGTGCTTCCCCTACATCTTCCGGGGCGCGCTGGATTGCGGCGCCACCAAGATCACCGAAGAAATGAAGCTGGCCTGCGTGCGCCAGATCGCCGATCTGGCCAAGAGCGAAACCAGTGACGAAGTGGCCAGCGCCTACCAGGGCGAGGAACTGGTATTCGGCCCCGACTACCTGATTCCCAAGCCTTTCGATTCGCGCCTGATTCTGCGCATCGCACCCGCCGTGGCACAGGCCGCCGCCGATTCCGGCGTGGCCACGCGGCCCATTGCCGACATGGATGCGTACAAGGAGAGCCTGTCGCGCTTTGTGTACCAGACCGGCATGCTGATGCGCCCCATCTTCACCGCCGCCAAGGCCGTGCCGGACGACCGCAAGCGCGTGGCCTATGCCGACGGCGAAGACGAGCGGGCGCTGCGCGCGGCCCAGATGGCGATCGACGACCGCCTGGCCAAGCCCATCCTGATCGGGCGTCCGGCGGTGATCGCCGCGCGCATCGAGAAGGCCGGCCTGCGCATGCGCCTGGGCGTGGACGTGGAGAACGTCAACCCCGAAGACGACCCGCGTTTTCGCCAGTACTGGGAGCAGTACCACAAGCTCATGGCCCGCGATGGCGGCACGCCGGAAGTGGCCAAGGCGGCCGTGCGCCGATCGAACACCATCATCGGCTCGCTCATGGTCTCTCTGGGTGACGCAGACGCGCTCATTTGCGGGCTGGCGGGGTCGTACATGACGCACCTGGAACGCATCGACAGCATTCTTGGCAAGCGCGAAGGGGTGACCAACTACGCGGCCGTGAACGCCCTCATGACCGACCGCGGCACGCTGTTCATTGCCGACACCTACGTCAACGAAGACCCCAGCGCCGAACAGCTCGCCGAAATTGCCTGGATGGCGACGCAAGAGGTGCAACGCTTCGGTCTGCCACCCAAAGTCGCCTTTCTTTCGCATTCCAGCTACGGTTCCAGCAAACGCGCATCGGCCAGGAAGATGCGGGCGGCACGCGACATCTTCGTGGCGCGTCACCCGGAGATCGAGTGCGACGGCGAGCTGCATGGCGATGCCGCACTGGTCCCCGCGATCCGCGATGTCTACCTGCCGGACTCGTCGCTCACCGGTTCGGCCAACCTGCTGATCTGCCCGAACCTGGACTCGGCCAACATCCTCTACAACGTGCTCAAGACCACCACCAGCGGGGGTGTCACCGTTGGCCCCATCCTCATGGGCTCGGCCGCCACCGCCTACATCCTCACGCCAGCGGCCACGGTGCGACGGGTACTGAACATGACCGCGCTCGCGGCAGCGGGACAGCTGGCGCCGCGCTGAGGTACCGCTTTTCGGTGCGTTTGGTCGCCAGGGTGCGCGCTTCACGCACCAACTCGGACCACAATCGCACCAGTTCGATGCATCCCGAACCGGTGCACCCCATTTAGGGTTTTTCTGGTTGACGGAATCGGGCACCCGATTTGAAAATCTGTATACAAATACTGTGTTCAATCATGCACAGGGCAGTCTGTGACCTGCGACGGGTTGCTGGCACCCTTTTTGCTGTGACTGTGGTGCCCCATCAGCCCCGTGTGCGCAGCCTTTCCATGCCTTTCTGCAACCACACCTTCCCGGAGACTCCATGAACAAGCGCCACTTCATCCAGACCACCGCCGCCCTGGCCGCCACATTGGCCTTCGGCAGTGCCCACGCCCAGACCCCCATCAAGTTCCAGCTCGATTGGCGCTTTGAAGGCCCTGCCGCCTTCTTCCTGCAGCCCGTGGCCAAAGGTCATTTCAAGGCCGCCGGCCTGGACGTGACGGTGGACTCCGGCAACGGCTCCGGCGGCACGGTGACCCGCGTGGCTTCAGGCACCTACGACATGGGCTTTGCCGACATGGCGGCACTCATGGAGTTCCACGCCAACAACCCCGATGCGCCGAACAAGCCCGTGGCCGTGATGATGGTCTACAACAACACCCCGGCGGCCGTGCTCGCGCTGAAGAAATCCGGCATCACCAAGCCGGCCGATCTCAGCGGCAAGAAGCTGGGCGCCCCGGTGTTTGATGCCGGCCGCAAAGGCTTCCCGATCTTCGAGAAGGCCAACAACGTGAGCAACGTGGCCTGGACGTCCATGGACCCGCCGCTGCGCGAGACCATGCTGGTGCGCGGCGACATCGACGCCATCACCGGCTTCTCGTTCACTTCGCTGCTGAACCTGGAAGCGCGCGGTGTGAAGGCCGAAGACGTGGTCATCATGCCCTACGCCGATCACGGCGTGAAGCTGTACGGCAACGCCATCATTGCCAGCCCCAAGCTGATTGCCGAGAACCCTGCGGCCGTCAAGGCCTTCCTGACCGCGTTCGCCAAGGGCGCCAAGGAAGTCATGGCCAACCCGGTTGCGGCCATTGAGACGGTCAAGGCCCGCGATGGCATCATCAATGTGGCCCTGGAAACCCGCCGTCTGCAGCTCGCCATCGACTCCGTCGTGGCCAGCCCCGACGCGCGCGCGGAGGGTTTCGGACAAGCCAATCCGGGCCGCCTGGCGCTGATGGCTTCCCAGGTCTCCGATGCCTACAAAACCAAGACCCGCATCAACCCCACCGCCATCTGGAACGGTTCCATGCTGCCTGCGGCCGCCGACCCGAACGTCTTGCCACCCGCCAAAAAATGAGCCTGGCCTTGAAAGGCTGAGCGTCTTTCACTCATGGCCGAGGCCAGCACCTTCCGGTGACTGGCCTTTTTTTCAGGAATTTTTCATGCAGAACGCCTTGAACGCCACCCAACCTGATGAAGCCCCCTTCGTCGAATTTGACCAGGTCTGGCTGGCCTACAACGAAGACTTGCTCGCCAAGAACACCTTCGCGGTGGAGGACATCAACCTCAAGGTGAAAAAGGGCGAATTCATCGCGATCGTGGGTCCGTCGGGTTGCGGCAAATCCACTTTCATGAAGCTCACCACCGGGCTGAAGATGCCCAGCATGGGCAAGATCCGCATTGACGGTGCGCCCGTGACCGGCCCGCTGAAGATTTCGGGCATGGCATTCCAGGCCCCATCGCTGCTGCCCTGGCGCACCACGCTGGACAACGTGCTGCTGCCCCTGGAAATCGTGGAACCGTACCGCAGCCAGTTCAAGGACCGCCGCAAGGAATACGTGGAACGCGCCAGCCGGCTGCTGGCCAGCGTGGGCCTGGGCGGCATGGAGAAGAAGTTTCCGTGGGAGCTTTCCGGCGGTATGCAGCAGCGCGCCAGCATCTGCCGCGCGTTGATCCATGAACCCAAGATGCTGCTGCTCGACGAGCCCTTTGGCGCGCTGGACGCTTTCACCCGTGAAGAGCTGTGGTGCACGCTGCGCGACCTGTGGGAAGCACAACGCTTCAACGTCATCCTGGTCACGCACGACCTGCGCGAGAGCGTGTTCCTGGCCGACACGGTGTACTGCATGAGCAAGAGCCCGGGGCGCTTTGTGGTGCAGCGCGAGATCCCGATTCCGCGCACGCGCGATCTGGAGGTGACTTACACCAAGGACTTCAGCGACATCGTGCTCGAACTGCGCGGTCACATCGGGGCCTTGCGCACCCCTGTCAACCAGTGAACGGACCCACACCATGAACAAAAAACAAGTGGAGCGGTGGTCACCGTTCTTGCTGCTCATCGCCATTCTGGTGATCTGGGAAGTGATCACCAGCGGGTTCGGGGTCTCGGAATTCATCTTCCCCAGCCCATCGCGCATCTGGGAACAGACGCTGGAACACAAGACCACCATCCTGGGCCACGCCTGGCGCACGTATTGGGTGACCATGGCGGGCTTCGGCATCGCCATCGTGGTGGGGGTGTTGCTGGGCTTTCTGATTGGCAGTTCACGCCTGGCGTACGCTGCTGTCTACCCGCTGATGACGGCCTTCAACGCCTTGCCCAAGGCGGCCTTCGTGCCCATTCTGGTGGTGTGGTTCGGCATTGGCGTGGGCCCGGCCATTCTCACGGCGTTCCTCATCAGCTTCTTTCCCATCATGGTCAACATCGCCACCGGCCTGGCCACGCTGGAGCCGGAGCTGGAGGACGTGTTGCGGGTGCTGGGTGCCAAGCGCTGGGACGTGCTGACCAAGGTGGGTCTGCCACGTTCGATGCCGTATTTCTTCGGCTCGCTGAAGGTGGCGATCACGCTGGCGTTTGTGGGCACCACCGTGTCGGAAATGACGGCTTCGAACGAAGGCATCGGCTACCTGCTGATTTCGGCGGGTTCGTCGATGCAGATGGGCCTGGCTTTCAGTGGTCTGCTGGTGGTGGGGGTGATGGCGATGGCGATGTACGAGCTGTTCAGTTTTGTGGAGAAGCACACGACGGGGTGGGCGCATCGCGGCAGTCAGAATTAGCCCCCCTGCGCGCCTGACGGCGCTTCCCCCCTGCTGCGCGGGGGGACGACACCTGCGGCCCGGCGAAGCCGGTTCCGCGGTGTCCCTGGATCGCTTCCCTTCGCTCGGCTTTTTGTAGTTTTTTATGAATCACGATCAGATCATCCGTCACCTTCGCCGCGCGAATGATGTGGCGCGGCGGGCTGCTTCGATGGGGCGGCATCCGTTTGGGGCTTTGCTGGTGGCGCCGGATGGTGAGGCGGTGTTGGCGGAGCAGGGGAACATCGACACGGTGAACCATGCGGAGTCGACGTTGGCGCGCACGGCGGCGGACAACTGGCCGGGTGAGTACCTGGCGCGGTGCACGTTGGTGACGACGTTCGAGCCTTGTGCGATGTGCACGGGCACGTTGTACTGGGCGAACATTGGGCGAGTGGTGTACGGGGCCAGTGAAGAGGCTTTGCTGGTGCTCACGGGGAGCCATGAAGAGAACCCGACACTCTCCTTGCCATGTCGCGAGGTATTGGCACGAGGGCAGAAGCGCATTGAGGTGATCGGGCCTGTGCCTGAGCTGGAGGCCGAGATGCTGGCGCCTCATGAGGGGTTCTGGGCTTCGCGCTGATGTCGCGCCTGCACCTTTGCGGCGCTCGCGGTCACAGGGTACTCTGCTCCGCGGCTGTCCCCCGGACCGGCTGCGCCGGCCCTCCTCCTTGATGCCGCTGCGCAGAGCACCCAGCACCCGCAAGCTGAAGTGGCATCTGCGTAAGCGAACACGGGCATGCCGAGAAGGTGGGCGGTGATCGGGGTGTCCGGCGCAGCAACATGAAGGAGGAGCCCAGGGCGAAGCCCTGGGCGGGGGACAGTCGCGGAGCCGGACACCCCGGTCGCCGCCCACCGGAGCTGCCGGCGCGAAGTCAGCGATGCACCTCCGCCTCCCCCGCCTCCGACAACATCGCCATCAGCTTGCGCCGGATAAGGATGCCCGGGCGGTCGGAGTCCATTGAATATTCCACACCCCGCCGTCGCAAATCCACCACCGCGTCGGGATCGGTGGATTCGAGGATGTCCTTGTCTTCGCGCGTGATCTCTTCGTCGAAGTCGATCAGCAACTGGGCCGGGCAATCGGCTTCGGTGTCGTTGCGGAACAGCCATTGGCAGAGTTGCATGCGGCCATCGTCAATGGGGGTGAACGCGTTGATGATCACGTGGCGCACGCCACTGGGGTATTCGATGTCGAGCCGCCGGGAAAACGGCTGGAAGTAGGCGTTGCGCATGTGGCGCTGGGTGATCGGATCCTGCACGCCGCTGATGCGGCGGAATTTTTCAGGGTTCACGGCGTCGATCACGGTCTCGGCGTGGAAGCCGGCTTCGTTTTCGATGAGTTCGTACTTGCTCGGCTTGGGTGAGGCAGCCACGCCAAAGGTGGCGCGATGCACGAAGCTGAAGTGGGAGTTGTCGAACGAGTTTTCCAGCGCGCGCATCGGGCTGGTGTGCCAGGTTTCATAGAACTGGAAGATGGTGCGCCAGCCATCCGCTTCGAATTCCGGAATCACCGGAATGTCGGCCACCGGATCCTCCAATGCCACCCAGGCGTAGCCGTAGCGCGCCACGCAGGCATAGGCGGGTGTGCCGTAGTCCTTGGGGATCTCGCGGTCTGCACCGTACTGGGGAATTTCGATCACACGGCCGCTGCGGTTGTAGACCCAGCCGTGGTAGCCGCACTGAATGTTGCCGTTCTTGCACCAGCCCTTGCTGAGCCGAGCGGTGCGGTGGCAGCAACGGTCTTTCAGAGCGGCGGGGTGGCCGTGCTCGTCCAGGAAAAGCACGATGTTTTCGCCCAGCAGGGTGAAGGGCTTGGGGCCGTCTTGCAGGTGGGACAGCGGCATGACGGCATGCCAGTGCTTGCGGAAGATGGGCTGTTGGGTGACCAGCATGAAACGCTCCTGAATGAATTGGCTTGAGGGTTCTCAAGAGCAATTTCCGGCCCTGCATGGCGCAGGGTGAACGCTTCTACTCTGGGTCTGGATGCTAGCAAAAGACAGGCCATGGCGGTGCACCGTTTTGGCGAGGCATGGCGACTCAGGGCTGGCATGGCTCCTGCATGCATTACTGGCAAGAGTAGAAGCGTTCAGCGTGGTGCCCCAGTGGCACGTGCCCGGAAATTGCTCTTGTACCGCCCCGTTCTGCCCGCATGGCTGAACGGGGTGGCCACAAGTTGCACGCCCTTGGAGCACCTCATGCATCGCAGCCATTCCTCTTTGCCCGCCCGGTCCCATGCCATGGTTCAAGGGCGCAGGCCTTGAGCAAGCGGTTTCAGCTTGCCATGAACGACTGTCTCATTCAAAACGCCACCGCCGTGCTCACCGGCTTGCCCGGAGACGGTGCGCGCCTCCCTCACGGTCAAGGTGATGTGCGCGTGCGCAATGGAAAAATCTTCAGCATTGGCGCGTTGGTGCCCGAGCCCGGCGAGGTGGTGTACGACGCATCGAACCGTGTGCTCGCACCCGGCTGGGTCAACACCCACCACCACCTGTTCCAGAGCCTGCTCAAGGGCGTGCCGGCGGGCCTGAATGCGCGCCTGGCCGACTGGTTGGCGGCAGTGCCGGTGCGCCATCGGCGCGCGTTTGATCATGAGGCCTTGTTTCGCCTGGCGGTGCGCGTGGGCCTGAGCGAACTGCTGGCATCGGGCTGCACCACGGTGGCCGACCATCAGTACCACCACTACCCCGGCATGCCGTTCGACCCCACGGCCGTGGTGTTCGACGAGGCCGACAAGCTGGGCCTGCGCATGGTGGTGTGCCGGGGCCTGGCCACTCAGGTGCGGCAGATTGATGCCACGCCGTCACCTCAGATTGCACCGGAACCGCTGGACCTGTTCTTCCGCCGCGTGGCAGACGATGCCGCCCGCTTCAACGACACCGCGCCCGACGCCATGCGCCGCGTCGCGGTGGCGCCCACCACGCCGAACTGGTCGGTGCGGCCGGACGAGTTGCGCGAGATCGCGCGGTTCGCGCGTTCACTGGACCTGCGCATGCACAGCCACCTGTCCGAGACGGCCGACTACGGGCGCCACACCGCCGAGGTGTATGGCTGCACACCACTGGCCTTTGTGGAACAGCACGAATGGGTGGGGCCCGACGTGTGGTTCGCCCACCTGGTGTGGATGGAAGAATCCGAGCAGCGCCTGCTGGCGCAGAGCGGCACCGGCATGGCGCACTGCCCGCAATGCAACGCGCGGCTGGGTTCGGGCACGGCGCCGGTGGTGGAACTGCTGCGCCTGGGTGGCAAGGTGTCGCTGGGGGTGGACGGTGCCGCGTCGAACGAAGCCGCCGACATGCTCAGCGAAGTGCACATGGCCTACCTGATGCACCGGTTGCGCCACGGCCCCGATGCCCTGAGCACCGACGACGTGGTGCGCATGGCCACGGCCGGTGGCGCCGAGGTGCTGGGGCTGCCCGGGATTGGCACGTTGGAGATTGGCCAGGCCGCCGACCTGGCCAGCTACCGCCTGGACAGCGCAGCCGCCATCGGCCTGCACGACCCCGGCAGCGCGCCCGTGCTGTGCGGCCGTGCGCTGCAGACCGACACCGTGTGGGTGTCCGGCCAACCCGTGTTGATCGATGGCGAGATCCCCGGCCTGGACCGCGCCAGGCTGGCAGCACACGCACGTGAAGCGGTGCAGCACATCGTTCACACCGTGGCGGGCTGAACCGCCCATGCATGCCGCTCTCTTGTTCCACCCCCCCCTGCCCCGGCAGGTTCCTTCCCCTGAAAGGAGACTTGTTCCATGAAACGCCGTTCCCTCCTCTGCGCCTCGGGCGCCGCATCGTTGCTGGCCGTGTCGCCGTTTGTGCGTGCGCAAGGATCGTTTCAGAAGTTCAAGTTCAACCTGGGTTGGAAGGTCGAAGCATCAGGCGCCGGCTTCCTGCTGGCGCAGCAGCGCGGCTACTACGAGGACGCAGGCGTTGACGTGACCATCGACACCGGCAATGGCTCCGCAGCCGCCATCAGTCTGGTGGGTGGCGGCGCCTACGACGCTGCGTCTGCCGACCTGTCTTCGATGATCGAGTTCAACCTGGCCAACCCGCAGGTAGCGCTCAAGGCGGTTGCGATGCAGTACGACCTGAACCCGAACGCGGTGATGGTGCGCAAGGATGGTCCGATCAAGAAGCCCGCCGATCTGGCCGGCAAGTCCATCCTGGGTCAGCCATTCAATGCGTCGCGCAAGCTGTTCCCGGTGTTCGCCAAAGCCCAGGGCTTCGATCCCAGCGGCGTGAAATGGGAAAACGCCACACCCGACATCGGTGACACGCGTTTCGTCAAGGGCGACTTCGACGCCGTGGCCTACTTCTTCTTCACCGGCCTGCTCAACCTCAAGGCCCGTGGCATGGGGCCGGAACAGCTCACCGTGTTCCGCTTCTCTGACCACGGCATGAAGTCTTATGGCAATGGCCTGGTGGCCAACCCGAAGGTGATGAGCGAAAGCCCCGACGTACTCAAGGCCTTCGTGAAAGCCAGCACGCGCGGCTGGATCGAATGCATCGCCGACCCGAAAGCGGGCGCGGCGGCTGTGAAGGCGCGCGAACCCCTGGCCAACGAAACACTGGAGTTCGAGCGGCTGAAGCTGATCGTGGACGGCACCATGAAGACACCCGACACCCAGTCCAACGGCTGGGGCGCTGCCACCGGTGCACGTCTGCAGGCCACCATTGACGAAACCGTGGCGGCCTTCAACCTCAAGAGCGCGCCCACGGTGGCCGAATTCTGGACCGACCAGTTCCTGCCCGCCGCCGCCGACCGTCGGCTCAAGGCCTGAACCTCTGGGGGCACGCACCATGGGCATTCCCGTCATCGACCTGAGCGGCGCGCTGGTGCCCGGCGGGCCGCGCTCTGCCGAAGTGGCTCAGCAGTTGCGCGCAGCGGCCATGAGCGCGGGCTTCTTCTATGTTCGCCACCATGGCGTGCCGGCCGAGGTGGTGGCGCGCCAGTTCGACATCGCCCGCGAGCTGATGGAGTTGCCGCTGGAGCGGCGCGAAGCGCTGTCCATCCAGCACTCGCCCATCATGCGCGGCTTTGAAGCGCTGGGTGCGCAGACGCTGGACGCCAGTGCCAGGCCGGACCTGAAGGAGAGCTTCTACTGCGGCATGAACTGGCCGGCCGATCACCCCTATGTGCAGGCCGGCCACCAGACCTACGGCCCCAGCCAGTGGCCCGAAGAGCTGCCGCATGCGCGGGCCATCTGCGAGGCCTACATCGACACCATGAACGCGCTGTCGCTGCGGCTGATGCAGTTGCTGGCGCTGTCGCTGGGACTGCCGGAAGACCACTTCGATGCTGCCTGCAAGGACCCGATGGTGACACTGCGCATGGCGCGCTACCCGGCCCACCCGGAAGGGGCGGACGAGCGCACCTTTGGTGCCGGTGCGCACACCGACTGGGGCGCCGTGACCGTGCTGGCGCAGGACGCCCACGGCGGACTGGAGGTGCAGATGCCCGACGGCAGCTGGGTGCCTGCCACTCCCATTGAGGGCTGCTTCGTGGTCAACCTGGGCGACATGATTCCGCGCTGGACCAACGGCCTGTACCACTCCAACCCGCATCGCGTGCGCAACCTGCATTCGGGCGGCGCACCACGCTATTCCATCCCCTTCTTCTACGAGCCGGCATTCTTTGCGCGCATCGAAGCGGTGCCTGGCACAGTGGCGCCCGGCGAGGCACCGAAGTACCCGCCCTGCACCGCCGGTGAACACCTCAAAGAGATGTACCAGAAGACCTATGGCTTGAGGCAAGCCACCGAGCAGACCGAGGCCGCATGAAGCTCTACGTCAATTTGTTCTGCCACGACATCGCGCAGCAGCTGCGCTTCTATCAGGCGCTGCTGGGCCTGGAAGAAGCCACACACAGCCGCTCGCCCATCTACTGCGCACTGGCCTCGCCCAGCTTCCAGTTCGGCTTTCATGCGCCTGCGGCCTACGACCTGCTGAACCTGAGCGGGCGCGCACCGGCCGTGGGTGCGTCGGGTGATGTCACCGCCTATGCCACCTTCATGCTGGAGAGCGCCGCTGCGGTGAGCGAAGCCACGGCGCGCGTGCAGGCGCTGGGCGGGCGCGTGATCAAGGGGCCTTACGCCACCTACTACGGCGAATGGCAGGCGGTGCTGTGCGACCCGGAGGACCACGTGTTCCGGCTGAGCGCGGGCGAACTGCCACCCGGCGTCGCGGCGCCTGCGCTACAGCTGCCGCACTGAACCGGGCCGGCCAGCGGAACACGCACGCTATCCTTCCGCCATGACCGCACCCGACGACGACACCCTGCCCGACACATTGGCTGCAAGAGGCAAGCCCGGGCGCGAACGCATGCTGGCGGCCATCCGCGAAGCCGCCATCGCCGAGTTCAGCCGGCACGGGTTCAAGGGCGCCTCTACCAAGGCCATTGCCGAGCGCGCGGGCCTCACCAAACCGCACCTGCACTACTACATCAGCAGCAAGGAAGAGCTGTACGAAGACCTGCTGTATTCGGTGCTCAACGGCTGGTCGAGTGCGTTCGCCTTCGACATTGAAAGCGACGACCCCAGGCAGGTGCTGAGCCACTACGTGCGCAAGAAGCTGGATTACGCACTGGACAATCCCGGCCTCTCGCGCATCTTCACCAGCGAGGTGCTGGGCGGCGGGCGCAACCTGGGCCGGTACTGGCCGGTGGCGGTGAAGTCCACCCAGCAGAAGGTGGACGTGATCAACCGCTGGATCACCGAAGGCCGGTTGCGCCCGCTGGATGCACGCCTGCTGCTCATGCAGATCTGGGGCATGACCCAGCACTACGCCGACTACGGCGTGCAGGTGCAGGTGATGCTGGGTCTGGGGCCTGATGAGCCTCTGGACCGCGAACCCATCGCGCGCGAGCTCACCACATTTGTGCTGATGGGCTGCGGTCTCGCACCAGACTGACGCACCCACACCATCTCCTGCGCACCAGCGGCCCGTGCGCGGTGCATCTGCGCACGTCTATCTGACCGGAAGGTCCTGAAACGCCTCTGAGGCCGCTTCGGCAGGTTGGCACGGCACTTGCGAAAGTTTGACCAATCGTTCAAACCCAGCAAAACCCCCTGCCATGCGCGTACTCGTCATCTATTGCCACCCGGTGGAAACCAGCTACAACGCCGCCCTGCACAGCGAAGTGCTGGCCGGCCTGCGCAGCGCCGGCCACGAGGTGGACGACTGCGATCTGTACGCGGAAGGCTTCAACCCCGTGCTATCGCGGGAAGAACGACTGGGCTACCACGAAGTGCCTGACAACCGGGTGCCCGTACAAGGCTATGTGGACCGCCTGCTGTGGGCCGAAGCGGTGGTGTTCTGTTTCCCCACCTGGTGCTTTGGCATGCCGGCCATGCTCAAGGGCTTCTTCGACCGCGTGCTCATGCCCGGCGTGGCGTTTGACATCAGCGACCCGCACAACGTCAAGCCTTCGCTCACGCACATCAAACGCATTTCAGCGGTGGTGACCTACGGCCGTCCGCGCTGGACGGCCCTGCTCATGGGCGATCCGCCGCGCAAATCCGTCACCCGCTACATGCGACTGCTCACCGGTGGACGGGCGCGGGTGGACTACCACGCGTATTACCACATGAACGTGGCCACCACGCCGCGGCTGGACGCGTTCCGCATCAAGGTAGGCCGTGCCATGGCCCGATTCGCATGAGGACCACGATGCAAACCCCCACCCTGCTGCAACGCGCTCGCCTGCCACGCTGGCTGCTGCCGCCATCCTGGCCCAGCGCCGGGTCGCAACCCGCTCTGGCCGACCTGCGCTTCGCCAATGGCCGCGTGCAAAGCGTGCAGCCGCATCAGCCGCAGAACGAACACATCACCGGTACCTGGGACCTGAACGGCGCACTGGTACTGCCCGGCCTGGTGGACGCCCACACCCACCTGGACAAGGCCTTCACTCTGCCGCGCATGGGCGCGGTGCAGCCGGGGCTGCTGGGTGCCATCGAAGCCATGATGGTGGACCGCCGCAGCTGGACCGAGGCCGACGTGCGCGAGCGCGCTGGCCGCGCCCTGCAATGGGCCTATGAGGCCGGCGTGACGCACCTGCGCACCCACTGCGACTGGTGGGAGCCCGATACACAGCCCCTGGCCTGGTCGGTGCTGCGCGAACTGGCCGAAGCCTGGGCCGGCCGCCTGACGCTGGAGCGCGTGAGCCTGATCCCGCTGCACCTGTACACCGATCGCAGCGCCGCCATGACCCTGGCCGCCACGGTGGCGCGCAGCGGGCCCGGTGCGCTGCTGGGCGGCTTTGTGCATTCCACCAATTGGGACCCGCAAGCCCTGCGCCACCTGTTCGAAGCCGCACAGCACCACGGGCTGGACGTCGACCTGCACGTGGACGAAGAACTCAACCCCGCTGCCAGTGGCCTGGCCACCACGGCATCGCTGTTGCAAGCCATGCGCTTCGAAGGCCATGTGGTCTGCGGTCACACCTGCGCACTCGCCGCACAAGAGACATCCACCGCACTGGCCACGCTGGACGCGGTAGCGGCCGCACCCATCACCCTGGTCACCCTGCCCATCACCAACCTGCTGCTGCAGGACGCCACCACCGGCCGCACGCCGCGCCTGCGAGGCATCACGCTGGTGAAGGAAGCGCGTGAGCGTGGCATTCCGGTGCTGGTGGCCAGCGACAACGTGCAGGACCCGTTCTGCCCCGTGGGCAGCTTCGACCCGCTCGAAGCATTGGCCGCCGGAGTTTCGGCCGCACAGCTCGACGCGCCTTTCGACCGCTGGAGCGAGGCGCTGTGCCGCAGCGACTGGCTGCGCCGGAGCCCGGCGAAGTTGCCCCTGCAAAGCGGCGACAGCGCCGACCTGCTGGTGTTCACCGCCGCAGACGCCTGGGGCTTTCCGTCACGCAGCCAACCGCGCGTGGTGCTGCGCGGTGGGCGTGTGGCCAGCGGCCAGGTGCCCACCCACTGGACAACGCCCCAGCCCGCCACAGAGGTCACATCATGAACAACGCCGCCCCCACAGGCGCTGCACAGCCGCTAGCCCGTTACACCGCCTGGCGCCGCGCCGGCGACCTCGTGTTCCTCTCCGGCGTGATCGCGGTGGACCCGGCCGCCGGACGCATCGTGCGCGGCTTTGAGGACATACCGCCCGAGGCCGCCACGCTGATCGGGCGCACCGGCGAATTCAGCAGCGACATCAAGGACGGCCCCATCCTGGCGCAGAGCTGGTATGTGCTCAACAGCATCCGGCAAACCATGGAAGCCGCAGGCGGCCAGATGAGCGACGTGTTCAAGCTGGTGCAGTACTTCAAGCACCTGGACCACTTCCCGCGCTACAGCCAGGTGCGCAAGCTGTTTTTCCCCGGTGAACCACCGGCATCCACCGTGGTGGAGGTCAGCGCCATGCTGCCCACCGCCGACATCCTGATCGAAGTCGAAGCCACCGCCTGGCTGCCCCTGCGCTGAACCCCCAACCATTGAGCACACCCCCATGCTGCACGGCTACAACCCACCCCAACGCTTCCTGCCTTATCTGAGCTGGACCGAAATCGCCGGCCTGCCCGACAAGGCCAACACCGTGATCGTGCTGCCCACCGGCGCCACCGAACAGCACGGGCCGCACCTGCCGTGTGCGGTGGACACGGTGATCGCCGCCGGTGTGATCGGCCACGCGCTCGCGCGCCTGCCTGAATCGGTGCCGGCGTATGCGATGGCGCCCATCACCTACGGCAAGTCCGAGGAGCACCTGCACTTTCCCGGCACCGTCACGCTCAGCGGCGAGACCCTGCTGGCCACCATGAACGAGGTGGGCGAATCGGTCTACCGCGCCGGCTTTCGCAAGCTGCTCATCGTCAACGGCCACGGCGGCCAGCCGCAGGTGATGGAAATGTCTGCCCGTGAACTGCGGCTGCGCCATGGCGACTTCATCGTGGTGCCCAGCTTCACCTGGCGCGTGCCGCACGTGGCGGGGCAGTACCTGTCAGAAAAAGAAAGGAGGCTGGCCATGCACGCCGGCCACGCCGAGACCGCGCTGATGCTGGCGCTGGCGCCCGAGACCGTGCGCATGGACCGCGCGGTGGTGAACTACCCGCCCGCGTTCCCTTCACCGCTGCTCTCGCCCGACGGCCGGCCCGCCTGCGCCTGGAGCGCGCGCGACTTCGGCCCCAGCGGGATCATCGGCGACCCCCTGCCGGCCACACCGGAGCAGGGTCTGGCCATTCTGGATTCGCTGGCTGATAGCTGGGCCGCCGCCATCACCGAACTGCACACCCTGGAATGGGCGCCGCGCGCCGAGCCCACCTGGGGTCGCGCGCAGCACACCGGCCACGTGCAGACCGCTATCTGAACCCTCCCCTGTTTCGTTCCACCTGTTCTCCCTGTTTCAACCCCACCGGAGCCTGCCATGAAGAAATCCGCCGCACGTCTGACCACGATCGCTTCCGCCCTGTTGCTGGGCCTGGGTGCCGCCAGCACTGCACACGCACAGGAAAAATTCACCTACATGACCAACTGGTACGCCCAGGCCGAACACGGCGGCTTCTACCAGGCCGTGGCCACCGGCATCTACAAAAAATACGGTCTGGACGTGACCATCAAGATGGGTGGACCACAGGTCAACATCGTGCAGATGATGGCTGCCGGTCAGGCCGAATGCGTGATGGGATCGAGCGACCTGCAGATGGTGCAGATGCGCGCGGGCGGCGTGCCCGTGGTCACGCTGGCCGCCGTGTTCCAGAAAGACCCGCAGGTGCTGATCGCGCACGAAGACGTGACCAAGTTCGAAGACCTCAAGGGCAAGACCATCTTCATTGCGTCTTCTGCCCAGCGCGGCTACTGGCCCTGGCTGAAGGCGAAGTACGGCTTCACCGATTCACAGACCCGCCCCTACACCTTCAACATCCAGCCCTTCGTGGCCGACAAGACCGTGGCCCAGCAGGGCTACCTCACCTCAGAGCCCTTTGCCATTGCAAAAGCCGGCGTGAAGGCCAACACGCTGATGTTCAGCGACCAGGGCTACCCCGCCTACGCCACCACCATTTCCTGCATGGAAAAAACCGTGAAGGACCGCAGCGCTGCGGTTGGCAACTTTGTCAAAGCCACCATGGAAGGCTGGAAGAGCTACCTGGCCGACCCAGCCCCGGGCAACGTCCTGATCAAGAAGGACAACCCCAACATGACCGACGAGCAGTTGGCCTACAGCGTGGGCAAGCTCAAGGAACTGCAGATGGTCACGGGCGGTGATGCGGGCAAGGCCGGTATCGGGATCATCACGCCAGAACGCGCCAAGGCCAGCTACGACTTCCTGGTGGAAACCAAGTTGATCGACCCGGCCAAAGTGAAGATGGAAGAGGCCTACAACACAGCCTTCATCCAGGACGCGAAGGTCATGCCCTGAGCGGCGCAGGTTTGTTCCGAAACACCCCGCCCTGAAACAGCGGCAGGCCCTTCGCGTGGTCTGCCGCCTTCATCGAAAGGCCAGCATGTCGCTCGTCGAATCCCCCGCCGTGACCCTCGCTCACCCGCCCACCCCTGCGGTGGAAGTGCTTTCGGTCGAGAAGACCTACCCCAACGGCACGCAGGCCCTGCTGCCGGTGGACCTGCGCATCGAAGAGGGCGAGTTCGTCACCCTGCTCGGCCCTTCCGGCTGCGGCAAGAGCACGCTGCTGAAGATGGTGGCCGGCCTGCTGGAACCCACCGATGGGCGGTTGCACCTGTGGCGCAAACCGGTGGACCAGCTGGAAGCCAGCGGCAAGAAGATGGCCTTCGTGTTCCAGTCGCCCACGCTCATGCCCTGGGCCAGTGTGCAAGCCAATGTGCGTCTGCCACTGGACCTCGCGGGCACCCCCAAGGCGCAGGCGAACGCGCAGGTGGAAGAGGCGCTGGCGCTGGTGGGTCTTTCGAAATTCGCAGGCGACCTGCCCCGGTCGCTCTCAGGCGGCATGCAGATGCGCGTGTCCATCGCACGCGGCCTGGTCACACAGCCCGACCTGCTGCTGATGGACGAACCCTTCGGCGCGCTGGACGAGATCACCCGCCACAAGCTCGACGCCGAACTGCTGGACTTGTGGCGCAAGAAAAAGCTCACCGTCATCTTCGTCACCCACTCCATCCACGAGGCGGTGTTCCTGTCCACCCGCGTGGTGATGATGGCCGCACGCCCCGGCCGCGTGGTGGAGGAATTCCGCATCGACGAACCCTACCCGCGCACGCCGGACTTCCTCGTATCGCCCCAGTTTTCGCGCCACGCCAAGCAGCTGCAGGACAGCCTGCTGCGCGCCAGCCAGTCCACCAAGGAGGTGCAGACATGAACACCTTGACCGCTGCCGCACCTGCCGACTTGAAGAAGGCGTCATCGGCCCACGCCCATGCAAGCACGGCTGCACCGCTGATGCCCGCGCCTCCCGTGGCATCGAGCGCCGTCCCGCCCAAACCCCGCCCCGCCCAGGCCGCGGCCAGGCCCCTGCTGTACCAGCCCCGCGTGCAGCGCATCGCCTATCCGGTGCTGGTGGGCGTGGTGTTGCTGGTGCTGTGGCAGGGTCTCGTCACCGGGCTGGAGCTGCCGCCCTACCTGGTGCCTTCGCCGCTGCTGATGATGCAGACCCTGGTGACCGACTGGGCCACACTGGGTGGCTCGCTGTTTGTCACGGTCAAGATCACGCTGCTGGCCTTTGTGGCCGCCACCGTGGCCGGTGTGTTGATCTCTTTCCTGTTCGTGCAGAGCAAGGCGATAGAGACCGCGCTGTTCCCCTACGCGGTGCTGCTGCAGGTCACACCCATCGTGGCGGTGGCGCCGCTGATCATCATCTGGGTGCGCGACCCCACCTTGTCGATGGTGATCTGCGCCTCGCTGGTGGCGCTGTTCCCCATCATCAGCAACACCACACTGGGCCTGCGCAGCGTGGACCCTGATCTGCAGAGCTACTTCCAGCTCAACCGCGCCACCCGGCTGCAGACGCTCATGCGGCTGCGCATTCCCAGTGCCCTGCCCTATTTCTTTGGGGGCCTGCGAATCTCCAGCGGGCTGGCCCTGATTGGCGCCGTGGTGGCCGAATTCGTGGCCGGCACTGGCGGTACCGGTGCGGGCCTTGCCTACCAGATCCTGCAGGCCGGCTTCCAGCTCAACATCCCGCGCATGTTCGCGGCCCTGCTGCTGATCTCGCTGACCGGCGTGGCGCTGTTCGTGGCCATGGCCTGGTTGTCCAGGAAAGCACTGGGCGGCTGGCACGCCAGCGAAACCTCACACGACTGAATCCAAAAACCCCGCCGCGCCTGGCCACGGTGAACCCACCGGGATGGACAGCGGCCCCAAGGAGCCCCCATGAGCCCACACACCGAATCCGTCCAGCATCTGTCCAGCGAACTGCCCACGCTCGACTGGATCACCGAACCCCAGCGACTGGCCCGCCTGTCGCAAGACTTCGCCTGGTTCAGCCCGGTGCTCAAGGAGGCGCTGCAGGGCAAGCGCGGCGACATTGCCGTGCGCCCGCGTACCGAAGATGAAGTGCGCCAGGTGGTGAGCGCCTGCGCCCGCCACGCCATTCCCATCACCGTGCGCGGCACCGGCACCGGCAACTACGGCCAGTGCGTGCCGCTGCAAGGCGGCGTGATCCTGGACATGAGTGGCTACAACGCCTTTGGCTGGGTGCGCGGCAGCGTGGGCCGGGCGCAGTCGGGCATTCGCTTGTCTGAGTTCGACAACCAGGCCCGCCCCCACGGCAAGGAACTGCGCTGGCTGCCTTCCACCTACAGAAGCGCCACGCTGGGTGGCCTGTTCGGCGGCGGCTTCGGCGGCGCAGGCTCCATCAACCACGGCCCGCTGGCCGCACCGGGCAACATCCTGGCGGTGCGAGCCATGACGGTGGAGCCCGAACCGCAGATCATCGAACTCAGCGGCGCAGAAGCCATGCTGCTTCACCACACCTACGGCACCAATGGCATCGTGCTCGAGCTGGAAGTGGCGCTGACCACCGCCGTGCCCTGGTCCGAATGCATCGCCACCTTCACCGAGTTTGATGCCGCGCTGGACTTTGCCAGCCGTTTCAGCAGCGCCCCTGGCCTGGAGAAAAAAGAGGTGTGCTTCCTGGGCGCGCCCATCCCGGACCACTTCACCGCGCTGGCCGAGTACCTGCCCAGGGGCTGCCACGCCGTGCTAGTGATCGTGGCTCCGCATTCTGAAGCCGGCATGCGCGCCATGGTGGCCGAACACGGCGGCCACGTGAGCTACCGTAGGTCTGCCGAAGAAGTGGCGGCCAGCAACAAGACGCTGCTCGAATACACCTGGAACCACACCACCCTGGTGGCCATGAAAGTGGACAAGGGGCTCACCTACATCCAGAGCGGTTTCGACCCCACCCGCAACCTGGCACAGGTGCGCGCGCTGGAGACCCAACTGGCGGGCGAGGTGATGATGCACCTGGAGTTTTTGCGCACCAAGGAAGGCGCGCTCAACTGCAGCGGCCTGCAACTCATCCGTTACACCACCGAAGCGCGGCTGAACGAGATCATGCAGATCTACCGCGACCATGGCGTGCAGATCAACAACCCACACGTGTATATCGTGGAAGACGGCAAGCAGAACAACCTGGACCCGGCCGTGGTGAAAATGAAGCACCGCTTCGACCCGCAAGGCCTGCTCAACCCCGGCAAGCTGCGCAGCTGGATGAAGCCCGACCCCACACCGCAAGCCGCCGAACCCGTGCCCGCCTGAAGGGCTGGAGACCGCTCGGCGGCCCCGTAAACTCCTCGCATGCCCTGGCACGCCCAACTCCATCTCGACTACCGTCTCGATCAACAACGCACCGTTTTGCAACACCGGCACGACGGCCCCCTGCGCATCCTCAAGAGCCTGTACCCGGAGGGCGATGCCATCTGCCACAACGTGGTGGTGCACCCACCTGGCGGTCTGGTGGGCGGCGACCTGCTGGACGTGACGCTGCACGTGAATACCGGCGCCCACGCCATGCTGGGCACCCCCGGTGCCACCCGGTTTTACGCGACCGACAACGCCATCGCAACCCAACAGGTCGCCATCGCCCTGGACCCGGGCGCGCGGCTGGAATGGCTGCCGCTGGAAGCCATTGCCTACCCCGGCTGCGACGCACTCAACACGGTGAGCGCCACACTGGCCGCAGACGCGGAAATGATGGGCTGGGACGTGACCGCACTCGGCCTGCCCCTGGCCAACCAGCCCTACACCAGCGGCCGGTTCCGGCAGCGGCTGGAAATCCCAGGCGTCTGGCTGGAACAGGCTTGCATGGATGCCACCGACACCCGCCTGCTGCAGTCCCCCCTGGGCCTGGCGGGACAACGCTGCCTGGGCACCTTCTGGTTCGCCACTGGCAGCGCTATCACCCGGGAACGGCGCGAACACCTGCTGGAGGTGGTGCGTGCTGCACTGCAAGAGTGCCCGGAAGATGTGCCGGCCGGCGCCACCTGCCCGAACGACCATGTGCTGGCAGTGCGCGCGGTGGCGCCCGTGGTGGAGCCGTTGATGGCTTTGTTCCAGCGCGCATGGGCAGCGCTGCGTCCGGCGGCTTGGGGACTTGAGGCCGTTCAGCCGCGCATCTGGAAAGTCTAGGAACACCCCCCGCGCCGCTTCGCTTCACCCCCCTGAAGGGGGGCGCACCCAGTGGCCTGGCAAAGCCAGTTCCACGGGTGCCCTGGAAGAGCTCCCCTTCGCCGGCAGCGTGTCTTGCTCCCGATCCCGCCTTTGCCGTGTGGCAGGGCTGAGCAGCGCAGCGGCGTGGGGATCAGAAATTCGCATGTCCGAAGGCCGCGCAGCGGACAAGTTTGCGAATTTCCCCCACGACGCGAGCAGCGCA
>PHCQ01000034.1 GCA_002840835.1 Betaproteobacteria bacterium HGW-Betaproteobacteria-16 | reverse complement strand
CGCATCTTCTCTCGGTTCGAGAAACTTGACCTCATGTTCCTGGGCTTCATCAGCTTCGCGCTCGTCGCTGATGGATTGAGAATGTGTTAACAGGCCCTAAACCGCTCGCGCGGTAATCGCTCCGGCGACGCCATGGTTATTCGTGTTTTCCGCTGGTTCTGCCAAGTTGACGGGTGAGGCAATCCGCCTCGCTCTTCGACAGGAGTTGAACCATGAACTCATTGACGCCCTCCGTCTCTCCGTTGCGCCAACGCATGATCGACGACATGCGGATGCGCAAGTTCAACGGCAAGACCCAGATCCACTACATCCGCGCCGTGCGAAGGCTCGCCGCCTATCTCAAGCGATCGCCGGACACCGCAACCGCCGAGGACCTTCGGGCTTTCCAGCTACACATGGTGGAGACCGGTACGGCACCGCCAACCATCAACTCCACGCTCAGTGGCCTGAAGTTCTTCTTCGATGTGACGCTGGGCCACGCCGAGCTGCTGGTCAAGGTGCAGCCTGTGCACCAGCCACGCCCGCTGCCCGTGGTGCTGAGCTGCGACGAAGTCGCCCGTCTGATCGCTGCTGCTCCGAACCCCAAGTACCAGGCGGCGCTGTCTGTGGCCTATGGGGCCGGACTGCGCGCCAGTGAAGTCTGCGCGTTGAAGGTCACCGACATCGACAGTGAGCGCATGACGCTGCGCGTAGAGCAAGGCAAAGGTGGCAAGGACCGCTACGCCTTGCTCTCACCCGTGCTGCTCAAGCGGTTGCGGGCTTGGTGGCGGGTGGGGCACGCGCAAGGCAAGATCCTGCCCAATGGCTGGCTGTTTCCGGGGCTCAACCCCATGGACTCTCTGTCCACCCGGCAACTCAACCGCGCAATTCACCTGGCCGCCGACGCCGCCCGCATCGACAAGCGCGTGTCGATGCACACGCTGCGCCACAGCTTCGCGACACACCTGCTGGAACAGAAGGTCGATATCCGCGTGATCCAGGTGCTGCTGGGCCACAAACGGCTGGAAACCACCGCGCTGTACACCCACGTGGCCACCGAAGTGCTGCGCGCGGTGATCAGCCCGCTGGAGACGCTGCCTTCGTCCTAAGTCTGCCGTCTCTGCGGTCATGGGGCACGCCGCCCTGGAAGTCGCCGACATCTTCCGTATTCATGGACCCGCCTGGCGTCAGGCTCAGCGTGGCCACCTGAGCCTGGCCCAACTCAAGGTCATGTCGGCCATCGAGCAGTGCCGCAGCGCGGCATTGGGTGGGCATGTCTTGCGCTGCGAGGGGTGCGGCACCGACCAGATCGCCTACAACTCCTGCCGCAACCGGCACTGTCCGAAGTGCCAGGCCAGCACGGCTCGGCGTTGGCTTCAGGCTCGCACCGCCGACCTGCTGCCGGTGGAGTACTTCCACGTGGTCTTCACGTTGCCGGCGCCCATCGCCGAGATCGCATACCGCAACAAGGCGGTGGTCTATGGCTTGCTGTTCGACATCGCCGCTGAGACTCTTCTGACCATCGGAGGTGATGCAAAGCACCTGGGCGCTCGACTGGGCGTCACGCTGGTGTTGCACACCTGGGGCTCGGCGTTGACGCACCACCCACACGTGCACGGCATCGTCCCCGGTGGTGGGTTTGCGAGCGACGGCGAACACTGGATCGCCTGTCGGCGCGGGTTCTTCCTGCCGGTGCGCGTGCTCTCCCGGTTGTTCCGCCGGCGCTTCCTTGAAGCGCTGCAACAGGCGCATCGCGATGGCCGGCTGCAGTTCTTCGGTGAACACGCGCCGCTGGCGGACGCTGCGGCGTTCGCCCACTGGCTGGCACCGCTGCGCCAATGCGAGTGGGTGGTCTACGCCAAGCGCCCGTTCGCCGGACCCGAGGCGGTGCTGGCGTACCTGTCGCGGTACACGCACCGGGTGGCAATCTCCAACAGCCGGCTCGTGGCACTTGATGAGCGTGGCGTGACCTTCCGGTGGAAGGACTATCGTGACAAGGGCAGCACGCGCCACAAGACGATGACGCTCGATGTGGGCGAGTTCATGCGTCGCTTTCTGTTGCACGTGCTGCCCAGTGGCTTCCACCGCATCCGCCACTATGGCCTGCTGGCCAACTGCAACCGAAGCGCCTGCCTGGCGCTCGCGCGTCAGCTGCTGCAAGTGCCCCTACAGGATCCACTGGACTCCCCACCCTGCGACGATCCGCAGGACGCGGTGCGACCAACCTTCTTCTGTCCGCACTGCGGCCACGCAATGGTCATCGTTCAGATCTTCACGCGCGGTGAGACGATCCGTGCGCCACCTCTTCGGGCTCCGCCATGAACGTCCCTCGCTGCCACAGCAACTCATGCGTCGTCGACGCTCACACGTCGGCAAGGTCAGCTCGTGTTCGGCGCTTTACACCCTCACATCCAGGTCCGCGCAAGGTCTCGTCGAGGACGACGTTGCGCCTACTTGGCAGCATGAATCCCGCCGTCGAGGGTCAGCGCGCCAGCCAAGCGCACCATCACTGCGCAACTGCACGCATGCAATCGCCATAGCGTGAACCGGTACCGTCGCGTTAGCCGCGGTTTCCTCCCTCGAGGCTTGTTCAACACCTGCCCTTCATCCAGGGGCATCGTGTCGTGGCGTAGCTCGCGGGCAGGTGTCGAACAAACCTAAACGCGTACTGCCGAGTCCCCAGGTGCGGAGACTCGTGCAACCTGCTTGGAAACAGGAAATCATCCGATTTCAACGCTGCCAGCTGGATCCATGCCTGCAGCGCGTCTCGGGTTGCTGCGGTGATTTCGAACTGCACCGGTCGCTGCGTTTTGTGTTGCATGAGGATGGCTCGCGTGGCCAATTGGTCTCCGTGACACACATCACGAACCTTGAGGGACACGAGGTCGCAACCACGTAGTTTGCTGTCGATGCCCAGATTGAAGAGCGCAAGCTCTCGGACGCGCCCTTGCATCTGTAGGCGCACCCGTAGCGCCCATATCTCCTTCAGCTTGAAGGGTGCCTTCTGCCCCACTATCTTTCCCTTATTCCAAGGCTCGTGATGAACAGAACTGCTCGGAGTTTCCATGATGGCCTCCCATCGAGTTGAGGGGCCGACAGCTTGCGCCTGATACCTTCCTTCGTCTTGTTCTGGGTCAAGTCGTCATCTGAAACCATGAGACCGGTTGGGTGCGAACGAGATCGACAGACCTGCGGAAGGGGACTCCTCACCCACTAAGCAAGCATTCCAGCTTCAGGAGTGCAGCATTGGAATGCGGAGTGTCAGCCAAGACGAACCTCTCGCCTGTGCTCCATGCTCCGATGCACGAGCTCCAGGATTGCAACGTTGCCGCTCAAGGCCTTCAAGCCATTGTGCGGGTATAGAATCAAAACTTGTTGGTGCTCGCGATGCTGTTCAGGCATTGCAGTTCAACGGGAAGCAGGGGGGCGAGTCCCACACGGACGAACCTAACCTGCGCTGCCCCCGCAACGGTAAGCAGACGGGTGGTCCAAGGCATTGCCAAGGCCCCCATTTCTCAAAAATATGCCACTGGGTCATCCTGGGAAGGCTTTGGGAAACGCTCTGTCAGCCCGGATACCGGCCAACAAGGAGGCTGCGCCCCAGGCGCGGCCGCATTACCCAAACACCGTCGGGGAAGACGGTGAGGGGTCTTCGCCGGTGTCCTCATGTCGTCCCTTCGCATGGTTTTGCGAGTCTGTGCCAGCGCCTGTACTTGCGCTCGCCGGGGGCTGCCCGTTGGCCGACGGAACCTGTCATCACCTCCCCCTTGGGTCTTTGCCGACTTTTCAACCGCGTTGTGTCCAACGCATCCAACCCAAGGAGTCACTTCATGCACATCGAACCAGGTCTGGTGGACGGGGCCAAGCTCGCCCTGAGCTACGCCACAGCGACCGCCTGTGGCGGCTACACGCTCAAGCTGTCGGCCGACATGCTCAAAAAGGACGGCGCGGCAGCCCTGCTGTTGCGGGCCCTGCTGGCCACGGCGCTGGTGTTCTGCTTTTTCGAGGTGCTGCCGCACCACCCGGTGGGCGTGTCCGAGGTCCACCTGATTCTGGGCACCACCCTCATGCTGCTGTTCGGCGCGGCGCCCGCGGCCATCGGGCTGGCGGGCGGGTTGCTGATCCAGGGCCTGTTCTTTGCACCCTTCGACCTGCCGCAGTACGGCATGAACGTGACCACGCTGCTGGTGCCGCTGTTCGCCACCGCGGCGCTGGCGCGGCGCGTCATTCCCGCCCACATGGCTTATGTGGATCTGCGCTACGGCCAGGCCCTGAAGCTGTCCCTGGCCTACCAGGGCGGCATCGTGCTGTGGGTGGGTTTCTGGGCGCTCTTCGGGCGTGGCATGGGCGCCGAGAACCTGGTGAGCATCGGCAGCTTTGGCGCCGCCTACATGATCGTGGTGCTGGCCGAGCCGCTGATCGACCTGGCTGTGCTCGCACTGGCCAAGACGCTGAGCGGCCTGCAGGGCAGCGCAGTGGTGGAGCGCCGTCTGCACCAGGCCGCCTGACCGGGGACGCACCATGGGCGTCGGAACGGTCTGGTTTGTGGGGGCGGGTCCAGGCGATCCGGACCTGATCACGGTCAAGGGGCGCGACCTGATCGCGCGCGCGGGGGCCATCCTTTTCGCCGGCTCGCTGGTGAACGTTGCGGCCACCGGCTGGGCGCCGCCGGGCTGCCTCATCGCCGACAGCAAAGACATGACGCTGGAGCAGATGTCGGCCTGGCTGATCGCGAACGCGGCGCGTTGCGACACCGTGGTGCGCCTGCAGACCGGCGACCCGGCGCTCTATGGCGCGCTCATCGAACTGGTGCAGCCGCTGGACGCGGCCGGTGTGCCGGTGGCGGTGGTGCCGGGCGTGTCCTCGGCCATGGCCTCGGCCGCGGCGGCGGTCGAGAGCTTCACCCTGCCCGAGGTCACGCAGACCACCATCTTCACCCGGGTGGAGGGCCGCACGCCCATGCCCGACGGCGAGGACCTCGCCAACCTTGCCGCCCACCGCTGCACCCTGTGCATCTTCCTGTCCATCACGTTGCTGCACAAGGTGGAGGCCGGTCTGCGCGAGGCCGGCTGGCCCGACGACGCGCCGATGCTGGTGGTGCACAAGGCCAGCTGGCCGGGCGAAGAGCGCATCGTGCGCGGAACGCTGGCCACCATCAAACAACAGTGCCGCGACGCCGGCATCGTCAGCCAGGCCATGGTGATCGCCAGCCCCACGCTGGGCGCGCGCCAGTGGCCTGAGCTGACCAAGTCCCGGCTTTACGACCCGGGCTTCACCCACCGTTTCAGGAAAGCCACGACATGAATCACACCACGATCCTGCTGGTGGGCCACGGCTCGCGCGAGGACGCCGGCAACCAGGAAATCCGCGACTTCGTCGACCAGTGGCGCGCCCGCCAACCGGCCTGGCGCATCGAGGTCTGCTTCATCGAATTCGCCGCGCCCTCGCTGCACGACGGCCTGCTGGCCGCGGCGCAGTCGTCGTGCCGCGTGCTGGTGCTGCCGCTGATCCTGAATGCCGCCGGTCACGCCAAGATGGAAATTCCCGAAGCCATCGAACACGCCCGCGAGCACGCACCCGGCGTCGAGTTCCTCTACGGCCCGCACCTGAGCGCCTGCGACCCCATCCTCGCCATCCTCAAACGCCGCCTGCGCCAGGCCATGGCCACACTGGACATGCCCGACCCCACCACCACCGGTGTGGTGCTACTGGGCCGGGGCTCGTCGGACCGCGGTGCCAATGGCGACATGGCCAAGATGGCGCGCTGGCTGCTGGAGGACAGTGACCACGAGCTGGTGGACCTGGCCTTCACCGGCATCACCTGGCCGCGGCTGGAGCGCGTGGTGCAGCGCCAGGCGCTGATCGGCCTGCGCCAGATGGTGGTGCTGCCCTACTACCTCTACACCGGCACGCTGATGCAGCGCATCCACCGCCAGGTGGACCACCTGCGGGCGCAGTACCCGCAGATCCGCTTTGCCTGCGGCACACACTTCGGTTTCGAGAAAGAAATCTTCGAACTGGTGGAGCAGCGCGTGCACGACCTGCTGGCCGGCGTGCCCGACAGCAAGCTGCCCTGCGACGGCTGCAGCTACCGCGAGCTCGCACACGACATGGGCCATGGGCATTCCCACGAGCACACGCACGCCCCGGTGCACGTGCACAGCCATGCGCACGAGGGTGCTGCCGCATGAGCACGGTCAACACCGTCACCGAGCAGCTCACCGCCGCCGGCCAGGCCATCGAACACGACAGCTTCGCCATCATCGACGCCGAGGCCGGGCCGCACGACTACTCAGCCGAGCAGTGGCCCATCGTGCGGCGCATGATCCACGCCAACGCCGACTTCGAGTTCAACGGCCTGACCGACTTCCACCCCGACGCGGTGCGCGCGGGCGTGGCCGCGATGCTGCGCGGCGGCGCGCCCGTGGTGGCCGATGTGGAAATGATCTGTTCGGGCCTGTCGAGGCCGCGCCTGGCGCACTTCGGCGTGGCCACGCACCAGTTCATCAGCGACGCCGACGTGATTGGGCAGGCGCAGGCACAGAACACCACCCGCGCCGTGCAGGCCATGCGCAAGGCGCACCGCCTGGGCCTGCTGCAGGGCGCCATCGTCGGTATCGGCAACGCCCCCACCGCGCTGATCGAGCTCGTGCGGCTGATCGTGGAGGACGGCGTGCGCCCGGCCCTGGTGGTCGGCATGCCGGTGGGTTTCGTGTCGGCCGCAGAGTCGAAAGACCTGATGACGCAGATCGCCGATGTGCCCTGGATCGTCATCCGCGGGCGCAAGGGCGGCTCCACCCTGGTGGTCGCCGCCCTGCACGCGCTGCTGGCGCTGGCCGAGGCACAGCAGCGCGCCGAGGGCACCTGAATGGAGAGCACCAGCCCGCGCGGCACCCGCACCGGCTTCACCACCGGCGCCTGCGCTGCCGCGGCCGCTCGCGCCGCGGCGCAGGGGCTGGAAACCGGGCAGGTGCCCGACGCCATGGAGAGCCTGCTTCCCAACGGCCAGCGGGTGCGCTTTGACGTGCACGACGGGCGCTGCGATGCGCACAGCGCCCACGCCATGGTGGTCAAGTTCGCGGGCGACGACCCGGACTGCACCGACGGCGCTCACCTCACGGTAGACCTGCGCCTGCTGCCCGGCCAAGCGGGCGAGATCACGTTCGTGGCCGGCGACGGCGTGGGCACGGTGACGCTGCCTGGCCTCGGGCTGGCGGTGGGCGGTCCGGCCATCAATCCGGTGCCGCGCCAGAACATTGCCGACAACCTGCGCGAGGCCGCGCCGAGGCTACTCACACAGCACGGGCTGGAGGTCACCGTGAGCGTGCCCGGCGGCCAGGAGATGGCGAAGAAGACCACCAACGCGCGGCTGGGCATCCTGGGCGGCATCAGCATCCTGGGCACCACCGGCATCGTCAAACCCTATTCCACCGCCGCCTGGCGGGCCAGCGTGGTGCAGGGCATCCAGGTGGCGGCCACGCTGGACCACGGTGTGGTGGCGCTGACCACCGGCGGCCGCACCGAGACCTTTGCCATGCAGACGCTGCGTGCGGAACGCCCTGGCCTGCCCGCCGCCTGCTTCGTGCAGATGGGCGACTTCCTGCGCTACGCGTTGGATGAGGTGGTGGCGCAGGGCCTGCCCGAGGTGGTGCTGGGCATGATGGTGGGCAAGCTCACCAAGATCGCCCAGGGCGAGACCATCACCCACGCCAACCGCAACGTGGTGGACACCGACCTGGTCGCCGAGATCGCCCGGCAGATCGGTGCCACAGCCGAGGACTGCGCGGCCATCGCCGCCGCCGAGACGGCGCGCTTCGGCGCCGAGCTGATGGTCGAACGCGGCCTGGGCCCGGCCTTCCACCAGGCGCTGGCGCAGCGCGCCATCGACACCCTGACCGCGCCCGAGCGCTACGGCCACGCGTTTGCGCTGCGCGTGCTGGTGTGCGACTTCAGCGGCCAGCCGGTGGCCGACGTGCGCTCGGCCCCCGCCGAGGCGCGCCCCCGCCCCGCCACCGCCGACCGCACCGGCATCGGCCACACCCACCACTCCGACTTCGACACCGAATGAACGACCTGCCCTCCCAAGATCCCAACCGCTGCCGCGTGATCGGCGTGCTCGACGACGGCGTGGCCAGCCTCCGCGCCACCGCACTGGCCCATCTGCGCACCGCCGACGTGGTGATCGGCGGCGCGCGCACGCTGGCGCTGCTGCGGCACGCGCTCAAACCCGGCGCCGTCACCCACGACCTGACAGGCCAGCTGAAGGCGGTGCCCGGCTGGGTGCGCGCCGCGCGCGAGGCCCACCAGGCCTGCGTGGTGCTGGCCACCGGCGACCCGCTGTGCCACGGCATCGCGCCCTACCTGGCCCAGCACCTGTGCCTGGACGCGCTGGAGATCCTGCCCAACCTCTCGACCCTGCAACTGGCCTGCGCCCGCGTGGGCCTGGCCTGGCAGGACGCACGCATCGTCTCCGTGCACGCCGCTGACGCGGGCGAGTGGCAGCGCGGCGCCCCGCCCTCGCACGGCCTATACGCCCTGGCCCAGGCGCTGCGCGCCGAGCAGCGCCTGCTGCTGCTGACCAGCCCGGCCAACAGCCCCGACCGCATCGCCCGCCTGCTGCTGGCCGAAGGCCTGGGCAGCGACTTCCACATGGCCGTGGCCGAAAACCTGCTGCAGGCCGACGAACAGGTGCATGCGCAGCTCAGTCCCACCGATGCGGCCAGCATGCGCTTTGCCGAGCTGAACGTGGTGCTTCTGTGGCGCACCCGGCCGCGACCGCACCCGGTGCGCTTCGGCCTGGCCGACAGCGCCTTCGAGCAGCGTCAGCCCGAGAAAGGCCTGATCACCAAGCAGGAGGTGCGCGCCGTCAGCCTGGCGCGGCTGCAGCTGCGCGCCGACAGCGTGGTCTGGGACATCGGTGCCGGCAGCGGCTCGGTGGGTCTGGAAGCCGCCCGCCTGTGCCCGCAGGGCCATGTGTTCGCCATCGAGAAGAACGAGGCCGACCACGCCATCGCCCGGCGCAACCATGCAGCTTTCGGCGTCAGCAACTACACTTTGCAGCACGGCAAGGCGCCCGAGGGCCTGGAGGACTGGCCCGACCCCGACGCGGTGTTCATCGGGGGCTCGGGCGGCGAGCTGGCCGGACTGATCGAGCAGGTGCTGCGGCGCCTGCGACCCGGCGGCTGGCTGGTGATGAACTTCGTGACACTGGAGAACCTGGCCACCGCCACCCAGGCGCTGCAGTCACTGAACGCCGACTGGGACGTGCTGCAGCTGCAGGCCGCGCGCAGCCGGCCCATCCTGCACATGCACCGCATGGCGGCCGAGAACCCGGTGTGGCTGGTGTGCGCCGGTGTGGGCCCCATGGGCCTCGGCCAGACCGAGCCGCTGGTGGCGGAGGAGACCGCGCATGGCTGAACCCGCCACCCCCATGGGCATGCTGCACGGCATCTCGCTGGGCCCGGGCGACCCTGGCCTCATCACCCGTGCGGCCTGGGCGGCGCTGGAGCGCCGCGACGCGGTCTGGGTCTACCCGGTGCGCAGCGGCAAGACGCCGAGCTACGCGCTGGACATCGTGCAGCGCGTCGGGCTGCCGCTGCCAGAGACCCACACCCCGCTGGTGTTCCCGATGACGCACGACGGTGAGAAGCTGGCGCGCGCCTGGCTGAAGGCCGCGCACACGGTGCTGCCCTGGCTGCAGGCCGGGCGCGACGTGCTGTTCCTCGTCGAGGGCGATGCCTCCACCTACGCCACCTTCGGCCACCTGGCGCGCACCGTGCGCGGGCTCGATGAGCTGGTGCCGGTGCGGGTGACGGCGGGCGTCAATTCCTTCACCGCCGCCTGCGCCGACGTGGGCGAACCCTTCGCCGAACAGGACGACACCGTGGCCATCGTGCCGGCCGCCTACGGCGTGGGCGCGGTCGACCGGTTGCTGCCCGACTTCGACACCCTGGTGCTGATGAAGATCAAGCCGCTGATCGAGGACCTGCTGGACTGGCTGCAGGCGCGCGAGCTGCTGGCCGGCGCGCATTTCGTAGAGCGTGTGGGCGCGCAGGACGAGCGCCGGCTGTCCGGCCCCGAACTGCTCACGCTGCGCGGCAGCAAGGTCAGCTACCTCTCGCTGCTGATCGTGAAGAACCCGCACCGCGTGCGCGGCGAGCGCATCAAGGGTTGCCTGAAAAAGGACGGCCCCGCGTCGTCGCAGAACGCGCAGGACAGACAGCACGCGCCGGAGACCGCACCATGAGCCTGGACAACCCCACCACGCCGCCCCGCGCCTGCCTGGTCGCTATCACCAAACACGGCACTGCGCAGGCCGCCACGCTGGCGCGCGCGCTACCCACGGCAAGTGTCTGCGTGGCCGCCAGGTTCGCCGACGCCTTCGCCGGCCTGCCGAACCCGCTACAGACCTACGAGGGCGCGTTCAAGGACCAGATCGGCGACCTGTTCGCGCAGTTCGACCAGATCGTGTTCTTCGTCTCGCTGGGCGCCGTGGTGCGGCTGATCGCGCCCCACCTGAAGAGCAAGGACGAGGATCCCGGCGTGCTGGTGGTGGACGACGCCGGCCAGTTCGTCATCCCGGTGATCTCGGGCCACGTGGGCGGCGCCAACGCCATGGCGGAAACCGTGGCCGCGCTGCTGGGCGCCACGGCGGTGCTGACCACCGCGTCGGACGTGGGCAAGACCATCCCGGTCGACATCCTGGGCCGTGAACTGGGCTGGCGTGTCGAAGCCCCAAAGCTCAACATCACCCGCGTCTCGGCCGCCGTGGTCAACGAAGAGGCCGTGGCCGTGGTGCAGGAGGCCGGCAGCCCGCACTGGTGGACCCGGCCCACGCCGCTGCCGCCCAGCATCCACCGCTACACGCGCCTGGAAGATGTGGATCTGGCCCGCTACCGGGCGGTGCTGTGGATTACCCACCGCCCGGTGGACGAGGCGCTGTGGCAGACGCTGCACGAACGCCTGGTGGTGTACCGCCCGCCACAGCCCACGGGCACCGGCGCCGCCACCGGGGCCGCGGCATGAAGGTGGCCCTCGGCATCGGCTGCGACCGCGGCACGCCGCTGGCCACGCTAGCGCGCGCGGTCGACGAGGCGCTGGCCATGGCCGGCCTTCACCGCGGGCAGGTGAGCAGCGTGGGCAGCATCACGCTCAAGGCCGACGAGACCGGGCTGCTGGCGCTGGCGGCGCAGGCCGGCTGGCCGCTGCACTTCTACCCCGCCACCCAGCTGGCCGAGGTGGTGGTGCCCAACCCGTCGGAGACCGTGCGCCGCCACACCGGCAGCCCCTCGGTATCCGAAGCCGCCGCCTTGCTCGCCGCCGGCACCACCGAGGCCTCCGCCTTGTGCATCGAAAAGCACCGGCTGCGCGGCGACGATGGACGCAATGCCACCGTGTCCGTGGCGCGCGTGATGCCCCGCGCGGCCATCCCGCCCTGTGTCGCCAACACCGATCCGGCGCGTTGCTTCACGGCCGCCGAGCGAGAGGCGGTGCAGTCGCTGATGCAGGTGCGGCGCGACATGCGCCACTTCACTGCGGGTGCACAGGTCGCCGAAGATGTGCGTGCGCGTCTGCAGGCGGCCTTGCTGGCGGCGCCATCGGTGGGTCTGATGCAGCCGCTGCGCGTGCTGCGCATCACCGACCCTGCATTGCGCGAGCGGCTGGCCGCCACCGTGGACGAAGAGCGAATGCGCACCGCGCAGGCCATGGGGCCCCGTGCGGCCGAGTTCCTGGCACTGAAGGTGGAAGGCGTGCGCGAGTGCGCCGAGTTGTGGGCGCTGGTGCTGGCGCCAGACGACGGCACGCTATTCGGTCGCCGCACGCTGGCGAGCGAAATGGCGTGGTGCTCGGCGGGCGCCGCCGTCCAGAACCTCTGGCTGGCCGCGCGCGCCGAAAACCTCGGTCTCGGATGGGTGTCGTTGTTCGAACCCGGCGACCTGCGCAGGCTGCTGTCGCTGCCCGTGGGTGCAGCGCCGCTGGGCCTGTTGTGCATCGGTCCGGTGGATCGCTTCTACGAAACACCCATGCTCATCCAGCAACAGTGGCGCCAGGCGCGTCCGGTGTCGGCCGTGTTCACCGAGAACTCCTGGGAACCGACCTGGAACACCGGGAGCTGCGCCACACCGGAACACCTGCCGCTGGGCTGATCGCTTTACCGTTGAACTCTCGCTTGTCACAAGGAACGAAATGACCATCGATACCCCCGTCACCACCCCGCGCAACGCAGGCACCACCGGCAGCATCAGCCTGGTGGGCATCGGCCCTGGCCACACCGACCACATGACCACGCGTGCGCGCGCTGCCATCGCCGAGGCCGATGTGGTGGTGGGCTATGTCACTTACATCAAGCTGGTGGCCGACCTGCTGGACGGCAAGGAAGTCGTGCGAAAGGGCATGACCGAAGAGCTGGACCGCGCCGTCCACGCGCTGGAAGCGGCCCGTGCGGGCAAGAAGGTGGCACTGATCTCGTCAGGCGATGCCGGCGTCTACGGCATGGCCGGCCCGACCTACGAGGTGCTGTTCCAGGCCGGCTGGACGCCGGAAGATGACGTGATGGTGGAGATCGTGCCTGGCGCCTCGGCGATCAACGCCTGCGCCGCCCTGGTCGGTGCGCCCCTCACGCACGACTTCTGTTCCGTCTCGCTGTCCGACCTGCTGACACCCTGGCCGGTGATTGCCCGGCGGCTCGACGCAGCGGCGGCGGCCGACTTCGTGGTGGCGCTCTACAACCCCAAGAGCGGGCGCCGCACCCAGCAGATCGTGCAGGCTCAGGCGCTGTTCCTGCGGCACCGCCGGCCCGACACGCCGGTGGCGATCGTCAAGAGCGCCTACCGACGCCGCCAGCAGATCGTGCACACCACCCTGGACCAGATGGCCGAACAGGAGATCGGCATGCTCAGCACCGTGCTGATCGGCAACAGCAGCACCTTCCTGCGCGCCGGGCTGATGGTCACCCCGCGCGGCTATGCCAACAAGTACGACGTGGACCAGGGCTTCGAGACCCGCGAGGGCGAGAAGGCTGGCCGCTCGCTTTCCAGCGGCCTGCTGGGCTGGATTGAAGGGGTGCGCGCCGAACATGCGTCCGGCCTGGGCCTGACCGAACTCGCACGCCGACACCGCCTGCCCGCCGACTACATCGCACAGGTGCTGGCGACACCCGACGAACACGAACCGACCGAGGCCGGGGCCGAGGAAACAGAAGCATGAGTACCCCGGAGAAGCCCCGCATCAGTGACTACCGCCGGCACCTGCTGGTCTGCACCGGCGCGCGATGCACGCAGGACGGCGCATCGCAGGCGCTGTTCGACAGCCTGGGCGAGAAATTCAAGGCCGCTGGGCTGAACGAAGGTGCGCTACGCGTGAAGCGCAGCCGCGTGAGCTGTTTTGCTGCCTGCAAGGGCGGCCCCATCCTGTGCGTACAGCCCGACGGCACCTGGTACCACGGCGTGACCCCCGACAACATGGACCGCATCATCGGGCAGCACCTCGTGGGCGGGCAGGTGGTCGCCGATCTGGTGTTCCACCAGGGACCGGGGGTCATCGATGGTGAGTGAGGTACCCGCCGCGGGCTCCGTCTGCATCGTTGGTGCCGGGCCGGGACCGGCCGACCTGATGACGCTGCGCGCGCTGAACCGGCTGGAACAGGCCCAGGTGGTGGTGCACGACCGGCTGATCGCCGAGGATGTGCTGGCGCTGATCCCGGCCACCGCCCTGCGGGTGTACGTGGGTAAGGCGCTGGGAAATCACGCCGTCCCCCAGGATGAGATCCATGACCTGCTGGTGGCGCATGCGCGCCAGGGCCGGCGCGTCGTTCGACTCAAAGGTGGTGACCCCTATGTCTTCGGGCGCGGTGGCGAGGAAGTGCTGGCGCTGCAGGCGGCCGGCATTGCGTTCGAGGTGGTGCCCGGTGTGACAGCAGCCAACGGCTGCTCGGCCGCCGCGGCCATTCCGCTGACGCACCGCCACCTTGCAGCCAGCTGCGTGTTTCTGCCAGGCCATTTGGCGGACGACCAAGCCAGCCACGATTGGCAAGCCCTGGCGCGCGCGGGGCAGACCCGGGTGTTCTACATGGGCGTTCAGCGTCTGGCGCAGATTGCCCAGGCCTTGATCGCCCATGGACTGCCGTCCGATACTCCCGCGGCCATCGTGCAGGACGGCACCCGGCCCACACAGACGGTGCTGGCCTGTCCCCTGAACCGGTTGGTCAAGATCGCCCCGGCGTATGGTCCACGACCGGGCTTACTGATCATTGGCGAAACGGTGCGGCTGAGCCCGTCATTTGAAGAAGATGCGCTTGGTTGAATTGACGGCAAGGGCGCTGGCCCTCCATGGAGTTGATCGCTACTGCCTGGCGCAATAAGCAGTTTGAGTATTCGGGCAAATTTACGGCAGCCAAGGCAAGCGCTGCACTGCACTGCACTGCACTGCTACTCAAGTTTCGCGGCGACGTTTAGATCCCTCACTCATTGCTTGTCCGGCTGGAGGGCCCGGCGTTAAATCCGCAATGGGTTCAACGTCAGATATGTAGGTATCAGCGGTCATTGAGTCGCACACCGCAGGTGACGGCATCCAGCCTGGAGCGACCTTCGCAGTTCGGTGTGCGACCTCGCAGCGGTTGGAGCCGGTCGCCGACGGCGGGTGTACTGCCGGCGCGGCATGCCTATTCGCACACGAGGCATTGGGCGAACATTCATCAGGTCAGTCCCCATGCCGGGATTTGCTTCTCCGTTGCTCCAGCCCCAGTGCCACAAGATCTGCGGTCGCGTCGCCATAGCGGTTCGCAATGTCATCGAGTGCTTCAATGCGCTCAAGTGTCTTCGCGCTTTTCGGCTTGGTCAGTATGAAATGACGGTGACTCGATGCCGCTTCCGTCTCGACATGCAGTCCGCGACGGGACTGCACAATGCCGCTGGCACCTGTTGCGAATGCCTGTGACCGATATGTTCGAGACCAAGTGTCTGCCGCCATCGCCATGGAGATCTCGTCGAATCCGCCCTCGACCGGAATCTCCACCGTTTCATGCCGCCACCAGGCAAGCCAGTTGGTGACTGCAACTGTGACGTGCTTGGCTGTCCAGGAAAATGCGGACGTGTTGTGTTCGATGGTCCAGGCGTTCACCCCCAAGCCTTTGGCGGTGCGTTCGGCCGCTGGTCGCCCCGCGATGGACTCAATCAGTGCCAGGGATGCCGGGATCGAGGCGCTGACACCCGTGGTTGTCATGACATTTCCACTGACGACCCAACGGCTGTCGCGAACCCATGTCGTGCCAGGAAACCGCTTGGCGATGGACTCCAGCGCGAACCAATGGGTGGTTGCCGACTTCCCGTCAAGAAGACCTGCGTTCGCGATGACCCATGCGCCCTCGCAGATCGACACGAATACCGCCCCCTTTTCTGATTGGGCCCGAACCCAGTTGAGCACGTCCGGGCTGTCGTTGCGCTTCATTGCGGGAACAATCACGATATCCGCACCGGCAGGCGCCTCGGCGTCGAATTGCGCCAATGTCATGTCGGCGCGTACCCGCAGCGCCGGAATGAGGGTGACCGTCCCAGGGTCGGTAGACACGGTCACAACGTCAGCAACCTCGGCCTCATGCAATACGCCATAAGGGACAACGAAGTCCGTGGTTTCCGTGCCGGTGTTTTCGGCCAGGACCACAACCAACGGACGGGCCCGGCCGTTCTTCGGCTCGGCGAGTTTGAGAGTCATCTCGCCCGGATCCAGCGGTTGCGTGCGGGCTATGTTGCTGCGCCCTGTGGGCACACCACATCCGCTCGCGGTGAGCAACGCCACCAAGGTGACTCCTGCGAGTACCTCTCCAATTGACGATTGCATGGTCTTGGTGCTTCAAGTAATGGGTTGCTGGATCGACCGCGGGAGCGATCCCAGTCGGCCGATTGCGAGGCCTACTGTTTCCATGGGACTTCCACGATCGCACCGGACAAAGTGCCAAGGAACTGCGCCAATTCCTTGACCTCCTGCTCCGACAGGCGAATGGGTCTGCGCTCCGAATGGCCAGCTCCGGCGTTGGCGAGTTCTGTGTGCCCGACGACTGCAGTCGGTGCTTTCACGTAGTGCGCGATGACCTCCTCGATGGAGCTGAACTGACCGGCGTGCATGTAAGGGGGCCTCAATGCCACATTGCGCAGGCTCGGTGTCCTGAAGGCGCCCTCCATCGCATGGTCGCCAGTGACAATGAAACGCAGCTCCTGACATTGCGCTGGCTTCGCATCGCTGAACAGGCCGAGGCAGTTGAATTCGTCTTTCTGGACCTTGGCGATCGCGGCGGCCCGACCACGATCAGGGTTTCTCAGGTCGCGAGGTGGAACCCCCGTGTTGTGAAAGCTGTGATCGGTGAACAACGGCCCGTTGTGGCAGGTCACGCATTGCCCCTTGCCCATGAAGATCCGCAGGCCGTTGACTTCTTGCTGCGACAGGATTTGCTGCGCACTCGGATCACCGCTGACAGTTCCTTGCACATACCGATCGAAACGCGACTCTCCATGCGTCAGCTTCTTTTCGTATGCGGCGATCACCTTGCCCATGTTCGAGAAGATTCGGTTGACACCGGCCTGGGTCTTTGGGTCCATCGCTGCCCAGGCAGCTTTCTCGGCAGGTGTTCCCAATGGGCTCGCGCTTCGTGCTGACTGGCTGAGATCGGGCATTGGCCCAAAGATCGCTTCGTACTCTGACCGGTAGAAGGTTTGCATCAAATGGGCGTAGCGGGCGCGATTGCCGCCATGTTCCACCGCGTCCTCAAACGGACCCAGAGCCTGCGACCAGAGGCTGTCTTTGCGACCGTCCCAGAACAACCAAGGGCTGTGTCCACTACCGACGATGGGCATGGCGCGTCGGGACCCGACGCCAATACCCCGTGCCACTGCAAGCCCATCCTGAAACTGATTCCTGGCGTCATGGCATGTCGCGCACGACACCGTCTGATCTTTGCTCAGGCGCGCGTCGTTGAACAGGCGTTTGCCAAGTTCCGATGCAGCGCGCGAGCCTTCGACGGCGTTGGAAGGGTCTTGTGGCTGCTGTGGCAATTGACCCAAATGCATCGAGGCCAGAATGCCGATGTCGGCCGCGTTCCAACGGTCCCGGTGTGCGACGGTCTGGTCCGAGGGACCGCCAGCGAATGCGTTGGCGATCGGCATAGCAGCAAGCAGGATGGTTCCGAGACGGATCGCTATCGAAGTTGACTTGTTCATGGTTCACCCTTGTTCGTGTCGGCTGGCCATCACGGCACCATCGGACGCGTGCTGACGATGGTGTTGAACGTGACGGTGTCGGAACCTTCCGGTGCCTGGATGGCGAGCTTGATTTCCCACCAGCCGGTCATGCTGAACTTCATGCCTTCCAGCAAATAGGTCCCGTCGACGGACATTGGGGTGACCAAGGGGCGCGTGGGCAGCCCGTGGCCGTGCTGGGGCATGCCTCCATCAACCACAATCTGCGCGCGACTGACGGGCGCTCCCGTGGGCGAGGTCACCTTGATCTGCCAGGCATGGATATGGTTGATCGGCGCAGGCTTTGTAGGAGGTTGCAGCGCAACGACGAACCTTCGCTCCACCGTGGGACGCGTCAGCAGAAGGTTCAGTTCTTCCGGTGGGGCTGCACAACCGGCAATTGCGGTGAAGACCAGTAGCGAAATGCTTGAAACGGTGGCTCTGTACACGGTGCGATCTCCTGAGGTGGTGAGTGGAAATGGGGGTGGACGCATGTGGGCATCCGGCCTACGAAAAGTGGTGGCGCAGGTCATCTGGGAACGGCATCTTCGTCAAAGCGCCAACGCGTGAGCGTCCTGTGTTTCCTGGGGGAACCCACAGCCTTGAGAACAGAACCGAGGCGATCAAGCGTGGTACTTGCCCGGTAACTTCACGGAAGTCGCGCCGGCGCCACCCAGCGATCAGCATCAACAGGTGGACCCGGGTATGTCTGGCGGTCAGTCGCTGTGCCAGCACATGCGCCCGCTCGAGATGGTGAAAGCACCTATCAAAGTTCCGGCATCGCAGAGCCAGTACGGCGAAGAACACTTCGTTTTCATATGCTTTCAGCACGATCAATCCTTGAAGCTTTCGAAGGCGGAATGTCTTCGCTGGATTGAACTTTCGACGGTTTGGCGTAGAGGTGACAGTGCGTTGCGATGAACCGTCGGATTCGATCCGGCATCGGTCCAGAACAGAGATCGAATGGCCGAAGCACTTGGGCGAACGGCATGGATACCGCAAGGCAACGCACAGGTTGCCGTCCACAACCGCTCAGGCGAGGGCCTCGTCAACTACACCGGCAGATTCAGAGCAGTGCTGTTGCGCCACCACCGTTCGGTCGACGCCAGTGACCGTCCCAGCATCCAGCAGAACAGCCCGTCTCAAGCGGCTACCAAGGTGTTCCGGCATTGCCGATAGTTCATCCATCGAAGACATCCCGTCGTCGATCAACCCAAAGGAAACCGATCATGAATGAAGCGAAAAATGCCCTCTGCCGCTGCACCGCCTGTCCTGGCTCTGCTTGCACTTGCGGTTGCCAAGAGACCGTCAATCAACAGACGTGCCCGTGTGGCGCCGATTGCAAATGCAGTGGCGCGTGTGCCTGCAAGAAGTCCTGATTCGGGTCACCTCCGGCACCGCGACGCGTCGTTGTTCCGGAGGCATCCGCTGATAGAAAACCCGGAGATCTCTATGAAATATCTGATACGCATGTTGATGCGATGGACATATTCCCAAAGCAGGCCCAGTGTCGAAGAACGCTACCTGGCGCAGTCGGTGGATGCCAACGAGTTCGAGGTTCGTGCCCAGGCACTGGAGCGGCGCCGAGCCTGAGTCGACCGTCGCACAGATGAAAGAACTCCATGACCATCGGAACTCTGGGTTGGGCGCAGCGTGGTGGCGTTTTGACGCTACGTCGGAGTCGGCCCAGAATTCGCGCATGGCGCAGGGACTGGCTGGAAATCCGTGGCGTCGATTCTGGACACCAGCTCGCGAAGACTCATGCGAACCAACACCTCGCCCGCTGTGGTGACCACGTTCACATACTTCTCGGTGGCAACCACCTCCGCCACTTGAAGTCCGGTCTTTCGCGGCATCTTGCTGTCGAGAAACATGACGTCGGGCGCGTGCTCAAGTGCGGGCTCAATGGCGCCAAGGCTGTCCTCGGCGACTCCGACCACCCGGAGTTCGGGCCAGACCTCGCCAGCAAGCGCATCAAGGTCCTGGCGTGCACCGGATCGTCTTCGCGATCACTGCGGTGGGGCGTTGGGGGTGTTCATTGCGGGATGCTCACTCTGGCGCAGACGCCAGCAGGTGTCTGCGAAGTCAGCGTCAGCGCAGCCAGAGGTCCGTAGACAGCGCGCAGACGCTCGCGCACATGCAGCAAACCGTAGCTGCCGCCTGAGGCATGCACCGGTTCACTGGCCTCGCTTTGGGGCTGCAGCCCGCAGCCGGTGTCGGTCACGGAAATCTCGACACCCGCATCGGTTCGACGCGCAATGACATCGATGCGCCCTGCTCCCACCTGGGGCTCAAGCCCATGCTTGATGGCATTTTCGACCAGGGGCTGCAGCAGCATCGGCGGCACGGACACCTGCTCAAGATCTTGGGGCAGTTGGAGCCGATAGCTCAGGCGGGGGCCCATTCGCAATGACATGATTTCCAGGTAGGCGCGCAGTTGCGAAAACTCGTTGCTCAGTTGGGTGTCCTCCGTCCGGGATGCCGTCAGTGCACTGCGCAGGTAGGTGATGAGTTGATCAATCATGACCTCGGCTCGCTGTGAGTCCTCCTGGACCAGCGACCGCAGAATCGCCAGCGTGTTGAACAGCATGTGCGGTTCGAGTTGCGCGCTCAGCATTCGACGTCTCGAATCAGCTGCCAGTCTCTGGGCTTCGGAACGTGTGGTCGCCTCGTTCGTGAGCTGCACTCGCATCGCGAAGCAGTGCACCTCGAATCTCCCGATCAACATGGTGAAAACGACCGGCACCATCCGATCGTTCCCGTGACTCAAGAGGTGAAAAGGCTCGCCCAGAATCAGGGCTGCGATCATGTGGCCAAAGGCGCAGCCGACCGGGACAGCGATGACGCCTGCAAACAGCCACGCAACGGCAAGACTGACGCTTGAAAACCATCGAGAAGGCCTCATCAGCATCGCGATGGCGGTGATCGTCATGCCCGCGCACTCGCAGAAGACGAGCAGCCTGCCGTACGTTCCGGAGCCCGACATGGCAATGAAGAGCATGCCGGCTGCAAAGGCCCAAAACAAGGCCCATGCGGCGATCTGGCGCAGCGAGTCTTGGACTCCCTGGGGTGCCAGTCGGCTGGTGGCGTTGGGATAGGAAGGCATACACGAGCCACTCGTCAGGTGGAACGCTCCGAATGGTCATCAAGGCCGAGTGGGAACGGATGGCAATCTAAACAGGCGGTGACCTCGGGTCTGCCCAGCCGATTGCCAACGTTCATCAGCCGGCCGATGTCTATTCCGGGCGGATCCCAGCCTTGCGCACAACGTCTCCCCAGTGCTCGACCTCACTGCGCATGAAACCGCGCAAAGCTTCCGGAGTGGAGCCCTTGAGTTCAATGCCCAGCGAAGTAAGTCGCTCGCGTGTAGCGGGATACGTCAGCGCTGAAACCACCTCCTTGTTGAGTCGCTGAACAATCTCGATGGGTGTCGTCGCCGGTGCGACCAGAGCCCACCACTGGTTGAACTGCATGCCCGGGATTCCAGCTTCCGCAGCGGTTGGAACGTCAGGCAGGCCGGCAAAGCGGGATGAACCCGTCACCATCAGTGCCGAGATCTTCCCTGCCCCCAGCAGCGAAGACCCGCTGGCCAATGTCGAGAAGTGGCCGGCGACCAGGCCTGAGGCCACGTCGGTCAGGGCCGGTGCGGAGCCCCGGTAGGGAATGGCATTGATCTTGAGGTCCGTTGCATTTGCGAGCAACTCGCCCGAGAGATGGCTGATGGAGCCATTGCCGCTGTTCGCAATGGGCAGTGGTGCAGTGCTGATCCGACCGTTCTTGAGAAAACCTTTGATGTCCCCCGTCTTGTAGTGCGATGCGCTGACAAACAGCATCAGCGGCGAGGTGCCGAGCATCGAGACAGGCGCGAAATCGCGCAAAAAATCGTAGGGCAGTTTGCTGAATACCGCCGGCGCTATCGCATGTGGCAGTTCGACGATACCAATCGTGTAGCCATCCGGCTGGGACTTGGCTACCGCATCGGTACCGATCTGCCCGGATGCCCCTGTGCGGTTGTCAACGACGACACTCTGACCCATGGTTTCTGTCATGCGCTGCGCGACCGCTCTGGCAACAGCATCAGTGCTGCCACCGGCAGCCCAGGGGACCACGAGACGGATGGGCTTGTCAGGGTACGCGGCATGGGCGCTGGCACCCAACAATGCGCATGCCAGGAACAGGTTCTTGAACGATTGAGCAGACATGAGAACTCCTTTTGGTAGGTGAGGAAAAAAGAATCAACCGATGAAATCGAAAGTGTCACGATCACCCTTGGCAGTCAGCAGCAGCAAGGCATGGTCTGAAGGCAATACCTGACCCTTCCTGCGAAGGGTCGAGAGGGCAGCAACACAAGATCCGGCACACAACTCGACCCACAGACCGTGGTCCGCCAACGCGGACAGGCCTTTGGACGCATCAAGGTCATTGACGGCAACGGCACCGCCACCGGAGTGCTCCACGGCAAGCTTCTGCTGCAGCGTGACAGTGCTGCCAGCGATCGAGAACTGCACCGTTTGCCCCGCAAATTCCGACTGGAGACGCGCGCCCGCCAGGACAAGGCTGAGACGCGGAAAAGGTTCAACCGCCCAGAGCCTGGGCATGTGCTGGATGAGACCGGCGGACAACAGATCGCGCAGACCGCTGTACACGCCCCAAAGCAGGTCACCTCGGGAAGTGGGAACCAGGATGTGATCGGGCAGATATCCCTCGGTTACGCACTCCAGCGCCACGGCACGATAGCCCTCCACGCCGAAGACAGGGCTGCCAACAGCGGGAACGCTGTAGTTGGTGAGTGCGAAAGCGCCCTCACGCTCGACCTTCTGGCGAACATGTTCCCACCGGTCCATGCTGCGCTCGAACACGACGCGCCTGGCCCCAAAGCGATGCAGGGCCCGTACATAGGGCTCGGGCATGTCGCGATAGGTCGCGACCTCACAGCGCAAGCCGGCGACCGCACAGTAGGCTGCAGCCGAAACCGCGGCGTTGCCGCTGGATGCCAGCACTATCGACGGCGCCCCGACATCCAGTGCCCGGCTGATGCCCTGCGCGGACATGCGGTCCTTGTGCGAACCGGTCGGGTTCATCCCTTCGTGCTTGGCTGTCAACCGGCGGACGCCCAGTTGCCTGGCCAGTCGCGAAAGGTCGATGCAAGGTGTGTTGCCCTCCGCCAGTGACACGCCTTGCGTATAGGGCAGCCAGGCCCCCCACCTATAACCTGAGCTTGCCCCGAAGAGGGATGTCGGCGACTTGCTGTAAACGACCTCCAGACTGGACGGTGTGCCCTGGTCCGCACACGACGGACAGCCTTGGCTAAGATCCTGAACCGGGTATTCACGCTTGCAGCTGATGCAACGCAGGCCGACCATCGCGGGATTACGCCGAATGGAGTAGGTGTGTGTGGTGCCTTCAACGTCCACGGAAGAAATTTGATTCATGCGCCGATGGTAGGCAGCAGCATCCAAGCGCGCGCACAGGCTTTCGCGCTTTAAGATAAGCAAAACTTAATTGGTGGGGTGCTTATGAACGATCTCAAAGCCGTCAGCGCGCGCCAGGTGGAAGTGTTTCGAATGGTGATGCGGCTCGGAACGGCCAACCGCGCTGCTGCCGCACTGCATGTGAGCCAACCCGCCGTGACCCAGATACTTCAGCAGTTCGAGGGGCGCTCCGGGCTCAAGCTGTTTGAACGTCCCAAAGGCAAGTTGGTGCCGACACCGGATGCGCACGCGTTGATGGAGGCCGTGGAGCGGGTCTATGACGGCCTGGATGCGGTCCAGCGCAAGATCGAGGCGCTTCAGTCGCACGAAGAAACCGTGTTGCGCATCGGCTCGATGCACGCACTGGCTGCAGGTGTCATTCCCTGGGCGTTGGCCGAGTTCCAGCGCAATTACCCGCGTATACGGTGTCAGTTGCTGGTTGACAGTTCCAAGCTGCTGCGAGAGGCCTTGATACAGGGCTTGGTGGACCTGGCCCTACTGGGTGATGAGGCCGATACGAGCGGGTTGATCTCATCGCCCTTCTACCAGGTGGCGGCTGTTTGCATCGTGCCCGCCACCCATCCGCTGGCGCGCAAGTCATCGCTGACGATCGAGGACCTGCGGGAGGTGCCGCTGGTGGGGCTCTCAGCCCTCGACCCTGCGCAACGGCGCCTGGAACAGGTGTTCGCGCAGGCGGACATCGATCCGCGCTTTGTGATTGAAACCCCTTACAGCGCGACACAGTGCGCGCTGGTGCTCGCGGGTGCCGGCCTGGCCGTGACCAACCCTCTCGTGGCGCGGGAGTATGTCGCGCTGGGTCTGCGCTGTGTTCCGCTGGCGTTCAACCTGCCATTTCGGGCATTGCTGGCTTTCAATCCCCGTCAGGCGCAAGCACGCGCGGCGCAGGAATTCGTGAGTCTTTGCCGCCGGCAGATTGCACGCAGTCTTCCCGACGGCGCGCCAATCGAAGGGTTGATCCGTTCCTGACAGTCCCTGGACACGAGGCCCATTGGCAACCTGTCGCTGACAGCTGCCGGCATCGGCCGGCGCCAGGCGTTGCCCGATCGTCTCGGTCGACCTGTGCGACCGGTCCGGCACTCGCGCAGACGGCTCGTCGCAAACGACTGTCGAGAAGACGCCGTGGCGCACAGACTCTGTCCATCGATGGCATCCCGTCGTCGAGCCACCAAGGAAATCCACCATGAACGACACGAAGCAACCAACGGCCTGCAACTGCAAGACGTGCCCGGGACCGGCCTGTACCTGCGGGTGCCAAACGGCAGCGGCAAAAGCAACCTGCGCCTGCGGCCCGCAATGCAAATGCACCCCAAGCTGCGCCTGCCCCCAGTCCTGATGCAATTGCTCCAAAGGCCACGTCGGCGGCAGGGGTCTTACCTCCACCGGCATCCGATGGACACAAGCCGTCTTTCAAGCTCCAGAGGTACAGCATGAACATCTTTGTCTCGGCCTTCTTGGGCGGCATCGTCGGTGCCGCCCTGATGGACATCACCGAAACGGCAGCGGCCAGAATGGGCGTCACGAGCGGCGTCAACGTCGCACTGGTGGGCCGATGGTTCGCGGGCTTGACCCGCGGGCGCCTGGCCCATGCCGACATCCACGCTTCGTCGCCGCAGCCGGGCGAGAGGGGACTGGGATGGGCCTTCCACTTCATCGTTGGGGGTGGCGGTGTGGCGCTCATCTACCCAGCCGTTCTGATGTCTCTGGACATTGAGCCCCTCTCGCATCCATGGCTCGGTGGTCTGGTGTTCGGTCTGGCCACCTCCCTGTTGCCCTGGCTCGTCCTGCTGCCGGCGTTCGGCTGGGGTTGGTTCGGGCGCCGCGGACCTCAAGGCGCCAACGCGTTGCTGGCGAGCCCGCTCTCGCACATCCCATACGGCCTGGGGGTTGGTGCTGTGATGGCTCTGGGCAACCGTCTCTAGCCCTTCGGACGCGCATTGAATGCATTGCGCCGGGCGTGTGTCGTACTTTGGGCGACGCCCCGCAACCATTCGGTCGACGAAATCGACAGCCCGTGGACATGACCGTCCACTCGCCCCCGTCGCCACTTGGCGGCAGACCACCTCCGCCCCTATATTCGGCTCGGTTCCTTCCCGTCCGCAGCAGAGATGCAAACAATGTCTTCCTCCACAACCCGCATCGCCAGCCCGTGGTCAGAAAGGCTGAAGGGTTCGTTGACGGTCATCGTCGCTTCCGCGGCTTTCTGGGCCTTGGCGTCAACGCTGCTGTACTTCCTGGTTCCCGGTCTCGAGACCTTTCCCCGCTTGCTGGTGTTCCATGAATGCGTGGGCCTGACGATGGTGGCCTGCGTGCTGTGGCTGCAGCGTACGGGCCGCTTTGCCCGACGCAAACCCGCGCTGCGCTGGCTGCTCATCGGGCTTGTCGCCATTCCCACAGGTTACTTCGTGGGGCACCAGGTCGCCTTCCTCTTGCTCGGCGAGCCGATGCGCATGGTCGGCCACCAGCAGATCAGCCTGATTCCGATCCTCTTCACCGTGCTGGTGGGCGGCCTGGGACTTCACCACTACGCCACCCGCGAGCAGCTCGCGAAGGAAGCCGCCGCGCGCTCCGAGGCGCAGCGCCTGGCGGTGGAGTCCCAGTTGCGACTGCTGCGCGCGCAGCTCGAACCACACATGCTCTTCAACACCCTGGCCAATGTGCGCTCCCTGGTGCGGGAGGACATTGATCGTGCGGAATTGATGATTGACCAGCTGATCGTTTACCTGCGCAGTGCGCTGGCCGCCTCGCAGACCGAATCCGTGGCCCTCAGCCGGGAGTTCGCACAGCTGCGCGCTTACCTGGACATCATGGCGCTGCGCATGGGGCCGCGTCTGTCCTATCGGCTCGAACTGCCAGCGACGCTGGAGCGAACCGAGGTCCCACCCATGCTATTGCAGCCGTTGGTGGAAAACGCGATCAAGCACGGCCTGGAACCTAAGGTCGGCCACGGCAGCATCGAGGTGGTGGCGCGCGCCATGCCGGAGGGCATCGAGATCCGCGTAAGCGACAGCGGTCTCGGACTGCCCGCAGAAGAGGACGATGGTCCGTCCGCCCGCCCTGCCAGCAACAGCTATGGCCTTCAGCACGTGCGTGATCGCCTGCAGGTGCTCTACGGCCCCGCGGCGCGACTCAGCCTGGAGCGTCGAGACCCCACTGGCGTCTGTGCCGTGGTGTTCATCCCGACCTGATTCGTCGCACACTGCGTCGCACGCCCAGCGCTTTCATCCATCCCTCAAGGAGACCGGCATGACCCTGGCCACGCTACCCACTGCAGTCATCGCCGAAGACGAACCGGTTCTCGCGCGCACGTTGACCCGCCTGCTGGAGCAGGTGTGGCCCGAGCTCAGGATCGTCGGCGTGGCCGACGACGGCCTGCGGGCCACCGAACTCGCGCTGGCGCTGGTGCCCGACGTGGTGTTCCTCGACATCAAGATGCCCGGGCGCACCGGGATCGAGGTGGCCGAGGTGGTGGCCGACGACTGGCCCGACGACCGCGCCGAGCCGCTGTTCGTGTTCATCACGGCCTACGACAACTTCGCCGTCCCGGCATTCGAACGCGCTGCGGTCGACTACCTGCTCAAACCCGCAACGGCCGACCGCTTGCAGCAGAGCGTGGCCAGGCTCAAGGCGAGACTGGCCGGTCGAGCGGCCTCACCCGATGCGGGCAACATGGCAGCGTTGATGCAGCGCATGCAATCGTTGACCGCGCCCGACATCGCCGAAACCGATTCGCGCGAACGCCTCAAGGTCATTCGCGCCGGCGTCGGCAACACCGTCCGCATGATCCCGGTCGCCGACGTTGTCTGCTTCGAGGCAACCGAGAAGTACGTGAACGTCGTGACGCCCACGGGCGAAGCGCTGGTGCGCATGAGCCTGCGCGAGCTGATGGCGCGCATTGACTCGACCGACTTCATCCAGGTGCATCGCAGTGTCATGGTCAACTCCAACGCGATCATGAGCGCAACGCGCGACGAGAACGGCCACTACAGCCTGAGCGTTCGGGGGCTGCAACGGCCGCTGAAGGTCAGCCGCGCGTTCGGCCACCTCTTCCGCCCGATGTAGGCGGGGACACAGGCCGAGGTCTTCCAACTGGACAACCTGTGGGCCGGGAGGTCAACGCCGATCCCGGAATGAGGACGGCACCCAGGACCGGTTCGAACCTTTTCGTGTCCGCAGCCCGTCGCCTGTGACGACCGTTCGGTCGAGGGTCCGGGCCCTTGCCGGACTGATTGAGACGGCTGGTCGCAAGTCGCTGGCGTCCCGCACCAGGGTCAACGATCCTCAGGTCAGCGAAGGCATGGTGCCATCGCACAGGTTCGAAAGGCGCTGTCATGCTTAAGGTGTACGAGGACGAAATCTCAAAGGCTCGCGAGGCTCTGGAATCCGGCAATGTCGAGGGGTGCTTCGGTCACCTCGAGAGGGCGCATGTGCTGTCGCAGCGAATGACCGGATGGCACACCCATGTGCACTGGCTGATGCTGTTGGCCGGGTGGCGCCAGCGCGACTGGCGCGAGGTCATCGGCCAGGTTCCGCGAATGATGGCCTCGATCTTGTTCTCCCGGCTGTGGGTTCCGCGCGGCAACAGCGGGCGGGCCCGCGTCAGCGCCTTCAAGCCGATGCCCGTGCCCGACGACCTGCGGCACCTCGTGCGTTGAGACCAGGAGATCCAGCCATGGAATACCTCGTCGGGATCACCCTCGCGCTGTTCTTCTGCGCAGCCGCCGCAGGACTGGGCATGGACCGCGAGCGCGCGTTCTACCCCGCCGTGCTCATCGCCGTCGCCTCCTACTACCTGGCCTTCGCCGTCGTTGATGGCCGCCACGAGGTCATGCTGTCCGAGATCGCGATCGCCGCCTTCTTCATCGCCGCTGCGGTGGCGGGCTTCAAGCGCAGCCCGTGGATCGCCGTCGTCGCACTGGGCGGACACGGCGTGATGGACGCCTTCCACCACCACCTCGTGCACAACGCCGGTGTGCCGCAGGTCTGGCCGGGGTTCTGCATGACCTTCGACGTGACTGCGGCTGCTTTCGTCGCCTGGGTCATGCTGGCTCGCGCCCGAGGCGAGCGAGTGCAGCAGAGCTTCGGTCCCGGCTGAGCGCGGGCACCATGCGGTCAAGTGCGCAGTTCCACCCAATCACTACGGGCACGGTTGTGCCCACACGAAGGAGAGTCGATATGAAAGCCGTCGTCCACTCGCAATATGGCAATCCCGAAGTGCTCCAGGTCGCGACGCTTGAACGTCCCGTGCCGCAAGGAAACGAGGTGTTGATCCGCGTGAAGGCCGCCGGCCTCGACTACGGCCAGTGGCATCTCATGGCCGGCAAGCCGTATGCGGTACGGCTCGCGACAGGCCTCACGAAGCCGAAGCAGCGCGTGCTCGGCACGGACGTGTGCGGCGTCGTGGAGGCGGTCGGCCCCAAGGTGACGCGCTTTGAGGTCGGTGACGCAGTGTTCGGAGCCGCGTCGCGGACGTTCGCGGAGTTCACCTGCGGGCGTGAAGATCAGTTCTGCCTCAAGCCCGAACGATTGAGCTTCGAGCAAGCGGCGGCGTCGGCGATTTCCGGTGTGACCGCGCTCATCGGTCTGCGCGACGTGGCAAAAGTGAAGCCTGGCCAGTCGGTGTGCGTGATCGGCGCGGGCGGCGGTGTCGGCTCGTGGGCTGTGCAGCTTGCACGGCACTTCGGCGCTCACGTCACCGCTGTGTGCAGCACCTCGAAGGTCGAGTTCGTGCGCACGCTCGGCGCCGCCTCGGTCATCGACTACACGACGATGTCTTTTCCCACGGATGGCCGCTTCGACGTGATCCTGGATCTCGCTGGAAACCGGCCGTTGAGTGTGCTGCGCATGGCGCTCGCGTCGCGGGGTACTTTGGTGATCGGCGGCGGCGAAGATGGTGACCGCTTCTTCGGTGGCATGGGCCGGACGCTGCGCGCGGCGCTGTGGTCGATGTTCCTGAAGCAACGGCTGGCGATGCTGGTGGGCTTTGTGAAGCCAGAACCGCTGCAGGCGCTGGCCAACATACTCGGGCAGCCAGGCGTGACGCCTGCAGTCGACCGCACCTTCCCGCTTGAACAGGTAGCGGACGCCATGCGCACGCTGGTGGCGGGCCAGGTGCGCGGCAAGCTTGTGCTGAGCGTCGCCGCATGATGGAGACCGTGAATTTCCCAGCTCCGATGAGGCCGAACAAGATGCATGCGAGGCGCACGGAGAGTGCGCTGGAGGCGACGACGTGACGCGACCACCGTTCTCCGCCGCGGGGCCTTCGCCGGGTACCGTCAGGGAATCCGATCGGCAGCTTTGCAGCTGCGAAAGCAGGAGGACGGATGTCGCTTCAGGGTCGGGCATAGCCGCTCACCTCGGGCGCGAGGAGTCTCTCGAAGCGCGACCAGGCTGGCGTGTGTTGAGTGACCGGGGATGGAGGTGTAGCGGTCGTACGACCCTTCCATCCTTGAAGGACAGGTGTCCTCGTCTACCGACATTCAAGAGTTTAAGGTCACCGTCAGCAACCAGCCTTCAAGCGACCTTCTATTTTTCAAGTTCGGCTGTGCAGCGAATTCTGAAGGTGGGTGGTGCCAGGCGAGTTCACGCTGACAAACACGAAGCGGCTGTTGGCTACGACTGCAGGTGCTAGCCCGAATGGCGGCTGTATGGGATGCAGCCGCCATAGGCCGACGACAGCATGCCGCCCATCAACGCAATCCCTATCTTCGCTGCATGCGGGGCAGTCGTGACTGCTGAGTAAGAGCATCTTCGACTTCGTGAGGCAGACACAAGTCGCGCGGGCGAAGCAGCGCCACCGAGACACGCTGCTGCAGTCAGGACTTGAACTGCTAGGCATGCAATTGTTTCGGTGAGCAGCTTGCAGCCGGGACGACCAGAGCTGCGCCTCGGCCAGGACATGAGCCGGTAGCGGTGGCTAGCAAGGGCTGAAGTCTTTGCCGCTGGATGAGCTCGGGGGCAGACCACTGGAGCAGCCGCTACCCCAACGCCGCAGCGAGTGCGTGCCTCACGCGTGTCAAGGTTCTCTCAGTACGGCTCTATCCTGCATGTGTAGGACTTCAAATTTTTCCGATTTTTTTGGGTGGCGTCTCGTGTCTGCTGGCCCGCAGCCGCCCCTCGCAGGAACTCGACCAGTCTGGGGTCGGTGCCCACTTCGGCGGCCAACGCACTGGCGCGGATGGTGTCGCGTGTGAACCCCAAGGTGGCCTGCAGACACGCCGCTTGTTGGTGCCATCGCTCAGCACGCATTTTGGGCAAGAAGGTTTGCAAAGACTCGGTGCTATAGCGCATGCGCTTGGCCAGAATGCGAATTCGGTGCTGGCTTTCGAGATGGCCGATGTCTTTGGCGGCGGCCGTCAATTGCTTGTGAAGCCGGCCTACGCGGTGGCGAGCCCAGGGACGCAGCGCCACCAGCTTTTTACCCAAGGGCTCCTCGGCTTCTGTTGTGACCAACAAGCCTTCTATCCACCGCAGAGTCTCCAGCAACACGGTACCCACCTCAGGAGCCTGGAGCGCGTAACGTACAGACTTTCGTTGAAGATGGGCGGCCTGCTGCATGGCCTGCGTCATTGCTGCCCAGGTCTCTTCACGGCCGATGTCTCCTGCCGTGTAGGCTTCGTTCAATCGAGGCAGCGTCTCCGTCAATGCAACATCCAGATCGCGCAATGTGCCCAGGAAACCCAGCAGCGGTTCGAGGGGCTCCCACGATGGGAGGGACTCAACCGGCAGCGCTGGCCTGAAGAGACGCACGGCGCTTTTGAACCGCCGCCAGCCAACGCGCGCCTGATGGACGACTTCCGGGTCTTCCGAGGTGCACAACGCATACAGGTTGGCGATGAATTGGCCCAGCATCTCGTTGAGCATGCAGCCGGCGGCAAACGCCAAAGAAACGTCCTTTTTGAGCGCTACGGGCAGCGCTTTCAGGGGCGCATCCAGGGTTCCCCGAGCCAAGGCGAGGCCCCGTTCGGCCGAACTCGTGGGGGTCGGCAGCACGGCCAGCGTTCGCGAAATCTTCTGAGCCACCTCAAACAGCGCGGCCGGATGGCCCGCCAACAGCACCAGCTCCAGTTCGAACACTGGGACCGTCTGACCGCCCGCCGAGAGGTGTCCGACGTTCAGCACCACATCGATCAGGCTGCCATCGCGTTGGTGGATCGACCAGCTTGTGCGTTCAGTACGGGTGGAAAAGCAAGGCGCCAGCGTGCGAAAAGCCGTTCCATCGGGGTCGATACGGGACCCGGTGCTTGACTGGAGGACACCCATTTCCGGGGTGCTTGAGCGGATTGGCGATGTCCATTCCTCATACCGGCGCAACGTGGCGTTCTCTCTTTTTTCCACATGGAGGAACTGCCGCCACTGCACCGGCTCGTCGCCATCCACCCGCTGGGTCCGCCAGGTGATGTGCTGCTGGTGCAAGCGCTGCTCCGGCGTGTCGTGGTACACCGCATCCACTACCTGATAAGTGGGTTTGCGGCGCTGCAGCGGCGGCGTACGGGCCAACTGCCTAACCAGCTTCGCCGGGTCTGATGTGGGTATCGCCAGGAGCAGTGCAGCAGAGATCGGTTGGCGAATGGGTGCAATGGGTTTCATGGGATGCAGTCCCTGGATTCAAACATTTAAAGGCAACAACATGTGGAAAATCAGGAGCAGAACAACCCAGTGTTTCAAACACGGGCAAGGATGATCGTCCAACGGCTGGGCAGCGCATCGCGAACAAAACTGTGTCTGGCGCCGGACCGTTGTTGCTGCGCCCATCTTTAGCACGTACATGCGGCAACTTGATGACACCGTGGTGGTTGTCAGACGTTTTGGTGGGTAGCCTTCAAACGTCTGTCACAGGCATTCCATACGATGGCTTCATGCCATCTGAAAACAGCTCCCTCCGACTCCACCAGGCTGCTGACGCACTGGACCAACTCGCCCACGCCGCGCTGGCCCGCGTCCATGTGGGTTTGTCTCCCGTCTCGCTGGCCCGTGCCTGGACCGACTGGGCGCTCAATCTGGCCGTGTCTCCGGGCACCCAGGCCCGTCTGGGTACCGAGGCACAGACCATCGGTCTGGCCTGGCTGAACGAGTCGCTGCGTGCGGCTGTGACACGACTGCAGCCAATGGCACCGATTGCCCATGGACCCGACGCCGACACCGACGTGCCAAACAGCGCGCAGCCGCCCAAAGATCCTCGCTTTGACGATTCGGCCTGGAACCAGTGGCCCTGGAGCGCCATGGCCTCGGCCAACCAGTCGTGGGAGCGCTGGTGGCAAAGCGCAGCCGAGCTTCGCGGCATGGAACGCCACTCCCGCGAACAGCTGCGGTTCTTTTCCAGGCAATGGCTGGACATGGTCTCGCCTGGCAACGGTCTCCTGTCCAACCCACAGGCTCTGCAGAAGGCAGCTGACACCCGTGGCCAAAGCCTGGTCGTGGGCATGGGCCATGCGGTGGATGAATGGCGCCTGCGCCATGGACTCACGCCGTTGCAACCGAGCAGCGAGGTGCTGGCACCAGGAAAAGGTCTGGCCATGTCCCCCGGGCAGGTCGTGCTGCGCAACGATCTGATCGAACTGATCCAGTACCAGCCGGTCACCATGCAGGTGAACGCCGAGCCCGTGCTGATCGTTCCGTCCTGCATCATGAAGTTCTACATCCTGGATCTTTCGCCACACAACTCCATGGTGCGCTGGCTGGTGGCGCAGGGGCATACCGTGTACATCGTGTCATGGCGAAATCCCGACGAGAACGATGCCCTGCTGTCGCTGGACGATTACGTGCGCATGGGTGTGCTCGATGCGCTGGACCATGTGCGCTCGGCCACGCAGCAGCAGGTGCATCTGGCCGGCTATTGCCTGGGCGGCACCTTCACCGCCATCGCGGCCGCGGCCCTCGCACCACCAGAGGCCTCGACCAGCTCCCCGTCCCCCTTGGCCAGTCTGACGCTGATGGCCGCCGAGACCGATTTTTCCGAACCGGGCGAGATGGGTGTTCTGATCGATGCGGCGCAGGTGGAGATGCTCGAAGACTTGATGGCCGAGCAGGGTTTCCTGAGCGGCCGGCAGATGGCCGGATCGTTCCAGTTCCTGCATTCTCGAGAGTTGGTGTGGTCGCAGCGCACCCGCTCAGTGCTGCTGGGTGAACCGCCGTACAGCAACGACCTGATGGTCTGGAACGCCGATGTGACGCGCCTGCCGGCTGTGATGCACAGCCAGTACCTGCGCCACATGTACCTGGGCAACGATCTGGCCGAAGGGCGCTACACCTTTGAGGGACAGGCGATCTCGCTGCGCGACATCACCGTGCCGCTGTTCGCGGTGGGCACCGCCAAAGACCATGTCTCGCCCTGGCGTTCGGTGTTCAAGGTCCACCAACTGGTGGACGCAGACGTGACCTTCGTGCTGACCAACGGTGGGCACAACGCAGGCATCGTGTCCGAGCCCGGCCACGCCGGGCGGCATTACCAGATGCAGACCACCGCCCAGGTGGACAAGCAACCCAGCCCGGAGCAATGGGTGGCCACGGCAGCGCACCGCCAGGGCAGCTGGTGGGAGGCCTGGAGCGGCTGGATGCAGAGCCATGGCAGCGGTGAGATGGTGGACGCCCGCCAGCCGCCCGTCGAACCCGCGCTGGGTGCGGCGCCCGGGCGCTACGTGATGCTGCGTCACGGCGATTGACACCATACCGACCGTGGCCAACCACCCCCTGCTGCTTACTCTGAATTCGGGGTCGTCGTCCGTGAAGTTCGCGGTCTTCGCTGTCACCGACGGGCTGCAGCTGCGGGCCACCGGGCAGATAGAAGGCCTGGGTGCCAGCGCCACGTTCTCGGTCACATCCGCCGAGGAAGGACTGTCCGATCACGGCTTCCACCTGGGCCGTGGCGATACGTGCCATGCGGATGCGGTTCACGCGATCCTGCTTTGGCTGAAGCAGGCCAACGCGGACACGCGTTTGACCGCAGTGAGCCACCGGGTGGTGCATGGTGGCATCGACCACCTGGTTCCAGCGCTGATCGACGATGCATTGGTCGCCGATCTGGAACGCCTTGTGCCGCTGGCGCCTCTGCACCAGCCGCACAACCTCGCCGGCATACGGGCAGCGCGGATGGCGTTTCCTGGTGCGCCGCAGATCGCCTGCTTCGATACCTCTTTTCATCGCAATCACCCCTTCGTGGCCGATACGTTTGCACTGCCACGCAGCTACTACGACGAAGGCATCCGGCGCTACGGATTTCACGGCTTGTCCTACGAGTTCATTGCGCGTCGCCTGCGCGCTTACGACCCAGTGCTCGCCCACGGTCGCGTGATCGTCGCGCACCTGGGCAACGGGGCATCCATGTGCGCCATGCGCGACGGTCGCTCGGTGGCGTCCACGATGGGGTTCACGGCGCTAGACGGGCTGCCCATGGGCACGCGCTGCGGCCAGCTGGACCCAGGGGTGGTGCTGTACCTGATGACAGAAAAAGGCATGGACGCAGCGGCCATCACCCAACTGCTGTACCAGCACGCGGGCCTCAAGGGCCTGTCAGGCCTGTCGCACGACGTGCGCGCCCTGCAGGACTCGGACAGCCTCGCCGCGCGCGACGCGCTGGCCTACTTCGCGGATCGCGGCCGGCGCGAGATAGGGGGTCTGGCCGCCAGCCTGGGCGGACTCGATGCCCTGGTGCTCACCGGTGGCATCGGGGAAAACGCCGCGCCCGTGCGCGCGGCGATGCTGGCCGACTTGGACTGGATGGGCCTTCACATCGACCCCGAAGCCAACCAATCCAACGCCACCATCATCAGCCGGCCCACCTCGCGCGTGCAGGTGCTGGTGTTCAAGACCGACGAAGAACGCATGCTCGCCGAACACGCCGCCGAACTGGTGGCGCTGTGAATCTCGGCGCCTGTCACGGATACCTCACAGAACACAAGGAACTGCCATGTTCACCGACCCGAACTCCATCGATCCCTTGCCCAAGGTCTGGGATGAAAACACCCGCATTGGCGACATGCTCAAAGGCAAACGCGGTCTGGTGGTGGGGGTGGCCAATGGCGACAGCATCGCCTTCGGCTGTGCGGCCAAGCTGCGCGCCTTCGGTGCCGATATCGCACTGACCTATCTCAACGACAAGGCCAGACCCCATGTCGAGCCGCTGGCACGACAAATCGACGCGACCCTGGTGCTGCCACTGGACGTGACGCAGCCGGGGCAGATGCAAGCGGTGTTTGACCACATCCGGGCGGTCTGGGGCAGCCTCGACTTTGTCATCCACTCCATCGCGTATGCGCCGCGGGACGACCTTCACGGCCGCATCGTGGACTGCTCGCAGCCGGGCTTTCTGCAGGCGATGCAGGTGTCCTGCCACTCCTTCATCGAAATGGCCCACCACGCCGAAAACCTCATGAACCCTGGTGGTGCGTTGATCACCATGAGCTACTACGGCGCCGACAAGGTCGTGCACAACTACAACATGATGGGCCCGGTCAAGGCCGCACTGCAGTCCACGGTGCGCTACATGGCGAAAGAGCTGGGTGAACGCAACATCCGCGTCTATGCCGTGTCGCCGGGTCCGTTGCGCACACGGGCGGCGTCGGGCATCGCGCATTTTGACGAACTGATCGACATGGCGGTCACCCGAACACCCGGACACCGCCTGGTGGACATCGCCGAGGTGGGCCGTGCGGTGGCGTTTCTGGTGGGGGGTGGCGCCTCGGGCATGACCGGGGACGTCATCTATGTCGACGCCGGACTGCACAACATGGCATGAAATGAATGCCCCCGCAGCACTGCGCGTTACCGTCCGGAAAAGCTGGCCCGGCGGTGCCCCCAGTGGACCGTCTCAGGGGGCGTCGAGGGTCGCGCTCCGACGACGCGCCCGGTTCAATCTGCGCGACCGTGGTGCGCAACCAATTGCGCCAGCAGGGCCGATGAGACGCGCGCCCGCGGGCCGTCGGCGCGGCTGGTCAATGCAATCGGCACGCGCGCGCCAAGCACGATGCCCGAGCCGGTCGCGCCGGCCAAGTATTCAAGCTGCTTGGCCAGCATGTTGCCGCTCTCCAGATCGGGAACGGCCAGGATATCTGCCTGGCCAGCCACCGGCGATTCGATTTTCTTGATAAGTGCCGCCTCGGCGGAAATGGCGTTGTCAAAGGCCAGTGGGCCGTCCAGCAGGCCACCCCGGATCTGGCCACGGTCGGCCATCTTGCACAGGGCTGCGGCGTCCAGTGTGGACGGCATGTTGCCGCTCACGTTTTCCACCGCAGACAGCAAAGCCACCCGCGGCAGTTCCAAGCCCAGCATGCGCGCGAAATCGATCGCGTTCTGCACGATGTCCACTTTTTCCTCCAGCGTAGGACGGATGTTGAGCGCGGCGTCGGTGATGAGCAGGGGCTTGCTGTAAAGCGGTACATCAAAACGGAAAACATGCGACATGCGCCGCCCTGTTCGCAGCTCCTTGCGCGCCAGCACGGCATGGATCAGTTCGTCGGTGTGCAGGCTGCCCTTCATCAGGCTCTGCACCTCGCCTGATGCCGCCATGGCTGCGGCATGTTCGGCGGCGGCGTGGCTGTGCGGCGTGTTCACGATCACCATGCCATTCAGATCCAGACCCAATGCATCGGCGATCGCGCGGATGCGCGTTTCGGGTCCAATCAACACGGGCTCCAGCAGTCCATAGCCCGCAGCGTCCACCGCACCCCTGAGCGAACCCTCGTCACACGGGTGCGCCACGGCGCAACGAACCGCGGGCAGGGTCTGGACCATGGCGAGCAGGTCGTTGAACCGGGCCTCGGGATCAAACACCTGAATCTGCGGCAAGCTGCCCCGAGGCATGCGAACCTTGTGCGGCGGCGCGAGCACCCGGGCGACGCCCCTGACCACCTGTTCGCCTTTCTGGTTGACCGCCTCGCAGGCGAGTTCGACGATCTTTTTGTGCTCGTCCTTGGCGGTGACGGTGGCGCTCACCGTCAGTGTGTCGCCGATGCGAACCGGCCGTGAAAAATGAAGGGCCTGGTCCAGATAGATGGTCCCTGTGCCAGGGAACTGCGTGCCCAGCAAAGCAGAAATCAGCGCGCCACTCCACATCCCGTGGCCGATCACGCCGTGGAACAGGGTGTCGTTGGCATATTCGGCGTTCAGGTGCGCCGGGTTGGTGTCGCCGGACACCGCTGCGAATGCCTGGATGTCCTGCGGCGTCAGGGTGCGCAGCAGGCGGGCACTCTGGCCGATCTGCAATTCGTCAAAGGTGTGGTTCTCGACAAAGTCGTTGGAGATGTTCATGGTGACCGCTTTCTATGAAGGGGATCGGGTGCAGGCTGGTGCGGCGGCGGTTCAGGCGGGGTGTTGATGCTTGTCCGTCTTGTGGGCCGAACGGCTGGCCGCCTTGCGCAGCGTGCGCAGTCGAGCGAGCAATGCCTCATCGCTCACACTCACGGTCGCCACCTGACCCGCGTACACCAGGCCTTCGTTGCCATCGAGCGTGATCACCTCGCCCTCGGCCAACTCGTGCTCGCCGATCCGCACGCTGCGGCGGGCCTCGTCGATGTGCAAGGCGCTGCAAGCCACCAAGCAGACCTTGTTCATCTGCCGCGCCACCACCGCAGCGTGTGAGGTGCGCGCGCCGCGCTGGGTCAGCAAGCCAGCGGCGGCGTCCAGCGCGGCGATGTCACTGGTCTGGGCGTCCTGACGGACCAGCACCACGGCCACACCGGCGGCGGCACGCTCCTGCGCACGCTGGGCATCCAGCGCAATCTCGCCGCTGACCACGCCGTTGCAGGCAGACATGGCCTCGGCAAGTGATGTGGCCGGTCCCGTGCCGGGCTTGTGTGCGTCCTGCGTCACCAGACGCAGCGTGGCAAGGTCGTCGTCCCGCAGCGCGTGGGTGCGCTCCCGCGCTGTCTCGGCGTCTATCAGGCCTTCGTCGAGCAGGTCGAGCGCGATGCGGGCCGCGGCCAGGGGCGTGCGCTTGCCCGAGCGGGTCTGCAGCATGTAGAGCGCGCCGTCCTGTACCGTGAACTCGAAGTCCTGCATGTCTTGGAACGCCTGCTCCAGCTGGACGGCGGTGGCCTGCAGTTCGTTCCAGGCGTCAGGCGCGGTCTGGGCCAGCACCTCGTGCCCGTGCGCATTGCGCTGACCCGCGACGACGTCCTCGCCCTGGGCATTGGCCAGGAAATCGACCCAGATCCGGTTCTCACCATCAGTCGGGTCGCGCGTGAAGCCCACGCCCGCGCCCGAGTGACAACCGGCGTTTCCGAACACCATGCGTTGGATGGTCACGGCGGTTCCCATGGCCTCGTCGATACCGTGCAACTCGCGGTAGGTCTGTGCCTTGTGCAACTGCCAGGAGGCAAACACGGCTTGCACCGCGCCGCCGAGTTGGGCGCGCACGTCCTGAGGAAACGGTTCGCCGGCGTGCTCCAGATAGAGGGCGAGAAAGCGCTGGCTCAGCTCGCGCAGCTCGCTGAAGTCCAGCAGGCGTTCGTCCCGGCCCAGCGTGGTACGGCTGATTTCGTCTTCGAACAGGGCGCCCGGCAGACCAGCCACCACCTCGCCATAGGTGGCGATCAGGCGGCGGTAAGCGTCCCACACCAGGCGCGGGTTGCCTGTCTGGCGCAACAGGCCGGGCAGCGTTGCCTCGCACAGGCCCACGTTGAGCAGCGTCTCCATCATGCCGGGCATGGACACGGGCGCACCCGAACGCACTGAGACGATCAATGGCCGGCGCGGATCGCCGAACAGCATGTCGGTCGCCGACTCCAGGGCCGGCAGGCCGACGCTGAACAGCGGCAGCATGCAGTCTTCAGGCGAGTGCGTAAAGTGCGTGCCGATCACCAGCGCGGGCGGCACCGGCAAGCCGATGGCGGCCATGCGCAGCAGGTTGTGGGCCTTGGAGCCCATGTTCTCGCGTGTGGGTTTGTGGTGTGGCGGCGTCTGGCCACTTGCGATCAGGTAGAAGTGCTTGGGCCAGTGGTGCGTGAAGTTCATGCAGACATCCCCGATTTGTTGAAGACCTGCTTGCGCAGCGCGTAGCCGGCCGCGAGCAGACTGTCCGTGGCGTTCTCGATGGTGGCGGCCAGTTCGTTGGCGAGCGAGAACACCGCGGGGCTCGCGTGCAGGGTCTGCACGATGCGCGCGCGGGCGTTGCGCAACAGGTCGTCGCAGATGCGCTCGGCGCGCAGCATGCGCCAAAGCGCCTGCAGGAAGGCCTCGCTGTCGGCGGGCTCTGTGTGCTCGCTCATGTGGCGTGCGATCTCGATCGCCTTGATCTGGTCCTGTATGGCGGCCAGCGTGGTGTCGGCCAGCTCACCCAGCACCGCATTCACGGCTGGCGGCAGCCCGGCCAAGGGCGGCGCCAACGTCATGCTGTGGATGAAGGTGGCTTCTTCCAGCGCATCGGCGATGTCGTCCATGTTGTCGAGCAGCTGCACCATGGGCAGCCAGCGAGGCTGGCGCTCGGCCCGGCGCCGCGCTTCCATCAGCAGGTGATCGGCTTTGCGCTCCCATATCTTGGCGCGTTGCACGCCCTCCTCCGTGGTGTGGGCGAACTCCAGTGCCTCGCTCAACGCAAGCGCCAGCGCGTGGCAGAAGGCCGCATGCTCGGCCAGCAGGTCGAATTCAAACGTGCGGCGCTGCAGCACGCGCGCCAGCAGCAACCGGGCTTCGTCGGCGATCAGCGCCACCGGCTGCTGCTCGCGCAGCTTTACGCTGGCCACGCGCAGCAAGTCCTGCAGAAAGGCTTGCGCCGCGGCTTCGCCCAGCACCTGGTCGAGCCGGTCGCCGATGCGAAAGGCGTCGCCGTCCACCGCCTGCATGGCCTCATAGATGAGCTGCTCACCGCCCGCCAGCAGCCAGGCCATGTGGCCCACATCCTGTTCGGCAGCAAACCGCAGCACAGCCACAGCCACCGGCTTGCGCACAAACTCCTGCAGCCGCTTGCGAGCGCGGTTCCAGTCGATCACGAAGACGATGCGCGAGGCCACCGCCTCCAGCGCCTGCTGCAAGGCCTCATCGTCGGCCGCTGAAAAGATCGCGTTGCCCACCTGGTACGGCTTGCCCTGGTTCAGACCTTCCGTCGTTCGCGGGTCGAACACGGTCCACTCGAAACCGATGCCCTCGAGCATTTGCTGGAAGAAACCAAACCGGGCTGCGTGCAGGTCCGAATAGGTGAGGTGAATCGCTTGCTTCTCCACCTCGATCACCAGCACATGTGCGTCGTTGGTGCCTATGTCGTTCTGGATCAGCAGACGCTTACCATCCCGGGTCACGGCGGTGTCCAGGCCGGGGTGGCTGAACTTCAGCGCCGCGGTGCGAGCCAGTCCGCGCATGAAGGCTCGGATCAGTGGCCGGTCTCCGTCCTCCACCTGCCAGACGTGTGCGCCGTCCACGTCTTCGGTGGCCACGGCCACGGCCATGGCATTGAGCTGTTTGTGCAGGTCCATCACCAGCAGATGAAAGCTATCGCTGCCGTGGCGGTTGCCGTGCGTCAGGTCGTTCAGCATTTGAGGGTTCAAGCCTTCCTCGTCGTTGAGCTCTTCAATTTTCATGAGCCAGAGGTCACGTCGGGCTGCGAGTGCCTCGTCTTTGTGTTCGGCGATGTCACACAGCGGCCGGGCCATGATGCTCAAGTCGGAGGCCAGCGCCTCCAGCCAGAGCGAGAGCTCGGGCACGATCAGCGTCTGGTCCTGTAGGTAGGCGGTCGTGGCCACGTCTTTGAGCCAGGTGGCGTCGCGCAAGCCCAGGCGAGCGATTTCGCGCGTCCAGTCGGGTGAAGTGGCCGCGGGGTTGGCGGCACGCTGCGCCGCCGACTGCAACACCGACAGGTAAAGCTTGAGGCGGTCGTTGGCCTGCAGGGCGGCCTTTATCCAGGCGGGTAGCAGCAACGTAGACTGGCCGAGTGAGGCCACGGCGCTTTCTTTTTCCACGCAATCCCCTGTGTGAGTTGGTACCCACCCGATCATCCAGACCGCTTGTGGCGACACAGTGACACGGTGACATTGCCACCAACAGGTATCGGCACCGGGGGGGACGATGTGGGAAGAATGCTGTCATCCGTCATGCAGACGTCACAATTTTGTCGTGAACGGTTGCACTTTGGCCGCTATGCTGAGAGAGGGTCCGAAGCGATCTTGGACTGCGCAAATCCAAACCCCTGGTTCATCCCGGCTGTAATTGATCGCGTGAGGACTCACCATGCAAGCCCTGAACGATGCTCGGAAGTTGATTGAACGACAGCCTGACGGCGAGACGGCCAGGATCCTCTCGGCCTTGGTGCTGGCACTGGAGTCCGAAGAGATCTACCCGATTTCCGATCTGTACAAACTGAACTACGATGACTTCGGCCTGGCTTTGGCGTTGCTGAATGAGTGGCGGCTGGACCGGTACTACACCAAGAAAGCGGTCTTGCTGGATCTGTCTTCTCAGGTGGTTCAAATGGGCGCGGCATCCACAACATCGCCTGCGCTGGCTGAAACAGTATCCTGAGCTGGCATGCTGCTGACAGTCGCCTCTCAGAGGCATCAGGCTGTTGCCTTTTGATGGGTTTTTCTTTGGTATAAACTGTTTATATAGTTTATAGAAAAGATTGAATCCATGAGCAGCAACGCACCCACCCAAGCGGCAGTCACCGCTACTGAACCGTCGGCTCAACCCGCCCAGGTTGTGCCCAAGACTGTTACCAAGAGCCCGGTGAAAAAGACCCCCGGAACCCCTGTGAAGGCCCCCGAGAAAATCGCTGCCAGGCGGGCTGGTCCAACCGTGACCAAGAAAGCCGTTGCGACCCCGGCCAAGCCGAAAGCGGTCAAGGCCGTGGCGCCCAACAAGGCGACGCTCAAGCCCAAGGCCAAGGCCAAGGCCACCAAGGTCGCGCCGGCACGGCCCCAGAAAATCAAGATGGTGCGGGACAGTTTCACCTTCCCTGAGACCGAGCACAAACGCCTGGTTGAGATGAAGAAGCGGCTCATTGCCTTGGGCATGGAAGTGAAAAAGGGTGAACTGGTTAGAGCCGGTCTTGAGATGTTGGCCTCTTTGGACAACCTACAACTGGCCAATGCAGTGGCAGATGTCGAAAAACTGAAGACCGGACGCCCCAAGAAGTGAACCTCCGCAGCACCGATCGGTTCAGAGGTGTTGCAGGGCTATGAAGGCGATCAGCGTCATCAACCCGAAAGGTGGCTCAGGAAAGTCGACACTGGCCACCAATCTGGCGGGTTTTCTTGCGCAGCGCAGTCCGGCTGTCTTGCTGGGCGACATCGACCAGCAGCAGTCCTGCAGGCACTGGCTCCAGAGTCGCCCCAAGGAACTGGCATCCATTGAGACCTGGCGGATCGGGGCAGACAATGTGGCGCGCCCTCCCAAAGGCATCACGCACGCCATTCTGGACACGCCAGCGGGATTGTCGGGCAAGGCACTTGAGAAGGTCGTCAGGGTCTCGTCCCGGATCATCGTTCCTGTGCAGGCGTCACCTTTTGACCTGTGGGCTACCAAGCTGTTCCTGGACCACCTGGCGGAGATCAAGGCAGTTACGCGTGGGAAGGCAGAAGTTGTCCTGGTGGGGATGCGAGTGAATTCCCGCACCCTGGCGGCGTCTCAGCTGAGTGAGTTCCTGGCTCGACAAGGGTTTCAGACCCTGACGCTGATTCGCCCCACACAACTGTATTCACACGTGGCTGCCACTGGAGCCACGATCTTCGATGTCCCATCACCTCTCGCTGTTCGCGAAAGAGAGGACTGGCAACCTTTGCTGGACTGGGTGGAGGCTTCGTAACGCCTTGATGGGACTGGGCGCAGTCAGTGCGTTCAGCCGACTTCGGACCCAGGCGTCGGACCACCCAAATCAAGCCAGCCTGAAGACTGCGACCTGCCCTTCAAGTTTTACGGCCTGATCAAGCATACTTTTGGCCGCAACGGAGCTTTGTTCCACCAGCGCCGAGTTTTGCTGCGTCATTTGGTCGAGCTGGTTGATGGCGTTGTGGACCTGCTGAACGCCAATGTTCTGCTCTCCGGCAGAGCTTGCGATGTCATTGATGATCTCAGTGACATGACCGACCGACATCACGATTTCGTTCATGGTGACGCCTGCTTGCTCGACCAAACGTGAACCTGATTCAACCCGGTCAACACTTTCGCTTATCAGGGCTTTGATCTCCTTGGCCGCCTCGGCGCTGCGCTTGGCCAGCGTCCGAACCTCGCTCGCCACCACAGCAAAACCCCGGCCATGTTCGCCGGCGCGAGCCGACTCGACAGCGGCATTCAAGGCGAGAATGTTGGTCTGGAAAGCAATTCCGTCGATCACGGAAATGATGTCGCTGATGCGTTGGCTGCTGGCGTTGATCTCATGCATGGTGACAACCACCCGCGCCATCACCTGGCCCCCTCGGGTCGCGGTCTCAGTGGCTGTCACCACCATGTGACGTGCCTGCCCCGCCGCCGAGCAACTGTGCTGCATCGCGCCGGCAATTTCATCCATAGAAGCGGCGGTTTCCTCCAGGCTAGCGGCCGCACTTTCCGTGCGCCTGGACAAGTCTGAATTCCCCGACGCAATCTCTGTGCTGCCCTCCGCAATTGACACGACACCTTGGCGGATTTCTCCGACAATCGATCTGAGTGAACCCTGCATTTGGGAGATACCCGCAAGCACGCGAGCAGTTTCATCTGCTCCTGTGTGTACCACGCGGTGGCTGAGATCCCCCTGGCTGACGCGCTCAATGGCCTCCACCGCCGCTTGGAGCGGGACAGTAATGCGACGGGAAATCACGTACCCAAACCCGATGGCGATGAGCACCACACCCAATGCGACCAACGCCATCAAGATCGATGCCTCGTTCTGCAAGTTGGCCAATTCATCCACTGCACTGTTGACGCGCTCCTCGACGCCATCGCCAATTTCAGTGAGCGCACTGTCAGCGGCCCTGATGTCAGCCTTGGACGGCTCCATCAGTTGATTGGCTCGCCATGGGTCATTGACTTCACCACGCTGGATGCCCATGACGATCTTTTCTACCGCCTCCGCATAGCCGTTGATGCCGGCCTGCATGCGTTCCAGCGCCGCTTGTTCTTCTGCTCGCAGCAGCGGATGAATGGAGTCCATGAGCTTGCGCGTCTCGACCACTTGTCCTTTCCATGATTGCTCGTACTTTGCGAGCACCTCCTCATTGGCCAGGTTGAGGAACAGGTCTTTTTCGTATCGTCTCATGTTCCCTATCGAGGCGCGGACGTTGCCGAGGGTGCGAACGGCCTTGACCTCGTTTTCGACGAGGGTTTGGCTGGTCTGGACCGCATGATCCAAGCTGTACCAGCCTGCACCCGCAACCCCCAGAATGCCGCAAGCACAGATTGCCAGCAGCAGCAACAGCTTGGCTCGAACAGAAATTACGGTCAACCAATGCATGAGACTCCCCGGGAAGTTGGCCGCGCAAATGCGCTAAATTGTGCAGTGCACAACCGGGGTTATCGGGTGCCGGCCCGGCGACTTGAGGGTGAATCTCAACGTGACGAATAGCTCGGTCCAGTTGATGACAGAAGTTGGATTGGTTTGAACCTTGAGCCCTCGGAGGTTTTGGCTGGGTCGGCACGCACCGCGGGGGTTTCTTTCCGACAAGCCCGAAAGGGCGTAAGAAGAAGCAATGAAGAGGACAGTTGAAAACTCTTCCCGCACAGCTGTGCATACGGTTTAGAAAAAGTCGACCTCTCAGATTGACCCAGGATCGACGACCCCAAGCTCGCTACGGGTTCAAGCACTCAAAAAAAGTGCTCTGCATGACTGTCGACGAGTTTTTCAACAGCATAGGTCGAGCCCAGCCACTCGCCTCTGGCGCGAGGGGGCGATCTCGAAGCACAACCAGGCAGGCTTGTGTTGAGAATCCGGTGAAGGATGTGCAGCGGTCGTTCGACCTTTCCATCCGCGAAGGACAGGTGAGCTCTGCTGCCGACATTCAGGCGTGCCAGGTCACTGCCAGCACCCAGCCTGGAACGGGCATGCCGGTGAACCGTCGTATCAGGCCAACATCAAAGTGCAAACCCCATCATCGCCTGACCTCATGGTCAACAACCGCCCCCATTCGTGTCGGTTGTGTGCGGTCTGGCGGAATCCTGGACAGCCCGACCGGAAGGGATGAACCCTGCAGGAACACCGCGATCGACCTGGCCAGCTTCACGTCTCTTGCATCCGGCGACTTGGCCAGGGTCTGGCCGATGTGCAACCAGGCACGCAACGCCTCTGTACGGGTGGTCCGCGATTTCGGGCTGCTCTTGACCTCTGGTCTGGCTTTCCTCATCCGCCCCTCCTCCCTGGCCTTCAGCCGCCAAAGCTGTTCCGAGTTCCTGGTCTGAAACCGGGTGGCCTGCCGGGTGGCCTCGGCCTCCACCCCGTAACCACGCAGCTTCTCGGCAAAGGTCTCGCGCCATCGTTGCAGGTCGGCCTTGCGCGGGTTGAGTCGTTTTCCGTAGAACGACTCCGCCCGCACGCTGAGGTGGACGTGCGGGTTCGCCTGGTGGTCGTGCAGCGCCATCACGTACTTGTGGTTCGCCAGCTCGGTCTTTGCAAACTCGCTCGCCGCCCGCTGGACGATCAGCGGGTCCGTTCCGCGTGGCATGGACAGCATGATGTTGAACGCCTCGCGCCGGTGTCCATCGTCTCCGATCAGGCTGCCGCCATAGCGCCACTCCTCGCTCAGCTCGTAGACAGCGGACCGAAGTTGCAGGACTTCGCCCTGTTCGTTCTCCATGCCGAGACGGCCGTTCTTGCTGATGTATCGGAAGTGCGCCGCAATGGCCAGCATGCCCCGCCCTCCCCCGGTGACCTTGACCATGACCTGAGGTGCCCTTTTCACCACGGTGGATTCAATGCGCTTGCGGATGGCGTCTGCGCGCTGGTGCATGCCCCCATCGCCCAGCTTGGGTTGCGGCCTGACCTTGACCACCCGGTTGCCTGGGTAGAACAGGCGATCACCCCATTGGACGAGTACCCCGTCGATGTTCGACGCTTGGCTCATGGCGTTCTCCTTGAAGTCACCGGTTGGACCGGTGGGTGGTCTCGGTGGATGACACACGCGGGCGCAGATCGGCCATCAGGGCCGCCGCCTGGGCGAGGTGACGCCGGACGTCTCCGTCCAGCGTGTCGAGCATGTCGCGATAGGCCACTGCTTTTTGCACTTTGCTCTGGGCCAGCAGACGCGAGAGGGTGTGGATGTTCCGGTTGAGGCTGGAGAGCTTCGCGTTGGACTTGATGAGTTCAACGATTTCCGCGGTGCGGCTTGAGCCTGTGGTCAAGGCAGGAACACCGTTGATCAAACCCGCCAGGTAGGCATCACGCGACATCTGCGCGATGTGCGCACCGACAGCCAGCCGCCTGGCCTCAGCAGTTGTCAATCTGATTGACAACTTGACCCGGGACACATGCGACGCGCCAAGGCACCCGGTATCGACGATCAACTGAGGAACGGACTCGGACTGTCCGAGTTCACGGGACACAGCCCGACGAACCAGCACCGACACGCTCTCCCGGCGGGCCTGGGCGCAGCTCATCAGCGCGGCCTTGAGGCCGCGCTGATCGACCGTGATGAAGTCAGGGTTGCGGGTGTTCATGGGTCCCCCAAAGTTCAAACGAGAGCGAAGCGAGTCGTTTGTGAAATCGGCGGCGGGCCGCCTATCTCTGCACTCACCCATGCAGACAGACTGTCCCTGGATCGAGCACCCTGACGTGCTGGATTCGGGCGTAAATCCAGTGCGGAACTTGGGCGCAGAGGCATCTACGATCGCCTCAATCCATCGATACGGTCGACTCAGCAGCACGAAGACTGAACAAGCTGAACCACCAGCGAACCGACAGTGCACAAACTGAACAGGGAGTGAATCGCCACTGCATAGGCACTGAACCGGGACGCTTGACCGAATCGCGGCGCTTGTTTATTTCTCTAGTTATTTATTGACAAGTAACTAGCATTTACAACGTGCACTCAGTGAACATCCGTCCCTGGCCGAAGTGGCCCTGGGGGCGCCGCGTGGTGTCGTGTGCCTGCTGTCGGCACTGCGCGTCCATGGCATCGGCACCCAGGCGCCGTTCGAGGTCTGGCTGGCGATTCCTCCGCACACACCCAGACTGGAGCAACCGGCGTTGCGTGTGGTGCGTATGTCGGGACCGACTTTTTCCGAAGGTGTTGAACCCATAGGCATCGATGGCCTGCAGGTCCCGGTCTTCAACGCCAACATGACAGTGGCCGACTGCTTCAAGTTCCGCAACAAGATCGGCCTGGACGTGAGGATGGAGGCACTGCGCGATGGCCGGGCGCAGCGCAAGCTGACCATGGATGCACTGTGGCACTACGCTGCGGTCAACCGCGTGGCCAATGTGATGCGGCCGTACCTGGAGAGCGTTCCAGTGTGATGTTTCATCGCAACATGCTCCGTGCTTACTTGCACACCCTTGAACTGGCCGGACAGCTTGTGAAGGCTAGACCGTTTGGCCTGGTGGTATTTTTGGTGGTATCTCGAAACTCAAACCACAGAGAACCGAGGATTCATGAGGCCTGCAGCCCATGATGTGAACGACGCCCTCGCCAAAAATGAGTCCCAGAGCGTCCCAAAACGTCTCGCAAGACAGCCTGAAAGCCCCGGTTTACCTAGTGTTCCGGGGCTTTTTTGTTTCTGTGCGTCCCGTAACGGTTCTTGCCATCCCAGGTTTTCCTCGCAAGCGGGTTGGCACCCTCGATCGTTCAGGAGGACCCCGTCGTCGTTTCCATCAGGCTGCGGGTGACGCGCGGCGGCTCCTCACCGAGGTGAAAGGCCAGCTTGCGGTCGCGCAGCGCCACGTCGGCGGCGGTGACGCGGTCAAAGCGCCGCAGGTGATCGGTCCAGGACTCGTCGACGATGACCTCGACAAAACGGCTGGGGTCGTGGATGTCGTGCAGCAACTCCCACGACAAGGCCCCGTGGCGCAAACGGCTGCGGCGCCCCTCGCCCAGCATCAGGTCGCGGAAGTCGGCCGAGCGTGCCGGATCGATGCGGTACTCGACCATCACCATCACATGGCCCCGGGGCGGTGGTGCTGTGATCTGTGGCGCCGGAAAAATGCGCTTGGGCGTGAGGTCGTCTTCCAGCCCGGAGTCCGGCATCAGGCGGTTGGCCAGAAACATGGAGAGCAGCCCAGTCACGGAAGCGATGCCCAGGCTGACCGGCACGCTGGTCCAGGTGGCCACCTGGCCCCAGATCGCGGCACCCAGGGCGCTGGAGCCCATGATCGCCATCTGGTACATGGACATGCCGCGCGCGCGCACCCAGTCGGGCAGGCCCATCTGGATCGAGACGCTGAGCGTGTTGGCGGAGGTGATCCAGGCCGCGCCGCCCAGAAACATCGCGGGAACCGCCACCCAGACCTGGTCGGTCAACGCCATGGTCGCCATGGCACCCGCCTGCAGAGCCGTGCCGCGCAGGACGAGACCGTCGCGCGGATAACGGCGGCGCAAGGCCGGCAGGAACGCCGCCGAAGCGATGGCGCCCGCGCCCATGGCCGCCAGAAACAGCGTGAAAGTGCCGGCACCGCCGCCCTGCATGCCGCGCGCCAGCAGGGCCAACAGCGCCAGCAGCGCAGTCGAGTGAAAGAAGAAGATCGAGATGCGCAGCAGCACGCCCTTCAGGTGGTAGGACTGGGCCACGTACTGCAGGCCCACGCGCATCGCGGTGCCCAGGCGCTCGCGCCCCAGCGGATGCGGCTTGTGCTCGTGCTTCCAGCGGCTGATGATGACCGCGGCCACCACGGACAACACCGCGTTGAGCAGAAACACCCAGGCGCTGCCGGCGCTGGCAATCAGCGCGCCGGCCACCAGCGGACCGATGATGCGCGATGCGTTCATCGACACGCCGTTGAGCGCCAGCGCTGCCGGCAACTGGTTCCGGGGCACGATCGTGGGCACGATGGCCGAGAACACCGGCCAGCGCATCGCCATGCCGATGCCGTTGACAAACGTCAGCGCCAGCAGCAGGGCCGGGGTTATCGCGTCCAGAAAGATGAAGGCGCTCAGGATCGACGCCACCACCGCCACCCACAGCTGCGTGAAGAGGAAGAAGCGCTTGCGGTCCAGGCTGTCGGCCAGCGCGCCGCTGGGCAGGCCCAGCAGGAACACCGGCAGGGTGGACGCTGTCTGCACCAGCGCGACCCAGAGCGGCGTCGTGGTGAGCGAGGTCATCATCCAGGCCGCCGCCACATCGCTCATCCACATGCACACGTTGGCCATGAGCCAGGTGATCCACAACATGCGGAAGACCGGCTGGCGAAGCGGCGCGATGGGAGACAGGTCGTCGTCGGTGCGTGGCATAGGGGCACTACTGTAGAGGGCGCGATCCCTTCACGCTGAAATGGTTTGAATCACCCTTGAAGCGGCCAGTGCGTCAAACCGTTGGACGCAGCGGCCCGCCGCCGGGTGAAGCCTTTGGCGTTGTGATGCCTCCCCCGGATCCGATCACTTCCCAATTGGCGTTGGGCAGCTCCCGGCTTGTTGATCCGACGTCTCTTTAAGCCTTCTCAGGGTCGCGGGTTCAGACGCGTTCGATGATCAAGGCAATGCCCTGCCCCACCCCGATGCACATGGTGCACAGCGCGTAGCGCCCGCC
>PHCQ01000033.1 GCA_002840835.1 Betaproteobacteria bacterium HGW-Betaproteobacteria-16 | reverse complement strand
TACATCCTGGGCTACGAGGCCCGCCTCAATCCGCTCAAGCTCGGGCTGGGCATGATGGTGTTCGTGGAAGTGTTGCTGGACCGGACGACGCCAAACGTGTTCGACCAGTTCAAGGCAGCGGTGCAGGTGCGCGACGAGATCATGGAGTGCCACATGGTGGCCGGCGGGTTCGATTACCTGCTCAAGACCCGCATGGCCGACATGTCGGCCTACCGCGACTTCGCCGGCAAAGTGCTGTGGCAACTGCCCGGCGTGCGCGAGACCCGCACCTACGCCGTGATGGAGGAAGTGAAAAACACCACCCAGTTGTGTGTTTGACAACGACGCCCGCACGGGGAAAATGGTTTCAGTTCAACCTCAACGGAGTCTTCTTCATGCGCAAGTCCCTGCAAGTCCTCTGCATTGCCACCCTCACCGCGTCCGCCTTGAGCGCCCACGCCCAGAGCACACGCCCCGGTCTGTGGGAAATCAACAGCAAGATGGGAGGCAACCCGGAAATGGACGCCGCCATGGCGCAGATGCAGAAGCAGATGGCCTCCATGCCGCCCGAGCAGCGCAAGATGATGGAAGACATGATGGCCAAGCAGGGCGTCAACATCTCTGCGGGCGCGGGTGGCGGCATGTCCATGAAGGTGTGCATCACGCCAGAAATGGCTGCCCGCCAGGAAATGCCCACCCAGACCGAAGGCGACTGCACGACCACCATCACCTCGCGCAGTGCCAGTGCCATGAAGATGAACTTCGTCTGCAAGAACCCGCCCTCCACCGGTGAAGGCACCTACACCTTCTCTGGCGACACGGCCTACACCATGAAAATGGTGATGAAGTCGGTGCAGGACGGCAAGCCGCAGAACGTCACCATCGACGGTCAGGGCAAGTGGCTTTCCAAGGACTGCGGCAGCATCAAGCCGATGCCCATGCCGACGAAATGAGTCTGCGGCGGCCGATCAGTCGCCAGTGGCCCGGGCGGGCCGACTCCCGAAAATCGCCCGCCCCACCCGCACCATGGTCGAGCCGGCCGCCACCGCAGCGTCGAGGTCGTCGCTCATGCCCAGCGAGAGCGTGTCCAACGCAAATCCACGGGCGTTGAGGTCGTCGAACAAGCCCTTCACCCGCAGAAACACGGCCCGCTGGGCTTCAAAGCCATCGACAGGTTCCGGCACGCTCATGAGCCCGCGCAAGCGGATCCTGGGCAATGGGGCGACCGCTTGCGCCAGCGCCAGCAGTTCTTCAGGCGCCACCCCTGACTTGTTGGCGCCGCCGTCCACGTTCACCTGGAGGCAGACCTGCAAGGGGGGCAGGCCATCGGGGCGCTGTTCGCTCAGCCGCTGCGCAATTTTGAGCCGGTCGACCGACTGCACCCAGTCAAAATGCTCGGCCACGAGCCGGGATTTGTTGCTTTGCAACGGTCCGATGCAATGCCACTCCAAAGGGTTCGTTGGGTCTTCCGAACGGAGAAGCTGGATCTTTTCGACCCCCTCTTGCACGTAGTTTTCGCCAAAAACGCGCTGACCGGCAGCCTGTGCCTGACGAACGGCGTTCGCATCGAAAGTCTTGGACACCGCCAGCAGTGTGACGCCCTTCGCATCACGCCCTGCCTGTTGGCATGAGCGTGCAATCCGCTCTCGAACCTGTTGGAGATTGGCTTCAATCGTCGTCATAATCCGTCGTCAATACCACCACAGCACGGGACCCCGGGATGGATATCACCCAACTGCTTGCCTTCAGCGTCAAGAACAAAGCATCCGATCTTCACCTCTCGGCCGGTCTGCCGCCCATGATACGGGTCAATGGCGACGTGCGACGCATCAACGTCGAGCCACTGGACCACAAGCAGGTCCACAGCATGGTGTACGACATCATGAACGACAGCCAGCGCAAGCAGTACGAGGAATTCCTTGAGTGCGACTTCTCGTTCGAGATCGAAGGCCTGGCGCGCTTCCGGGTGAACGCCTTCAACCACAACCGCGGTGCGGGTGCGGTTTTCCGGACCATTCCCAGCAAGATCCTGACGCTGGAGCAGCTCAACGCGCCGAAGATTTTTGGTGACCTCGCCTTGCGCCCGCGCGGTCTGGTGCTGGTGACCGGCCCCACCGGTTCAGGCAAGTCGACCACGCTGGCGGGCATGGTCAACCACCTGAACGAAACCGAGTACGGTCACATCCTCACGGTGGAAGATCCGGTGGAATTTGTGCACGACTCCAAGAAGTGCCTGATCAACCAGCGCGAAGTGGGTCCGCATACACTGAGTTTTGCCAACGCCCTTCGCTCGGCGCTGCGGGAAGATCCCGACGCCATTCTGGTGGGTGAAATGCGCGACCTGGAGACCATTCGCCTGGCCATGACGGCGGCAGAAACCGGGCACCTCGTGTTCGGCACGCTGCACACCTCCAGCGCGGCCAAGACCATCGACCGGATCATCGACGTGTTCCCGGCTGAAGAGAAGGACATGGTTCGCGCCATGTTGTCGGAATCGCTGGTGGCCGTGATCTCGCAAACCCTTTGCAAGACCAAGGACGGCTCCGGTCGCGTGGCAGCGCACGAGATCATGCTCGGCACCAGCGCCATCCGCAACCTGATCCGTGAAGCCAAGGTGGCGCAGATGTATTCGGCCATCCAGACCGGCAACAGCGTGGGCATGCAGACGCTGGACCAGAACCTTTCTGACCTGGTGCGCCGCAATGTGATCAGTCCGGCGGAAGCGCGCAGCAAGGCCAAGATCCCTGAAAATTTCCCCGGCTAGAGATGTCAACCCCCACGCTCCACCGCTGCGCGGGTCGCTGCCCCCCGAGGGGGCTGGCCTTGCTTGGGGCGGCCCTGCGCTGCGGCCGGTCCTCTGCCCCCACGCTCCACCGCTGCGCGGGTCGCTGCCCCTCAAGAAGGCAGCGCGAGAGGCCCGGCAAAGCCGGTTCCTCCGCGCTCTCGATTGGACACCGCCGCGCGCACGTAGCGAATTGAACTGTCGGTACACAAGAAGGTAGATCTCATGGAACGCGATCAGGCATCAAAATTCATCAACGACTTGCTGCGTCTGATGGTCAGCCGCACGGGCAGTGACCTGTTCATCACCGCCGACTTTCCGCCCGCGATCAAGATCGACGGCAAAGTGGTGAAGGTGTCGCCACAGCCTCTGAACGCCACGCACACGCTCGCGCTGGCCCGCGCCATCATGAACGACAAGCAGGCGGCCGAATTCGAGCGCACCAAGGAGTGCAACTTCGCGATCTCGCCCCCTTCCATTGGCCGCTTCCGTGTCAGTGCCTTCATTCAGCAGGGCAAGGTCGGCATGGTGCTGCGGACCATTCCCGCCGTGCTGCCCACCATCGACACGCTGGGCCTGCCGCAGGTGCTCAAGGACGTGGCACTGTCCAAGCGAGGCCTGTGCATCCTGGTGGGTGCCACCGGCTCCGGCAAATCCACCTCGCTGGCGGCCATGGTGGACTGGCGCAACGAGCACACCTTCGGGCACATCATCACCATTGAAGACCCAGTGGAATTTGTGCACCCGCACAAGAACTGCGTGATCACCCAGCGCGAGGTGGGGCTGGACACCGACAGCTGGGAGGCGGCACTGAAAAACACGCTGCGCCAGGCCCCTGATGTGATTCTGATGGGTGAGATCCGCGATCGCGAGACCATGGAACATGCAATCCAGTTCTCCGAAACCGGTCACCTCTGCCTGGCCACCCTGCACGCCAACAGCGCCAACCAGGCGCTGGACCGGATCATCAACTTCTTCCCTGAAGAGCGGCGGCCCCAGTTGCTGATGGACTTGTCTCTCAACCTTCGCGCCCTGATTTCGCAGCGTCTGGTGCCCCGGCAGGACAGCAAGGGCCGGCATGCGGCGGTCGAAATCATGCTGAACTCGCCGCTGATCTCCGATCTGATCTTCAAGGGCGAAGTCGCCGAGATCAAGGAAATCATGAAGAAGAGCACCCAGATGGGCATGCAGACCTTCGACCAGTCGCTGTTCAATGCCTTCGAGGCCCACCTCATCACGCTGGAAGATGCGCTGCGCAACGCCGACTCGCTCAACGACCTGCGCCTGCAGATCAAGCTCAACAGCCAGCGCGCCAAGACGACCGACTTGGCGGCGGGGACTGAGCACATGACCATTATTTGACCCACCCCCGCGCCGCGCCGAAGGCGCGTCACCCCCTCAAGGGGGCGATACCTTGGACCGGCGGAGCCGGATCCTCGGTATCTCTGGACAGGGGCATTTCGCGCCGGAATCATCCTCTCCTGCGGGATTCGTGCGACATTTCTGGCCTCCTTTAAGACCTGTCGAAAGACAGATCCTTCGCCATCCCTGATTTGAAAGCACTGCACCATGAGCAACATCGCTGAACGCACCTACGAATCCACGCCTGCCCGCAAGGTGGCCTTCATTGGCCTGGGGGTCATGGGGTATCCGATGGCGGGGCATCTGGCGCGCGCCGGGCATGCCGTGACGGTGTACAACCGGTCGAGCGCCAAGGCGGTGGCCTGGGTGGCCGAGTTTGGTGGGGCGCACAAACCCACGCCACGGGAAGCGGCGCAGGGTGCCGACATCGTGTTTGCCTGTGTGGGCAACGACGATGACTTGCGAGCGATCACGCTGGGCGCTGATGGCGCCTTTGCCGGCATGACGGCGGGCGCGATCTTTGTGGACCACACCACGGCTTCGGCCGATGTGGCGCGAGAGTTGTACCAGGCCGCCAAGGTGCTGGGCCTGTCGTTTGTCGACGCCCCTGTCTCCGGCGGTCAGGCGGGTGCCGTGAATGGCCTGCTCACGGTCATGTGTGGGGGCGACGCGGCTGCGTTTGAAGCGGTCAAGCCCGTGGCCATGGCTTTCTCACGTGCGTTCACCCTCATGGGTGATACCGGTGCTGGCCAGCTCACCAAGATGGTCAACCAGATCTGCATCGCCGGGTTGGTTCAAGGCCTGTCGGAAGCCATCGCGTTCGGACAGAAGGCGGGTCTGGACATGAACCAGGTGCTCGACGTGATCGGCAAAGGTGCCGCACAGAGCTGGCAACTGGACAACCGGGGCAAGACCATGGTGGCCGACAAGTTCGACTTTGGCTTTGCCGTCGACTGGATGCGCAAGGACCTGGGGCTGGTGCTGGACGAAGCCAAGCGCAACGGTGCGCGCCTGCCGGTAACGGCACTGGTGGACCAGTTCTACGCCGACGTTCAGGCCATGGGTGGCAACCGCTTCGACACGTCGAGCCTGATCAAGCGATTGAAGTAGGACCACCCCCGCGCCGCCTGCGGCGTCACCCCCTCAAGGGGGCGATGCCAGTGGCCCGGCGGAGCCGGTTCCACGGCATCTCTGGACTGGGGGCATCTCGCTCCGGAGACGCCAGGACGCAAGGAGCGCGCCTTGTGCTTACTTCACACTCGAATCGGTGGGGCCACTGGCCGGGGCTCCCGGCTTCGCGGGTGGCGGGGTGATGCGGGCGAGTTCTTCTTCGGAGATGATTTCCAGCACGCGCACCACCTTGCGCACGCCCTGGGTGTTGCGGGCGACCTGGGTGGCGTAGTCGGATTCGCGCTGGGTGACGCGGCCCATGAGGTAGACCGTGCCGCGCTCCGTGGTGACCTTGAAGGCAGATGCGGGAATCTGTTTGACGTCCACAAAAGCGGCCTTCACGCGACCGGTCACCACGGTGTCGGCGGCGCGTTCACGCAAGGTCGGGCTGTTGGTGATTTCCAGCTCGTTCTGTACCCCGGTCACGTTTTCGACCCGGGAAGCAATTTCGCCAATCAGGGCCTTGTCGCGTTCGTTGGCCACTTCGCCGGTGAGCAACACGCGGCGGTTGTAGCTGGTGACCAGCGCCCTGGCGCGGGAACCCACCTCGTCCTTGATGCGGTTCGCTGCCTTGATTTCGATGGCCTGGTCTTCCAGTTGCGCCCCTGAGGTGCGGCGATCACTGGCCACGAGGGCGCCCGTGACGGCAGCACCCCCCATCAGCAGGGGTGTGCAGGCGGACAGCGCGGTCAAGGCCACGAGCGAGGTCAGGGCCGCGGCGAGGAATCGGTTCCTGGCAAGTGAAAGAGGCATGTTCATGAAGGGATCTCCAGTTCGTTGATGACGGGTTCAGGAAGACCCAGCAGCTGGGCATCCACACCGTCGCAAATGCAGTGCAGCACCAGGTGATGCACTTCGAGGATTCGGGCGGGCAGTTCGTGGGGCACGCACACGTGCACATCGGTGTCGCGCAGCAACTGGGTCATGCGGCCGCCACGGGCACCCGTGAGCGCCACCACCGTCATGTCCCGTTCATGGGCCGCTTCCACGGCCGCCAGCAGATTGGCCGAATTGCCTGTGGTGGAGAGCGCCAGCAGCACATCGCCGCCCTGGCCCAGCGCACGAACCTGCCTGGCGTACACCGATCGCACGTCGAAATCGTTGGCGATGCCTGTCAGCACGGCGGCGTCTGCAGAGAGTGAAAGCGCGGCCAGTTCAGGCCTTTCGCGGTCGTAGCGGCCCACAAAACTAGCGGCAAAGTGCTGGGCCCCGGCGGCCGATGGGCCGTTGCCGCAGGCCAGCACCTTGCCGCCGCCGGTCACACTGGCGAGCACGGCGTTGGTGGCCGCCTCGACCAGCGGAGCCAGTGACTGGGCACATTGGTACTTCAGATCCGCACTGTCAATGAACTGTTGCTGGATGCGTTGGAGAAGCATGGGGGCGATGATAGCGTTGCGGGAGGTGTCAAAAGCTTGCGGAGGTATCAAAAGCCGCACGCAACCATTCGATGGACGGGCTTGCTGACACGGGTTTCTCGCTCACCTTGTTTCCAACGGAAGGGCCTTGCAGCAGCACGACGTCGAAACGGCATGGAGGCTCTGAGCCGATCTGGTGCAAAAAGTGCCGGGCCGCCAGCACGATGCGCTTCTGTTTGGTCGCCGTGATGCTGGCGCCTGCGCCGCCCTGCCCGCTGCCGCTGCGCTGCCGCACCTCGACAAATACCAGGGTGCCGTCGCGCTCGCGCATAATCAGATCGACTTCGCCGCCGCCCCGCCCAGGGGTCTTGAAATTGCGCTTCACCAGGCGCAGGCCGTGTTTCTGGAGGTGTTCCAGCGCCGTCTGCTCGGCCAGATCGCCACGCGCCTTGGTGGTGCTGTTGGCGGCATTGACACCGGTTGACCGAAGCGCATCCTTTTTCCGGAACGTCCACATTGTCTGCAAGCTCTCCATCCCTGTTGCTCGTTGCGCGCGACGCCGCAGCCCACCAGCATTATCCGCAGGGCGCGCTCTACATGGTGGCCACGCCCATTGGCAACATGGCAGACATCAGCCTGCGTGCCCTTCAAGTGCTCTCCATGGTGGACACCGTGGCCTGCGAAGACACCCGCCACACGGCCTCCCTCCTGCAGGCCTACGGCTTGCACAAACCCCTGCTGGCATTGCACGAACACAACGAAGAGGCGGCAGCACAAACGGTGGTGGCGCGTCTGCGCGAAGGCCAGCGCGTGGCCTATGTGAGCGACGCGGGCACACCGGGCGTGAGCGATCCCGGCGCCCGCCTGGCTGCGGTGGTGACCGCCGCCGCCTTGCGTTGTGTACCCATTCCAGGCGCCAGCAGCATCACCGCCCTGCTGAGCGTGGCGGGCGAGGCTGGTTGGGATGGCCGTTTTGTCTTCGCGGGTTTTCTTTCGCCCAAGGCGGTTGAGCGCAAGCGGGAGGTGCTGCAGATGGGCGCGGACGCCCGGGCCTGTGTGCTGCTGGAGGCCCCGCACCGCATTGAAGCGCTGGCCAATGAACTGGCCACCCTCGGTGCGCGCCGCCTGACGATCGGGCGCGAGCTGACCAAACAGTTCGAGGAAGTGGCGCAGATCGAGGCCGGCACGTTCCCTGAGTGGCTGGCCGGCGAAAGCCACCGCACCCGTGGCGAATTCGTGCTGCTGGTGCACCCGAAAGCCGCAGATGCGGCGCAGGAAGGCGAAATCGACGCGTCGGTTTTGCGAACACTGGCGCTTCTGATGGGCGAACTGCCGCTGAAAACGGCGGTGAAGCTGTGCGCAGAAATCACAGGGGAACCCCGCAACGCCTTGTACGAAGCGGCGCTGGCACTTCGAAATCAGGGCGGTTCAGATGAAGGCGACTGACCGAACTCAATGGCGCCAGGGAACGAGGGCTCAGATGCTGAGCGTTTTTCGGTCGTGTCCGAGCAACGCGCCAAAACGTGCCCAATCAAGGCGCAAAGCACAGCCATAGCGCGGGCTATTGAAGCGCATTTGCAACGCAGAGTGGGTGCGTTCTGGCGTGGTGAGCGGGCATGAACGAAAGACTCTCAGCCTCTTAGTGCTGCATGCGCGCCATCGGGTCACCACCTGAACGTGGGCCGGGTTTGAGCGGCTCGTGACGCTGATCGGGTGTGTCGGGCACCTCGTGTGCCTGTACATCGACCACATCACCACGGGAGGCGCCTGAACCAGAGGGCCGGACCCAGGCACCCTGGGCGTAGCGCTGCGAGGTCTGGCGGAAACGCTCAAACACCATCACAGGAGCCGGCTTGCGGCCGGTCAGCAAAGCCCAGATCGACAGCCCCAGCACCACCACCAGACTGGCCAGCAGCAGGCTGAGCAAAAACACCAGGCCCGCCAACCCCAGCGCCAGCTTGAGCGCCACGCTGAGCACGCGACCGAGAAAATCAGTCAATGAATTCATCAAATCAAGAGCCCGATGGGCCAGGAGAGTTCCTGAAACAGCACGAAGGAACGGACGTGAACCATGCAACTGGGGACATTCTCCCCCGATGCAAGGGGTTTGGCCAGTGCGGGCGCCAGACGCAGGCATGGGCCACGCCTGTTGTTGGCGCGATCCGTGCATGTCTGACACCGGCGGCTGCTATGCTGCCCGCTGCAGGCGCCGGTGCGCGCCATTGAAATGCCTCCCATGCCGACGAAACGCCTCTACCAGTATTTTTTTCGCGGACTGCTCACCGTGCTTCCCCTGGGCCTCACGGTGTATCTGCTGTTCCTGTTCGTGAGCTTCCTCGAATCGATGGCCATGTTCGTGATCCGGCCCATCGTCGGCGACTTCTACCTGCCGGGGCTGGGCATTGCCCTGGCCGTGCTGGCCATTCTGGCGCTGGGCTACCTGGTCTCGCAGAGCTACACGACCCGTTTTGTGTCGTTGGTGGAGCTGCCGTTCACCAACCTGCCGGTGATCAAGAGCATCTATTCGTCCCTGAAGAACTTTGCCGACTATTTCGCACCGCACGAGAAAGACACCCAGCAGGTGGTGCGCCTGTGTGCGCCGGGCAACGAACTCTCCATCGTGGGTCTGGTCACCCGGCAGAACATGAGCGATTTGCCAGAGGGGCTGGCCAGCGAAGACAACATTGCGGTCTACCTGCCCATGGGCTACATGATCGGCGGCTACACGGTGTTCGTGCCGCGCAGCTGGGTGCATCCGATCGACATGTCGGTCGAAGAAGCCATGCGCTCGTCGCTGATTGCCTGGATGTCGGCGAACCGCACCAGCCCAGCTCCCAGCTACTTCGAGGTCGATCAGGCGGCCCGTGCGCCCGCACCACAGCCGCCGGCACCAGAGACGCCGCTGGCGCAGACGCCACCCCCGCCGCCACGCCCCTTCTGAGCCACAACAGCATCACTGAACCATGAGCATCCGCCACCTCGACGCCCTCTTCAACCCGGCCTCGGTGGCTGTCTTCGGTGCCTCAGGGCGGCTGGGCAGTGTGGGTGCCACAGTGTGGCGCAACATGCGGACGAGTGGATTTGCGGGTCCCCTCTACCCAGTCAATCCCAAACATGGCTCGCTCGACGGCCTGAAGGTCTACCGGGATGTGGCCGCGCTGCCCGAGACCCCCGAACTGGCGGTGATCTGCACCCCTGCCGATACCGTGGTGCCGCTGATCAAGGCGCTGGGCGCGCGTGGCACGCGGGCGGCGATTGTCGTCACGGCCGGACTGAGCGCCGCCCAGAAACAGGCCATGCTGGAGGCGGCCCGGGTGCATACGCTGCGCATTCTCGGCCCCAACTGCATTGGCATGCTGGTGCCCCATCTGGGACTCAACGCCAGCTTCGCCCACATTGGCGCAAAGCCCGGTGATCTGGCTTTCGTTTCACAGTCCGGCGCGCTCGTGACCGCCATGCTGGACTGGGCCGGCTCACGCGGCATCGGCTTTTCACACTTCGTGTCGCTGGGTGAGCGCGCCGACGTGGATTTCGGCGACATGCTCGATTTTCTGGGCAGCGACCCGAAGACGCGCTCGATCCTGCTCTACATCGAGAGCATCCAGACCTCGCGCAAGTTCATGTCGGCAGCGCGCGCCGCCGCGCGCAACAAGCCCGTGATCGTGGTGAAGGCCGGGCGCTCCACCGCCGGCCAGGCCGCAGCCGCATCGCACACTGGTGCGCTGGCGGGCTCCGATGCGGTGTTCGCCGCTGCCCTTGCCCGGTCCGGCATGTTGCGCGTGGACAGCCTGCAAGATCTCTTTCTGGCCGCAGAGACGCTGACCCGGTACCGGGATGGGCCGACCGGAGCGCTGACCGTGCTCACCAACGGCGGTGGCGCGGGCGTGATGGCGGCCGATGCAGCGGCGGTCGCAGGCGTGCCACTGGCCGAGCTGGACGATGCCCTCAAAACCAGGCTGGACGCCGTGCTGCCGGCCAACTGGTCGCACGCCAACCCCGTCGACATCATTGGCGACGCGCCCGCGTCGCGCTATGTGGCCGCCCTGGAAGCCCTCGCGCACGACCCGCAGAGCGCTGTGCTGTTCATTCACGCGCCCACGGCGATCGTGCCCAGTGCCGACATTGCACAGGCGCTGCTGCCGCAGGTCGAGGCCATGCCCCAGCGGTTGCTGGGCTGCTGGCTGGGAGACCAGGCGGTGGCCCAGGCGCGCCAGACCTTTCGTGACGCCGGCGTACCCGACTTCAACACGCCCGAAGAAGCGATTCGTGCGTTCTCGTTCCTGCGCTCCTACCGGCAGCATCAGGCCGAGCTGCTGCAGACACCACCCGCGCGCAGCGCCACGCAGGCGGTCGACCTGCCCCGCCTGCGCGACATTGTGGAGACGGTGCTCACCAGCGGGCGTGAACTGCTCACCGAACCCGAGGCCAAGGATTTTCTGGCGGCCGCCGGCCTGCCGGTGGTGCCCACGCGCACCGTGGGCGCCGAGCCGCAGGAGGCGCGCGCCGCCGCCGACGCCATGGGCTACCCGGTGGCGCTGAAGATTCTCTCGCACGAGATCACGCACAAGTCGGACGTGGGCGGTGTGCGGCTGAACATCGGCAGCGCGGCTGAACTGACCGAAGCCTGCCTCGCCATGCTGGCGCGCGTGCGCGAGGCCCGCCCCGACGCGGTCGTGCTCGGTTTCACCGTGCAGCCCATGGTGCGAAAGAAGCACGCCCATGAACTCATCGTCGGCGTCAGCGTGGACCCGGTGTTTGGCCCGGTGGTGCTTTTTGGCGATGGTGGCACCGCCGTGGAGGTGCTGGCAGACCGCGCGCTGGGCCTGCCCCCGCTCAACACCCCGCTGGCGCTGGCCCAGATCGAACGCACCCGGGTGGCCCGTCTGCTGCATGGTTACCGCGACGAGCCCGCTGCCGACCTGGAGGCCATCGCCGGGGTGCTGGTGTCGGTGTCCCAGTTGCTGGTGGATGTGCCCGAGCTGGCCGAGCTCGACATCAACCCCCTGCTGGTCAACCATGAAGGCGCGGTGGCGCTCGACGCGCGGGTGCGGGTGTCGGCCCAGCGACCGGCCGGCGCGGCGAACTTTGCGATCCAGCCCTACCCCAGTGAGCTGATCGAAGGCTGGACATGGCAGGACCAGCCCGTGGTGCTGCGCCCGATCCGCCCGGAAGATGAAGCCCAGCACCGCAGCTTTCTGGAAAAGCTGGACCCCGAAGACATCCGGCTGCGCGTGTTCTACAGCCGGCGCAGCATCGAACACAGCGAACTCGCCCGCCTGACGCAGATCGACTACGCGCGAGAGATGGCCTTCATTGCCACGCGTGCCCTGCCTGAGGGTGGCGAAGAAACCCTGGGAACGGTGCGCGCCACCGTGGACCCGGACAACCACACCGCCGAATTCGGCGTGATCGTGCGCTCCGATCTCAAAGGCAGTGGACTGGGCCACCGGCTCATGAACAAGATGATCGATCACCTTCGGGCGCGCGGCACGCTCAAGCTGGTGGGCACGGTGCTGAGCATCAACCACGGCATGCTGGAACTTGCACGCGCCCTGGGCTTCCAAGAAACGGACAACCCCGGCGACCCGGACGACCATGAAATGCGGTTTGTCTCGCTGGATCTGCAAGCACCACAGCCTTCGGCACCCGAGCCCTGAGCCGATCCCGGGGGTTTCGGTGGCCCACACTGGAGCCCTCATGAACACACCCTCCCCCGCTCGCCGCCGCCTGGTGCTGGCCACCGCCGCCACCCTGGCGGCCCCGACCTGGCTCACACCGGCGCTCGCCCAGGTCTCGTCCCTTCGGCCCACACCCAGTCAGACCGAAGGCCCGTTCTACCCGGTCGCGCTGCCCGCCGACAGCGACTTCGACCTGCTGCGCAACGGCCAGGTGGACTACCGCCAGGGTGAACCCGCCTGGGTCGAGGGCGTGGTGACAGACACCCGGGGCACGCCGGTCTCAGGCGCCGTGGTCGAAATCTGGCAATGTGACCATGCAGGCCGCTACCACCACCCTGGCGACGGCAACCGGGCCGACCCGGCGTTTCAGGGTTTTGGCCAGGTCAGCGTGGGGCGCGACGGGCGCTACCGCTTTCGCACCCTCAAACCGGTGCAGTATTCAGGCCGCACGCCGCACATCCATGTGAAGGTCAAGCTGGATCGGCAGACCTTGCTCACGACCCAGCTGTACGTGGTGGGCGACCCGGGCAACGAGCGCGACTTTCTGTGGCGCAGGCTGGACGAACGGGGGCGGGCCGCGCTCACGGTACCGTTTGTGAGCGGTAGCGATGGTTTTCGGGCCGAATTTCCGATCACTGTTCAGGCGTGACGCCCTGCCCCCTTGCCCGTCCGCCAGCGCGGTGAAAGGCGCTGGCCCTACAGTTCGCGCATGGATTCACTGACACAGATTGCCTTGGGCTCGGCCGTGACCGTGGCCGTGATGGGTCGACGCACGGCGGTGTGGAAGGCCGCCGCATGGGGCGCCGTGGCAGGCACGCTGCCGGACCTGGACGCGTTCATCGACCACGGTGACGCCATTCTGAACATGGTGCTGCACAGGGCCGAGAGCCATTCGCTGATCTTCACCACGCTGTTCGCGCCGCTATTGGCGTGGGGGGTGTCGCGCATTCATGGCGAAGCCGCGCTCTTCAAGCGCTGGTTGCTGGCCCTGTGGTTAACCCTGTTCACGCACCCCTTGCTTGACGCCATGACGGTCTATGGCACCCAGTTGCTACAGCCTTTCACCGACCGGCCGTTCGGCATGGACAGCATGTTCATCATCGACCCTGCCTACACCTTGCCGCTGCTGGTGGGCGTGGTGGCTGCGCTGGCGTTCAGCCGGGCGGAGCGTGGCCTGCGCTGGAACCTGGTGGGCCTGATGGTGAGCACCGTCTACCTGGGCTGGAGCCTGGTGGCGCAGCAGGTGGCCACCGGCGTGGCGCGCGCCTCGCTGCAAGGCCATGGCATCAACGCCGAGCGGCTGCTGGTGACACCGGCCCCTTTCAACACCGTGCTCTGGCGGCTGCTGGCCGTGACGCCCACGCACTACCACGAGGGCTACTACTCGCTGCTGGACGACAGGGCCACCGTGCGGTGGACCCAGCACGAGCGCGGTGCGGCACTGATCGAACAACACGGCCAGGCCGAGCCGGTCGCCCGCATGGCCGCGTTCACCCACGGCTTCTACCGCCTGCGCACCACGCCAGAAGGCCGTCTGATGGTGACCGATTTGCGCATGGGGCAGGAGCCCGCCTACGTGTTCGACTTTGATGTCGGCACGCCGGACGCGGTGGGTCAGGCGCCTGCCACCCAGGTGACCGCACGGGCCGACTTTGACCAGGCGCTGCCGTGGCTGTGGCGGCGTGTGCGCGGGGAAGACCTGTTGCCCATGGGCGCGGCCATCGCGGCGCCCAACTAGGGCCTGTTCACCAGCGGATTTCGTTCGTTGTGACGGCGCTCGCACGCGGGCCGAAACTGCTGATGTTGGTGAGCGTGGCGTTGTGGTGCGCAATCACCTGGGGAGCGCTCAACACGGCATTGCCGGCCGAGGTATGGGCGTCGGCCACCAGTGTGACGGGGTAGCCCAGCGCCAGTGCGCGGCGGGTGGTGGTGTCCACGCAGAACTCGGTGTGCATGCCGCACACCACCAGTCTGGTCACACCCAGCGCCACCAGCCGTTCCTGCAGGTCGGTGCGCAGAAACGAATCGGGCGTGGTCTTGCGCACATAACCATCGGTGGGCAGCGCCAGCAATGCGGCGGGCAACTGCCACTCGCGCGAACCATGGGCCAGGTAACCGCCAGCGCCCTCGTGCTGCACGAAGATCACGGGCACACCGGCAGCACGGGCGCCGGTGGTGAGGGTGTTGATGCGCGCGATCAAGTCGTCGGTTTCGTGCGCGGCGTCTGGCCCCTCGCAAAGGCCCTGCTGCACGTCGATCACGATGAGGGCTTGCCGCTCCGCCATGAAACGGCCCCTCAGCGTTCCTGCAGCGCCAGTTGCGCACCCAGCCCGGCGAAAGCAGCAGCGAAGCCGCGCCGCAGCCAGTTCTGCACGCGGGCAGACTCGATCACCGCACGGCGGAAAGCGTGGGCCAGCAGGCCGTAGACCACGAACACCGCCAGTGTCATGAGCATGAACACACCGGCCAGCAGCACCAGGTGGCCCAGCGGCGAAGCGGCAGCCGGGTCCACGAACTGGGGCAGGAAGGCCAGGAAGAAGATGGTCAGCTTGGGATTGAGCGTGTTCAGCAAGATGGCCTTGACCACGATGCTGCGGCCTGAACGGCGCGCGGCCTTGCTGTCGACAGCGAACGCGGCGCGGTCTTTCCAGGTGGCCCAGGCCACGTAGAACAGATAGGCGACACCGGCATAGCGCAACACCTCGAACGCCAGCGCACTGGTGTGCATGATGGCCGCCAGGCCAAACACGGTGGCCAGAAGGTGAGGCACGATGCCCGCCGTGCAGCCCAGCGAGGCCAGCACACTGGCGCGGCGCCCCTGCAGCAACGCGGTGGACACGGTGAAAATCACGCCGGTGCCAGGGATGAGCACCACGATGAGGGAAGTGATGAGGAATTCAAGGGTGATCATGAAGGACTCCTAAAACACTTCATCGGACACGGTATCGGATTCACCCAACATCACACCTCCGGCGCAAGATGCCCTCGTCCAGAGATACCGTGGAACCGGCTTTGCCGGGCCACTGGTACCGCCCCCTTGAGGGGGTGGCGCGAAGCGACGCGGGGGTGTTCCACATGTTCAGGCCATCATCACCGCGATGGCGATGACGACCACGCCGATGGCCAGGTTGATCCCGACCCAGGTGCGGATAGACGCCAGGGCGGCGGCGCCAGCGGGCCAGTCGCTGGCCGCCACGGCCTTGGACAGGCGCTTGAACAGGGCGAAGCGGATGTGACCGAAGATGGCCATCATCACCAGGCCGAGCACGGTCATGAGGGTCCAGTTCAGCGGCATGTTGAAGCTGAGTCCGGCCTGCACGGTTTCCTTGGCCACACGGCCCATCATCCACAGGCCTGACACCAGTACCAGCACCACAACCCCCAGCACGGCGGCGAAAAAACGTTGCAGCGCGGCGTGCATGAGGCGCACGCGCTGCGGCGGCTCCAGTTGCAGGGCGGCCGGGCGCAGGAAGAAGTGGGCGAACACCATGCCGCCGATCCACACGACGATGGACAGGATGTGCAGCAGTTTGAGTGTGGCGTAGATCATGGTGGGAATGGGATGGGTATGGGCTTGGGGACAAGCGGTCAGCGAGCAACGTCCGAGACCATACCACCCGCATCGCGGCGCTGCAGCCGGTACGGCGGCAAGCCCTTGAGCATGCGCCGCCCATACGACTGGCGCAGCAGGCGGGCGTCGTAGCAGATCACCACGGCTTCGTCGGTTTCCGAGCGCAGGGCTCTGCCGGTCCACTGCAGCAGGCGGGCGCCGGTGGCGGGCACGACCAGTTCGCTGAAGGGATCACGGCCCTGGGCCTTGAGCCAGTCGGCCCGGGCCTGGCCCACCGGGTCGCTGGGCGAGGCAAATGGCAGCTTGGTGATGAACACCCATTCGCAGAGTTCACCCGGCAGGTCCAAGCCTTCGCCGAACGACTGCAGGCCGAACAGGATGGAGACTTCACCCGCCTGCACCCGCTCGGCATGGCGCTTGAGAAGCTGTGTGCGAGAGGCCTCACCCTGCACCAGCACCTTGCCGCGCAGGTCACTGTGCAGGCCGCGCTCCAACAGATCTTGCGCGCGCCGCATCTGCGCCCTGGAGGTGAACAGCACCAGGGCGCCGCGCTGCACGGCGGCCAGGTCGGCCATCAGCGCGTCGAGCATTTCGCGGGTGTAGGCTTCCACGTCTTTCGGGTCGGCCTGGGTCTGCACCACCACCAGCCGGCCCTGGGTGGCGTGGTCGAACGGGCTTTGCACTTCGCGCGCCACCACGGCGTCGTCAAAGGCCAGGCCGGATTCGTGCAGGAAGTGGTCAAACCCGCCGCAGGTGACCAGCGACGCCGAGGTGACCACCGCCGCACGCACCTTGCTCCAGAGCTGGTGACGAAGCAGGCTGCCGGGTTGCAGCGGACAGGCATGCGCGGTGAGCGTGACCAGGCCGTGCTGGATGCCGGCTTCCAGCCACTTGGCCAGCGGCGGGTGGCCGGCGTCGGCCTCCTGCAGCCAGAGCTCCGCCGTGGCCTGTGCGTGCTGAAGGCGCGGCGCGAGCACGCCCAGCCGGCTGTAGAGCTTGGCGCAGCGCGCGGCGTCACCGGGGTTGTCACGGGCGTTGGCCTTGAGCTGGGTGGCCAGAGTCTCCATGAGCTTGAGCAGGGCGCTGGCGCGGCTATGCAACTGCGACACGGTCTCGGCCCAGCCGGTGGGCAGCGCGCCGCCTTCGAAGCGGTCCACCACCGGGCCGGCGGCGTTCCAGCGTTCGGCAGATGCCTGTCGGGGCGCCGGGCGGCTGCTTGCACGTCCCGTGAGCGCGAGCCACTCCGGCGACTCGTTCATCCGCTCCATGGCCTTGCGAGCCAGCTCGCCCTGCGCGGCCTTGAGTTCGCGCGACAGTTGAGCCACGTCCACCCCCGGCGTGTGCTTCATGGCCGTGGCCACTTCTTCCACCGCGCGCGGCAGGCGGTCCAGCCACTGGCTGCGCATGAGGTCCATGCTTTCAGTGAACTGGCCTTGTGCCACCGGCCCCAGGTGGTGGGCTTCGTCGAACACCACATAACAGTCGGAAGGGTCAGGCAGCGCATGCAGGCCCAGGGTGGAGAGCAGCAGGTCGTGATTGACCACAATCACCTGCGACTGCGCCAGCCGCGCGCGGGCCTGGTAGTAGCTGCAGCTGTTGTAGCTGGGGCAGTGGCGCGCGGTGCAGCTGTGGCGCTCGGCCGCCACGGGGGTCCACAGCTCGCCTTCGGGCGGCGTGTCCAACCGGTCGCGATCACCGTCCCAGGTGCCGCCGTCGAGCGACTGCGCCCAGTCGGTGTAGGTGCGGGCGCGCTCGGTCCAGCGCTCGGCGGCGCGCGCGCTGCCGGCGGCGCGGGCCACGGCACCTGCGGCCACCTGGTCGGGGGACTCGCTGGTATCGTCGAGCGCGTCGTCGCTTTCAAACAGATCGGCACTGGCGGCGTCTCCGCCGCTGAGCTGGTCGAGCTTGAGGCGGCACACGTAGCGGCCCCGGCCTTTGGCAAGCGCGAAGGTGAAGGATTCAGGCAGTGCCGCGCTCAGGGCGGGCAGGTCTTTGGCAATGAGCTGTTCCTGCAGCGCGACGGTGGCGGTGGAAATGATGACGCGCTTTTGCTGCGCCAGCGCCAGCGGGATGACGGTGGACGCATAGGCCGCCGACTTGCCCACACCGGTGCCGGCCTGCACCACGGCAATACCGCGGTCCGGCAGCGCGGCGTCGCCTGTGACCGCGCCGTCGCCCAGGCGCACGCCGCTGAGGGTGTGGGCGATCAGGGCCGCCATTTCGCGCTGGCCCGGGCGCGAGCGGAAGCCGGGTGCACGTGCCACCATGTGGTCGAAAGCAGCCAGGGCCAAGGCCTCGCGGGCCAGGGGTCCGGCCACCCCGGCATCGGCTGTCGGGGCGGGCGCTTCGGCAGTGGGGTTGGGAGAGGTCATGCAGGCGCGTTCGGGCAAACGGGCATTGTCCCAGACACTTGGGCAAGGGCTGAAAGCAGATGCGCTCCGTGACTTGCCCCTTCCCCTGCTGGGGGAAGGAGTCAGACCAGATCACCCGCCCTCAACCGAAGCGCGCAGGTGCGTAGGGCTTGGGGTCGACCACGGGCGTCTGGCCTTCAATGAGTTCGGCCATCAGCCGTCCACTCACCGGGCCCAGCGTGAAGCCCTGGTGCGCATGGCCCAGGTTGAACCAAAGGCCCCGATGACGCGGCGCCGGGCCGATGACCGGCAGCATGTCGGCGGTGCAGGGGCGCGCACCCAGCCAGGGTTCGGGCTCCACCGGTTCGGGCAGGTCGACCAGCTCACGGGCCAGGGCCAGGGCGCGGTCCAGCTGCACAGGAGTGGGCAACGCGCCCAGGCGGGCAAACTCGGCCCCGGTGGTGATGCGAACCCCCTGCTTCATGGGCGCCAGCACCAGGCCACGATCCACGTCGTACATCGCCAGCCGGGGGGCTTCGGCGCCCCGGTAGTGCCGGTGGTAGCCGCGCTTGATGAACAGCGGGTAGCGGTAGCCGAGTTGGCGCAGCAGCGTGTCGGACCACGGCCCCAGCGCCACCACGGCGTGTTCGGCGTCCAGCGTGCCCTCTTCGGTGCGCACCTGCCACCCGCTAGCGGTGGGGCTCAGGCTGGCCGCGTCGCCTTGCGCGAATCTGCCCCCCTGTTTCACGAACAGGTCTGCGTAGCGGCCCACCAGCGCGCCGGGGTCACTCACAGCCCAGGTGTCGTGCCAGTGGATGGCGCCAGCGAGCCGGGTGCGCAGAGCGGGCTCGGCGGCGGCGAGCGCGTCTGACCCCAGCACCGTGTGGCGCAGACCATGCGACTGTTCCAGTGCACGCGCCTTGTCGCTGGCCTGACGCAGGGTGTCTGCGGATCGGAACACAAAGCGGTAGCCGTCGCGCTGCACCAGGTCGTCGGCGCCAGCCTGCTCGATCAAGGGCGCATGTTCCAGCGTGCTGTGTTCGATGAGCCGGGCGTAGGCCTGCGAAATCACCGCATGGCGGTGCGGTTGCGAGTAGGCCCAGTAGCGCGCCAGGGGCCGGGCCAGGCCGGCCAGGGCTCCGAAGTGGTAGTTCACGTCGGCACCGCGCTTGAGCGCCACGCGCGCCAGGGTGCCCAGGTGACGAGGGAAGGCGTAGGGTTCGACGGCTTCGCGCTGGATCAGGCCGGCGTTGCCGTACGAGGTTTCGCGCCCGGGTTCGCGCCGGTCCACCAGGGTCACGGCATGGCCACGCATGGCCAGATGAAGCGCGGTGCAGGTGCCGATCATGCCGGCGCCCAGCACCACGAAGCTGGAGTGGTTCACTGGGCTGCCCTCCGTGCTCCGCACTGCGGGGCTGAGCACCTTCGGAACGGCCGGGCGGTGCTCATTGGGCTTTCCCTCCGTGCTACGCACTGCGGGCCTGAGCACCTTCGGAACGGCCGGGCGGTGCTCATTGGGCTTTCCCTCCGTGCTACGCACTGCGGGGCTGAGCACCTTCGGAACGGCCGGGCGGTGCTCATGACCTTGCCAGCGCCACCGCCGTGAGTTCCAGGCGGGGGCCAGGGCGCATGAGGTCGGCGCGCACCGTGGTGCGTGCCGGGTAGGGCTGCTGGAAGCGCTGTGCGTACACCTTGTTGAAGGCGGCGAAGTCGGCCGCGTCGGTCAGATAGGCGGTCATGGAGATGACATCGCTCAGTGCCAGACCCTGGGCCTTCAACGTGGCTTCGATGCGGTCAATCGTGAGTGCCGTCTGGGCCTCGATGCCTTCGGGCACGCTGCCGTCGGCATTGAACGGCAGTTCGCCGGAGAGAAAAACAAGGTTGCCGCCAGTGCGCAGCTTGGACAGGGGTGGGGTGGTGGACGTGGTCATTCAGGAGTCTCCGGACAAACCGGGATTATTGGCCGGAAGAGCCCGTGCACCAAGGGGGCCTCACGAAATGCTGGATTGCCTGGATCGCAACTCAAGCGGTCTATATCTCTTTGGCCAGCACTTCGCGCAAATGATTGATGAAGGCCTGCACCGCATCTGGCAGATGGCGCCCCGCGAGGGTCTGCACCTCGAAGTGACGTTCGTTCATTTCGCGGTCACGCAACGCGATCGCGCACACCTCGCCGTTGCGCAGGTGCTGGCGCAGCGCCGTTTCGCCGCAGAAGCTGACCGCCTGGGTGGCCGCCACGTAGTTGATGAGCGGGTACAGATGGCTGCTGGTGAACACCGGCTCGCAGTGCAGTCCCTGGCGGCTGCAGCTGATGTCCAGCAACTGCCGCAAGGTGGAGGCCGGCGCGGGCAAGGCCACCGGGTAGGCCAGCGCCTGCGCCAGCGACACCTGGCGCCGCGCGGCCAAGGGGTGACCCTGGGCCACCACCGCCAGCACGGGCGCCGGGTGGCGAAGCGCCACCTCCAGGCCTTTCTCCGATGTGAGGCTCACGGTGACGCCAATGTCCGCCTCCCCTTCGCGCACCCGGCGTGTCACCTCCGCATGCACGCACAGGTCGAGCTGGAACACGATGCCCGGGCGCTGGGCCTGAAAACCGGCGGTCAGCGTGGGCAGGAACTCGTAGGCAAACCCTTCGGTGGCCGCGATGCGCACCTGCCCCCTGCGCAGACCGCGCAGGGCCAGGATGTCGTCGGTGACGCGCTCGATGTCCTGCCAGGCGCGCCGCGTGTGCGCCGCGAGCAACTCACCTGCCGAATTGAGCACCATGCCGCGCGCCCGCCGGTCAAACAGCAAGGTGTCCAGCTCGCGCTCCAGCCGGGCAATCTGCCGGCTCACGGCCGACGGCGCCACGTCCAGCCGGGCGGCGGCTTCGGTGACCGACCCGGCGTGCACCACCTCCATGAAGTGCTGCAGCGCCACCTCCTGCAGCACACGCTGATTGATGCTGCGACGCACGGTCTTCAGGGGCGACTGGGCCAGAACAGGGATGCGGACACGGGGTTTCATGGGCGTATGAGGCTAGCGAAGGTTTGCGAATTTCGCAACTCAATTTTGAGTTCGTTGATCTTGCTGCATGGGCCACTCGTTCCTAGCATGAAGCGGTCACTCATCACCGCATCCCGCTCAACCTCGAACGCCAGGCCCCACCATGAACACAACGAAGCTTTCCGCCTTGAACCTGCCTCGCCGCCACTGGATGGCCTTGGCCTGCGGCGTGGCCGCGCTGACCGTCTGGTCCGCGCCGGCGTTCGCACAGGCCGCGTACCCCACCAAGCCGATCACCATCGTAGTGCCCTTCCCGCCGGGCGGCAGCGCCGACACCGTCTCCCGCCTCGTGGGCAGCCGCCTGTCTGAACTGATGGGTCAGCCGGTGGTGATCGACAACAAGCCCGGCGCCGGCACGGTGGTGGGTGCCACCTATGTGGCCAGGGCGCCGGCAGACGGCTACACCTTGCTGATCAGCTCGGGCTCCACCTTCACGGCCAACCCCGCCATCCGGCCCAAGCTCGCCTACGACGCGGTGAAGAGCTTCGACCCGATTGCGATCGTCGGCCGCATTCCGCTCATCGTGCTGGCCAACACCAGCGTGCCGGTGAGCAACGTGAAGGAGTTCGCCTCGGCCATCAAGGCCACGCCAGACAAATTTGCGTACGCCTCTTTCGGCAGCGGCACCACCGCGCACTTCACCGCAGAGATCGTGCTCCAGGCGGTGGGCGCCAAGTTGTTGCACATTCCCTACCGCGGCAGTGCGCCGGCCATGAGCGACCTGATCGGTGGCCGTGTGCCATTCTCGGTGGACACGGTCACCGCCGCCATCCCGCAGATCAAGGCGGGCAAGGTCAAGGCCATTGGCGTGACCACGGCCAAGCGCTCTTCGCAACTGCCAGACGTGCCCACCTTCGCCGAAGCAGGCTACCCGGAAGTGAACGCCGACACCTGGATCATGCTGGTGGCGCCCAAGGGCACACCTGCGCCCGTGCGCAGCCAGCTCGAAAAGGCACTGGCCAGCATCGCGGCCACGCCGGACATGCAAAAGGCCTTGCGCGAACAAGGCGTCGAGCCGGCGTTCTCCGGCGCCCAGGCCTCTGTCCAGCAGATTGAAAAAGAGCTGCCGCTGATGCGGGCCATCGCGGTGCGCGCCAACATCCAGCCCGACTGATGCGAGACAGCGCTCAAAAACAAAACACCGTTCGCACTGCGCTTGTCGAAGTGCCTGCAGCGCGCAGGTCTTCGACAGGCTCGGTCCGAACGGTTTCGATTGGACAGCACGCACAACGGCAAAGACCCCATGAGCACCGCAACTGAATCCACCCTGGTGGAAACCTCCGCCATCGAACTGCGCCGCCTGATTGGCACCCGCGAGCTGTCTCCCGTCGAATTGCTGGAAGCGTGCATCGACCGCATTGAACGGCTCAACCCGTTCGTTAACGCGGTCACCGCCACCTGCTTCGAGCGCGCACGCGATGAGGCACGCGCCGCAGAAGCCGCCGTCATGCGCGGTGAACCGCTGGGCCTGCTGCACGGCCTGCCGCTGGGCGTGAAGGATCTGGAGAACACACAGGGCCTGCTCTCCACCCTGGGCACGCCCAGCCTGCGCAACCATGTACCGTCGGCCGACAACGAACTCGTGGCCAGGCTGCGGCGCGCGGGTGCCATCGTGGTGGGCAAGACCAACGTGCCCGAGATGGGCGCCGGCGCCAACAGCCGCAACCCGGTCTGGGGCGCCACGGGCAATCCCTTCAACCCCAACCTGAACGCGGGTGGTTCATCCGGAGGCTCGGCCGCCGCGCTGGCGCTGGACCTGCTGCCCCTCTGCACCGGCTCTGATACGGGAGGCTCGCTGCGCATCCCGGCCGCCAAGTGCGGCGTGGTGGGATTTCGCCCCTCACCCGGCGTGGTGCCCAGCGTGCGCAAGAGCCTGGGCTGGTCGCCGATTTCGGTGGTCGGCCCCATGGGCCGCAACGTGGCCGATGCCTGCCTGCAACTGGCCGCCACCGCCGGGCCGCATCCGGGCGACCCGCTGAGCCATCCGCTCGATGCCATGGCCTTCCTCCGGCCTGCGCCCGTCGACCTGTCGCGCCTGCGCGTGGCCTGGACCGAAGACTTCGGCCAATGCGACGTGGACCCGCTGGTGCGCCGCGCCCTGCGCGAGAAGATCGCCGCCATGCGGCACCTCTTTGCCACGTGTGACGAGGTCCGCTTCGACCTGGGCGATGCGCACCGTTGTTTCGACGTCCTGCGCGCCGAAGCTTTCGTGGCCGGCATGCGCAGTACCTACGAAATCGACCCGGCCAGCCTGGGGCCAAATCCGCGCGCCAACTACGAAATGGGTGCCAGCATGAGCCTGCTCGACACTGCCTGGGCGCAAGCCGAGCAGACCCGCATCGTGCAACGGTTCCAGCGCGTGTTCGCCGACTACGACCTCGTGCTCTCGCCCACCACGCCGGTGTCGCCCTTCCCCTGGACACAACCCTGCGCCGCCACCATCGACGGCCGCGCGCAAGACAATTACTACCGCTGGCTGGCACTGACCTATGTGGTCACGTTGACCACCCACCCCGCCATCAGCCTGCCCTGTGGGCGCGATGAAAAAGACATGCCGTTCGGCCTGCAGGTGACCGGCCGCTTCCGAGGCGATCTGGCGCTGCTGTGTGCCGCGCAGGCCATGGAGCAGGCCTTTGAACGGCACGCCACCCTGCGCCGACCACGCCCCGATCCGGCGCGCCTGATCCCGGCAGACCCGCCACTACAAGCCATCGTCACCGCCGCGCCGGACGACGTGCACGCCCACTTGCCGACCGACGGGCTGGAGGCGTCGGTGGTGTGAGACCCGCACAAGGGGAGACCCAAGCCAGCGCTGCCATCAATCCATTGGGGGGCGCTGCAAGAAATCATCTCTCAGCATGAGCAGCAGCTTCTTGCCGGCCGTGTCGCTGGTCGAGGCTTTCAGGCCCAGGCTCAGCAAGGGCTCATAACCCGGCTTGCCGCGCAGATCGGCTTCGATCGGCGCGACAAAACCCATGGCCCAGTCGGCGAAACTGCGCTCTGTGATCGGGTTCGACCACATGGTGTAGGTCTGCTGGTGGCGGGGGTCGTTGCAGATGGACTGGTACAGGTCCTGCACAGCTTCTCGCTCACATTCGATCAGTTGCAGAAACTCCTGCTGGTGGTAGATCAATACCCCCGTGATGCCCCGTGCCACATTGTTGGTGCGGGATGTTTCCATCAACGCCGCGAGCGCGCCGGGTGCCATGGGCTCACTCGCCCGGCTGAGGTAGATGATTTCGTGATGTGCCATGCTGCTTCAAAGCGTCTGGAGGGTCTCCATTCAAGGCAGACCCGTCCACGCTGCGCCAAAAAAGTTGGAGGGGGCGGATGGCCTGCCGTTTGCAGCATGAACCAGAAACGTGTCCCTGAAGAAAACGACAAACCGCAACGATGAAATACGCTGGGGAAGTCTGAAATTTCGCACAAGGAGCGTGTGCGCGATACAACGTCCTGGCATGTGCCGCGGCCAGTCCCCGCACCGCACACGTGGCCAGCACACCAGCACCGCGTGGCGACGCGCATCTCATGAATTGCTGCAATGCACAATAGGCCGTTGACGAGGAACCCGCATGAGCCAACCCCAGCACACCCGAGCCCGCGCCACCGGCCGCACAAGCCCCTGCCGACAAATTGACCTGGCCTTGCAAGGCGGCGGTTCGCACGGCGCTTTCACCTGGGGCGTGCTGGACCGGCTGCTGGAGGAAGACCGGCTGGAGATTGCCGCCATCAGCGGCACCAGCGCCGGCGCCATGAACGCCGTGGCACTGGCGGCCGGCTTGATGGACGGCGGGCGGGATGGGGCGCGTCGCGTGCTGCGCGACTTCTGGCGGCGGGTGTCGCAGTCGTCACCATTCCACCATTTGCAGAACAGCGCCGTGGGCGCCCTGTTGGGGCCGGCCGCAGACTGGCTCTCGCCCTGGATCGAACCCTGGAAACGCGCCGCCAGCCTGTGGGGGCAACAGCTTTCGCCCTACCAGCTCAATCCCTTGAACCTGAACCCGCTGCGCGACATTTTGCTGGACACGGTGGACTTCGATCGCGTGCGCCATTGCCACAAGACGCAACTCTTCATCGCTGCCACGCAGGTCCGCACCGGAGCGCTGCGGGTGTTCGACCAGCGCACGCTCAACGCCGACATGGTGATGGCCTCGGCCTGCCTGCCGCTGATGTTCCAGGCGGTGGAGATTGACGGCGAGGGTTACTGGGACGGCGGCTACGCCGGCAACCCGTCGCTGATGCCATTGATTACCGAGAGCCTGGCCGACGACCTGCTGCTGGTGCAGATCAATCCCATTCAACGCGAGGCTGTGCCCACCAGCGCCGGCGACATTCTCGACCGCATCAACGAAGTCACCTTCAATGCCAGCCTGGTCAAGGAGATGCGCTCCATCGCCTTGCTCAAGCAATTGATCGCGGACGAAGGGCGACCCGGCCATGCCTACCGCAACCCGCTGTTCCAGCGCGTCGACGCGCTGCGCGTGCACCTGATTGATGGCGGTGCGTCGCTGACGCCGCTGGGTGCGGGCAGCAAGACCACCACGCACTGGGCGTTTCTGTCGCAGTTGCACGATCTCGGCTTCAAGGCCGCTGACGAGTGGTTGACCCAGCACGGCGCAGACATCGGCGTGCGCAGCAGCCTGGACCTGTCTGGAGTGCTGGCGTCGTGAGCAGCATCGCTGGTATCGTGCTCGCGCTGGTGCTGCTGATGGCGCTGGCCTACCGCGGCGTGAGCGTGCTCATCCTCGCACCGCTCATGGCCTTGCTGGCCGCCGCCTTCACACCCGGTGCGCCGCTGCTGGCCAGCTACACCCAGGTCTTCATGCCGGCGCTGGGTGGATTCGTGATCGCGTTCTTTCCGCTGTTCCTGCTGGGCGCCGTGTTCGGCAAACTCATGGAGGCCTCGGGTGCGGCGCAGGTGATCGCGCAGGGCATCGTGGCCGGCCTGGGCGAACAGCGCGCCATCCTGTCCATCGTGCTGGCCTGCGCGGTGCTCACCTACGGTGGCGTGTCGCTGTTCGTGGTGGCGTTCGCGGTCTACCCCATCGCGGCGGCGCTGTTTCGCCATGCGAATGTACCCAAGCGCCTCATCCCCGGCACCATTGCGCTGGGTGCGTTCACCTTCACCATGACGGCGCTGCCCGGCACACCCGCCATCCAGAACGCCATTCCCATGCCCTACTTCGGCACCACGCCGTTTGCCGCGCCGGGGCTGGGGCTGATCGGCGGCGTGGTGATGCTGGTGCTGGGCACGCTGTGGCTCATGCGTCGCGCCGCCAACGCCAAAGGCCGGGGCGAAGGCTACGGCGAAGATGCCGATGCACCCGCGCTGGACGATCCCGCGACGACGCCCAGAGCCGGTGTGGCCAGTGCCGATGCGCTTGCCCAACCCGCTGACAGGCCCGCATTCAGCGGTCTCGCCTTCGCCCTGGCCATCGCGCCCGTGGTGCTGGTGATCGCGCTCAATTACGTCCTGGCCACCTGGTTGTTTCCAAGCCTTGACACCGCCTACCTGACCGAGCCGCGCTTCGGCGCAACACACATCAACAACCTGCGCGGCATCTGGGCCGTGATCGGCGCGCTCAGCGCCGCCATTGTGCTGTTGCTGGTGCTGCAACGCCAGCGCCTGACGGCCCTGGTCACCACACTGGAAGCCGGCGCCACCAGCTCGGTGCTGCCGCTGCTCAACACCGCGTCACAAGTGGGCTTCGGCGCGGTGATCGCCTCGCTCGCCGGCTTCACGCTGATCCGCGACGCGGTGCTGGGCATTGCGCCTGGCAACCCGCTGGTGAGCATGTCGATCGCGGTCAACATCCTGGCCGGCATCACCGGCTCGGCCTCGGGCGGCATGAGCATTGCGCTTCAGACGCTGGGCGACACCTGGCTGGCCATGGGCCAGGCCGCCGGCATTTCGCCGGACCTGCTGCACCGCGTGACCGCCATTGCCACCGGCGGACTCGACGCCCTGCCCCACAACGGCGCAGTGATCACACTGCTGGGCATCTGCGGTTTGTCACACCGCAAGAGCTATTTCGACATCTTCATGGTGGCGGTGGCGTTCCCGCTGCTGGCGCTGGTGGCGGTGGTGACGCTGGGCACGGTGTTCGGGAGTTTCTGAGCCGCACCCGCTGCGGCTCTCCGCCGCCACAGCGGCGAGGGATGGAAATGGATTTTCTTGATTTACAGACTTGAATATAAGTAATTACTAAATTACATTCTCGTCTTATGCGAATCAAACAAGCCACCCATACCCGCCAGGCCGAACTGGTGGCCGCCGCACTGGCGCTGGCCGCTGAACGCAGCCCGGCGGAAGTGACCACAGCCGCACTGGCGCAGGCGGTGGGCATCACGCAGGGTGCGGTGTTTCGCCACTTCGAGAACAAGGAAGCCATCTGGCTGGCCGTGATCGATTTTGTGCACCAGGACCTGCTGGCGCGCCTGCAAGCCGCAGCCACCGCACATGCGCAACCCATGGCGGCGCTCCGGGCGGTATTCATGGCGCACGTGGATTTTGTGGTGGAGCAGCCGGGCGTGCCACGTGTGATCTTCCAGGAGTTGCAGCAGCCGCAAGACACACCGCTCAAGGAAGGTGTGCGCAGACTGATGCAGGCCTACCGCACGCTGCTCAACGGCTTGCTTCAACAGGCCCAAGCCTCGAAACAGCTGACACCCGGCACCGACCTCGCCGCCGCCGCCGTGCTGTTCATCGGCTCGGTGCAGGGTCTGGTGATGCAGTCACTGCTGATCGGGAAGGTGGGAGCCATGCGTGCATTGGCGCCTGGCGTGTTTGCCCTGTTTCACCAAGCCATCGCCGCGCCGCCCGCCCGGGCCCGCCGCACCCAGGAGTCACACGCATGAAGATGAACCCTCAAAATTCCCGCCGGCTGTTGCTGGGCATTCTGGCATTGGCGCTGCTGGGCGCGCTGGCCTTCGTGGCGTTGCGCACCGGCCCGCTGGCGCCCATCAAGGTGCAAGTGACCGAGGTGAAAAAAGGCCGCGTGGCACCGGAGATCTTTGGCATTGGCCAGGTGGAGGCACGGCGCAGCTGGATGGTCGGCCCCACCGTGGCCGGGCGCGTGCTGGATGTGAAGGTGGACGTGGGCGAGACGGTTCAACCGGGCCAGGCGCTGGCGGAGATGGACCCGGTCGATCTGGATCAGCGGCTCGCGGCGCTGGACGCATCGCTGGCCCGAGCACAAAGCGCACAACAGGCGGTAGGTGCACAGGTGGCCGATGCGCAGGCGCGGCGCGCGCTGGCAGCGGCGAACCTGAAACGCAACGAGGACCTGGCCCGACAAAACTTCATCAGCGCGGGCGCGCTGGAAGCGCGGTCACAAGAGGTGGCCTCGGCCAACGCCGGGCTGCAGGCCGCACAGGCGAATCTTGGCGGCAGCGCGCAGGACATCACCCGTCTGCGCGCCGAACGCGCCGCGCTGGCGCAGCAGCGCGGCAACCTCAAACTGGTGGCGCCTGCCGCAGCGGTGGTGACCGCGCGTGACGCCGAGGCCGGCACCACGGTGGTGGCGGGCCAGGCCGTGCTTCGGCTGATGGACCCAGACAGCCTGTGGGTCAAGCTGCGGGTGGACCAGGGCCGTTCTGCCGGACTGGCTCCGGGCCTGGTGGCGCGCATCACCCTGCGTTCCCGCCCGGAAGAAGCCTTTGCCGGTCGCGTCGAACGCGTGGAAGCGCTGGCCGACAGCGTGACCGAGGAGCGGCTGGCGATGGTGCGCTTTGACGCCCTGCCAGCGGGCGTATCGGTGGGCGAGATGGCCGAGGTGACCCTGACCCTGCCTGCCACCCCCGAGAGCCTGCTGCTGCCCAATGCGGCCGTGCAGCAGCACAGCGGGAAAACGGGCGTGTGGCGGCTCGAGGAAGGCGCACTGGTGTTCGCGCCGGTCTCGCTGGGTGCGCAGGGACTGGACGGCATGGTGCAGGCGCTGGATGGACTGCGCGAAGGCGACACGGTGGTGCTGTACAGCCAGAGCGCACTGAAGCCCGATGCGCGCATCGCGGTGGTGGACCAGTTGGTCCCCGCAGGAGAGGCGAAGTGATCAGCCTGGCGGGGCGCGACATCCTGCACGGATGGAGCAAGTACGTGCTGACCGGCTTGGGCCTGGGCCTGCTGATTGGCGTGACGCTGACCATGGCCGGCGTGTACCGCGGCATGGTGGACGACGCGCACGCGCTGCTGGCCAACAGCCGCGCCGACCTGTGGGTGGTGCAGAAGGACACGCAGGGCCCGTACGCCGAGTCGTCGAGCATCAAGGAAGACGTGGTGCGCAGCGTGCGCGGCATGCCGGGCGTGGCCACGGCAGCCAACGTGACCTATTTCACCATGCAGGTGGCGCGCCAGGGTAAAGATAACCGCGTGATGGTGGTGGGCATTGAGCCCGGCCAGCCGGGCGCCCCGGGCTACCTGGTCGCCGGGCGGCACCTCACGCGCAGCCATTACGAAGCGGTGGCCGACATCAAGACCGGGTTCCAGCTCGGCGAGAAGGTGCGCATCCGCCGGCACGACTACACCGTGGTGGGGCTGACCCGACGCATGGTGTCTTCGGGCGGCGACCCGATGCTGTTCGTGCCACTGAAGGACGCGCAGGAAACGCAGTTTCTGAAAGACAACGACGCCATCGTCAACGACCGTGCGCGCACTGCGGCCAACCCGGCCTTCAACCGCCCGGGCAACCCCGGCCTGCTGGACGCGGTGCAAAACCTGCAGACCAGCAGCCGCAACGTGAACGCGGTGCTGGTGCAGATCGCGCCCGGGTTCACGCCCGAGCAGGTGGCCGAGCCGATCCGCCGCTGGAAACACCTGAGCGTGTACACGCGCGACGGCATGGAAGACATCCTGGTGGTGAAACTGATCGCCAATTCGGCGAAGCAGATCGGCATGTTCCTGGTGATCCTGGCCATCGTGAGCGCGGCGATCGTGGCCTTCATCATCTACACCATGACCATGGGCAAGCTGCGCGAGATCGCGGTGCTCAAACTCATTGGTACGCGCGACCGAACCATCGCCGGCATGATCCTGCAGCAGGCGCTGGGCCTGGGCCTGATCGGCTTCGCCGTGGGCAAGGTGGCCGCCACGTTCTGGGCGCCCGCATTCCCCAAGTTTGTGCTGCTGCTGCCTGGCGACGCCGTGACCGGACTGATGGCGACCCTGGTGATCTGCGCGCTGGCCAGCACGCTGGCGATCCGCGTGGCGCTGAAGGTAGACCCCGGCGCGGCGATCGGATGAACCCCATGAACAGCACATCAAACGGCGGCATTCTGATCGAGGGTCTGCGCAAGGTATACGGCAGCGGAGACACCGCCGTGGAAGCACTGAAACACGTGAACATGCGGGTGGCCCCCGGCGAGGTGGTCGGCCTGGTCGGGCCCTCGGGCTCAGGCAAGAGCACGCTGCTGAAATGCCTGGGCGCGATCATCGAACCCACCAGCGGCAAGATGACGCTGGGTGACGAGGTGATCTACGACAACGGTTGGAAGGTGAGGGACTTGCGCGCGCTGCGGCGCGACCGCATCGGCTTCGTGTTCCAGGCGCCCTACCTGATTCCTTTCCTGGACGTGACCGACAACGTGGCCCTGATGCCCATGCTTGCTGGACAACCGAATGTCAGGGCGCGTGAACGCGCGCTGGAGTTGCTCACCGCGCTGGACGTGCAGCACCGCGCGAAGGCGGAGCCCTCACAGCTTTCGGGCGGCGAGCAGCAGCGCGTGTCGATCGCGCGGGCGCTGGCCAACAAACCGCCGGTGATCCTGGCCGACGAGCCCACCGCGCCACTGGACAGCGAACGCGCGCTGGGTGTGATGCGCATCCTGAACCAGATGGCGCAACAGGCCCAGACGGCGATCATCGTGGTCACGCACGACGAGAAGATCATTCCGACCTTCAAGCGGATCTACCACATCCGCGACGGTCAGACCGTGGAAGAAGCTGGCGAAGGTCGCAGCCTGTAGCGCATTCACCCTCTTGGGGGCCCCGGCAAGGTGAAGCAGAACACCGCGCCTTCACCCACCTTGCCTTCGCCATGCACCTTGCCACCATGGCGCTCGATGACGCGGTGCACCGTGGCCAGCCCCACACCCGTGCCTTCGAACTCGTGGTGGGCGTGAAGGCGCTTGAAGGGCTGGAACAACTGCTCGGCGTAGGTCATGTCAAAGCCCGCACCGTTGTCGCGCACACAGAATTCCTGGTGGCCATCGGCATGCCGATGTCGGGTGAAGCTGATGCGGGCCTGTGTGGTCTGGCTGGTGTATTTCCACGCGTTGCCCAGCAGGTTCTGCAACACCACCCGCATGAGTCCCGCGTCGGCCTGGACGATCAGGCCATCTTCAATGTGCCATTGAACCGACCGCCTTGTTTCACCCCCTGCAATCTCGGCCACGATGGATCGCGCCATCTCGCTGAGGTCGACGCGTTCGCACTGAAGGTCGGCGCGGCTGAGGTGGGCCATGCTCAGCATGTCGGTGATCAGGTTGCCCATGCGGCGCGCTGAACGCTGGATGCGCTCCAGGTAAGACCGCCCCTCTCCGCGGATCTGATCGCCGAACTCCGCGTCAAGCAGGCTCGCGTAACCGTCGATGCTGCGCAGGGGTGTGCGCAGGTCGTGCGAGACGCTGTAGGCAAAGGCTTCCAGATCGCGGTTGAGCACCGTCATTTCGCGCGTGCGCTCGGCCACGCGTTGCTCCAGTTCTTCGTTCAGGCGTATCAGCGCTTCTTCGGCCTGGTGCATCTGCGTGATGTCCTGCACGGTGCCCACGCTGCGCACCAGCCGATCGCCCTGGAACTCTCTGTGACCGGTTTCGCGCACATGCTTCACTCGGCCGTCGGGCATGAGCAGCCGGTAAACCAGGTCAAACGGCTGACGGGTCAGCTCGGACCGTTTGTACGCCTCGTGCATCCACGCCCGGTCATCAGGGTGAACAATGGAGAAAAAACTCTCCATCGTGACCTTGAAGGTCGCAGGATCGACTTCGAATATGCGGTAGATTTCGTCGGACCAGAGGATGAGGCCGGTGGTCGGGTTGTGTTCCCAACTGCCCACATGGGCCAGCCTCTGGGCCTCCTTCAGGCGCGTCTCGCTGTCTCTCAATGCAAGCTCTGCCCGGCGGCTTTCAGTGATGTCCTGCACCGTGAACTGCAACAGCTTCCAGCCTTCGGACTCAAAGCACATGAGGTTCACCTCACCGTCCCACTGGGTGCCATCGGGACGCTGGTGCAGCCAGTCGAACTTGACCGACCCCTTCTTGACGGCCTGCGCGACAAAGTGGCGGGCCTTTTCGTTGAAGGGCGTGCCGTCGTATTGCCTGGGCGCGGAAAACACCTCGGGTGTTCCGCCCAGCACGTCGGACCGGTGTTCATAACCATAGATGCGGCATGCGGCCTGGTTGCAGTCGATGATCCGGCCGGTCCTGGCGTCCATCACGACGATGGGCACGTGCGAACTTTCGAACAACCTCACACGAACGGCCTCGTTGGCCTTTGCCACAGCCTGGTTGCGCGCCACGCGCATCAACAGCACGCTGATGAGGCCGCCACAGATGAAAAGCAGGGCGGCCAGTGTCGCTGTGACGGCGCGGCCCCGCTTGAAGGCCGGTGTCAGGGGCGCCATCACGGAGGCATCCGCCAGTCCGATGGCGACCACCAGTGGATGGGGGGTGATGCGCCGCCAGCCGTACGTGCGCGCCACATCATCCAGCTGACCTTTGACAAGGTAGATGCCGCGCTCCATGTCCGGGTCCTGCACGTAGGGTCTGGCAGAGGTGAGTTGCACACCCATGGCGTCGTCGTTGGCCCGGCTGCGCGCCATGAAGGTGCCATCGGCATGAAGCAGGGACACCACATCCTGGTCAGACAACTGCAGGATCGCCAGCTTTTGCGCCACCGCATCGCTTGACACCATCAACTGGACCACCCCGTCGAAGCGACCGTCTCGCAGGATGGGACGACTGACGATGAAGATCCATCGGCCGGTCAGGCGCGAAGCGACCGGTTTGCCAATGTGGATCTTGTCGCCGCCCGTTTTCTGCGCTTGAAAGTGCGCCCGGTCACCCACATAGGTGAGATCTTCCTGACCGAGGCTGTTGTAGATCACATAGCCATTGGCATCCACCACGCTGGCGTGACTGACGAAGCCTGCTGGCAGGGCATCCAGCACATTGCGCACCACCGGATCGAAGCCTGCAGGATCGCGCAACCAGTCGCGGCGCAGGTCCATCAGTTTCAGATCGAGCAGGCTCATCAGAATGCCCACCTGCCCGGCCATGGCATCGGCCAGGTGCAGGCTGCGTTGCCCGGCTTGCTCCATGAGCTGCTCGCGCAGCTGGTCGCGGGAGCGCTCCGCCTGCCACCACAACACACTGACCGCCAGCAGGGTGAACAGAATCACCGCCGTCACCAGCGCACGCGAGCGGGCATTCACCGCGGACCCGCGCCCCATGGATGTGTTCCCTGCAGACAACGCCGGTTCCAGGGCAGGCTCAGAACGCTGGGTGGGGTGAAGGGGTGGCATCAACGACACAATGTGTAACGTCTTGGCATTCTCGCAACGAAATGGCGCCCGTGGTGTGAGAGGGTTGGCATCTGGTCGGGAATTCTCCGGCGAACAACTGAATTCGGCCTGACGGCCGGGCCGGTCAACCGTGCTGTCCAGCCATGGTCGGCGCGAAGAACCGGAACCGACGGAGGCGCAGCCCGGCCCGCGCGACCCTTGCGCACAGCTTCAGACGAGCCAGAGACTGGCCAGGCCCAGGAAGGCAAAAAACCCGATCACGTCGGTGACGGTGGTGAGCACCACGCTGCCGGCCAGCGCCGGGTCGATGCCCATGCGCTGCAGCAGCAAAGGAATGGCCAGGCCGGCCAACGCCGCGCACAACAGGTTGATGAGGATGGCCGCGCCCAGCACACCGCCCAGCCCCCAGTTGCCAAACCAGACCACCGCCAGCAAGGCGATGACCGCCGCCCACAGCAGGCCGTTGAGCACAGAGGTGCCCATCTCGCGATGCAGCAGCACGCGCAGGTTGCCCTTCTGGATCTGCCCCAGCGCCAGGCCACGGATCATCAGGGTGAGCGTCTGGCTGCCGGCGATGCCGCCCATGCTGGCCACAATGGGCATCAGCACGGCCAGCGCCACCAGTTGTTCCAGCGTGGCTTCAAAGCGGCCGATCACCCAGGCGGCCAGAAAGGCAGTGACGAGGTTGATGCCCAGCCACACGGCGCGTCGGCGCGCACTCACCAGCACCGGCGCGAACATGTCGGCTTCGTCGTCCAGGCCGGCCATCTGCATCAGGGCGCGATCGGCGTCTTCGCGGATCAGGTCGACCACATCGTCCACCGTGATACGCCCGACCAGGCGTTGCTGCGCATCCACCACCGGGGCAGAGAGCAGGTCGTGGTCCTGGAACAGCTGGGCCACCTCGGTGTCTGGGGTGTCCAGCGCAATGGCGGCCACGTCGGTGTGCATCACCTCCGACACGCGCCGCGTGGGATCGGTGGTCACCAGCGCGCTCAGGCGCAGCACACCCTGGTACAGGCCCTGGCGGTCCACCACCATGAGCTGGTCGGTGTGCGACGGCAAGGTGTCGAGCAGGCGCAGGTAGCGCAGCACGGCACCGATGCGCACCTCGGCACGGACCTCGATGAAATCGGTGTCCATCAGGCCACCAGCGGAGTCTTCCGGGTGCGCCAGCAGGGTTTCGACCTGCTCGCGCCGGGCACCCGTGGTGGCCTGCATCAGCAGCGCGCTCAGGTCTTGCGGCAGTTGCTGGATCAGGTCGACCAGATCGTCGAGATCGAGTGGGAGAACGGCGGCCACCAGATCGTCCGGGTCGAGTTCGCGCGCCAGCGTGGCGCGGATTTCGTCGTGCAGGTAGGTGAGCACCTTGCCGGCCCGGTCTGTCTCGACCATGCTCCACACCACGCCGCGCTCCGAAGGCGGCAAGGCTTCGAGCAGGCCAGCCACTTTCGCCGGGTGCATGCGGTGCAGCAGTTTGCCGACCCGCTTGAGCCGGTCTTCGGACACCGCCTCCCGCACGGCCGCCAGCTGGTTGACCGCGTCCACCGCGAGTCCGGAATCGTCCGAATCGCCTGGCTCCACGGACCCGAGCGGGTCGCCCCGCCCTGCCGCATCGGCGGCGAGCTGCCGGGCCAGCGCCGCCTTCAGGTGCGGCAGGATGCGCCCTTCCATGGGAGCTGATACCTGTTGCCAGAGGGCGTCGCGTTCTTCTCGCCCCAGGGCTTCCACCAGCGCTGCGATCTTGGCCGGGTGCATGCGCGCGAGCAGCTTGCGCACCCGCTTGTAGCGGCGTTCGCGCAGCGCCTGGACAATGCGTTCGCTGTCGGTGACCGGGCCAACGTCGGGTGCGGGCGTGGGTGTTTTCTGCATGGCGTTCACAAGGGCCAGACGATGAGCAGCAAGGGCAGGCTGACGGCGACCACCAGCAGCTCCAGGGGCAGACCCAGGCGCCAGTAGTCACCAAACCGGAAGCCACCCGGTCCCAGGATGAGGGTGTTGTTCTGGTGCCCGATGGGCGTGAGGAAGGCGCACGAGGCGCCAATGGCCACGGCCATCAGGAAGGCGTCCGCGCTCACACCCAGGGCGCTCGCGGTGCCAATGGCGATGGGGCACATCACGGCCGCGGTGGCGGCGTTGTTCATCAGGTCGGACAGGAACATGGTGACCACCAGCACCAGCGCCAGCGCCCACACCGCGTGACCCTGCGCCACACCGTCCATAAGCAGGCGCGCGATCAGATCGGCCGTGCCGGTGCTGGCCATGGCCCCTGCCACCGGAATGAGCGCGGCCAGCAGCGCGATCACTGGCCAGTCGATGCTTTCGTAGACGCTGCGCGGTGGCACGGTGCGCAGCACCATGGAGGCCAGCACGCCCAGAGCGAACGAGATGGCCGCCGGCAGCAGGCCGAAGGCCGCGCCACCCACCGCCAGCGCCATCACGCCGCCGGCCAGCCAGGCCTTGCGCGGACTGGGGATGTGCAATTCACGCTCAGCCAGTGGCACACCGCCTTTGTCGGCAGCAAAAGCGCTGATGGCGTCGGGCGGGCCCTGCATCAGCAGCAGGTCGCCGACACGGAAAGGCCATTCGCGCAGCCGCCCCATGGACCGCTGCCCCTGGCGCGAGACCGCCAGCAGGTTGATGCCATACCGCGTGCGCAGCAAAAGGTCGCTGGCCGTCTGCCCCTGCAGGCTGGAACCCGGCAGCACCGCCAGCTCCATCAACACGATGTCGCGCGAGGCTTCTGCGCGGGGTTTGTCTGCTTCTTCTGCCTCTTCTGCCTCTTCTGCCTCTTCTGCTTCTTCTGCTTCTTCTGCTTCGTCCTTCTTGCGTGATGGCTCACCCGCTTCACGCGCTTCGTTGTCGGAGCGCTCCGGCACAACCTCATCCACCGCGTGCAACTTTGCCTTGGTTTTGGCCTCAGCTTCGGCTTCCGCTTCGCGCTCCGCCTCTTCGGCAGGCGTGTCCACCGGCCGTTTGGCCTCTTCCAGCCGCAGCCCTAGCCGCGACAGAAGGCCCGACAAGGCATCGGCCTCGGCTTCAACAATCAGGATGTCGCCGGCCAGCACGCGGCGGTAGGGGCTGGGCGCATTCACCCGCATTTCGTGACGCACCAGACCCACCACCTGCGCACCGGCGTCTTCGAGCTGTTTCTCGATCTCGCTCAGCGTCAGGCCCACGCACTTGCTGGATTCCGGCACCCGCACCTCGGTCAGGTAGGCCCCGGTCTCGAAACCTTCCATGCCGGCCTGCCGGCGCACCGGCACCAGCCGCCACCCCACCAGCGCCACGAAGGCAATGCCCACCAATGCCACCGCGATCCCCACCGGGGTGAAGTCGAACATGCCGAAGCCGCCGCCCCCCTGCTGCGCCCGAAATCCCGACACGATGAGGTTGGGCGGCGTGCCGATCAGCGTGGTCATGCCGCCGAGAATGGTGCCAAAGGCCAGCGGCATCAACACGCAGCCCGGTGACATGCCCAGCCGTTTGGCCAGTTGCATGGCCACCGGCATCAGCAACGCCATGGCCCCCACGTTGTTCATGAAGCCCGACAACAGGGCCCCCAGACCCACCAGGGCGAGCAGGCTCAGGGTGGGGCCGGCCTCACGCGGAAGCACCCGACGGGCCAACGCGTCCACCGCGCCCGAGGTCTGCAGGCCGCGGCTGAGCACCAGCACGCAGGCTACCGTGATCACGGCAGGGTGACCAAAACCTGAAAATGCCTCGTCCGCAGAGACCACCCCGCCCAGCACGGCGGCGAGCAGCGCGCCCACGGCCACCATGTCATGGCGCCAGCGGCCCCAGAGAAACAGGCCGACGGTGACGGCAAGGATGGCAAGAATGACGTACTGGTCCTGGCTCATGAAGCTCCCACAGGTGGGCAGCGCGCGCTGCGATCACCGGCCCTGCTGAGCCGGCATGCGAAGTATGAAGGCCCGCGCAAGGGCCAACGCGGCAAGCATGCAGCAGAACCCTCTCCTGGGCGAGATGACCCCTACCCAGAGATACCGTGGAACCGGCTTCGCCGGGCCACTGGTATCGCCCCCTTGAGGGGGTCGAGCGAAGCTCGGCGGGGGTGTTTCAAGTGATAACCGACACCAGCAAACCACGCAGCAATTCGCTCAGGCCATCCCACACGATCTGCACGCCCAGGCACAGCAGGATGAACGCCGACAGGCGCAAAAAGATCACGGTGCCGGCCTCGCCCAGTGGCTTGAGCAGGCGTTCGGCGTAGCGGAACGCCAGGTACAGCAGGATGCCGATGGCCAGCAGCGCCAGCGTCCCTCCGGCCATATAGGCGACCGACATCGCGATGCGCTCATCGTTGAGCGAGACACCCACCGTGATCGCTGCCGCGATGGAGCCCGGGCCGCAGCTGATGGGGAAAGTCAGCGGGTAGAAGGCCTGGCGCTTGGCCATCTCGGGAGTGAAGGACTCGGCCAGCTCGGTGCGGCTGTCGACCGTGGCCTGGGTGGCGGTGATGAGCCGCCATGCCGTGGCCGCCACGATCAGGCCGCCGCCCACCCGCACGATGGGCAGCGAGATGCCGAAGAATGCCAGCACGTAGGAGCCCACCAGCATCGAACCCAGCATGAGCGCAAACATGTTGCGTGCGATCTTGCGCGCAAGCATGGCCCGCGTGCTCGGCGACGCTCCCTCCGTGAGCCCCAGGAAGATGGGCGCCGTGGCCGCCGGGTTCAGGATCGGCAGCAGGGCGGCAAAGGCGAAAAGGAAGCTCTTGCCAAAGGCCAGGGCAAGTTCAAAGTTCATGGGGTGAGTGTGACAGGGGCGTTGGAAAGAGATTTCAAAGGCAACCAGCTCAGTTCCACAAGTCGTGCAGTGGCGTCTGTGGCCCGAACCGGTGCGCCACCTGGGCCTGCAGCAGTTCGGCCGAGGCCAGCGAATCAGACAGGGCATGGTGCAGGCGGTAGCGCGGCAAGCCGTAGCGCGCCCGGCTGGCCGCCAGCCGGATGGACACCGGCGGAGGCACCGGCCGCCACAGGCGCTGCCACCGGGGCGGTGGCGGTTGGCGGTGCAGGCGGGCTTCCAGCGCCATGGTGTCGATGACCGGAAACTCGATGCCCTCACCGATGCGCCGACGCAGGCCCTGGTCGAGAAACTGGCGTTCGATATCCCGGCAGTGCACCACCATCACCTGACCGGCCATGATCGACAGCAGCTCGGCCAGCACATCGTCCAGGTCCGGTGCCTGGCGCAACTGCTGGTGGGTGATGCCGTGAAAAGTGACCGCCTCGTCGGCCAGCGGTACCCTTGGCTTGAGCAACCAGTGCCGCCCCTGGCTGGCCCGGATACGGTCCAGTGACATTGGCACCAGCCCCACGCTCACGATGCCGTCGGTGGCCGGGTCCAGCCCGGTCGTCTCCACGTCCAGCGCCAGCAGGGGCACGTCTTGCAGCGGCGTGTCGCCAGCGACGGCGCCAGCGGCATAAAACGCCTGCAGGCGGGGGTCGCGTGCCGACCGCTGCAGAGCGGCGAACCGGCTCGGCCAGTCCACCACCCCGTCGGCCGCGCCGGCAGGCTTCGGATCGCGCAACAGGCCAGCGTGCAGCATGGCAGGTTCACCGCGCCGACTGGTGCCGGAACTTCAGGTAATCCTGCGCCTGGTCCAGCACCAGGAAGGCATCGCGCAGGCTCTTGCGTTCAAACTCCGACAGGCGATCCGGCGACAGGGAATTGCCAGGCTGCTGGCCGTTCTTCAGGTCCTCGGCCTGGGCGCGAAAGCGCACAAAGGCCAGGAACTCCAGTGCGTCGTGCAAGTCGGGCCCGCGCCCGGGCGACAGCACACCGGCCTTGATCACGTCGTCGAGCCGGTCAAAGGAATTGATGGCTTCAGAGCCCACCGACAGCGCATGCACGCGGATCAGGTCGGTCAGGGGCGCGGTCCCCCGCCGCTTGAGGTTGATGCCCGCGCTGTGGCGGCCGTCGGCTTCCAGCACGAAGCCCTTGAAGAATCCCAGTGGCGGCGTTCGCAACAAGGCGTTGCGCGCCATGCTGGCCAGGAAGCGCGGGTGTTGTCGGGCCTGGCGCGCGATGTCACGTCGCAGGCTGTCGGCCCACTCGGTGCGGCCATGTACGCCGTCGAGGTCAAAAAAGATGCTGCTGTTGAGCAGGCCTTCGGCGCTCGGCTTTTCGATCCAGTCCTTGAAATACGCCTGCCACACCCGCAGCGGCTGGCGCCAGCGGGGGTTGGTGGCCATCACATCGCCGGTGCACAGGGTGTAGCCGCAGCGCGCCAGCCCTTCGGTGACGAAGCGGGCCAGGGCTTCAAAGTAGGCGTCATGGCGCGCGGGGTCGAAGCGGTTGTCCAGCACCAGGGCGTTGTCCTGGTCGGTGACCACGCCCTGCTCCTGCCGGGCCATCGAGCCCAGCGCCAGAAAACAGTAGGGCACGGGCGTCGGCCCAAGGGCCTGTTCGGCCAGCTCCAGCAGGCGCTGCTTGAATGCGCGCCCGATGGCCGACATGGCGCTGCCCACCACCCGTGCGCTGGCATGCTCGCCCAGCATGCGCAAAAAACTGGTCTGCACCTCGGGCACCAGGGCTTCCAGCTCTTCCACGCTCTGCGCCCGGCCAATGCGACCCACCACGAACAGGCTGTTGCCCGATTCGAAACGGATGATGTCCGACAAGGCCACCACGCCCACCGCACGACCGCCCCGCGTCACCGGCAGGTGGTGCACCTTGTGCCGCAGCATGAGCGCCATGGCCTCGAACACCAGGCGGTTGTGCTCGATGGCGATCACATCGGTGCTGGCAATGATGACCACAGGTGTGCTTTGCGGCAGTCCCCGGGCCAGCAGCCGGCTGCGCAGGTCGCGGTCGGTGAGGATGCCGGCGATGCGGTTGGCCGGTGTGCCGTCTTCGGCCGCCGTGCCGCCCTCTTCCACCAGCAGCAGCGACGACACCCCGGCCTCGGTCATGCACCGCGCCGCCTCTTGTGCGCTCACCTGGGGGGCCACGGTCACCGGCTCGCGCTCGACCAGACTGCCCACCGTGGCCGACAGCAGGGTGTTGCCGGACTGCTGGCGCGAGACCGCCTTCTGCAACCGCGTGCGGTCCTCGATCTCCACCTGGTCGGCAAAGACCTCGTTGCCCTCGAACAGCTCGGTGAACACCGGCTCGGGCAGCAGGTAGAGCAGCGTGTCTTCCTGCGCCATCGCCGGAAAGCGCACCTTCTTGCGGTGCAGCAGGCCGAACTCGCCGAAGTAGCCGCCTTCGGTCAGGCGGTTGTAGAGCGTGCCGTCACGCCGGTAGACCTCGACCACGCCGCTGCGCACGATGTGCCAGAACAGCGCTTCCTGACCGAACTCGACGATGCGCGTACCGGCCTTGCAGTAGCGCACGTCGATGGCACCCCCGACGCGCACCAGCGTGTCCTCATCCAGCTCCTGGAACGGCGCGTGCTGCCGCAGGAACCGGATGATGTCGTGCTGTTCGTCGTCCATTCAGTGCCCGTTGGGTGATCAGGCTCTGGGCTCCGAAGCCAGACCCTTGATCACCGACACGGTGGCCACCAGCAGCACCACCGCGAAAGGGAAGCCGGTCGACACCGCCATGGCCTGCAGGGCCACGAGACCGCCGCCCAGGATCAGCGCAATCGCCACCAGCCCTTCAAACACGCACCAGAACACGCGCTGCGGGGTGGGGGCGTCGATCTTGCCGCCGGCAGAGATCACGTCGATCACCAGCGAGCCGGAGTCCGACGAGGTGACAAAGAACACCACCACCAGCACGATGGCGAGGAACGAGGTGATCTGTGCCAGAGGCAGCACCTCCAGCATCAGGAACAGCTGCAGCGGCAGGTCGGCACCGGCCACGGCCTGGTAGCCGTCATTGACCAATTGAAGGATGGCCGTGCCACCAAACACCGTCATCCACAGCACGCAGGCCAGCGAAGGCACGATCAGCACCGACACGATGAATTCACGCACCGTGCGACCACGCGAGACGCGCGCGATGAACATGCCCACGAACGGTGACCAGGAAATCCACCAGGCCCAGTAGAAGGCGGTCCAGCCCTGCGAGAAGTTGGCGTCGTCACGCCCGACCGGGTTGGCCAGTGCCGGCAGGTACTGCAGGTAGGCGCCCAGGTTGTCGAAGAAGCCGGTCATGATGGCGATCGTCGGCCCCACGGCGATCACGAACACCAGCAGCGCAATCGCCAGCACCATGTTGATCTCGGAGAGCCGCTTCACGCCCGCGTCCAGCCCGGCCAGCACCGAGATCAGCGCGATCGCGGTGATGCCGATCACCAGCACGATCTGCGTCGTCTCGCCCAACGGCACACCAAACAGGTGGTTCAGGCCTGCTGCCGCCTGCGAGGCACCCAGCCCCAGCGAGGTGGCCAGACCAAACATGGTGGCCAGCACCGCGAGAATGTCGATCACATGCCCGGGCCAGCCCCAGATGCGCTCGCCCAGCAGTGGGTAGAAGACCGACCGGATGGTGAGCGGCAACCCCTTGTTGAAAGAGAACAGGGCCAGCCCCAGTGCCAGGATGGCGTAGATCGCCCAGGGGTGCAGGCCCCAGTGGTAGATGGTGGCGGCCATGGCCAGGCGCCGTGAGGCATCGGCGTCGCCGGCCGCAGCACCCAGGGGCGCCCAGTCGGTGCGCACGCCGTCTTCCAGTGCGGTGCCGCCCATGGCGCTGCCGAAGTGCGACAGCGGTTCGGACACGCCATAGAACATCAGCCCGATGCCCATGCCGGCGGCGAACAGCATCGAAAACCAGCCCAGGTAGCTGTAGTCGGGCTTGGCCTCGGTGCCGCCCAGCCGCACCTTGCCCAACGGCGAGATGGCCAGACCCAGGCAGACCAGCACAAAAACGTTGCCGGCGCTGATGAAGAACCAGTCCAGGTTGGACGTGAGCCAGCCGCGCATGGCGGAGAACATCGGCTCGGCCGCTGTCTGGAACATCAAGGTCAGCAGCACGAAGGCAATCACCGTCAGGCCCGAGATCGCAAACACCCGGTTGTGGATGTCCAGCCCCAGGGGGCCGAGCTTGACCACGATGTTGTCCTGGCCGACCTTGTAGTCGGTGTCGATGGGATTGACCTTGCCGTCGGGCTTCATGGGGTCGTTGATTTCACTCATCGATGTGTCCTCTCAGGCGTTGCGCTGGCTGTGAGCCAACAGGGTTGCAGCGGATGCGGGCCGGCGGCCCATGGCCCGGGCGAGACGATGAAGTGCATGGAAAAACTCCTCCAGAAGGGGGTGCCCGCCTGTGTGTATAGCGCCGTCTATGGTGACGGTCAATGTCGCCCGGCCTTGCAGGCTTGGGCGTGGGCAGGTGCACCGGATCGGTGGTGAGGAAACCGACAGCGGCGGTGGCCCGATGTGTCAGCGTGACCTGCCACCGCGCTGCCCAGAGGGGTCATGGATGGAAGGGCTGTCAGCAAGGGCCGGCACCGCCAGCGCAAGCATGAAGCGCCAGTCGAGCCGTCGATAGAGAGCCGCTATTGTCGCGGGTTTGTGCATGGAATGGGAAATCGCGGGCACCAAACCCGAGCGAAACCCGGGGTTGGAGGGTTGCCAGAGGGCTTGTCTGCGAGGGATCGCAGCAGCACTTCCCGTGAAATGGTGGACGTTTTCGGGTCACTTCGCCCTTACAGATCGGTGCCCGGCGGCCGATAGTAAGGAAGGCTTGCGACATTCGTCGGGAGCCGTTGCGAACCGCCTCTCGACCAGCGCACCTGGCGCCTTCCTCTGACAGGAACCCCATGTTTCAACTGACATCCCTGAGCGTCACCCGACGCCTCTTCATTCTCGTGGCCAGTGCGGTCATGGGCCTGGTCATCCTGCTGGCTCTGTTCCTCACATCGGAGCGTTCCCTGATCATGGACGAACGCCAGGCGGGGGTGCGCCAGACGGTGGAGACCGCCCACGGCCTCATCACGCACTACCATGGCCTCGCCACCAAGGGCGGCCTCAGCGAGGCGGATGCCAAGGCCCGGGCACTGGCCGCCATCCGCGCGCTGCGTTACAGCGAGGTGGAGTATTTCTGGATCAACGACATGCAGCCGATCATGGTCATGCACCCGATCCGCCCCGAACTCGAAGGCAAGGACCTGAACGAGAACAAGGACCCCGAAGGCACCTTCCTGTTCCGCGAGTTCGTGAACACGGTGAAAAAAAGCGGCGCCGGCTATGTGCCCTACATGTGGCCCAAGCCCGGCAGCGAAAACCCGGTACAGAAGGTCTCCTATGTGCAAGGCTTCGCGCCCTGGGGCTGGGTGATCGGCTCGGGTGTGTACGTGGACACCGTGAACGCCACGATCTGGGACCGCACCGTGAAGATGGGCCTGAGCGCGCTCGCACTGGCCCTGGTGTTGCTGGGCATTGGCCTGCTGATGTCGCGCAGCATTGTGCGCCAGCTCGGCGGCGAGCCGGCCGCAGCCAGCGCCATCACCGAACGCATCGCCCAGGGGGATCTGTCGGTGGAGGTACCGATCCGCGCCGGTGACACCCACAGCCTCATGCACAGCCTGCGCTCGATGCGCGACAACATGGCCGACATCGTCAGCCGTGTGCGCCAGGGCAGCGAGTCGGTGGCCATGGCCAGCACCGAAATTGCGCAGGGCAACCACGACCTCAGCGGGCGCACCGAAAGCCAGGCCAGCGCACTCGAACAAACGGCTGCCAGCATGGAAGAACTGGGCTCCACCGTGCGCCAGAACGCCGACAACGCGCGCCAGGCCAACTCGCTGGCCCAGAGTGCGTCGTCGGTGGCGGTGCAGGGTGGTGAAGTGGTCGGTCAGGTGGTGGACAACATGAAGGCCATCCACACCTCCAGCCAGAAGATCTCCGACATCATTTCCGTGATCGACGGCATCGCCTTCCAGACCAACATCCTGGCGCTGAATGCAGCGGTGGAAGCCGCCCGCGCGGGCGAACAAGGTCGCGGCTTCGCGGTGGTGGCGGGTGAAGTGCGCCTGCTGGCCGGGCGCAGCGCCGAAGCAGCCAAGGAGATCAAGACCCTGATCTCCGACAGCGTGGACCGCGTGGAGCAAGGCTCCGCCTTGGTGGATCGGGCGCGCAACACCATGCAGGAAGTCGTGCAGAGCATCCGCCACGTGACCGACATCGTGGCCGAGATCAGCGCGGCCAGCACCCAGCAGAGCAGCGCGGTGGGTCAGGTCAGCGAAGCCGTGACCCAGATGGACCAGAACACACAGCAGAACGCCGCGATGGTGGAAGAGATCGCATCGGCCGCGAGCAGCCTCAAGAGCCAGGCCGGTGACCTGGTGCAGACGGTGGCCGCCTTCAAGTTCGCGGCGCGGCACTGAAACGGCGAGGAGCGCCCTTGTCGAAGTGATGCTCTGCACAGCCTCCGCCAAGCGCGGGCAATGCAGCGCATCCCTGGGGCCTCATTCGCCGCTGTCCACCGGCGGCAGCGCGTCTCTTGACGCGGCCACCATATCGTGAACACGGGTCTGCAGCGTGTGAACCATGTGGTCGAGCTGACTTCGCTCGGCGACTGAAAGCACGCTGGCCAGTTCCCGGTTGATGGCGGCCACGCGCGGGAAGATCGCCCGGTACACGCGCCGCCCTTCTTCGGTCAGGAACACATGCACCTCGCGCCGGTCCGACGGCCGGGGCTGGCGGCTGATGAGCTTTTTGTCGGCCAACCGGGTGAGCGTGCGCGAGGTGCGCGCACGATCCAGCATGGCGTGTTCGGCGAGTTCGCTGGAAAGCACGCCTTCGTGTTCCGACAGAAAAGACAACACCCGCCATTCGCGCCGGGTGAGCCCGAACTCGTGTTCGCAGATGTGCACCACCAGTCGGCTGGCGGTGATGTGGATGCGGTAGAGCCGGTACAGCAGCAGTTCGGTCTGCCCCTGTGGATCGAGCATGCGGTCCGGCTGGGCGGCGAGCAGCGGTGCGGTTTTGCTCATGGTTCGATGGGTAAGGGATGCTCTGCCTAACCCGCGCCGTGCGCGGCGTGGCCTTTGCGGGATGAGGCGCAAGGCGCGAATTCCAGGGCAAGCCTGGACGGCTTGTCCGAATTCGCAACGCAGCGCATCGCCCGCAAATCCACGGCCCGCAAGGGTTCGGCCAAAAACGGGCGTCTTGCGCACCTGTTGGCTTGTGTGTGCCGCCGGCACACACGGCGCAAAGCAGGCACGCAATCCATCCCGTTTTTGATCCGAACGCGCATGGCGGGGGTTAGGCAGAGCATCCCTAGGGAAAACACCTGCATTGATTGATTTCTGCAATTGATTGTCTCTGCATAGCATGGTGGGCCGCACCGGGAAACACCCGACCCGCCCCCCCCGCCACAGGAGAGATCACATGAATCGACGCTGGATGCTTTTCGCCACTGCTGCCACCGCCGCAGCGCTGACGGCCCCGCTGGGCGCCATCGCCCAGGACAAGACACCCCTGAAGATCGTCGTGGGTTTCCCGCCCGGCGGTTCGGCCGACACGCTGGCCCGACTGCTTGCCGACGGTCTGCGCGATCGATACAGCCCGGTGGTGGTGGAGAACCGGCCCGGCGCGGGCGGGCGCATTGCCCTCAGTCAGGTCAAGCGTGCCGAGCCCGATGGACAGACCGTGATCGTGCTGCCCAGCGGCCCCATGGTGCTGTTCCCGCACGTGTACAAGAAGCTCGACTATGACGCCGTGACCGACTTCACCCCGATTTCGCTGCTCACCCACTTCCAGTTCGGCGTGGTCGCTGGCCCTTCATCGAAGGCCCAGAACATGGGCGACATGGTCGCAGCTGCCAAGGCTGCGCCGGGCCGGGGCTCGTACGGCACGCCGGGCCAGGGCACGCTGCCGCACTTCATGGGCGTGCTGTTTGAACAGCAGGTGGGCGCCAAGCTCAACCACGTGCCGTTCCAGGGCGGTGGGCCGGCCAATGCCGCCCTGGTGGGCGGGCACATCGACTACAAGTTCGACGTGGTGTCCGAGACCGCTGAACTGCACCGCACCGGCAAGGTCCGCATTCTGGCCGTCACCGGTGCCCAGCGCGACCCGCAGGTGCCCGAGGTGCCCACACTGAAGGAAGCGGGTGTGGACATGGTGGCCACCGCCTGGTTCGGCATGTACGGCCCCGCCGGCGTGCCCGATGCGGCCCGCGACCGCCTGCAGCAGGCCGTGGCCGAGGCCATGAAGCAACCCGCGTTGCGCGAACGCCTGCAAGGCCTCGGCTATGAGCCGGTGGGTTCCACGCCGGCCGAACTGGCGGCGGCGCAAAAGGCCGACCTGGCGCGGTGGGCTGCGCCGATCAAGGCGACCGGAATCAGTTTGGACTGACCCCCCGCGTCGCCTGCGGCGCCACCCCCCTTGAAGGGGGGCGCACCCAGAGGCCCGGCGGAGCCGGTTCCTCGGGTGCCCTGGATGGGGACTTGCTCGCTCGTTGCGGGTTGGTTTTCCTGCTGGCAGCTTTTCTTAGATTTTTCTTTTTTTTGAGGTGTTTTCGTGAAGTTTGTTTTTTCTCGTCGTCCTGTTTTTGCTGCGCTGGCTGCCCTTGGCCTTGTGTTCTCCGCTTCGCTGGCCACTGCTCAAGAGGTTTATCCGTCCAAGCCGGTGAAATTCATCAACAACTTTCCTGCCGGTGGTCCGTCGGATCTGTTGGCGCGGTCGGTGGCGGTGGTGTTGCAGGAGACGTTGAAGCAGCCTTTCGTGGTGGAGAACCGCGCGGGTGCAGCGGGCAACATCGGGGCCGATGCGGTGGCGCGCAGCGCGGCCGACGGCTACACCGTGCTGTTCGGCATCGACACCACCTTCACCGTCAACCCCCACCTCTACAAGACCCTGCCCTTCAAACCCAGCGACTTCAAGCCGGTGGTGGTGATGGCATCTTCCGGTCTCCTGGTGGGTGTGCACCCTTCCACCGGCATCAAGACCTTGCCCGCGCTGGTCGAGGCGGCCAAAACGAAGAACCTGAACTTCAGCTCGGCCGGCAGCGGCAGCCCCGGGCACCTGGCGGTGGAGGTGTTCAACGAAGCCACGCAGGCGAAGCTGAACCACATTCCCTACCGCGGCAACACGCCGGCCGTGACCGCCGTGCTGGCCGGCGAGGTGGACGGCGGCGTGCTGGCCACGCCGGGCATGCTGCCGCACGTGAAGGTGGACAAGATCACCGCGCTGGCGGTCACCAGCCGACAGCGCTCGCGCCTGGCGCCTGAACTGCCCACGGTGGAAGAACTGGGCCTGGGCCGGCTGGAGCAGGAGGTGCTGTATGTAGTGATGGCGCCGGCCGCCACGCCGGATGCGGTGATGCAGACGCTGCAGAAGCACATCGTGGAAGCCCTGCAACGGCCCGAAGTTCAGGCGCGCATGGGCAACCTCGACCTGTTCTTTGAAGGCCTCACCGGCGACGCTGCGGCCAAGCGCATCGGCGACCTGTCCAACCGTTATGGTCCCATCGTCAAGGCCACCGGCATGAAAGTGGAGTGATCCCGACCATGAGCAACAGCCCACAACGACCCAACATCATCTACATCGTCTCTGACGACCTCGGCTTCGCCGACCTGGGCTGCTACGGCGGCCGCGAAGCGCAGTTCGGCCCGGTGTCACCGAACATCGACCGGCTGGCCGCCGGTGGCATGAAGTTCACCCAGGGCTATGCCAACTCACCGGTGTGTTCGCCCACGCGCTTTGCGTTGATGACCATGCGCTACCAGTACCGCCTGCGCGGCGCGCTGGAAGAGCCCATCAACAGCCGCAGCAAGGGCAGCGACACCCTGGGCCTGCCGCCCAGCATGCCCACCCTGCCCTCGCTGTTGCGTGACGCGGGCTACCGCACTGGTCTGGTGGGCAAGTGGCACCTGGGCTACCCACCGCACTTCGGCCCGCAGCGCTCGGGCTACGACGAGTTCTTCGGCATCATGGCCGGTGGGGTGGACTACTTCACACACTGCTCGTCCACCGGCGACCACGATCTCTACATCGGCGAGGAAACCCATAAAGAGGTGGGTTACCTCACGGACGTGTTCTCGCAGCGTGCGGTGGACTACGTGAACCGACACGCCGATGACGCCAAGGCCGGCAAGCCCTTCTTCCTGAGCCTGCACTACACCGCGCCCCACTGGCCGTGGGAAACGCGCGACGATGCGCACATCGCACCCGAAGTGGCGAAGAACCTGTTTCATCTGGACGGCGGCGACATCCACAGCTACCGCAAGATGATCCACCACATGGACGAAGGCATCGGCCAGATCATGGCGGCGCTGCGCGCCCAGGGGATCGACCAGAACACCCTCGTGGTGTTCACCAGCGACAACGGCGGCGAGCGCTTCAGCGACAACTGGCCCCTGGTGGGCGGCAAGATGGACCTGACCGAAGGCGGCATCCGCGTGCCGTGGATCGCGCACTGGCCGGCCACCATTGCGCCCGGCACCACCAGCCTGCAGCACTGCATGACCATGGACTGGTCGGCCACCATGCTGCACCTGGGCGGCGGCCAGCCCCATCCGGACTTCCCGCTCGACGGCGTGGACCTGCGGCCCGTGTTGCGCGACCCGGTACACGGCTTTGACCGGCCGCTGTACTGGCGCATGAACCACCGGGGTCAGCGCGCCCTGCGAGTGGGCGACTGGAAGTACCTCATGGTCGATGGCAACGAGTACCTGTTCAACATCCCGGCCGACGAACGTGAGCGCGCCAATCACGCCAAACGCGATCCACAGCGCCTGGACGCCTTGCGGCAGCAATGGCTGGACTGGAACAGCACCATGCCGGCGATCCCGGCGGATGCCACCGTCAGCCTGGGGTTCTCTGTGAAGGACATGCCGGGGAGGTAGGGAACGCCCCCCTGCGCCGCTGGCGCGGCTTCCCCCCTCTGTCGCGCGCCTTCGGCGCTTCGAGGGGGGACGACACCTCTGGCCGGCGGAGCCGGACCTTCGGTGTCCCTGGATCAAGGCGTTTCGCGCCGGAAGGGCTTCTTTGGTACGCCCCTGCGCCGCTGACGCGGCTTCTGAATCGGGTCATTCCCGCACGCTGTTGCAGTTTGATCATCCGGTTGTCATTTCTACACGCTCCCGGTTGCTACCATCACTGCATGTTCCATCACGATGCTTCGGCCACCCGTGCCGCCCTGCCTTTCGATCTTCTTGTTCCTGCCTTGCGGGAGCGCTTTGCTGGCAGTTGTGAAACGCCGCAGCGCCATGTGCACACCATTGCGACCCCGGGTGGCAGCCGCATGACCTCGCTCATCATGCCGTCGTGGATGCCGGGCCGGTATTACGGCGTGAAGGTGATCAACATAGCGCCGGGCAACGCGGCCAAGGGTTTGCCGGGTGTGCATGGCAGTTACCTGCTGTTCGATGCCTCCACCGGCGTGCCGCTGGCGGTGGTAGATGGCACCGAGCTCACCACCCGCC
>PHCQ01000032.1 GCA_002840835.1 Betaproteobacteria bacterium HGW-Betaproteobacteria-16 | reverse complement strand
CAACACAAGGCAGCACAACGTCATCGCGAAGCTGCAAGGTGACTACGAAGCGACATGGACGCCCGTGCTCCAAGAACTCGCGTCGACCGGCTGCTTGCAAGGCGAGGTGTCGCTTGCGCGCCATTTGATCTTCGGACTATTGAACGGGTCAGCGCTGTGGTTCAATCCTAATATGCGAATCTCGATTGATGACCTAACCGACGCTGTGGTAGCCCTGTGCATACAAGCCCCCCCGGCAATCCGGACTTGATTTTGTTAGCCGTTGAAGTCCCCTCGATTTTCTGAGCCAGATAGAAGTAGAGGTTGGGGAACTGTTTTATACGGTACTCGACCGGTGGAACACGGCCAAGGGATTCATGGGGTCGATGATGGTTATATCGGTGCAGCCAATCGGCCGTCATGTCGCGCACTTCCTGTAGTGACTCGAACACGTAGCAGTCCAGCACCTCGGTGCGGTAGGTCTTGTTGAATCGTTCAACATAGGCGTTCTGCGTGGGCTTTCCCGGTTGAATGTGATTGAGGGCGATGCCCTTGGACTGAGCCCATTTGGCCAGCACATCAGCGATGAACTCCGGCCCGTAGTAAATGCATAGTGGTTGTCAGCCACTGCCGGCAGCAAGCATCCTTTGGATCGCTAACTTCCGAAGGAGACCACCCCAATGGCTGACACGAACCATCCTATCGCCGCATTTCACTGGGTTGCAATAGACGTAGCCCGGTACTGGAACGCAGTCCTTGTCGAGACCGCATCTGGTCAACGACATCGCTTTCGTATGTCCAATAGCGCTGCAGATATGCAGCGCCTGACCGTATTCTTGCTTGGCCTTGGCGGTCGCTGTCGGGTGGCACTGGAGCCCACTGGTGACTACCACCGCCCGATTGCACATCGATTGCTTCGCGCCGGTTTCGAGGTCGTCTCGATCTCATCGGTGGCCCAGTCCCGGTTCCGCGAAGCGATGTTCAACTCATGGGACAAGAACGATCCCAAGGATGCTGCGGTCATCCTGGAGATGCTCAAGCAGGGGCGCACACAGACGTATGTCGACCCCATGCTGGCCGGACACCACGACATCCAGGAACTATCCAAGACCTACTATCAGATCAGCCGCGCCAGAACCAAGGTCCAACACGCAATCATCAATCACCACGTGCCGCTGTACTTTCCCGAGATGCACAAGTACTGGACCAGCACGCGCAACGAGTGGTGGGTGAAGTTCATGATCGAGTTCCCCACACCTTTCCATGTGCGGCAGCACACCTGCCAGGAGTTCATCGAACTGGCATCCCCACTGGTCGGTCGCCGCGTTCATCGTGTGGCAAAGCTCACCGAGATCTGGGAGTGCTGCGCTGACTCCGGGACCCTCCCGCACGATCCGCAAAGCGTCGCTGTCCAGACCTTTCTGTTCACGCTGCGCCACTACCAGCACCTCAACGACATGCGTCGCCAGCTCGAAGAACAGGTGCAGAACCTGCTGGCCGGCGACGCGGACTACATCAACCTCATGTCCCTGCCGGGTGTTGGCCCCATCAACGCGCTGACCATCCTTGCCGAGGCTGGCAACTTGCGCCGGTTTGGGCATCACCGGCAGTTTCTGAAGTACTGCGGCTTTGACCTGGCCAAGAGCCAGTCGGGTGTTCAGCGCGGCCGAGAACAGCTGTCCAAGCGAGGCAACGCCCGTTTGCGCTTGGCGTTCTGGCTGGCCGCCGTCGTCGCGATTCGAGCTCGCGAGAACTCGTTTCGGGAGAAGTACGACCGATACGTCAGCAGCAACCCCAAGGACCCCGACCTCAAGCGCAAGGCGCTCACGGCCGTGGCAGCCAAGATGGCGCGCGTGGCGTACGGAATCATCAAGAAGAACCAGCCCTACCGGCGGTTCTTTGAGCAGAGTTTGCCCAGCGGATCGATCCCTCTCAACAGGGCCGTCGGGGCGCCGACGTAGGTCGGGGACCCCTTAGATAATGCTTGGACCTTCCGCTGGGCTGCCTACGCTGTTTTAGGTACGGTGAAGATCACGGCGAAGGCGTCGTGAATCTTGTTTCCACTATGGTTAACCGAGGCTCCCCTGTGCGGCGGAACCGCGTCGCCGATTCTGCTCATTGCTCTTTGTCTTCTGCCGATTTGCCCCGCAAGACCGGCACGCGATACTGTTGCCATTTGTCGGAACACCTCTTGCATTTAGTACGTTGTCCAAGCGAATGGACAGCGGTGCGCCACGCAGTTCCACCAACTCGTTCAAGGCTCGTATCACCCTTGCGGCGGGCAGACTGGTGTCGACCTCAATGCGCAGTCCCTCGCGATTGAACTCGTCGATGACGTTGAAGGTCCTGAAGCGCCTGCCCGACCACAGCGCATCGGACATGAAGTCGCAACTCCAGCCCTGGTTGGGCTGTGGCGCGGCCTGCAGCGGTCGTTTGATGCGTGCAGGCAGTCGCTTCTTGCCGCGCCGGGGCAGGTTCAGCCGCAATTCGCAGTACACGCGCCACAGCACCGTCTTGCCCCAGGGCTTGCCTTGGTGGCGCGCGCTGTCGTACAGCAGACCGAATCCATGGCGCGGATTGATTGCCATGTATGTCTGGATGAAGGTGATCACCCCGGAGTCGTCGCGTGTTGCTGGTCTATAGCGCAGCGTGGAGCGGGCAATACCGCTGGCTTGGCAGGCTCGCCGCTGGCTCATACCGTGCTCGGTCATCAGACCTTGAACAACCATCTCGCGACGCTCCGGGGTCAGAGCTTTCGGTCAACAACATCCTTGAGCGCGTGATGCATCAGCGCCAGGTCGGCGTACATGCGCTTGAGTTTGGCGTTCTCATCCTGCAACTGGCGTAGCTGAGACAGATGCGAGACCGTCATGCCAGAGAACTGGCTCTTCCACTTGTAGTACGTCGGCTCGCTGATGCCGTGCTTTCTGCACGTCTCGCCGACCTTGGCGCCCATCTCGACCTCCTTGAGGATGCCGACTATTTGGCTTTCACTGAATCTGGACTTCTTCATGTAGAGACTCCTGCTGGGGGAATTCTCTACTTCCTTGTGGCTCAGGTTTTCAAGGGGACTTCAGCTTCGACCAAAATGGCCCTGTGAGGAAAAGCAGTCATTCGCTCGCACTGGCGGATGAATCTCTCACGGTGATGCATCAGCGTGCCCACCAAGTCACTCAAGCTCTTGCGCTCAAGCGTCACCAGAGTCTCCATACCCTCGATGCTGTAGTCCCCTGTCGGCAGCGTTGTCACCTTTTCCGCAGCAACCCAGTTGGTAAACCGTGCCAGGCGCATGGGCGTTTGTTCGCGGGTATCCACCAGGACTACCGGTTTGGGAACGTTGCCCGTGATGGATTTGCCATCGCGCTTTACCATCAGTCGACTTTTGGTTGGAGGAACTGACCCGGATCTGGTTGTTGATGATCGGCGTACATGTTTTCTCTCTATTTTGGGCTTCAGAATAGCCGGCGGACGCGTGCCAGAAACGGCATTGAGGTGATCTTCGGCAGTGTGCAGCCTGCGAACAAAACGATCAGTAGTCACCGCTCCCTTGGGCCAACGATTCGAAGCGCGTGAGCATGTTCAGGAAGGCGAGTTTCACCGTTCCCGTTGGCCCGTTTCGCTGTTTTCCGATGATGATCTCCGCCACACCAGGTTCCTTGCAGGCATCCTTGGTGTAGTACTCGTCGCGGTAGATGAACATGATGATGTCCGCGTCCTGCTCGATGGCGCCGGACTCGCGCAAATCGCTCATCATGGGACGCTTGTCGGTGCGGGTCTCCACGCTGCGGTTGAGCTGCGACAGCGCGATCACCGGGCACTGCAGTTCCTTGGCAAGCATCTTCAGCCCCCGCGAAATCTCGCCAAGCTCGGAAGCTCGGTTGTCGCCATCGGAGCCGCTGCCGCTCATGAGCTGCAGGTAATCGACCACGATCAGCCCCAGCTTGCCGCACTGCCGAGACAAGCGCCTGGCGTTGGCGCGCAGCACACTGGGAGTGAGCCCCGGCGTTTCGTCGATGTGCAAAGACACGTTACGCAGCTTCTCGATCGCCTCGGTCAGGCGCGGCCATTCGTCGTCTGTCAGCTTGCCGTTGCGCAGATGGCTCTGGTTGATGCGCCCGATGGAGCCGACGATACGCACAGCCAACTGCGACGCACCCATCTCCATGGAGAACACGGCAACCGGCAGGCCTTCGTTGAGGGCCACATGCTCCGCGATGTTGATCGCAAAGGCGGTCTTGCCCATGGATGGACGTGCGGCCAGCACCACGAGGTCACCGGCCTGCAGTCCGGACGTCATGCGATCGAGATCGATGAAGCCGGTGGCCACACCGGTGATGTCATTGGGGTTATCGGCCATTTCCTGCACACGGTCGAGCAGATCGACGACCAGAGTGTCCATGCCCTGGAAGCCCTCCTTCATGCGCGAGCCCTCTTCGCCGATGTGGAATATTTTCTGCTCGGCTTCATCCAGGATCTTGTCGACAGGGCGGCCCTGAGTGTTGAAGGCTGCGGTGGCGATCTCGTCGCTGGCAGCGACCAGCTTTCGCAGAATGGCACGCTCGCGGACGATCTCGGCGTAACGGCGGATGTTCGCTGCACTGGGCACGTACTGCGCCAGCGAGTTGAGGTAGGCCAGCCCGCCGGCATCTTCCGCCTTGCCCAGGTTCTGCAGGTGCTCAAACACCGTGACCACATCGGCCGCTTTGCTGGCATTTATCAGGGCAGCGATTGCCGAATACGCGAGCCGGTGCTCATAGCGATAAAAGTCTGAATCGGTGATCAGGTCGGCCACCCGATCCCATGCCGCGTTATCCAACAGAAGCCCACCGAGCACGCTCGACTCAGCCTCTATCGAGTGGGGTGGGACCCGGAGATTGGCAATCTCCGAGTCAAAGCCGTCTGAGAGTTTCAAACTGGGACGCTCCATGAATTGGGCCTAAACGCAGTTGATTTCAACACTAGCACGCAAACGTCAAAAAAAAACCCGACCCGCATATCGCAGGCCGGGAATTCTTGGGAGGGTGTTCAGAGCCCTTTGATGCAATGCAGCAGTGCTTGATGTACCTAGTGTTCCGAAGATGCCGGCTCAATGCCCTCGGGGGAGGCTTTGAGTTCATCATCGTCCTCACCGTACGACGGCAGGCCGGCTATGCACTCCGCATCAGGGTCGAACTTGACCCAAATGAGGAAACGATCCTGGGCCCACTGGTAGACCTCCTGAACGCACTGCGGCGCTGCCGGAGATGGAGAGGTGTGTGGGGAAACGTGCAGAAAGGCTCCGTATTCGTTCGGGTAGCTGATGACACCCCAGGTGTCACAGTTCCCTTGCGACAGGGCTTCGCGCGCACCTGGCGTCAAGTGCTCGGTGCTGATGGCCACCAGTGGTTCGAAGGCACCCGCAGGGATGCTTTCGAGGGAGTGCTTCACCTTGCAGACGTTCCGGGCGATCAGGACCACATCAAGTCCGTTGAACTTGAGCGTTCCTTCAACCAGCTCTCTGCTCTTGGGCGGCAATTGTTCGAAGACGCCCAGGATGGTTTTCAGCTGACCCAGAAGGGTCGCGGTTTTTTCGATGTTCATTGAAAAGTGTGAATTGCACGTTCACTGCTCGGCGCTGCTGCGCTCGCATCAGAACGTGGATGAGATGAAGCGAAAAGGCGTGTGCTGACACGCGCAATTGCTCTTGAAGGCTGATTGAGTTCGTCAGCTCGAATCCAGGTAGGAGCACCGATGCTAACAACGATTTTGGTACAGGGCGCGAACTGAATTTCCGACATTGACAGATCTCAGTCCCGTGAGACTCTGTGGACGCAGCTCCCATACTGGGAGGACCACTGCTCGCATGCCACCACTACACCCCATGAGGGTGACGCCCCCATGACAACAGACCTCATTACATCGACCGACTTCGAGGCACTTTTGGCCGTGCGGGATGCCATTTTTTCGCGCCTGAGTGAAGTCAACAAGCTCCTGCAGGAGGCTCAGGATCTCTCCACCTCGAATGATCTCGGCCAGCTGTGCGGAGTCCATGACTACGACATGATCAAAATGCGCGACTTCCTCCGCCCCGGTGGGCACATTGAGGCTGTGAAGTACACGGACAGAAGGGCATGGGAACTTCTCCTGCAGCGATCTCATGTTCTGGACCTGATGAGCGCAGCGAAGAAGGCGGAATGGCGGGACACCATTCGCAAAGGCAACGCCCCACCTTTCTCAGCAGAGGCAATTTCTGGGACTCTGAAGGACCTGTACGCTCGTCGCGAAGACATGTTCGAGCAGAGCATTGTTGAATGCTTTGAGAGCTTGGCTCAATCGTGGGAGGCCCATAAACCCACCGGTTTTGGTGAACGAATTGTTGTGTCGCACTTTGCCTCTCTCCACTCCGGAAAGCCCGACGATGATGCCTGCGACCGCGTCGACGACCTCATCCGATTCATGTCGGTGTTTGACGGGAACCCGACGCCGCATGCAAGAGACGTTCGGGCCAGGGTGTTGGCAGTGTGTCTGAACAAGGGCGAACGCACCTTCGAAAACGACTTCCTGAGCCTGCGCTGGTTCAAGAACGGGAACGCGCATGTGAAGTTCAAGCGTATGGATCTGGTTGAGGCCATGAACCGGGTTATCGCCAAACATCGAGGGAACGCCCTACCCCGCCCCAAGCACCGCTAGAGCCCGCGCTGGCTCCATCCACTACAGCCCATCAAATTCGGCAGGGTCAGAGTCTGTGCGAACGATCGCAGCATGGCGACCTAGGAACTCCATCACCTGAACCACGCTTCCAAGCCGGTAGCTTTTGGATGCCAGATCTGGAACACCCAGCGAGGGCGGAAAGCATTCATCCCAGCCTTCCTCGGGTTCTGGACGCTGCGTGAGCCAATGGGAGCCATCTGAGCGCTGATAGATCACCCATGCCGAACCCTCGCGCAGGCGGTAGAAAATGAAACTGGAATGAGGTTTCCTGCCAGGGGCCCAGTCGTATTCCGCCTCTTGCTGCGTGGCGTCACGCTGCGCCAATAGACCGCCCTGTGGCTCCTTTCATCCTGAGCACCGGACTGCACGAGTCGGTCATGAACTGCCTTCCAGCGCCTCCCAGCGTCCCTGGCAAGGCGCTCTTCATTGTCACGAGCCACACTGTTGACTCTTGACTGAGCCGCTGCAACCAGACCACGCACATCGGGCTGGTGATACCAGTAGAGGCGACCTTGATGGCGCACGTGCTCAAGGGCATGCGTCCTTTGCCGTAGCTGAGAGGATTCTGGCAAGGGCACCCAAAACACCAGAATGCCCGCTTCGCCAGCAGGAAAACTGGGGCGGCTTGCGGAAGGGGCCGAAATCTCGACAAAGACCTGGACATCTGCCCCGTTATCAAGTCTGCATCGGCCCACGGCTTCGGTACGCGAAGGCTTGTCCACCCAAGCAATCGAGCCGGGTGATACCTCCGCGCTCCATTCGACCACCTCACTGACCTCGCGCAATCGCGAAGCAGCACTCACCCGCTGCCTGTAAGGTGGGAGGTCAGGCAACCCCTTTTCCTGCAGATACTCCAGAACCAACCGGCGAAGAAGGTTGACGGCACCTGCCTCGCACTGCGGAGCCTCCTGGCCCGCAACATGAGCAAAGTGCCACTCCAACAGATCACCTTGCTTGGCGACCAACGGACTGGAGCATTCTGGGCAGAAGCAGCCGCAGTTGGCACCCCGCTCTACCTCACCGATGAACCGCATTTCACCGAAGGCATCGAGGCCAGCAAACAGCTTGATTTCCCCCACTCGCATTTGCAGTCCTGTCTGAATGCTGAAACTGTTCGACCTGGACGGGTGCAAGTCCGAAGCCCGGAAGCTACTCAATGCCCGGCACCGATCACGTCCAAGGCATCATACAAAAGCACAGACGAAAAAAAACCCCAGCCGCGTGGCTGGGGTTCAATTGGTCGATTCGTCGCCTTCTCAGGCTGATGCTTCGGCTGCTGCCGTCACACCTGTGGTTCCTGCTTCGTCCTTGTCAAGGTCCAGTGCGGCCTCGATCTCGCGTTGACGCGCAGTTGCTGCATCCAGTTTGTCCTGGTACTCAAATCCCAGTCCAAGCCTTTGCTCGATGTCCCTGACCTCAAGCTCCAGGCGCCTCGCTTCTTCCGCTTGGCGCTTCGGCTCCTTAATGAGGTCGATCAGGTCGGTAAGCACCAGCTGGCCGGTGGCCTGCATGGAGGTGATTGACACCCCTGAGCGATCCACACGGTAGGACCGGTTGGTCCCCTGCAAACTTACTTGCACGCCGTCGTAACGAGCCAGGATGATCGTCATCCCCGCCACGCTTCCTACGACCACTTCTCCGCACCAACCCTTTGGCATGTCGCGGTTGACTTGGAGAATCTGCGCACCAATCTGCTCGGTCACGAGATTCGATGCACTTGCTTCGGGGCACATCGGCCCCATCGGCTTGAACACCCAGCCCGTGTTGTGACACTCTTCGAGCCGCTCAGCATCCTCCTGAATGCCAGCGATATCCTTCGCAATCCGCGCGATGCGCTCCCGGTTGCTCTTGGCAAGGTTCTGCCAGCGCCACCGATCGTGGTCGAACTGGTCACGAAGCACGCTGTACTTCATCACGTCCGCATCCACTGAGGCCTTCTCAAGCACCATCGGGTTCCCGCTGGCCAGGGCCTTGATCTCTGCGTAGGTGAGTGCACCCATGCTCAGGTCTTCAACCGTCCTGAGTCCCGAAGAACCCATGATCTGGTCGATGAACCGCGCCTTGGTTTCCAGCAGTTGCCAACTGTAGGCGTCGAACGAGGCCTCAGTCACGTAGCGCCAGAGCTCGATCTCATCGCACATGTTGCCTGCGCGCCATGCACGTCCGTCCCTTTGCTCGATGTCAGCAGGGCGCCATGGAACGTCCAGGTGATGCAGCGCCTTGAGGCGCCGCTGCACGTTGGTTCCCACACCCATCTTCTGGGTTGAGCCCATGAGCACCCGCACAACCCCTGCCCGGACCATCCGGAACAGCTTGGCCTTCGCGGTATCAGAGTCGTAGTCGTGAATGAACGCGATTTCTTCTCTGGGTATCCCTGCATCGACCAAGCGGTTCGCCAAGTCGGTGTACACGGAAAACCCGTTTCCATTTGGAGTCGACAAATCGCAGAACACAAGCTGTGTCCCTTTGAAGTGAGTCGTCTCCTTCCAGATGCGCAGGATGTTGTCCCGCGCTTTTGCCACCTTCCCATTCGGGTCGAACGGCAGTGCCGGGTTGACCAAGCGCATGTCCAGTGCTGCCTTGCGGCCGCAATTGGTGATGGACAACATGTTGTCTTCCTTGGGCTCGACCTGACCATTTCTGATCTTCGATGCCCTCTCCACCAGCTCATCGGTGTAGACCCTGAGATCCGCACTTCCTGGCGCAACGATGGTTTGCGGCTTCCCGCCCTTCACGCTTGGCGTTGGCAGGTTCAGCATGCTCCGCGTCTTGATGTCCGCCATCAGTCTGAAGATGGACATCAGGTCTGCAACGTTGGTGAAACGGCTGAACCGGGTGTTTAACCGGTAGCCGCTGCCATCTGGAGCAACTTCCATTCCTTGGACCGCTTCCCCGAAGGTTGCGGCCCAGGCGTCGAACTCATACAAGCCCATTGCCTTGAGGGTGTAGGGCTGCAGGTATCGCATCATCACGTGAGCTTCACTCACCGAGTTTGCAATTGGCGTCGCAGTAGCAAAGGTCACCCCCTCCTCCCGGTCGCCGCGCTGTTCCATCACCACTGAGGTCTTGGCCCAAAGATCGAACGCCCGGTTGGACGACACGTTCGGCAGGCCTGCGATCGAGGGCATCTTTGACACCCTCAACAGCGACTTATGGAGGTGGGCCTCATCAATCATGATGTGGTCAAACCCCAGTTCGTCGAAGGAGATGAAGTCATCCTTTCCGGCGTCGTTGCGCTTGCGCTCCAACTTCGCCTCAAGAACCTTCAGAAGCTTCTCCAGTTGTTTGACCGTCCGCTTGGCGTTGCCGTCCTGCGCGTTTGACAGCGCGAGTCGGGCTTGGCCCATCATCTGGTCCAGGAACCTGTTCATGGTCTCCGGTCGCAGTGGCAGCTTCTCAAATGACGAATGCGTCATGATCACCGCGTCCCAGTCGCCCGTTGACACACGCGCCGCGAATTCGCGCCGCCTGTCGCCACAGAGGTCATCTTTCGATGCCGCCAGCACCTTCGCCGTGGGGAAGAACTGGAGGAACTCACCAGCGAACTGGAGCAACATGTGGTTTGGCACAGCTATGCAGGGCTTTTTGGCCTTGCCGATGCGCCGAAGCTCCATGGCCGCGGCCACCATCGTGAAGGTTTTGCCCGCGCCGACCACGTGGGCCAGCAAGGTGTTTCCTCCCGAGACGATGCGCCAGATGGCGTCGAGCTGATGTTGGTACGGCTTGATCGCATTCGACATGCCGTAAAGGACGAGGTGGGAGCCGTCGTATTTACGCTCCACGATCTGATTGAACTCGTCGTTGTAGATCCGCAGCAGCTGGTCGCGCCGCGCATCGTCGGAGTAGGCCCACTTTCTGAACTCAGCCTTGATGGCCTCGTACTTCTCGCGAGCCGCCATCGTTGCGACCTTGTCGACGACGGTGGATTCCCCGACCTTCCGTGTGATCTTTGGAGGCACCTGATTCAGTGCTGCCTCGATCAGATCAATTGCTGAGCGGTCGCTCGTACCCCACTGGGCAGTGTTGAGCAACCTATTTCCGACCCACACACGATCTCGCGACTGAGTCTTGATGGACCAGGTCGCCGATTGCGCGTCGTAGCTCACATCAGCCTCACCAGGCTTTGCCTCGATCAGCTGCAGGGTGAACTTCTCCACCAGCTGCACGGGTACCCATGGGGCACCGAGCCTGACCTCTACCTCCCCAGGACCGAGGTCTTTGGGAAGGACCGATTCCAGAGCTAGGACGTTGGCGGCAAATCGCCCGCCTGCCGCCTTTGCCGTGGCAATCTTGTTACGGATGTGCCCCGAGAGGTACTCATCCGCTGGCTTCCAGTAGCCGTCTTGCGGGTCCACATAGGCCAAAGCGTCGTCGCGCAGCCCGCGTTCGACTTCTGACTGGGACGCATTGAGGCGCTTGCTCATGTCTGCCGGGTTGATCCGGCCATATAGCCCCAAGCTGATCAGCATCGCATCTTTGACGCTGGCTGCCGTGGCCGGAGGCTCACGCTTGCCGGCTGTCCGCTGAGTGAAGATCGCGGCCTTTTCAAACCGTTCTTCATCCTCGTTGAAGCTCTCAAGGCTCAGAACGAGCGGGCAGTCTGGATCTGAGCGGAAAACGCGGACGTTCGCCCGGTCTCCCACATTTCCAAACTTGGCCACGAACGCGTCGTAGACGACGTTGAGCTTGAGCTGATCCGCCTTGAAGACGCTGTCGTCCTGTGACGAGATTTGCACCTCGATCAGTCGACGAGCAGCATCACGCACTTTCACCAGTCCCAGCACACGTTCCCGAGCAGCCCCTTTGTAGGCACTGTCGGCATCGATCCAGGTGGCCCCTTCACTGATGTGAATCCGTCCATCATGAATGACGAACGATCCGGGCTTGTGCCCCAGCGTGGTGGCTGCAATGCGTTGCAGCACGTGGCTGCTTTGCTCCACCTCATCGACCACCACCTGCTTTTGGTAGACATCCGCTGGGATGCCTGCAGCTGCTGATCTCAGTGCCAGGGCGAACTCATCGTCAGTTCCCTGGAAGATGGGATTTATCTCAGATCGACCGTACTGACCGGTTTCGAGTTTGAGACTCCCGACCACCATGCCAGGATGCTCCACGAACCACGCATTGATCGTGCGGCTGTGCGGCTTGTTGGAGTTGCTGTACTTGTCGTAGTAGGTCAGGCTTTGGCCCGGTGCCATCATCGACTCAGGCGCTTCAGCCCTCTCGATCCACTTCCCAGCAGATGCAAACGACGGGGCGGCGCGCTTTTTGAGCACCACGATGTCGGTTGCCACGTCTGTCCCCGCTTGCTTCTTGAAAGCACCGCAAGGCAGTCGGATCGCGCCCAACATCTCAGCATGTGCATCGAGCCACTTGCGATGGCTTTCCGTCATGCTGTCCAGTGTCCCCGTCGAGGTGATCAGAACGATCAGCCCGCCAGGTCGCACCATGTCCACGGCTTTTCCGAAGAAGTAGTTGTGGATCAGCCAGTTGCCGTAGCCCACCTTGCGGGTCTCCAGCGTGCGATGCTCACCGAACGGTACGTTTCCAATGCAGAGATCGTAGAAACCGTGAGGCACGTTGGCCTTTTCGATCCCGCTGATCTGCACTGAGACGCCAAGGTCACCAAACGCTCGCTCCAGGATCTCCCCAGAGACAGCATCCAGCTCAACGGCCGTCAGTTCGCTTTGCCGCGCAATGTCGATGGGCATGCCCGCGAGGAACATGCCGGTACCGGCTGACGGTTCAATGATGCGGCCCCCGCTGAAGCCCATGCGCTTGACCATTCCCCACATTGCCTCGACCACCAAAGGATCGGTGTAGAAGGCACTGGTGGTGCTGGCTCTTGCACTGGTGAACTCATCGTCGCTCAGGAGCGACTTGAGTGTGTCCCTTTCAACAGCGTATGGATTGCCAGCCAGGTCCTCGAAAACCTGTGCCAGTCCGCCCCAGCCGATGTACTGCAGCAACTGGTGCCGCTCATCGTCGCTCGGAACGTTCCCGCTCGAAGTGATGGACTTGGCCAGCGTGATGGCGTCGATGCTGGCCTTGATTCTCGACCGCTTATCCGTCGCCGGCGTGAGCCTGTCGAAGTCGAACCGTGGCCAGTGCCTGACTGCTGGAGCAGCTTCCTGGATTGCGACGACAGGGCCTGGTGCCGGCGGCACCGAGGGTTCCATGTCATCGAAGTCCTCAGTACTGAGGACAGAGAGGGCCTCCCTTGTGCTGTGAGCAACGGGTTGGTTGTGTGCCTCCACGTGCTGGAGGGCAACGATTGCCGATGCCACTGCCACTGCCCTTGCGGGCGATGGTGGTGGTGCGGCAACCTGAAAGAACGGTGTGTGAACGTTGAGCTGTGAAGCGTCAAAGTCCGCGGGCTCGAAGCCCGGCAACCACATGGTGGCGGCCGAGGTATTGACCTGGGATTTTCTTCCCATGATGCTTTCTCCGGGTTGGGTTGAACCTCGCGGAGAACGCACCCCCCCTCGCGGGAATGTGAATTCCCACGAGGGTGATGAATGGCGCGCACAGGGCACGCATCTAGCAGTAGATCTGCAGAGATACTTTCGGCTCAGAGCCTTTCCCAAAACGCTGAATGAGCGGCTGGGGAAAGACCACCGCGTCTGCGGTGGCCGGTCCGGTAGATACCGGGATGAAGCCCGTTAAATCGGGTGGTCGATTGATGGTGAGGCTGCTCAGCCTTCGCTGAGTCGGATGCGGTACGCACCCGATTCCTCTCGTCGCATGGCCAACCAAGCAACACGCGGCTGCGTGTCCCTTGCATCACTCGATACGACCCAGGTGGGAAACTCGGTTTCCTGTTCCTGGCAATCGATCACGTGGTTTTTGGCGTGACACAGAACGTCGAGAAGCCGGGCTTCCTCGTAGGGTGTCAAACGACTCGCGACAGCTTCAGGCCTCCGCGTCACCAGAACCCCGAATGCTTCGGACTCCATGGTGACTGGGCCACAAAACATGGCGCGTTGTGCGGTCCATGAGACGTTTTTGTCTTGCGCTTGTGCAGGCAGCATTGCTCCCTCACTCCCTTGATACGCGGAGCGGGTCGCCCCGCTGATCGCGTTGGTTTGCATGAAACCTCCTGTTCCCTCGTACGAGGATGATTCACACCGACCAGCGAAAAATGCCGATCAGTGAGGTTGATGTGAAAACGAGTTGCATGACCAACAGGCTTGGGACCCGATGGAGCACCGCGTAAATGATCCAGGCGAAGTTGGACGCCAAGAAGGCGAACCAGCCGAGCCCGGACCATGTCATGTTGAGTGCCAGGAGCAAAGCTCCGAGCACACCTGCGAACGATCCGATCCAGCTCACTCGCGTGGCGCCTACGGGCTCAAAAGCTTTCCTGACCCACCCTTCAAGAAGGGAAGCCATGAAGTGGGCCAAGCCACGTTTCGCGACGTTCGCGGTCTTGGTCAAAGCACGATCTGGAACTGTTGGCAAGGTTCGCCCCCAGAGTGTTCCTGTTGATCAGGCGTTCCGAGTTCGACCATCTCTGGATCTGGGACCGTGGCGACAGCCTCAGTAGAAGGCGCTTTCGCTGCAGTGGCGTCCTTGCGGCGCCGATCTTGCAGCCGGTTGGCTCTGACGTGCGATCGGCGGATATCGAATCCGGGCAGGTTGATGTCGACTTGTGCTCGTGGCATCACGAGTTTGTCAAAGCGTCCCATGCGAACGCTCCCCATGAACGCGCCACAGGGTGTGCCAGAACATGTCCCGGGAAAATGCAGCAGTCGTGGCTGCCATAGAACCTCCTGTTTTGCAGGAGGCAGCCCAAAGGGGACTGCCCCCTTGGGTAAATGAAAGCGGCTGGAGCCCCAGCTGGACGACCTGCATGAAGCAGATAGTGAAGGCAGTTTACCCGATGTTTTCGGGGAGATCGAAAAGAGAAATTGCGCGTGTGCCACTGTCATTGGTACCTAAAGAGTCCATTGCCGAACCCCGTTCGACGGAGCTTCAGCTAGATTCTTTGGACCACCTTGCACCAGTTCCCGCGCATGCCAATCACGGACATTCCGATCACCAACCTGAGCTTTTCCGCCTACCGATTGGTCGGTGATGGAGGCGTGCGACTTGAGCCCGCATCTTTCCTCTCACTGGTGCACTGGTTTGAAGCGGAAAAGTTCCGGGCCTTTGCGAGAGAGCTGTACCAGGAAGCGCTGCATAGCCCCTCCGTTAAGGAGGTTCGGCGGTTCTCTGCGGGGCACCAGCGACATTGGCGCGGAGACTGGCTCGCAGTCAAGCAACGCGCATTGGCCTGTGGCATGGTGTACGCGGCGAGGAGCGACCCTGGTTCCAATCGCTGGCTGGGAACGGCAGACGAGCTGGCGCACGCCCTGCTCCCCCTGGGCTTTGAGGAAAGGCTTCTGGCGGCTGCTTGCGCTGAGTACGTCCGCCTGCGCGACGCTCAATCCGTCAGCTTTCTAGGCGGTGCCGCCGCCCCGCCCGACCACATCGGTAAACGCATACACGCTGTTCACAAGAAGGCAGAGGGCTACTGGCGGCTCGCGCACTGGATCGGGCGCCACGGGAGCTGGCAGATTCACGACTGGGCAATCCAGCAACATGTCCCGGTGTCCTACCATGGCGCCGCTTCTTCGCGCCTGGCTACAGCGCAAATCGCGAGACTGGCCGAGTCCACAGATCACTTCATCGTGTTCGAACAGCGCAAGGGAAAGGTCATGGACCGCGTCATCAGGCAGATCAAGACAATCAAGGCATCAATTGAACTCGATCTCTACGCTTCTGATGCCGAAGGCGCCTTGACAATATGAAGTGGTCGGCCATGGCCTGCTTGCGCCCAGTTCAATCCGGCGTCTCGAACCCGCGTACGCAGGTCAGCCCCTTGGATATAGACGCTGACAGCGACTCTTCCTGCTCAGCAGAAGGGGGCGAACTTCATGAACTCACCCGCCGCAATCCACACCATCGACACAGCTGAAATGGCAGCTGCGCGGACGTTGTAGCCAGCGGCCTTTTTTGTTGCCTTTGCCTGCTCTTCATCCATGTCGTAACCGGTGGGAAACGGCACGCGCGCAGAGGCAATCCAAAGGGCTGCTGACGTCACTCCGAAGAGCACAGCGAGAATGTTGAAGACAGGGAGAGTGCAGAGGATGTTTTGCATGAAAGATTGCGAAGGGGTTGTTGGAAACAACGTATAGGCATCAGCCTACAGCTCAGCAACTCTCTGGCTTTCGAGCGTGGCTCTGATGGAGTCGAGCCTGGAGGTTTTTGCGGCGAGCCCGGGCGCACCGGGGGGTACGGTGTCAGCAAACTGCGCTGGTACGGCAGAGCCGCTGGCCTCCCTGCGCTGATCCCGGCAACGAGAGTCAAAACAGAAGCGAAGGGAAGCGCGAGTGGTGGGGTCAGCTTGCTCTGCAACTTCGTGCATGACGTCGCTCAGAAGTTCGGCGCTTGCGGTGACCTCACACCCCTTCCTCAGCTCAGCACGGATTTGACGATACAGTGAATTCGCCCTTGGATAGTGCCTTGCAATGCCCTCAGATGAGCATCGTGAAAGTAGCAGCGCAACTCCACCCGCGATCACGCAATAGTGCCGGGTTGCCTCGCTGGCGTTTCTCGGTACTGCCGGAAGCTCACTGAAGGGTGAGCGCTTCCAAAAGCCATCTGGGCTCACAAATTGAAGGATCGCATTCATAGTCGAGCTTTATAGGGGCACGCTCATGGAGAACCTGCTTGGCATTGGGTCAAATTCCTGCCAAAGCGGCCCACAAATGCAAAACTCATCCTTCGGGTGCTTTTTGCACTGCAGCAAAGTCCAGTCTACGAAACAATCGCCCAACACAGCCCCATCAAATCAGATAGGTCGTGTGCTGTTTCCAACGCTTCCCGTTTTCGAAACTTCGAAAATACGTGGATTGGAGTCCGAGGTGGTGGGCGTTCCTGGCACTGCAGATCGCGTGGCGAACCAAGTCCACTCACATTCCTGACGGAACGAACTTCCCCTTAACCTCGATCCCCCGTCTCCACGTTGGGGAGCGACTTTTGCAGTAGTCTCTCGAGGTGGTGTGCAGGATCAGCAGTGACCTTTTTCATTCGATCTGCGGAAGTGACCGATCGCAGGCATGCAACTGTTGACGCCCTCCCCTCTGGTTGGACAGTCAGGCGGCATTCCAACGCCAGAAGCGCCAGGAGTGCTCGATCCTCTTGGGGCATGGCCATCAACTCTGGCCAAAGAAGGGAAAGCCGCTGCTGCGCCTCTCTCGCACTACTCTCCCCAAGGTACCTACCGACCCAAACGGCAGCCATTCCTACAAGCACGGATACAGCAAGAATGGCGAGGGCTCGACTGCCAAGGTCTCTCCTCATCGCGTCATCACCTTGTGATCAGCAGTGATGCCAAGGCTCGGTGCCTGCAGCACTGCCCAAGGGTTTTCTTCTCCCGCCACAAAGACTCTCCTAGTCTGTTCAAAGGTAAAACCGAAAGCATAGGCGAAGATCAAAAAAATAGCCCCGAAAGCAAGGCTTTCAGGGCTATTTTGTGATCACCGCATGCGGTTACTGACCAAGGGCAGCGTACCGGTAGGAACGCTGCAGCACCTGGTCATCGCTTCGCCGCTGCTCGGGGTGCGAGGTCACGGTTGGGCGAGGTGGAACGTATTCGGCAAGCACACGCCAGGTCGCCCCAGTTTGCACCAGGTAGACCGGAGCCCCAGCGCTCAGCGTGGGGCCGGGTTCGGGTTGTGTGATTGCCATGACGCGAGCTTGCTCGCGCCCGACAGGAACGGTCTGGACGATGTACTCGACAGCTTTCGGGCCGCCGATCGTATCGGCAACCGTCTGGCCGCCGAGACCTCCCAGAATCGCTCCTACAAGGCCCAGGGCTGCTCGTGTGGAGTTGCTCTGACCTTTCCCGAGGCGCATGCCAACAGCACCGCCCAGGGAAGCACCAACCCCCATTCCGCCGTAACGGTTGGTCTGATCGGGTGTGACCGACACTTCACGTGTTTGCAGGATGATGCCGCGAGTGACCGGCGACGCCATCTGCACACTTCGCTGGTTGTAGACATTGCCGGACTGGGCCCACGTTTCATGGGGTGCCAGCAACGCAACGACGAAGCCGATGCAGAGAAGAACATTGATCCAGTTCTGCGGGTCCTTCAGTTTGGGACCGATTTCCTTGATGCTCATTTCACTCTCCAGTTTGGAAAATGACGGCGGCTTCTCCCCCACGGGAGATGAACCCCCGTCGGGTTGAACCGTGCATAGGCACGGGTGGGCAAGTGCCCAATGCGATGGTGCAGCGCTACTCTTCGTAGAGATGTGCCGTACGTGAGGTGTCACCCACTGACGTATCAGGTCTGTGGATGGTTGCCTTGTCGAGGAGGTAGGCCTCCTCGTAGTTGCCATTTCGTGGCTGGTGGTCCACCTGGTGCGAACGGAAATCCGCATGTGAACCACCCGATGGCCAGAGGCCATAGATGGAAAGCAAGGCGAAGATCGCCAAGCCGATCCACCAAAGGATCGAAGCTTCGGGCATACCGTTCTCCTGTCAATGGCCAAACCTTCCCATGTTGTGGGAGCAGGCATGGTCGAGGTGCATGGAATCTGAATTGCTCAGCATGCGCTTCAGCACTTGTGCAGAAGCCGCGGTGATCGCTGCATGAGGGTGCAACAGTCCTGAGACTGCGACACCTCATGTCCCACTTCACTGCGTTATGGGTGCATCCGATCCAACCACTCTTGAGCGGAATTCAGTTCGGTTGCTTCAACCCAATCCTCGTACGCTTCGAGCGCGGACTCGCTGTCGTCCTCTATGCTTTCGCTGAAGATGGATTGATGGTTCATTGAAAGTGCTCTCGTGTTTCGGACAGCACTGCCCCAAGTGGGCAACGAGTGCCCGTCCTGGGTTGATACGGCTGATGACTGTCAGCTCAGAACCATGCGCGTGCGCAAAAGTTGGTTTGATTCTATGCTGAAGAATGACAATAGCGCAGGCCTCATTTTCTGAACCGCCGCCGCGTGTGGAGCTGCAGGTATGACTACATGCAGTCCTGCACCTATGGATGAAACCCCGTCGTTCCTTCGAACTCATCTCGACACCCGTTCTGCATGAACTCCACATCACAACCCATGTATCGAGGTCTTGGGGATTTCGACTCTGTTCTTCCACGTTTGGTGGGCTTGCTAGATGCGCTCTCGGACTCTCTGGGCTCCGCCATTGATGACGCACTCGTCTCCGAACCGTCCTATGAACTACCTCAACGGATCTACCGCGTTTTTGAACTGATTTCGGAAGCAGCGGCAGCGGTTTCAATTGCACAAGAACCCGACCGCGATCTCGTGCTTCACAAGGTGCAGCAGTTGATGAACGAGATCGCCTCCCTTGCGGAGTATCTGTCTTCGGTCCTGCGGGTGGCCGGTGAAAACATGGGGGCAGAAAAATTCATCAAATCCACCTCCCAAAAGCTTGGCCAACTCATCAACGTTCAGTTCAAGGTGCCACTCAACAAAATCAAGCACGAGGGATTTGCCCTTGGATGGCTGACCATCACACATGACGGGCAGGCACCCCTTCATGGTTTTGCGGTAAACGGCCTCATAGAGCGAAAGACGATTGGTCCGGCAAGCTTTCGCTTCCCAAACGCCATAGCCGAGGGCTACTCATTTGCCTTTTTCTTGCGCCGGGCTACGGTGTCCCTATATGAGCTTTGTGATCTGGTCGACGCAGCAATCAGGCACCTATACAGCGTAGAACTTGGCCGGAAGGGGGTAACTACTTCACGACCAGGCTCTCTGCCTCCTGCCGAGGCAGTCGTAAGAGAGCTCTCGTTCATGCCCTTTCAGGGCTTTCCGAACGAGCACATGAACAAAGTGCCAGAGCTTGGAATTGTCGGAAATGAAATGGTTCTACTGCGAACCAGGATGCTGCGTTTCGCGAATGGTCCTCACACGGTCCAGACCTACATAATCGCCAGAAAGGGGTACACCTTCCGCTTGCCATACTGGTGGAAGTAGATTGCCCGCAGACAAGAAAAAGCCCGGCGCTTGGCCGGGCTCAACACCCAAGGGGTGGCCGGCTCAGGGAGGAGAAGCCGACGCTCGAAAAGAGCCGGGCAAGTGTAATCCGACCTGAGCACCCGTGGCGTGATAAAGCGCACGAAAACGCCGGCCTTCAAGCAGTTGCGACCTCAAGCAGTCAACCCAACGATTCTGTGGATTGTTTCCCTGCTCACCTGTGTCACGACGGAACGAGCAACTCACTCTGCTCATCAGTTTCGCCTGATAGCGCCAAGCACCCGCCTTGACTCGACCAAGAGCAGCAATTGGTCTTCTTTGGTGACTCCCCGTGAGTGCATTGTCGTGATTCGAACGGGCTGGAGGCGCAGGAAGGACTCCTGCACGTCTCCTTTGCGGCCGAACACCGCTTTGAAGACCTTCTCCCAGTTGTCACCGCGTTCGATGATCGACTTGTAGTCGGAGAAGTCTGCGAAATCAAGCAACGGTCCCGGCTCCTGTCCTGCCTGGATGGCTCTCTCGCGCTTTTCCTTCCACGCCTTTAGCATTTCCGAGGGAACTTGCTGCTTCATCCACTTCTCACCGAAGTGAGCTTCCATCGCACCCTGGATGAATCGCCTGACCTCAACTTCCAAGTGCCGCAGCATGGAGAATGCAATTTCTGCCCTCGCTACTTCGTCATCGTCCGAGTCCACCTCATCGTCGAGATCTTCATCGGCAGCAGTATCCCAAAGGCCCGAGACACGGAGGCCCTCGTCAAAAGCCTCGGACGTGAACGTCGTGAGGTTGGGATCAAGCCCTTGTTCGATGTAGAAGCTGAAGCGCCTCAGAGGATCAAGTAGCTCACTTGTCGACGGCATCTGCGCGTCACGCCAATCCCCCAACACTGGACGCAAGGAAGATGCAAAACTTCGATCAAACCCGCCAAATCTACTGATCCCCTCTCCCATTGCGATGATGTCGGACAGTGCCCTCGCTGAAGCGATCCCTTCGCTAAACTGGGCCCAAGGGGTGTGCATGCCCTCCAATGTTCTTCGAAGGTGCTCTTGTGTTTCGAAAACTGTCGAAGCCAAGCTGGAGCTTGCCATGACAGAACGAGCCATCTCCCCCAGCTCAAGAGCTGCTGGCAAGCGAAACCTTTCATGAGCTGAGATCATCGCAACTGCATCTGCCATTCCACTTGGCATCGTCCTAAACGGGTCGTTAAAGCGTCTGATATCTCCTATCCGATCTTCAACTTCTTTGATCATCCGGCGATGGGCTTGAACGCTTTGGGGAACCTCCATTTCACGCACAAAGCTGCCGACTAGGTTCTGCCTTTGCACACCGGCCTGGGCCGCCCGAATAATTTCAGCTGTGTCGCTCACTCGCATGTAGGAACTCGTGAATTCTTGCGGAACGCACTGGGAAACTTGCAAGAGTCCCAAGCGCCTCCGCAAATCGAGTGCCTCCTCGATTTGGCGGCGAATTTCATCGGTTGACATGTTGATCTGCTCGAAGTTCTTAGTATGAATCAGGCCAGCACGAAGTACTACTCAGGCCTGCGGTCTATGTGAGATTCAAAACTACCCCTGCTCCCTTGACTGGATCGGCGGGCCCGTGGCGAAACACCTCAAGCCCTGGAACTCTGATCAACGCACTGGCTTCTTCCACTGTCCCCTCCAGCCACCTATCCCAGTCAGCGAATTCGATTGGAACAACCGCGCGCTTGTCCTGGGCGTGTGGTGGCAGTTTCGGGTCGGGTTTGTGCATCAGGTTGAGCAGTGGATGCTCGTCGCAATTCTGTGTGAGAGCTGTAAAGTTGGGCACCACTTCTCCGGTGGCAGGATCCGTCCACTCGCTCCACAAACCAGCAAGCGCCCATGCTTGGCCATCTGCCCGCCAGAAGCGCCACCAGGTGTTCTTCGTGGCGGCCATGGGGTCGGCATGCGTGATTCCCCAGTATGGCTCGTCGTAGGAAATGGCAGGAATCAAGCACCTCTGTCCACGAGCCCATGGAAATCGATAGGTCCAGGCTTTCGCAACTGTCTCGCTCCGCGCGTTGTTGGTCGACATACGACGGCCTTCTTTGGTCTTCGGGATCCTCTCCTTTGAGGAGGGAGGGATCATGCCCCACTGCCCGACCACAGCTACGCGCTTCGATTTGATGAACACGGCCTGGCTCAATGGCGCAGCTGTTCGAGGCCAACTGGCACCGGGCAGCTCCGCTCCAAATTGCTCACGAAGGGTGAACTCGTCGGGGATTTCGTAGAGATTGCACACAGGTCGCTTACAGGTTGGTCACCGAAACGATTCGGATTGATGCCTTAGTCTCCAACCAACGGGGCGGGTTGGCGAGCTGCACACAGGCGGCGATTCGTCACTCTACTGTGTTTTTAAAGATCACACAGATCAGGGAAACTCCGTCGAATGCTCCACTATTGCGTCTTTCACTGTCACTAGGATCCAAACTGCTGCGCTCGATCTGCGATGTGATTGGCGATCAGTTCAGTCTCTGCGCTGTCTACTCCAGCTCTATTTGCGTACTTGTGCCACTGTGCAATGGCGTCTCGTACCTGGTCTACAACTTCAGGCAATTCCTTCAACAGCCCGAATCGCTCCGCGACCACACGCACGTCGCCTCTTGCGATCTGATCGAAGTGCCCATTGACCGACATCAGATGCTGCTTAACCCACTCGTTGTCCGGATTGAACGCGTGAGTGATGTCATATGCTGGCGACAGCTCCCAGCTTCCGCCTTGTCTCAGCAGAAAGGAGAAGTTTTTGGTGTGGTCGTCATTGTTCACGGCCAACACATTGAAAACCATGCGGCGGAGAATCTCCTCCATCGCAGCTTGTCCCAGATGGAGTTGTTCGGCAGTTTGGAACAACTGGTTGTAGCTATGGGTGGCCACCTGCTTGTAGTCCAGATGCGCCATAGCGCACAAGGTCTGCATGTGGTGACGTTTGTTGCCTTCTCGATCAAATCGCTTGGTCATGAAGTGTGCACGGCCGTTTTCCTTGAGGAGCCGGCACGGTGACATACTGATACCTGCGTCAACTGCCATGAGATGGTAGGCATATTCGATGCGACCGTAGCCCTTAGATGGGCCGAGCGCCTGGTCTTTACCAACGCCGTCGAATTTCAACAACCAAGCTTCAAAGCCCTCTGGGATGTCGAATTGACCGGTTCGTACTTCGTTTGTCTCGGCGTTCCATGCAATGGTCGCCTTGGCTCGCGCACCGCCCGCAGATGTCCCAACCTGAATGATCTGTTTCAGCGCTGTGCTGGCGTGATCATCCCCCTCAAAGTCGCCGGCAACAGCATGCCGTGCGGCTTCAACCAGCTTACCTAGATGAAGCGCGGTTGGAGTGCTCGGCGTAGGGCCGCGCATGGGACTGAAGGTGATTGCACCCATGCCGCGCTTTCCCATATATGCAAGCCGGTCCAGTGCGGTAATCGCTGTTTTGGAGATGCCTTTGTCGGCCATCCAGGCGTCGATGAGGGCGTTGCCGAAATCATCGGGCAGGACATCAGCCAAGAGCGCAGGAAGCCTCTTGTAGGTCAGCTCAGGCAGGTCTGTGAAGAGAAATGGTTCGCTGGCCTGCGCAAGGGGCATGTAAATCGGTGCCAACTCGATTCCACTCTTAACCCACGTTGGGTCGTATTTGAATGCGTAGTAGTTCTTGGTTGGCTCGCGTGCAACGGCGCCTACCCGTTTGCCCCAGGCCTTTACTTCCACTACGTCGACGCTTTGGTACTGAGTGCTTTTGGTCTTCTTCGCTGTTGACATGTACTCAGTCCTGGTTCTGCTTGCGGGGTTTGTAGGCACGCTGTCGCGGCGCGCGTTTTTTAAGCATGCTCAGAGGGTCAATCGTCACTGCGGGCTGTAGTGAGGTGAGCCACTCATCTCGTCGCAGAACTCGCAGCACCGTTACGAATGAGGCAAGCGTCGAGCCCTCCCCGCTCTCCAGCCGGCGCACGACATTGATGGACAGACCTGCGTGCTGCGCCACTTCTTCAAGAGTGAGGTTTAAGCGCAGTCGCTGAGCACGAAGCTGCTCACCGACTGCATGAAGAAGCTCTGAAGTTGTAGGCCCTTCTTTCATAATCATCCATTTTTGGAACTTAATAGACGAATTGTCTTATAAATGTTCATCTTTGAATTTTAACGGCAGATCAGCTGGCAAGCAATGGCTCCCTTTACATTTATCCTTTTTCGAACTTTTATAACTCATTTATGCTATATATATTCGATTTTAGATAGTATTGATGCTACAGCCAGTGTTTCCTTAGCCAAGCAGATCCATGCAGAGGAGTTCACTCAGACATACACAGGGGAGCAATCTGTGAGCTCAACCTAATGGAGTGGACTGGACATTACTGGTTTCCTACGTAGCATCAGTGTCCATGAACAGCAACTCCCGACCGGCACTCCCATTCAAGCTCACGGACCCAGACGGCCTCCTCTTTGATGAGGAGCCATCGGTATTCGTCAACCTGCATGTGCGCCCGATTGTCTTCACTGAAAGAGGCGTCAACTACTTCAAGCCCCGCTTCAGGTACATCTGCATCCCCATTGAAAACGTGCAGTCTCCTGAGCAGTTCGAAAAGAGCTACCGTCTGTGGCTCGATGTCGAAAGGAGCTTGCTGGCTGACGATGTAGATGCCAAGGCTGCTCAGGAGAAAACGCCTGGTCACTTCGGAATCCTCAAAGCACTGTGGGAAGGAGACCTGGACCAAGCGGAAGCCATCGGCATGCAGATGGATGCCGCCCGAAAAGGCCCCGTGTTGAAGTTGGTTGAAACCAGCCCTCCCGTCCCCCTCCATCACCCCAAGCGCAGCTCCGCTCAGCCCCCCAGGAAGCAGCTTGAAGTGTCGACGCTCACCTTTACCGATCTGGATCGGCCTGAAGTGCGTGGGGTCGTACAGGCGGCAACAGTTGAACTGACAGGGTTGTCTGAAGAGGGTCAAAAACCTCGGCTGATCGTGTGCACCATCGCCGGTCTGAAAGGCCCACACCATGCAGAACCACTGGTCATGCTGACGGAGATTGTCTTCGCCTCGGATGATCCGCTTGGGTATTTTTCGGACATCTATCTGCCTCCTACCGTAGTTCTACGAGGGTCCGATGGCGGCTACGATTTCTGCACCTTTGTTGACGGAGAAATGATACCCACATTGACCCCAGTGCGCGGTGTCGGCGTCGGCATTGAGCCCCGAAGCAGTGAGGCCCTCACGTCGATCTACGGTGAGGACGCGTTGATCGCTTTGGGCGGCCTGCGCGTCTAGACATTCCGAAGCGGACAGATTCCCTCACCGGCCCGGCGCGCACCTCTTTGATTGCCCCACGGTCTGTACAGTGTTCAGGCCCGCCAGGCGTCGGCGACACGATGGGCTCGGCCAAGTGCTTCGAGCGTGTCCAGGATTCGAGGCAGGCCCTTTTTCCACGGCCCTTTGCCTTTGAAAGCCGCCGCGATCGCAGGGACCGCGATTGGTGATGGACTCGCTGCAAGAACATGAGCAACTGCGCGCACCTGGTCTGGCAACGATGAAGGCCACGGCTGGGGAGCAAGAATGGAAAGGGGTGTGGGGGTAACCTCCGGTTCCGCCTCCAGCGCTTCCGTTTCGATGCCGTGCATTTCGATTTGCTCATGGTCGGTCGCACCACCCGCCTCCGCCGGATTCTGGAACTCGGGGCGCAGCCAGCGAATAGTGCCGGCGGCTTCTTCGGCTGAGCGCTTGGCGTTGAGAGATACCAGCCGTTCCAGCACGGCTTCAACCCACACAGCTCGCGCAGCCTCATCCGCCCATGGGACTGCGCCCAGGTCGCTCCATCCATAGGCTTGCAGCACTGCTGCATCCAGTTCATCGTGCAGGCTTTTCACCACGCTCGCCAGGCCTTGCTCGTGCACCGATTTTTCCTTCTCGTTCAGCGCCTCGCCGCGGCGCAGTTTGTCCAGCACGTTGTAGAGCCCAGTGAGGGTGACGCTTTCGTGCATCGCCTGCCGGGCCTTGCGGTGTGTGTCCAAATGCTCAGCGATTTGGCGGATGCGTTCGGCAAGTGCAGCCGTAAGACCGGTGTCGTCGCTTGGGAAGGGGAACGGTTCGAAACACCTTGAGTTGTTGTACACCGGTCGGTTTTCTAGCATTCCGCCTGTACGAAGCGTCCATTGAACGTGCAGAGAACTACTCAGCACACCCAGGAGAAGCGCATCGCCAGAAGCGACACAGCGAACCTTTTGATCTGGAAGAACATCCCCATCCAAAAAACTGAATATGCGGTGCTTTGCGGTTTCAGTCGTACCGATGTAGCGAGGCAATCCCACAAGAGCGGCTCGCAGGTTTCTACGTGGTTCGCAGAAGGTCCACCAGTTGTCTCGATACGAAGCGCGTTTGTCTTGTTGCCGCTGTGGCTTTACCCTTTCAAGGAGCCATTGATACGCTGCAGGAAAGCGCTGCCGCAACTGCACTTCAGTGAGTCCAAAAAAATCGAGTGCCAGCACCCCGCGTGGCCGGTCGGTTAGATCACGACCATTTCGATACCGACGAATGTGAGCGTCCAAACCTGGCATCGTTCCGCGTCCAAGGCGGTCAGCGACTTCATCATCAATCCAGAATCCTGCTCCGAGAGGGATCATCCCCATGAAGGAAAGCCCCTGGTTGGCTCGCAGACGGCTTGCGTTGTTTACGTTTGCGCCTACGGATAGATTTGGGTGGATGAGTCCGGTGGACGCATGAAATTCGATATTGGGCGTGTCATCTTCCCCTGGAGCTTCGTTCAATACGCGGACCAGAGTCCCATCGCCTTGAAGGTTCTTCACGGCCACAGTCATCGCGACCCGCACAGCCGCACCGTTTGCACTGTCCACCCATGGGTGATCAGGAATTGCAAAAACAAGGTCGATGCCTGCGTCCTCGACCACACGGCGGTTGAAAACTTGGGTAATGCTGTTTGTGGTGATGAACCCAAAGCGTCGCAGTTCACCTCGCTTCAGTGATGTGGCCGCGTGATGCCACCAATACATGACGAAGTCGGCTGTCTCCGGCATGTCAGTCCATGCCCCGCGTAGTGCCTCTGCATAGCCGTCGCCCAAGGCGTCTCGCATTCGCTTGTTGCCGATGAAGGGGGGATTCCCCACAATGAATTCGGCTGCCGGCCATACTGCTGGGCGAGGATTCACATAGTTCCAGAGCGGCACCCTGGCCGCCTCGTCGGGTACAGGCTCGCCGGTGGCCGCATGGGCTTTGTACGTGACGCCATCCCATCGGGTGATCCCCCGGCCATCCGCTCCGGTCGCGGCCTCTGCTCGGTCGTAGGCCAGAACGGCATCGCGATTCTCGATGTTCCGATAGTCGTGCACCACCGGTTCCGCGACGCTGGCCAGGCCACGTGTCCGAACGTGCCACTGCAACCACCCAATCCACAGGACCAACTCAGCCAATGCAGCTGCCCGCTCGTTAAGCTCTATGCCACGCAGCTGCTGGAGTGTGACGGTCTCCCCTTCAAGCCCCAGGCGCTCCTGAGTCTCACCCAGTGCGTCGAGCTGGTTCACCACCTCCCCCTCGAGACGCTTCAGATGTTCCAGCGTGACATATAGGAAGTTGCCGCTTCCACAGGCGGGATCAAGGACACGGGTTGTACACAACTGGTGATGAAATCGGCGAATTTCTGTGCGGGCCTCTTCAAGCTTGGCTTCACGCTTTCTCCCCTCAAGCTCTGTAGCCTCGCGTGAGAGCACCAAAGCCGCGGCCTGGGCATTTGCCCAGTCGGCTCGAAGTGGTTGAACGACCGTGGGAAGAACAAGCCGCTCTACGTACGCGCGGGGTGTGTAGTGCGCTCCCAAAGCATGACGCTCTTTAGGGTCCAGCGCCCGCTCCAACAACGTGCCGAATATCGCGGGTTCGACCTCTCGCCAGTTGGCTTCCGCCGCCCGCAGCAGTCTCTCGATCTGCGGCACGGACAGAGACAGCACATAGCCTTCGAACTCTGCGCCTTTGAATAGTTTGCCGTTGAAGCGCAACACATCAGCGGCAATGGCCGAATTGAAGCCCCCTGTGTCCATGGACTGCCAGAACACCTTGAGCATCTTCATCAAGGTGGGCGGATTGGTCTTGTGGGCCTTCAGGAGCGCAATGAAGCTCCCCTCGCCATCCTGGCCCTTCGGCAGCAGCCCTACATCTTCTGCGAACATGCTGAAAAGGCATCGCGTCAGAAATGCGGCCACCACCTCCGAAGGGTTGCCGGCCTCTTCAAGGCTTCTGGCCAGGATCGCCAACTCAGCTGCTACCTCTCGTGTCACCTTTGCGCTGACCCTCGCAGGATCCAGGCTCATCGGATCGGTCCACAGAGCCCGCAGCTTCGTGCGCACGTCTGGGTCTACAAGCTGTTCCAGACGGATGCGGTGACTTCTTGGGTCAGGAAACGGGGTGTATGTCGCACCAGAGCGGGTGAACTCAGAATACAGCTCGATGACGTGTCCAACGTCAACCACCACGACAAATGGTGGGCGTCCTTCGGCGGCCGGCAGCGCCCGCGAATAGTCTTCGGCCTGTTGACGGGCTTTGAGCATCGCGTCATCGAAGCCCTTTGTGGCGGGTCCCTGTCGAAGCTTTTTGCTCTCCCAGACAAAGTGCCCGCGCCGGTAGCAATCGATGCGCCCTGCACTGGTGGACCCATCGCCTCGCACGAAGGTGATGGAACGCTCGAACATATAGTCCTGGTCCGCCGTTGCGTGCGGCCGAGGCACGTCAAGCAGCTCGCAGAGCTCGATGACGAACGTCTGTGCTGTGGACAGTTCGCTTGCTGTCACACCGCGCCAGCGGGCTACAAACGCCTTTGCCTGCTCTTCTATGTTCATCCGCAGATCATAGAGTCCCCGCGCGTGAGGACGCCGGCGTTGCTGCGGGACTCGTACAGAAAGTTCAGGGCTGTCAGAGCCCACTCGATAATTCGAATGGGCTCTGAATGCCTCCCTTGAAAGGGAAGATCGATATGCTGAAAAATCAATGGCCCCACCATTTACGGTGGGGCCATCGAGCTGAGGCGTGTCTTACGACGCCAAAGGCGGTCTGAAAAGACGCTCAGCACGTTCGCGACGAATGTGTCTGAGCATGAAACGAGCATCCATCGCAGCTTCCGAGTTCTTCGGAAACGTCGAGGCATGCTTCGCAATCGCAGCTTCCTTTTCGGCCAGTACCTCGTCAGAGGCCTGTTCGATTACGTCAAACATGCGTCTTATGAAAGCCTTTTCAAGCATGGTTCCGTCTCAGTGGACAGGACCATTGAACCGGCATGCGGCGCGGACGATTTCTCGCCGCGTCACATCCAGCCCGGCGCCGTCGCACGCAGCGATGAGCTGCGCACGTTGGCCTCTTCGCACCAAGGTGCGAGCGACTTCACCCACCAGCTCGGGGGTTTCGTCCTGAAGCATGGTTGGACGCGCCTGGATGGCGTTCGCAACCATATGCGGATGACGCGAAGCGTTGTCGAGAAGGGGGGTGTTACCAAAGGCCATTTTTCTCTCCAGAGGGAAAAATGGACGGTCACGCCCCAAGACGGGAGTGATCCCGTCCGGGTTGATGAAGGCTGAAGTCCGTCAGCTCGGAAATGCCCTCAAAGAGGAGCAAGTGAACCTATTTTAGAACCAGTTTTCGAAAACGTGCGCAACTAAATTTGCGCATGTTTTTGAGTGGTCAGAAGTGATTACGCTGATCAATGCAGCCCCACCACACCGGTGCAGAGTTGCTGCCATCTGACACCGCAAGGGCGTTCTTCGCTCAGTTACTGCCCCAGGAAGCGATTTGCTCCTCGTCAGTCAACACCCCTGCGGCTTGAAGTCGAAGTTCGGTTTCGATGTACAGCTCTCCGATCTGATCAACCAGGTCCGCCCCGTCGATGGGTTCATCTGACCCGAAGCCAATCGCGCTCAGCCGTCCGTAAAGGCTCAGCAGAAGTTCGAGGTCATGCATGTCCGGCGGGGGGCCGTCAGTGGTCAGCACGTATTCCCAGCGGTATTCGGAGAATTCTTTGTTCTCTGCAGCACTGATGGCTGCTTCGCGGATTTCGTCCTGGCTCGCATTGGCGGCCACGTTGATGCTGACGTTCAGCTGCGCATATCCAATGCGGCGCACGCTGCGCGTCACGAGCTTCTTTTTGCTCATGTGATTTTCTTTCTATGCCTGGTGGTGACCAGGTGTTAAGTAGTTTTTGAGACCGACTTCAGGATGAGTCGGTCAGGCCTATGCGCGTTCTTCGGCAGCAGCCCGTGCGTGAAGTAGCGTTGCGTGCCACTTCTTGGATGCGTTCACGAAGGCGTCCCCTGCCGTCTGAACAGCAGCGTCCTGATGAAAGCGCTTGTAGCGGGCGTCGCCGGCGTTACTGCTCCCATAGACGCGCACAAGCTCATCCTGAAAGCGCACATCGGCTTGCTGCATATCCTCGAGATCTGTGGCGCACATGGCTGCCACGGAAGGCGTCCCGACCGATTCGGCGTGGGAGCCGGCGGGGGAAGAGTCACCGCACCCGCTCGAACTTGATCGGGTCAGATCCGAAGAGGTAGCTTTCGTCTCTCTGAGATTTTGAATCATGGGTATTCCGTGTGGGGGAACACCCGAGCCCCAGGGCACGAGTGCCCCATGGGGTTGGATGAATGGCTGAAAAAGGCTCAGCTGCCTGCCGTCTGCATTGCAGAAAACCCACCGATCTTACTGCTCACTTGCAAAAGCTTGAGCCAATAGATTCGGGAGGTATGAAGCGAAAAATGCCCTCCATGCGGCGCGAGGGCATTCTTTGCGAAGAGAGGCAGGCCTCGAGCGTTGGGCTCTAGGTCGACATCCCCGTGTGGTCGGAGGTGCCATCAAGGCCGCCACTGAAGTCCATACCTGCATCGCACGCAAAGGTGTCCTCCATGCTGTCGCTCACATCCCCATAGCCACGACCCAGGATGTCGATATCGGCGCCGTCAACCATCGGTATGCCGTCGATGTTGACTCTTTGGAGGCCTCCCCCAGAGCCGTCTCTGGAGAGAGTTGCCCGCGCTGTCCCAAAGTCGCTGTCCAAGTTGTGGGAAGCAAGGTGGTCGAACGGCTCCGAGGAGTATCGGCCGCCCTCTGTGAGATGTTGCTTGTCGTTGTACTCAAGGAGGTCAGAGGCCAGACGCGTGAACCAGGCGAAACCCGCCATGACTCCCAGAGATATGAACCCGAGCACCCAGCTACGGGCCCACCAAGCCCAGGCGCCAGAGACCAGCCCAATACCCAAGATGTACCCACCCAGCCCGTGAAACTGGGGGTGAAACGTTGCATCGATGAAATGCTGGATTTTCTTGATCATGGGCTCGGCCCTCGGTGCCATCGAGTTCAACCTACTCGCCTTGATACTCGACTGACCCGCGTACCTTGGCCAGGCTGTGCATGTTCATGGCACCGTGGTATTGCACCGCGCCCTTGACCGAACAGCTGGGAGACAGCTCGACGCCTTTGCGGCTCACGATGGTGCCGTCGACTTGACCCTCGACGTAGATGTAGTCGGCTTCGATCATCTCGCCCTCCACCCGCCCGGTGGGGCCGATGTGGACGGTGCCGCCCTTGGGAATCTTGATGGAGCCTTTCACGGTTCCATCGATCTTGATGCCCAGGTCCTCCCCATCGGTCGCTTCCAGATCGCCGCGCACAAGCGTGTTCTCAGCGACGAAGGAGGTGATGGCTTCGAGTTGGCGCAGGGCAACGAGGTGAGTAGTTGTAGCGTTCATGGTTGAGTCTCGACAAATTGAAAGAAGAATTGATGGTGAAGCGCGGCAACGCCGGCTAAGGCAACAGACTGTCCAGGTTCGCGGTCATGATCAGCTTCAGATCAACTGCAGGAGCTTCTTCTCCCGGGGTGATCTGAGGTAGCGCTTCATGAGGCTGAGAAGGAAACGCTTCGACTGCAGGAATAGCGCTGTTGGTGGGTGTCTGAGGCGGCCCAAAGGTCGTCACATGTGGCACCCGAACAATGGCGTAGCCGTCAAAAAGGCCACTGGCTACGCCCACGTAGACCAAAACAGAACCCACACAAACTGCAACTGCAGTCCGGCGAATGGTTCTGACTGCGCTACGCCATGCAATACGACGTGCCGCCACGCTTTGCTGCCTTGGGTGCGCCCGGAGCATCGCACGCAGCACCTGTTCCTTGGTACGTGCACGGTTGCTCTGGATCAGCACATCATGGGCGGGGCACTCATGCATGGTGTCAGGCGGTCAAAGCTTCCGATTTGGGCACGTGAACCAGCTCCATCTTGTGCATGCCGCCTTCCATGCGAATGCCGCTGTAGGTGACCTTGCCCACGATCCGAGCGCCTTCCTCAATGCTCACAGAGCCACCCGCAGCATTGACTTCACCAGCGAGTTCGCCACGAATCACGACGTCGGTACCGGTGACGATTCCTTCCACCCGCGCTCCGCGTTCAATGCAGACTTGTGCCGCCGACTTCATTTGCACGTTGCCAGTGATTTCGCACCCGACAACCACGCCATTGCTTGACTCGATGTCGCCCACGATCGTCCATCCCTTTGGCATACAGGTCTTGGCGTTGCTCACAGGAGCAATGTCTTCGTGTGCAGGCTGTGGTTCCTCTTGGCGAGTGGGTGCGCTGTCACTTGCCTCCGCCAAAAGCATGCGCGGGATCTCTGGCGCAGCGCCCGGGACGGGTGAAGTGCTTTCGGACCCATCAACCGCTCCCACCTCTTCCATCACCAGTTCGGGAGCTGGCCCATGCATGAGGGTGTCAACGACCACGTCGACGTCAGCATCGGATTCGGCGACGCCGGCCTGGTCAGAAATTCGATTGAGTTGCTGGAACGACGCCCATGGCGTCGTCACATTGGCAGATTGGTTCATGGACTCTCCTTTGAAGACTTGGGGGTTGGTGGTGAAGCTGTCATCGAGCGCGCACGCTCCGGGATTGCCAGTGGAGGGGGAAGTGGTGGCGGTTGAGCATGGGTCCCGGCATCCCACTGCCAGTAGCCAATACCAGCCTGCTGTGCCAGCTTGCGGTCAGCAGCTTCACGCACTGCCCTGTTGTTGGGGTCAATTGCCGCCCCATAGACGAAGAGCGCCACTGACTGGCGCGACGTTTCGCCGTCGACCTTGCTCGCCACGTCCTTGAGAACGAAGTCAGGCATGTTGAGGGAATGGTTGTCGTAGTGCAGTGGGCGGACGAACGAGCGGTCCTGATCCACCAGGGCTCTGGCCAGCTTGTCTTCGTAGGAGCTGTTCACCGGAATGAACCGTGGTGTCACACGCATGAGGACCGCTTCCACGATGGTCATGCGGCGATTCTGAGAAGCCTGTACGCGCAGCGCCGCGACGACATATGCTCGTTCGTCGCCATCGACCTTGGGGTCCAGGTGCTTGAGAGCAGACCATCCGCGACGGCTGTACTGAGAAAGACCTTGCGCCACCCGCTGGTCCATGTAAAACCGCTCAGCGTGATGATGCAAGCGAATGGAGTGACCGAACTCGGAAGGCTCAAGAACTCGCACCGCTCCGATCACGATCCCCGACTGAACTGTCATCGTGCGCCGGTGGTTCTCATACATCGGGGCAGCGAACTGTGCCCAGTGCGCCAGGATCTCGTTTCGCTTCTTCTGGTTCCACACAGGTGGAACGTACAGGTGCTGGATCAGCGCCTCACCATCGACAACAGTCGTTTGCGCCGCCCTGCGCAGTGCGTGGCGCACGAAGCCCCAATCCCTGTGCCACCCGGGGTACCACCGATTGAGTCCGCCTTCTTCCCAGAGGAAGTGCAGGAGCCCCCACAGGTGCAGCTTGGATGCGCGAGCGCCTGCCTCTCGGGCAACGCGCATGCCGGGCGCTGTCGCCTTGTCCTTTTGTAGGGCTGGGTTGTCCTGCAAAAGGGGGTGGTGCAACGCGATGCGATTGACGTCCCCTTCCCGTTCAATGGCAGACCCTGATGGCCCGGCAGTGTGGTCACTGTAGAAAGGGCAGTCGAGAGCGTGCTTGGCGGCCTGTTCTGGCCAAGCGGCCAAGAACAACTTTTCCGATCGCTCTCGGATCACCAGTTGCAAAGGGGGGGTGCTACAGCAGCACAGGGCGCTGCCGTACTTTGTGCGAGCCGCAACCAGTTGAGACTGGAAGCCTTGTGGCTCATGCCTGATCGCCGTGGCGTTGATCGCCTGTCCGGCCACAAGCACCTCGACACGATGGGTCTGGCGCGATGTCGTCATGGACTCTCGAAAGGAATATGGGGGTGAAGTCAGTATGCCGACGGACCACCCGCTTCCAAAGCCCCAAATCGACCACACACTGCTCCATTGGTCCCTTTTTGGGGCAATGGGATGGAGCGCTGGTTCGATTTCTGAAGGTCTGGCTCACCTGGGCAAACAACTACCTCGACCAGTTGTTGACGCTCTTGACAAAGGGGATGTCTGGCTTACCTTGAAATTTCAACACCAACGTCAAGGAGCCCCATGTCTCAGGAAGAACACGAATTCGAGTTCGCAAAAGGGTCTGTGAAATCCGCCATGGCCGGCTGCAAGTCCGCCGACTTGTGGAAGGTGCCGATTGATCGAATCAAGGTCGTCGATGGATTCAACGTCCGCGTGCGCGATGACGCATTCTGGGAACGTGTCCGTTCGACGGCAGATTCGATCAAGGAAAACGGCTACTACCCGGACAAGCCCTTGGCGGTCTTCGTCAGCCGCGACGCCACCGGTGACACTCTCATCCTGGTGGACGGCCACACCAGATACGAAGCGCTGAAACTGGCGATCTCCGAAGGCTACGCAATCACCACCGTCCCGGTGGCCACCAAGCCCAGTGGAACCTCCATGGAGGACATCACCGTTGCGCTGGCCACAGGCAACACTGGGCACCCCTTGCAGCCGTACGAGCTCGCACTGGTGTGCAAGCGATTGATTGGCTACGGCATGTCAGAGGAAGAGATCGCCAAGCGCCTCTCCATATCTGCCATCTACGTCAAAAGCTTGCTCTCACTGGTCGCTGCCCCCCGGCAGGTCCGGGAAATGGTGACTGCAGGCAAGGTCAGCGCCACACTGGCCATTCAGACGCTTCGCGAGCACGGCAACGAAGCCCCAGCGGTGCTCAAGGAAGGGCTAGCCACGGCCGAAGCGGCAGGTAAAGACAGGGTGACGGGCAAGCAGCTTCGCAAATCTGCACCAACTGCCCCACAGAGCCCCAGAAAGGTGCCTCGCGCCATTGTCCAGCGTGGCGTGAGCTGGGTGGTCGAACGGGGATTGAGCGACGATCAACGGATTCTTGACCTACTTGCACACCTTGCCGGCACCGACGCGGCCGCCGTCCGAAGTCTGCTCGATGAGCATCAGAAGACGCAAGGCTCCCCTCCCGCGCTTGAAAGCGAGCCCGGTGGGGCAACTGAGATCGATCCTTCAACCTGAGATAGCCCACTGGGCCTGCCACAATGTCTCGAGTGGGTGTGGGCGAAATGCAGGCGAAGTGATCAGAGACGACTGAAGTGCGCCCTCCCGGATGTGTCAGCTTTTGTCTTCTATCACCATGGACTTGTGGACACCTATCCTCCCCGCCGGACAGCTTCATCGACACTTCGTAGCACTGCTCAACCCCCAGCGTGCAGCTGAACGTCGGCTGATGCAGCAATGGGCAGATGGCATGCCCGACAGAGATGGGAAGCTGATTCAAGAGTTTCAGTCAACCTTCAACTCGACGTTTTGGGAGCTGTACTTGCACGCGGTGTTCCGCGAGTACCAATTCTCGTTGGACTGGTCTCACCCAGCCCCCGACTACCAAGTTTTCACGCCCTACGGCTCGTTTTGCGTGGAAGCTGTTACTGCGAACTCGGCTCAGGGTAAAGCCCAGGAGTGGGAGAAAGGCGCACATGACTATGTGCGCGATCCAGGTACTCGCCAGTTCGGAGCGCTGAACAAAGAGGGCATGGTCCGCATCTCGAACGCTCTTCTCCGAAAACTTCGCGCGTTCCGAGCCAAATACTCGTCACATGATCACGTGAAGGGAAAGCCATTTGTGGTCGCGCTGGCACCGTTTGAGCAGCCCAACTTCCAGCATCAATACGATCGACCTATCCGCGCGGTTCTATACGACCAATACGTCGATGAGGACGCCTTCTTTCGAGACCCATCCAAATACCCTGATGGCCACCCGCCCACTGTCAATCTCGGGTTTGTAGAAAAAGAAAACGGCTCACAGATACCACTAGGGGTCTTCAACGACGATCAATGGCAAGAGGTCAGTGCTGTGCTGTTCTCCTGCACAGCTACCATGGGCAAAGTGGATATGCTTTGCACCGACTCCTCCCTTCATGCACTCGGCATGTCAGTTTGGGGTGGTAAACCAAACGGCGCTGCGTACGAGCGCACTGGGACAAGGCAAGAGATCGGCGAGACGCTCACCGACGGACTTCAGGTCTACCACAACCCCTATGCGCGCTACCCCCTCGACCCCCGAGTTTTTCGTCGGCCCGGGGTTGTTCAGCACTATTATTGCCACGACCGCGAAGACTGGTTCTTTGAAGAACTAGATAATTGCCTGCAGATTCGAGGTGCTGTGCTCTGTTCTCCCAAGCCCTTCCCTGCGCATTTTTCTCGAATGAATGTGCTTCGAGCAGGTTCATCTGCCAACCCGTGAATGTGAGAAGCATTACGAGTTCCCAACCCGGAGCACTTCATGAGTGATGTCAAAGCCAAATGCAGAGCCCTCACACAATCAGGACAGCGGTGCAAGAACAATGCAAGGCCCTCTTCGATCTTCTGTAGCCGCCACGAAGGTGGACTCAGTCCAAGCACCTCTGATACGACGAATGACCGTGCCCGAGAAAAACGAGATGCCCGGCTCGCACGGCTTCTTGAGGTTGGAGCAGCGCTTCTGATCATTGTGGAGACTGCGCTCAGAGTATTTCCAAACGCTATTGGCTACATGCAGGCTGCAACCCTTCCCAAGGGACGCCGCTGGCTCTACCCCGAGGTGTTGCATGACTTGAAGTCTTTAGCGGCGGCCGAAGCCATCTTGGATCGGAGTTCGCTCTCGGAACTGGACCACGAAGCACTAGAGGATGAAGCTTTCAACGTTGCAGCGCACAACATTGCGCTCACCTACTTGGCGGCCAATACCTTTTTAGGGTTGACGAGGGATAACATCAAGAAAATGGCACCCACACGGGGCAGGGTGAACATGTTGTTCATATATAGACGCTCTCGTCGCGAAAATCTTGAGCGCAGGGTCCTTGTTGACATTCACTTCACATGTCGCGAGTTACCCTTCATCGACGAGTTGAGTCCACAAGATCAGCCGCCAAAGTTCACCTCGCTCCCAACTTCCGACGTTTCCCACAATGGGAACGCGACATGACTTTGGCACGGTAGAAAGGGCTGCTTCCGACTCACTGTGTCAGCAAGCGGTGTATGCAGATTGAGTGCATGGGAAGGTTTTCCCTTAAACTAGTGATCGTCTGATCGGAGCCTCGCGCTTCATTCAAACCGAGCTGCCGCTGCAGCCTTTCAAACATCGTCTCGCACGATGCATCAACTCACCCGGAGGGGCCACACGCCCTTCGGGCTGGTGGTCCCTTCTTTTTTGGCCATGCCAAAGGAAAACCACCATGCAATTCAACGAATCCACTGCCAAGGCCTGGCTCACGTCCAACATCGGTAGTTTGGTGCCGCCCAACACCCGTCGCTACACGCACGGCGTGGTCACCCAGAGCCTGGGAACCAACCTGCTGGGTATGAAAACCGACCTCCGCCCCTTCGAAGGCGTGGTTGTCCACTGTGGTGACGGCTTCTACGTCGTCAAAACTGGCCGCAACGCCTTCAAGCTGGTCGATCCGTCCATTCTGCGCGAGACCCTGATCGAAGGCAGCAAGGTGCGCATCACGCCCTACCAGCGCCGCCGCTTCAACGGTACGCTGCTGAGCGACCCCGAGTCCATCGAGGACAACGGGACCTACCTCACCAAGACCTACGTCCTGGGTGTGAACCACTCCGAAATCCCACTGGCAACGCCTCAGACGCAGTACCTGCTCGACGCCCTCGATCTCCTGCACCGGGGCAAGTGTCCAGACGGGGTGCGATTGATCTCGAACATGCTGGTGGACATCAACGCCACCAACTTCAGCATGCAAGAGCCGATCGAGGCAACCCATGACGACGACGGCAACGAAGTCACTGCTGAGCAGTGGCACGAACCGCAAATCAGCTTCGACTGCAAGAGCAATACATTTGCAGGCCGCGTCACCGTGGGTGTCGATGTCGCCAGCGACACGTACTTCGTTGACCTTCAGAAGCCCGATGAGACCGGCGCTATGCAGCCCCACACGCGCTGCAACAGCGTTTACTTCGACGGCCTGGCGACGGTCTTGACCGACCTCCTCTGCGATGGGGAATGGCGGTTTGCGAAGATCGACGTGCTCAAAGCGGCGCCGAAGGCCAAGCAGTCCAAGGTGAACGAGGCGGTTCCATGCTGACCTTTACCACCTTTCCTGCCCACGTTCGGTACCTCTTGCCGACCATGGCGGTCGACGTGTCCGTGTCGGACGCTGTCCAGGCACAGGCCGTGGAAGCTTTCGCACTGGAAAACGGCTTCGAGGTACCCGCACCTTCCGAAGCACGCCCTGTGTACCACTGCACCGCTCGTACCCACGAGAACGGTGAAGTGCTCTGGGGGTGAACATGACCTTGCTCACCCTGTACGCACGGCGCGAGCCGTCGCAGCTTCGTGCATGCCTGCTCGGGTCGGACACTCAGTTCCACCCGCGCACTCGCATGGATCTCGTGATCTACCGGGATGCAGCCGCCACCGATCAAGTGGCCCTGTATCCCTGGTACCGCGAATCCAAGCCCACTCGGCGTTCACGCATCGTCATGCACAACTGCTTCAGCTACGAGTTGGAGTGGTTGCCTGACCTGGTGTTTGCAGACGACGAAGCCATGCGCCTCTACGAAGGCAGTCGCCTTCGATTTCCCTCCGGCATGAAGACCTACGCTGTCGTCGACACGAACGGCCATCACGCCATCCTGGCAGTCTGACTGCATAGGACTCCCCGCTTTCACCCTCCCTGTCATACGGGGAGCGGTGGGAGCCCCCTTTTCCCCACTTGAACACCACGTCCAAAGCGGACGTGCTTACCCCCTATGCACACCAATCAGAAAACCACCCTTCAAAACACCATAGCTGCGGTCCACCAGATCGAGGCGAGCGTGCTGGATCACTTCTTTGTCCGCCGCGCCCCCGAGGTCACGTTGGAATACGCGATTGGCCAACTGGCGCAGCTGCTCGAATCCGGACAGCTGCACCTTCGCGCTTCGCATCGGTCCAAGGAACTGGTCCAGGTGCAGCAACAGATGCAGGATCTTCACTACCTGAAGCTGCAGCCCCTGTTGCCAGTCCTCCTCAAGGCGGCTCAAGCGCACGTGACCGACGTTGGTACTGGACTGGACGACGGCACCTACCATGAGGCAGAAAACCCGGATCACGAGGACACGGCCTTGGTGGTGCAGTCGTTCAGCCTTTGTGTCCCGTTGGATCAACCCAGTGGGCATACGCACTGCATCGACCTCTCGGCCCTCACGAAGATCGCCAAGAGCGGTGGACTGGATGCCATGCTCGCATTGACCACCACGAATCCTGGCGGGATCCGGCGGCTGCTCACCGAACAGTATTTCTCCTATTCCCTTTGGGGTGAGGATGTCATCTTTGACAACAAGCTCCGAAAGGAAATCGAGGATGCGCTGGGTGAGCCCCTGCAAGAAGTCGTCTATCCGGACTTTGCGATGGAAATCGCCCTGGCCCTGCCTGCGCAGCAGGTGGATGCGTTCTTGGGCCTCATGGAAGAGCTCAAACGCTCTTCTGAGCCGATGTACTGAAATGCCGGCCAGCAAGCCTGGCGGGTTGGCCTGAACGATCCTAGGAGGCTCCATGAGCTACACGGTTCTTCATGTGGATGGCCCCCCCTGTCGTTTCCTCATCTTCGCGGCCGACAGCCAGGAAGAGCTGAGCGAACTGACAGAGCGAGGGCTCGCCAAAGGATGGTTGCCATTCGCTGACGGGACCGAGCCTGAAACGGGTCGCCTCAGCGTCTGGTTGACCAAACCAGATCCTGCCTAGGCCTGTGGCCAAGGTGATTGCCCAACATTGCAGAAAATGCCCTCCAGGTTCACTTGGAGGGCATTTTTTTCGTCTGTGCACACCGATTCGGATGCCCCACGACTTGAAATGAAGAAAGCAGGTTCCAGCGCAACTGTCAAATCAGCCAATGAACAAGGCCTCAGCACACTCGCCCCAGCTGAGATGAACATCACAATCTATGCGCGAGGCCGTATATGTACATAAATCAGATGGGTCAGTTCAGTTGCTGCTGCAGCGCTGAGCATCGGGAAAGAGCCTTGAATTTCCTTCGGCAATGCTTGGTCCCGGCCGCTTGTGACGAGCTGTCGAGCTCTTTGGATCACATCGTTGGGAACCATCAGGTCGTGTCCCATCACCTTGAAGGTGCGCCCGCCTGGAACGAGAGTTGAACTCTCATTGGCGATACGCTGCCGCTTTACCCGATCTTCCACCAGTTCAAGCTCGTCCACGATTTCCCTTAGGCGCCGGCTGCTGACTGCGCGAATCACAATATCGGTGCGCCGCCTATCGCCTGGCACACTGGCAATGACCGTAACGGAGCCGTGCTCCGGTACATAGGACACCGTCAGCTGACCAAAGTCGTCGCCAACCGAGCCAATTTGATGGACCTCAAAATGCGTGCTCATAGATGTTCCATTGAAGGTCTGTCAGGCTACTTCTGGGAGTAGCCAAGATTTTTTTCTCGAAGCACAGACTACCCCATTGTCTAGCCTCAGTCTGGAGGCACTTCGGGCTGCCAAGAACCATTTTCAACTACGTGGAGGCAACTGAATGAGCGCTTTGTTTGAGGCCATTGGGAAGAAAGACTTCGCAGGTTTCGTGCGGCTGCTGAAGACAGAAAACGCCTCCCTGGCTCGCGATGACCACGGCGGCACTGTATTGCACCATCTGGCCAGGAGAACGGACCTCAGTGGCGTTGGTGCGGGGATCGCCTCTTTAGTCTCGAGCAAATACGACATGCGCAACTGGATTGTCGAGCTCCGTTCGTCTCTCCTCGATCTGATGCTGGTGCAAGACTCCTTTCGCAGGACATGCATGCATGTTGCGTTAGAAAACGACAACTGGGCGTTCGCGCTCCCAGTAGGTGGGCAGATTGACTATGGAAGGTATCCAGATCGACTCCGACGCAACCGCATGGGCCTGACGGAGTACGAGCTTGCAATTGTTCTGTACGGCGTGTTCGGACGTTCTGACAAGCTGAGTGCTGTGTTTGGCGAAATCGATTCGATCTACATCGTTGGCCTGGGCAGAGGTTCGCCGTTTCAGGGCTCCACGAACATTCACTCTTCCTTCCCGATCTTCAAAAGAGTGGCAAAGGCAGTCAAGATTGTTCGGAGTCCCCGTGAAAGCGGCGGAGTGACCACCGAGTACCTTTCGGTCGACGATCCGCGATTTCAGCACGCTATCGAAGATGAATACCCTTCCCCGTACGCGCAGATTGAAGAGCACCCAGAAGAGTGACGTTTAGGGATGTGGACTAGGAGCCAGCTTCCAGTCAAACCCACCGCCCACACACCACTCCTGGCCACCAAAGTCCGCCCACCAAATGCCGTCAGACTGACGACGTGTGAGGGTAGCGCTGGAGGCCTCAACTCCGAAAGCCTTCAGACTCCAGGCGCCATATGGGCTGAGGTCGATCCGGTCGTTTGGTTTGGCCGTGCGTTGATTGTGGAGTTGAAGCTCTTTGGTACCGAATTCCATGGGTGTCACCGTCTTGGTTGTCGCTGTGAACACGGTACCAGTGAATTGCCCGGTGTCCACCGGTGCCGAGTCCCAAAGCAATTTGCAGGCTCAGCAGCCTCAGACTGCCGTGGTAGTTGCCGTGCCCCTGGGCGCGAGGCTGGTGAGGGTCGACGCCTCACTCGGTGAGCTGAACAGCCTATCGCCTTGCAGAAATTGGTCGAGACTTCGAGCCGGCCGGGTAGCACGGGCTACCAGTTGATCTCATGTCTTCTGCATCCAGGTTCCAGTCACAGGGATAGCCAGACATGCCAGCCTTGACTCGCTTTGCAGCGAAGTGGTCCAAAACCCTTTCAACAAACCCTGACGGACAGGCGAAGGTGCGCCCAGTGGACAGATTGCTTCCAAGGAGCTTGACCCATCCACCGTCTGGCACGAAGCACCTGCGACCGAAGTAGTAGAACTCGGAAGCGATGAGTGCGTTTTTTCCACCTGTATCGTGCGTGGTGAAATTCTCGCCGTGGTTGTTGTTTCGACGTTGGTGAAACTCCCCGTCCTTTCGACGGAAGTAGATGTTGTCACCACATCGCTCTACTTGACCTCCACGGTTGGTGGTGGGGCGCTTTGCTTTGAATCGTGGATCTCGGAAGTACTGATCGAGCGGCATCACCTCGCCGACGCGCATCAGATACACCAGACCAAGGTGGGGAATCTGCAGCCCGTCCTTCAACGATCGCTCGACCAGTTGCTTGGAAGCGAAGCCCGCAACCCAATCGCCAACTACGCTGGCGCTGCGCACCTTAGGTTTGCAGGTCGCGAGGGTCAAATGCCCATGGAAGGGGTTGGGCGCGAACCCGCTGTCGTGGGTCATCAAATACCCAATCGCCTTGTCCATCTGTATCAACGCCCTATGAGTGTGATTCCACGAGTTTGGTGAGCCAGCGGTATCCATCCAGCGAGTCAACTTCGCGAACGAACTCCTGCCCTTTGGCCACGGATTTGAGCTGACTATGGCCGTCCACCGTTGACCACCTTTCAGGGGATCCGTGATACGAGAGGATGGCCCCCCCTTGCGTGGGAGCCATCCAGCTTGGCAGTCGCCACACCGACCGGCTCTTTCCTGGTGCCGTCAGCTGCAGACGCTCTGACCAAGGGGCAAACACACCAGCACCGGGGAGCTGTTTCCGCACCCCTTTGAGAGCAAGCCTCGTGGTGGCCACATAAAGTGTATTGAATGCCCCCATTCGCTCTGCATGTGCTACGTGTGGATGATCGTCCATCCAAGCCGGCAGCTCTGGACGCTCACTCAACTGAAGAATCTCTCCAACCTGCAACCAGCCGAACAGACTATGGATGCCCGGAACCCCGGGCCGGTAGCGCCACTTCCCGTGTTGCAGTTCAACCGGTCGGAACCAGCCAAAGAAGAGGAAAACGTCTCCAACGCAAACTCCCTGCCTCTCCAGGTGGCGCTGCGCACTACCGACCTGCCCAAAGGATGGTTTCCAGCCGCGCTTCCTGGGCACACTGCTCGCCTGAAGGTCTGGGTCCAGGTGCACACTGGTCTTGGGTAACCACATGCCAGCGCTCAGGTCCGACACCAGCGAATGCATTGGCCCCAAAGTCGTCTCAATGTCTCCCAACGGCCTGCCAGACGACGAGGGAATTGGGAACGAAATGATCGTTCCATCCGGCAGGATCGGACTGGGCACCCTCCCATACTGCGAATCGAACCCCTTGCGGCTCAGGATGATTTTCAACTGCCGATCCTCTCATGATGCAGAGACACATGCCCCCTGGGCATCCCTGAATGGGCTCCTTGGACTGCAGCATGGGCCTTCAGAGCGTCTGTAGGCACCCATCCGAGGCCTACCCAGCACCGCGAGAGCGCTGTGGTCGGCCGCCTGCGCTATCGCTTGATGGTTTCGGCCGATGTCACGTTCGCCCGACCACCTGAACCGGAGCCATCGAGAGTCTTGGTCATGTCGATGGAGTGCTCAATCGCGGGAAAACTTGGTGAACCCTGCGAGCGCAGCTGGCTTCCAGTGCTGAAGAAGCTTGCGTTCTGCCTCTCGCGTGCGTACCAAGCATCAACCGTGACACTGCGTTCCACCTGGACTGGCCAAGCAGCAGAAACGGCAAGGACAACGTTAGCAATTTCCAAAGTGATTCCCCTACTTTAATTCAGACAGATGGTGTGTTTCCGGCACAGGCTTACTCATCGCAAGCGGTACCAAGATGGGCAATGCTTCAGAGCACGCGCACGTTCTGCAGCCGGCTGTAATCAGCGATGTAGGCCTCCTGAATTTTCATGGCCACCGGATGCCGAAGCAGGGCCATGAACACCATCTGTGTCCATTTCAAGGCCTGCGGAATGAGCTGGATGCCCACGATCAGGAAGCAGGCCACGATGACCACTCCCCACATGGCCACGAGGAACCAAAGAGCGATGCAGAACAGGATGAACATGACGATCATGCCGTTCAATGGCTTGGGCACCTCGGCGGTGTAGGTGGTTCCATCCTGCATCCCGATGCCGTAGGCCTGGATGACGCCCTCGCTGTAAAACAGGTAGCACTCCTTCTTGGGCTCGAATGCATAGAGTGAGATCGTGGCCCCTGTGCCAACCGCGGCCTCCAATCGACTCGCGAGGGTGGTGGCCATGCGCACGTTCTTCAAGACACCGGCCCTGCGGAACTCGATGTACTCGAAGACCGTGTACAGCCCCTCGACTTTGTCCATGTGGCACGCCACCAGTTCGTCTTGCACGACATCGCGGTTCTCGTAGTACGAATTCATCTTCTTCGGATCAATGGAGTTGCATGGTCCCAGTGGGCCTGGGCGCTAAAAATCTTTTACTCACAAACCTCAAAACTTCAAGTCGGAAATCTTCCAATCGAAGTGTCGGGAAATTGCCTACAGACCAACCCTGACTGGATACGCCCTCGCACGACTGCGATGCCGCTACGGTGGGTCACAGCGACAGGTTCTTCGCCTGAACCCGGCTGTAAATGTCGGAGGTGTTGACCGCTGCCATTCGTGTGTGCATTGAGTAATCTGGCTCGGTGGGGTCATAGCCTCCCAGCAGCGCCACGAGAAACTGGTCCATGGCGGCAAGCCAGAAGATCAAACCATGCTCGCGCTGGTACATCTCAGGGCTGTGCCTCTCGATGGCTTTCGCAATCTCTCTGCACTCACTGATTCGTTTCCCGATCCCGCCAGCGTGTTCGCTGAGCACCGCCCGCCATTTGGCGTGCGCGATGAGTTGATAGTCGCGATCTCGCATCAGTTGCAGTAGCCCCGCCATGTCCTGGTCCCGGCGAGCCAGCTCCCTGGCCATGGCCATCTTCGACCGCCACACGAATACCAACGCCAGCGTCACCATTCCAAGAGCCGCCGCCAGTGCAAAAGTTGTCCATGTCATCTCGCAATTTCCTTTCAAAAGTCGTCGTTTTATTTGGCATAGAGCCTGAAGATCGTGGGGAGTCACCCCGGGCAGTTCCCAATCTGGATGTGTCAGCTCCTCATGGGAACGCAATCCAGTTGCCATAGGGACGTAGCGATTCCGGGCTGCGGTAGACCACATCCAACGGTGCGCGCTCAAACGCTGGCCAGTCCATCGCAGGGTCCTGGACCACCACCCCGAACCGCTCTGTGCGCTCGACCACAACCCAGTGCCAGTTGGGCGGCTTTGACGGCACCTTGAGGACGCCAACGCCCTCCACCGCTGCCCACCCCCGCCAGCGCCTCATGGCGCCCTGCAGGCCAAGCTTTTCGGCCACGGCCATCAGGTCACGGAAATTCGACGCGAACGGCCGTTTTCTGCCTCTCGCCTGCCCGAGGCCTTGCTGAACGAACATCTCGCTCACGGATGCATACGAGGTGGCCGAGAGCATGGCCAGGCATGCAACGCCACACCCGTTTGGATGCTCCTGTCCCACCCATTTCACGCGGCAAAGGTCGCGCCAGTTGGTGGCGGACTCCCCTCCCCAGGCGATCTGCAGATCGGTGCGGCTTTCCCAGTCCATCAGCCCATGTCCTGATGCGCGGGCACGCCATGGCCGGCGGCACCGCTGGATTGGCGCCCCAGCCGGTGCCCTCGCCGACCGCTGTGGGCCTTCTGTGGCCTCATTGGACAAAGCCCCGGCTTCTGAGGCCTGCCGCTTCGCTCCACTGAGCGTCGTTCACGCGTGTGAGCCCCGTGTTGTGGACCAGGCTGGCCTTGTCGTCATCGCTCATGACATCGATGAGCTTGTGCCAGTAGGTCTGGACCACGGGGTTTTCCCAGGCATCCTCCACCACCCAGCGGTGCGGCCGCTCTTCGTCGTCGGATTCGTCCGCGTCGACCGCCAGATAGAAGGCCTCGACCAACAGGCGCACTGCGCGCTGCAGGTGCTTGCTCGGGAACAGCTTGAGCAGGTAGGCGGTGCCCTCCTCTGGCGATCTGTGGGTCTCTGGCAGTGCAGAGAGCTTCCACTGGATGCCGGGCAGTGGGTCGCTGATGGTCACGCTGGGAGGGAGAAACACGCGCATGGGCAGCTTGGCAATTTCCCGCCACGAAACGTCGCGGCAAACCAGCGCGGCAAGGTAGGCCAGGCGGGACCACTCCAGAACGGTCAGCCCTTCATGCATGCCGTCCGACGCGTCCTGGGCGAGCTGGGCCATGGCCTGAAGCTCCCTGAAACCGTGGTTGCCCTTTGCCTTGTTGGCCCGCTCACTCAGGATGAGCACGTTCCCCACCACGTAGCCGGCGTTGTTGTTCAGGCGGTCCACACTCCAGATGAGCCGATCATCGCGATCAGCCAGCTTGGTGCCGTACGCCAATGGCGTGCGCATCACCGGACAGTGCGGCATGGCGACCGAGCGCAAGAACGCCGGGGTCACTTCGGAATCGAAGATCCGGTTCCGACGCAAGGCGCTGCCGCGCACGGTGAGCCATTTGCGGGTGTAGGTGTCTGGCTTGACGGTCCGGGCGCCGAAATGCTCGTGCGCTGCGCCCCAGCCCTCTGCGAACTCAGGGACCATGCGGCCCAGGTCATCGGGCATGGGCATGCCGTGGCGGGCCATGTCCCAGCCCAGCTCAAACCCGGTGCTGCGAATGCGCGCCTGCATCTCGGTCGAGAGCATTTCCCACCTGGACTTGCGCGTGGGAACCACCCGTGGATGCGGGGAGGCGCGTGAGTGATCTTGTGGCTGTTCCTCCAACTGGGAAATCGCCCTGCCAGTCTGCTGCTGCTTGGCCCGCTTCTTGGGCTGCGGCTTGGGCTGGGGGCGCGGGTTGACCCGGGCCCTGTTCGGGAGGTTCGGGAACAGACCGTTTGAGCGCAGGGATACGAATTGGACGCGCTGCGGCTTCCAGGCCTCGGCGCCGTCCTCCTCCTCGGGATCGTCCAGCTCCTCGCCGAACAGGAATGCATGAGCGTCCTTCTGGACATCGCGCTGGAGCGAGACCGGCAGGTACGCCAGCTTGGCAGCTGCCACTTCCGCAGCGATCTGCGCAGAGATGTCCGCGCCGGGATCGACCGTGGTGGCCACATCATCCGCTTCGAGATCCTGCAACATCATCTCGAAGGAGAGGAACGTGCCAGCCGGCACCTCCATCGGATCAGGACTTTGGAGGGCACCCATCGCGGCACACATAGTTTCGGTTTGCGCCAAGGACCACGCTCTTGAGAGCATCACGGGTCCGGTGGGTGCCGCACTTGAGGCAGCTGATCGTGCCGCCGCTTGTGGCGGGGCCATAGTACGAGCCACTGGCCTTGGACCGGTACCGCAGCCCGTCTTCGCTGACGCGGGTCTGGATCGCTCGGGGTTGAGGGGCAGCTGGAATGTCTGTTTTCATGGGAGGGAAGGTGATGGTTTGGTGAAGGCAGGTTGGAAAAACGGGTGCATGGCCGGAACCTCACGCCGGCGACGACTCAGTACAGTCCCTCTGCTGCGCGGCTGCTCAGGGGTTCCTGCAGGGGATCCAGCAAGCCGGCCCAGAACGGGTGTACCTGGCGCAGCGCGTGGGTGGTCTTCATGTCCTCGGCGGTGTGCTGCTGGGCTTTGGCCGCTGACCGCTGTTGGGTGGAAGCTTTGACGGTGGCGCTTGACGCCCTGACAGTCCCGACAGGTAGAACGGTGCTCTTGGGTGCCGGCGTGAATGCGTCCAGAGAATCACCGCCTTCCCTTTGCAGGATGACGCACACGGCCTCCAGGGTCATGCCGGGGTTGATGCGCCACAGCGAGATTCGGGCTTCTTTGCGCCGCGCAACGTAGCGGCGGCCGACTTCCGTCAACCGGTAGCGGCACAGTGCCCACGACGCATCCTCCTGGCACTCAAGCACGCCCACACCCACCGCTTTGCCAAGCACGAACCGAACATTTGCGCGACAGGTGTCCATTGCGGGCCCTGCCAGTCGAATCAAGTCCTCCGCAGAGATGTAGGGCACTTCCACACTGGTGAGGCGGGCGACCTTGTCGATCAGGGCAAATTCGTTCGGACTCGGACAGGGCTGGTCCAGCAGCGCTTCGAGGTGCACGAGCATGTCCGCCCGCGAGCGCAGCCGGCGCCCCATCGGAAGGTCGGGCAAGGGCGACCCTTCCGACTGGTCCGTGAGCTCGACCGCAGTCACCGTCTCCCCTGCCGCCTCCCCTGATGCCGGCACAGGTTCATCCGCCTCAGGCGCCGGCACCGCAAGCTGCAAAGAGGATTCGTCATCGCGAAGAACCTCAGAGCCAACGATTCGGCGCTCGCCAGCCTTCCCCCCAGCACGCTTGGACACAACGCGGTGGGCGGTTTCCCGTTTGATATGTTGAACGCCAAATCCGGTGATTCCGGGCGGGGTTCCGGTGGTGGTGCTGTGTGAGAGTTCCAATTCGTTCTCCTGGAAGCAAAACGGGGTTTTCATGGCCGAAAGTCAGGTATTCGGCGTGGTTTCTGGGGTTTTCTCGATAGCGGCTGTTTCTTCGACCAGGCGATCGCGCGAGGCACGGCTGAGCCCGATCAGTTCGAACTCGGCGAGGTCACGTCCGGTCAACGCGCTGTAGGGGATCACGCTGCCCACGCAACCCAGGGCGTTGCCCGCCGCAAGGGCAACTCGCATTGCTTGCTGGCCCACCGCAAGGTCGGCTACGGCCTGGACCTCGCCGTGCTCTTCGGCGCTGTAAGCAAGCTGCAGCTGTCCGTTGCGGGCCTTGCCTTCCGCCGCTGGGCCATAGACCCACCAGCTGGCCGGTCCCATTGCCCGTACCGCCTCAATCACCGCCGCGTCGTCATCAAGCGCTGCAGACAGCTCTCGCAGGTTCTTGTAGGTGGTGAAGTCCATGTGGCGAGCGGACCCTAGGTAGGCTGCGCCGGCGTCTTTGCGGCCGTGCCCAAGCTGCTCGGAGGTCCGCTGCATGGCGGTGCGAACCAGATCGCGATCTTCCAGGCGGCCACCGTTAACGGGTGAGTCCACGCCGGCAATCTCTTTGAAGAGGCGATTGGCGAACTCGTGGCGCAAGCCGTGCAGCGTCACGCCCAGACCCGACCGCGAGATGCCAACCTTTTCCGCAAGGTAGTAGAAGTGGCGAAGGGCCATCTTGAGGGTGCGAGAGGGTTTGTCACTGAGCACGCCACGGCGGTTGTTCGCGGCTACGGCTTTGGCTCGTTCCAGAATGTCACGCTTCTCGACGGTGTCTACAGGCAACATGCGCGCACGCCCGCCCTTGGTCCCATCGGTGACGAAGATCTGTCGGCCCTGGTCGGCGGCCATTGGTTTGAACATGACTGCCTCGCGGGGACGAAGCCCGAAGACAAGGCACAACAGCAGCTGCAGGCCGGCCACCGGGCACTCCGCTTCCATGCGGGCAATGACTTCGGTCGGGGCAACACCCTTCGCGGTCCAGGCTTTGGATTCGGTTGCCGAGTAGCTCCTACGCGCCCTGGCTGGATCCATCACGAGATCGCGCAGGCGCGGTGTCATGTCTGGTTTTCCTATCCAGGTTCCAAACCGTCGAAGGACTGTGTTCTTTTTCTGCAGGCTGGAACTGCTCAGTCCCTGGCGCTCGTAGTGGTTGTTGAGGGCGCGGACATGCCGGGCACTGAACTCACCGAGGTTCTGCAGGGCCATGTTGAGTCGATCAAGGTCCGCAACCATCACGCGCATCTGGGTGATGTAGAGCCTCTCGGTGAGCATGCCAACGGAGCGCTTCCTGCCAGTAGCGGCCGGGATGGTGAACTCCGCGAAGAACTCGCTCACCTGGCGCAGTGGATCGCCCGGATGGTGTTTCTGGACTCGCTTGAGCACCGGAAGGCCGAGGCCCGCTTCCTTGCGGATCGCCAAGAGGATGGGAGGTGCAGAACCACGCGCGGCACCGGCCCTTGCGCTCTCCCCTCGCCGGCGGCCACTCGATGAGGCCACGGCTACGTCTGTGACTTCGAGCTTCAGCGGGAGTTGGCCTGCGATGTGAGATCCGAGTCGCCCATGCGCGGCCTCAGCTGCTTCTCCAGACTGGGAAGGCGGCTGCAGCATGTGGGTCACTTGGCTACTCCTTGGGAACACGAACAAAACCCCATCCAGAGACGCGGTGCGGTTGGCTCTCTCCGGGATACGGAAAGCAAACTGCGCTGCGCCACTGGTGGGCACGAAAACTGGCGATACGAAACACGGGGGAACTGCAGAGGTTTTTTCCATGCGCCTTGAAGTGCAAGACTTCCGTCGGGCCATGGGGTGGGATGGATCGTTAGCACTCTTTCCTGCGAACCGTTTTCCAGACGGCTGCCT
>PHCQ01000031.1 GCA_002840835.1 Betaproteobacteria bacterium HGW-Betaproteobacteria-16 | reverse complement strand
CGCAAGGCGCGAAACGCAGCCGGGGTCGCCCCCCGGCAAGGCTTCGCAACGCCGCGCATGGCCTTTTTGGCCGCAACCCGAAGGGAATGGGTTGAAAACAGCGCCACTCGTTGTTGCACTCCTAGGCCAGACACCCAGTCTGGCCGTCGTCGTGCGCCTAGATTGGCGCTGTTTTCAACCCATTCGCACTTGGAAAAATAGTGTTAACAGGCCCTAGATGAAGCCCGAGAAGATTCTGTATGTAGACGACGAAGCCATGGCGCTGAAGTATTTCGAGCGCCTGGTGGGGCCTTTGGCGCCCGTGCTCACGGCGAGTTCGGTGGACGAGGGGCGTGCCATGCTCAAGGCGCACGGCTCAGAGATCGCGGTGCTTGTGTGTGACCAGCGCATGCCCGGCGAGCGAGGCAACGAACTGTTGCGCCATGCACGTGACTACTACCCGGGCATCGTGCGCATGCTGACCACGGCGTACTCCGAACTGGGCGACGCCATCGAAGCCATCAACAGCGGCGAGATCTACCGCTACATCAACAAGCCGTGGGAGTTGGAGCCGCTGCGCGCCGATCTGAAGAACGCCCTGGAACTGGCCGCCCTGCGCAACGAACGCGACGAACTGATGCGCGACAAGCTGATGGCCCAGCAGAGTCAGTTGCTGGCGAACCGCTTGGCGGCGTTGCTGATGGTGGGCGCCGCGATGAACGCCGAGAGCGCCCCTGCGGCTGCGCACCGCTTTGCCGAAACGGTGCTGGCTGTGGGTGGCACAGAGCCGGCTGTGGACTGGCACCGCTGGGAGCACGCCGATCTGCTGCAGGCTGAGGCCCTGCGGGGTGCGGCGGTGGCGGGGCATTTGCGCCAGTGGCTGGATGGCTTTGGCGCGCAGGCAGGTGATGAATCGGCTCTGGCAGCGCTGGCAAATCTGAGCGGTGGAGCAGTGCAGGGTGAGGCGGTGCACCTGCCACAAGGTGAGCTGTTGCATGTGCTGCTCACGGCGCCTGCGGGCACCATGCCCACCCATGAACAATGCGGCTGGCTGGCCTGGCTGCTCTGGCAAGGGGGGCGCGCTCAGGTGAACGCAGAGGCCGATGGATGGTGCATCACACTGGCCGATGCGCCTGTGCTGCCAACCGACTGGATGGCTGATGCGATGGAGCGGCTGGGGCGTCCCTGAATCTGGCTCTGCAGCGCGAAGAACAGCATCACAACGCTCCAATAGCGAAGGCCCGCCAGGCTTGCACCAGGCGGGCTTTTTCACAAGGCGATGTCGATCAGACGACCTTGATCGTCACTTCAATGTTGCCGCGTGTGGCGTTGGAGTAAGGGCACACCTTGTGCGCCGTGTCGACCAGGTCTTGCGCCACGGCGCGCTCCATGCCGGGCAGGCTCACGTTCAGGCGGGCGGCGATGCCGAAGCCGGCGGGGATCGGTCCGATGTCGACTTCGGCGTCGATGGAGGCGTCAGCGGGCACGGCAATCTTCTTCATGCCGGCCACGTGCTTCATGGCACCCATGAAGCAGGCGGAATAGCCGGCGGCGAACAGTTGCTCCGGGTTGGTGGCTGCGCCCGAGCCTCCCATGGCCTTCGGGGGTGAGAGCTTGACGTCGAGCATGCCGTCGTCGCTGCGCGAGCTGCCTTCGCGGCCGCCGGTGGTGTGGGCACGGGCGGTGTAAACGACTTTTTCGAGGATGGTGGGCATGGTGTGTACTCCTTGAGGGTTGCTTGCAGAAAGCAGGTTGAAAAAACGATGAGATCGGAAAAGGGAGATGGACGAAGCGGTGGTCAGGTCCGGCTCAGGCGATGAGCCGGTCGCGAAGCGCCTGGACCTGTCGGGTCAACGCCCGCACCTCGGTCACGTCGCATTGAGTGGCTTGAAGGATGCAGCCCGGAATGCGCGCAGCGCGCTTCTTCAGCTGGCGGCCGGCGGCCGTGAGGCGGATCAGCACGCGCCGTTCGTCCTGCACGTCGCGCAGGCGGCTCAGCAGGCCGGCCGTCTCCATGCGCTTGAGCAGTGGCGTCAGCGTGCCGGAGTCCAGGTGCAGGCGTTCGCCCAGGTCGGAGACGGTGAGGCCATCCTGCTCCCACAGCACCAGCAGCGCCAGGTACTGCGGGTAGGTCAGGCCCATTTCGTCCAGCAGCGGCTTGTAGAGCTTGGTCATGGCCAGCGAGGCCGAATACAGCGCAAAGCAGAGCTGGTGGTCGAGCCGCAGGGCCTGGTCGCTGGTGATTGCTGGGGTGTTCATGGGTTGTTAATGTGGCCGACAATTAAATTGTGTGCAATTTAATTGTGAACAACCACAAAGATCGAACGGGTTTGTTCGGTGCACGGGGCGCCGGGGGTATTTGTGTGCTTCAACCTAGCGGGACGCACTCTTTGAGGCCATGCCCCTGCGCGCGTCAAGCCATCAGCGGCTCACCCTGCATCTCTTCGATCTGTTCCACCAGCATGTCCACTTGGCCTTGCCAGTAGTCGCGGGTGCCGAACCAGGGGAAGTTGATCGGAAAAGCAGGGTCTTCCCAGCGGCGGGCGACCCAGGCGCTGTAGTGGATCAGACGCAAGGTGCGCAGTGGTTCGATGAGGGCCAGTTCGCGCCGGTCAAAGGGCCGGAACTGTTCGTAGCCGTCCACCAGTGCGCCCAGTTGCTGCATCTGCTGGCGCCGTTCACCAGAGAGCAACATCCACAGGTCCTGCACCGCCGGGCCGGTGCGTGCGTCGTCGAGGTCCACAAAGTGCGGGCCGGCACCGGGCTGGCCTTCGGGTGTCCAGAGGATGTTGCCCGGGTGGCAGTCGCCGTGCAGGCGGATCAGCTGGACGCCTTCCGGGTCCGCTGGCGTACCGGGTCGCAAAACCGGATGCGCTTCGATCAGGGCCAGTGCCTCTTCAAGTGCGGCAGCCCAGGCGGTGCGCACCTCGGAGGCCACGGCCTGGTGTTCCATCAGCCAGTCGCGCGGTTCATGGCCGAAGGTGGCCGCGTTCAAGCACGGACGTTCGCGGAACGGCTGTGAGGCACCCACGGTGTGGATGCGGGCCAGAAAACGCCCGATCCACTCCAGCACCTCGAAGTTCTCCAGTTCCGGCCGGCGACCGCCCCGTCGCGGGCTCACCGAAAAGGCGAAGCCGCCAAAGTGGTGCAGGGTCGTGCCCTGTATGCGCAGCGGGGGCACGGCGGGTATTTCGGCAGCCACCAGTTCTTCGGCGAATGCGTGTTCTTCGGCGATCTGCGCGTCGCTCCAGCGCCCGGGGCGGTAGAACTTCAGCACCACCTGTTCCACATCGCCCACAGGGGATTCGAGGTGCATCTGGTACACGCGGTTCTCGAAGCTGTTGAGGGCGGCCATGCGCCCGTCGCCCCAGAGTCCGATGCTGCCCAGTGCGTCCTGCACCACGTCGGGGGTGAGCGCGGCGTAGGGGTGCTTGGCGGGGTCGTCGGTGCGCGTGTCGGGTTGGATCATGGACCGATTGTCGCCCGCGGCTCGTGACAGAATCGCTGAATGAAACGCTTGAGTCGACCCCGTATGCACATCGTGCGTCGCGGCCTATGGTATTCCCTGGTGCTGTGCTTGGTCATCATGATGGTTGGGGGCGTCGGCTTCTGGGCGCTGGAACCTACAGTCACCTCGCTGCAAGAGGGTCTCTGGCTGGCCTTCACCACCGCAGCCACCGTAGGCTACGGCGACGTGGTGCCACGCACCCAGGCCGGGCGGGCCTTTGCCGTGTTGATGGTGCTGCTGGGGCTTTCGGTGCTCTCCCTGGTCACGGCCTCGCTGGCTGCGATATTCGTCGAGAGGGAAGTGCAAGACGAAGTCGAGGCAGGTGAACGTCAGATCGAACGCGAACTTATGCACGAAATCCGCGCGCTACGCGCTCAGATTGACCGCTTGCAGGACCGAAATGGGCCGGCATCGCGCGACACAGAAAACACCTCAGAACGGGCCCGCTTGTGAAATCCCCAAAAACACCTCGCCAAGCAACCCGGAAAGCGTTCGAAAAAGTGCCACAGAAGACGCTGCAGGAGCAATTGCCTGAGCTGCGGCCCGGCCAATCGGTTGAGTTGTTGAAAGAACTGCACATCCTCACACGCGAGGGCAAGCTCAACCAGGACACGCGGCGCAAGCTCAAGCAGGTGTACCACCTGGTGCAGTTCATCGAACCGCTGCTGGAAGAAGTGCTGAAGGCCCGCGGCGACGTGACGCTGGCCGACCATGGCGCGGGCAAGTCCTACCTGGGTTTCATCCTTTACGACCTGTTTTTCAAGGACAAGGCCGTGGGCTGGGTCCATGGCGTGGAAGCGCGGGCCGAGCTGGTGGAAAAGTCGCAGGCGCTCGCCAAAAAACTGGGCTTCGAGCGCATGCATTTTCTGGCCACCACGGTACAGGCCGCACTCACCCACCCTGAACTGCCCGAGCGTTTTGATGTGGTCACCGCGTTGCACGCCTGCGACACCGCCACCGACGACGCCATTGCCTTCGGCTTGGCCAAGCAGGCCAGCCACATGGTGCTGGTGCCCTGTTGCCAGGCCGAGGTGGCCGGCGTGATGCGCCAGCACAAGGCGCTGAGCCTGTCGCGCACGCCGCTGGCCGAACTGTGGCGCCACCCCCTGCACACGCGCGAGTTCGGCAGCCAGATCACCAATGTGCTGCGCTGCCTGCAGCTCGAAGCCCATGGTTACAGCGTCACCGTCACCGAACTGGTCGGGTGGGAGCATTCAATGAAAAACGAACTGATCCTGGCCCGTAGAATGGCGCACGATCGCACGGGGACCCGCGTCAGGGCCCAGGAGAGATTGGCGCAGGTGCTGGAACAGCTGAACCTGCAAGAACTCGCGCCCCGCTTCGCAGTCTGAACCCAGGGCTGGCCGGCAACGGCCGCGCTGAACACCCCCTTACCGTGGTACCCGTCGGCCCGGCGCCGAACCGGACAAAGAGCCGGCAGCGGGACCCTCCCCCCAGGCCGCATTGCGCCGGGCCTCATCAGGAGACCTAGTCCATGATCACCGATGTCGATTTCCTGCTGCAATCCATGGCCTGGCCGCTGGTGCTGCTGTTGGCCTGGTTCCTGGCGGAACGTCTGTACGAAACCTGGCATGTGCCCCGGGTCACCAGCTACGTGGCGGTGGGTCTGCTGGGTGGCCTGGTCAATCTGCCCGGGCTGACCGCTTCGGTGGCTGGCCTGCCATTCATTGCCAATGTGGCGCTCTCGCTGGTGCTGTTTGAACTGGGTTACCGCATCAATCTGCGCTGGTTCCGCCACAACCCCTGGGTGCTGGTGCTGGGGCTGGCGGAGTCGGTGATCACTTTCGGTGCGGTGTACTGGGCCAGTGGCTTCTTCGATCTGCCCGCCGATGTGCGCCTGATCATTGCGGCGCTGTCGGTGTCGGCCTCGCCAGCGGGCATCGTTCGCGTGGCCAATGAACTGCACAGTGCCGGCCAGGTGACCGAGCGGGTGCTGCATCTGTGCGCGATCAACTGCATGGTGTCGGTGCTGGCGCTCAAGCTGGTGGTGGGCTACTGGCACCTGAGCACATCGGGCGACCTGGTGCAGGCCGCCTTCGGCAGCATCCATGTGCTGGTGACCTCGCTGGCGGTGGGCACGATGCTGGGTGTGGCCGTGCCTTGGTTGCTGCGCTTTCGCAGCTCCCATGAACGCGGCGTCACGGTGGTGTTCGCCCTGGCGGTGCTGCTGCTGACCACCATGTCCTACGGCCTGAAACTCTCGCCGTTGCTGGCCGCGCTCACTTTCGGGATCGTGGCGCGTGAACGGCGCGTGCACCTCACCAACGCCCAGCGCGGGTTCGGCACCGCCGGCGACGTGCTCACCCTGTTCCTGTTTGTCTATATTGCCTCGCTGCTGAACTGGGCCGACGTGGCCGGGGGCATGGTGCTGGGCTTGGTGCTCATCGCGGTGCGCACCGCCTCCAAGGTGGGCTGCAGCCTCGTGGCCGCGCGCCTGTCGGGCATCACCGAACGCAAGGGACTGCTCACCGGTCTGGCGCTCACGCCCATGTCGGCGTTTGCCATTCTGTTGCTGGAGCAGACTCGTCTGTATGGGCTGGGGCCTGCGGTGCAGGTGCTGTCGGTCATGGCCGGCATGCTGATGCTGCAGGAACTGCTGGGGCCGGTGGTCACGCAGCGCGCGCTGATGACGGCTCACGAAACCCATGTGACCAAGGCTTAGGGCCTGTTCGCCCTGTTTTTCCAAGATGCGTTGCGGATCAAAAAGGCCATGCGCAAGGCGCGAAACGCAGCCGGGGTCGCCCCCCGGCAAGGCTTCGCAACGCGGCGCATGGTCTTTTTGGCCGCAACCCGAAGGGAAGGGGTTGAAAACAGCGCCACTCGTTGTTGCACTCCTAGGCCAGACACCCAGTCTGGCCGTCGTCGCGCGCCTAGATTGGCGCTGTTTTCAACCCATTCGCTCTTGGAAAAACAGGGCGAACAGGCCCTAGGAGACCTGCATGCCACTCGAAACCTTCAAGGCGTCTGATTCGCTGACCATGGGCGTGGAGCTCGAACTGCAGCTCGTCAATACCTACGATCTGGACCTTTCCAGCAGCGCCAACGACCTGCTGGAACTGCTGCGGCGCAAACCGTTTCCGGGGGTGGTCACGCCCGAGATGACGCAGAGCATGATCGAGATCGCCACCGACGTGCAGCGCGAACACGGCCCGCTGCTGGCACAGTTGCAGCAGATCCGCGACACCCTGGTGGCCGCAGGCGACCGACTCAATATCGAGATTGCGGGTGGCGGCACGCACCCGTTCCAGCGCTGGTTCGAGCAGCGCATCTTCTCCAAGCCGCGCTTCCAGGAACTCTCGGGCCTCTATGGCTACCTGGCCAAGCAGTTCACCGTGTTCGGGCAGCACGTGCACATTGGTTGCGCCAGTGCCGACGAAGCGCTGTTCCTGCTGCACTCGCTCAACCGCTATGTGCCGCATTTCATTGCGCTGTCGGCGTCCTCTCCGTTTTCGCAGGGCGTGGACACGCTGTTCGACTCGGCGCGCCTGAACTCGGTGTTTGCCTTTCCCTTGAGCGGCCGCGCACCCTTCGTGTTGAGCTGGGAAGAATTCGCCAACGTGTACTTCACCAAGATGGAGAGCACCGGTGTGGTCAAGTCCATGAAGGACTTCTACTGGGACATCCGCCCCAAACCCGAGTACGGCACTATCGAACTGCGCGTGTGTGACACGCCGCTCACGGTGGAACGTGCCGCCGGTCTGGCCTGCTACCTGCAGGCGCTGTGCCGCCACCTGCTGGAACGCGTTGAGGCACCACCCGAAGAAGACGACTACCTCGTCTACACCTACAACCGCTTCCAGGCCTGCCGATTCGGCCTCGACGGCATGATGGTCAACCCCAAGACCCGCCAGCAGATCAGCATCCGCGAAGACATCCTGGCCACCCTGCGTCTGCTCGAGCCGCACGCCGATGCGTTGAAGTCCCGTGCGGCAATAGATGAGATCGAACGCACCGCCGGGCATGACGGCAACCACGCCACCTTCCTGCGCCGGCGCTACGCAGAGAACGGCAGCGTGCAGGGTGTGGTGCGTGCCAGCGTCGAGGCGCTGCGCAGAGGGCCGTGACCATCGGAAGCTGTGGCGTGCGGTACATCACGCCGACGCAGCGTCACACAGACAGAAAGTAAGGGGTGAAAACGGGCCAGTTCCGGGTTTGTCAGGCAACTTCTTACAGACGGAATGGCAAGGCACCGACTTAACGTCCTGAAACAACATCAATACAGTTGGACACATCGACACACAAGTCGTCCAGCCATTTGATCCACCGCATTTTTCAGGACCTCGCCATGAACTCGACCCACAGCCGCACCAACCCTTTCGTCCTCATGCTCGATCCGGAGTCCGTGATCAGCGCCATGGAAAACAGCACCCCTCTGCGTGGCCTGCGCCAGCGCATCTGCCGTCCCCTGGACAAGCCGCTGATCCCCAAGACGCATAACCTGGTTCGCGACTACGATGCCGTGATCGACGCCGAGGACTTCATGGACAGCGGCTGCGAGCACTACATGGACGCCCAGCCTTCGCTGCAAGCGGTTCACTGAGCATTTCTGCTGGTTTCGTGCGTTGGCCCCGCAGGGAGGGCAGCGCAAAGGCCGGATTGGCGTCACCGGCCGCCTTGTCAGAATGGGAATGCCTGCTTCAACCGGACGCCGATGCAGCCAATGCCGAGCCGATGGCCCCGACAAGCTGTTGAACTTCTTCCTCTGAGAGCGCTACCAGTTCCAGCAAGATCGCTCCCTGGTCGAGTTGATGTTCCATCACCCAGATGCTGGGATTGCCCGCCTTGAGTGTCTGTGCCACCGCCCGCGCAGCGGCCGCACCTTTGAGAAACCGCACACGGACCCGCTGAAAGGGCATGCCCACGGGATCGGGTTCGGCACTGGCCTGAATGTCCGGGCAGGCGCTGAGCAGCGCCATCGCCTTCGCCACTTTTTTGTCCTGTTGCTGGCGCCAGGCAACGGGCTCCATCGCCTGGCGTTCTTCCAGCGCAGCCAGCACCCCCACGATCGCCTCTTTGGAAGGTTTCATGGCCCGGCCTATACCGGCTTCCTGCGCGCGAAAGCGCTCGACGAAGGTCCGCGTGCCGAGCACCAGGCCCGCCGTGGGTGAGGCCAGGTACTTGTGCGCACTGATCAGCACGGCGTCGGCGCCCGTGCCCAGCAGCTCGGGGATGCGCATGTCCTGCGCCGCACCGTCAATCACGACGGGAATCCCCCGAGTGCGCGCAGCGGTCACCGCGCCCCGCGTGTCCAGATTTTGGAAGGTCGTGAGACGGGACGACACCAGCAGCAGACAGCAAACACCCGGTTGATCCAGCGCCTGTTCGATGTCGCGCAGGCTGCAAGCCTCCCTGGTTCCGGCCTGAATGACGGTGGCGCCCGCCAGCCGGATGTCGGTCACCAGCAGGTGCCCGTAGTTCACACAGTGCCCGGCCGGAATCACCACGGCGTTGGCACGCCCTTTCGCCTCGGGCAGGTTCGCAACCGCTTCGGCATCGGTGCCCGCGATACAGGCAGCGACCGCCTGGGTGATGGCCGCAGAAACGCAGTGGGTCACCGCAGCGGCCTCGCAGCCGCTGAACGCCGACAGCCGGTCACTCGCCAGCGCCTGGAGTTCGTTCATGACGAAGAACGATTGCAGCGCTGCAGCCGCGCTGTGCGCCACATGCGCACTGGAGCGGGAAACGCCCAGCGGTGTGAAAGAGCCCGCGGCATTGATCACAGGGGTGAGCCCGTACTTGCTGTGCAAGGGGTCCTGGGCAGGCGAATCATTCATGCGCAACAGCCCTGCTTATTTGGCGAAGCGCTTGCGGGTCAGTGCCAGGGCGGTCCAGAACGCCGCCACGGTATAGACCAGCAGCACCGCCGCGTGCAACCAGGGTCTCTCAGGCCACTGGTCCATGAACAGGGGGCGCACCAGCTCCACCGCGTTGGTCAGGGGCAGCCAGTCGGAAAAGAGCTTCACCACACCCGGCAGTTGTTCCCTGGGAAAGAACACACCCGACAGAAACATCATGGGTGTGAGGAACAGGGTGAAGTAGTAGGTGAAGAAGTCGTAGCCCTTGGCCAACGCATTGAACACCAGGGCAATGCAGGAAAACGTGATGCCCACGCCCAGCAGCACCGGCCAGGCCAGCAGCAGTTTGGGTGAATGGCTGATGCCCAGCGCGAGCATCACCACCATGATCGCCGTCACGGAAAACAGGGCCTTGAAGCCGGCCCACAGCATCTCGGCCAGCACCACGTCGTCCAGACTCACTGGCGCGTTCATGATGCCGTCCCAGGTCTTCTGCACGTGCATGCGCGAAAAGGCCGAATACAGTGCCTCAAAACTGGCGGCGTTCATCGCACTCATGCAGATGCTGCCGCTGGCCAGGAAGAGGATGTAAGGCACCGCCACAGTGCCCTGCGGTGTGAGCATGTTGACCTGCCCCACCAGCGCGCCCATGCCATAGCCAAACGCCACCAGCCACATCAGCGGTTCGGCGATGTTGCCCACCAGGCTGGGAATGGCCAGTTTCTTCCAGACCAGCAGGTTGCGCAGGAACACGGGCCACCATCGCATGGACAAGCGAGGAACCCCCCAAACAGAGGGCGTCGCTGACAGGGTTTGTGTGTTCATGGTCATCCATCCTCACGGATCTGCCGACCCGTCAATTTCAGGAAAAGGTCTTCGAGGTTCGCCGGACGGTGCAGGGTGCGCAACTGGTGGTGCTCGCTGAGGGCGGCCAGCAGCGGCATGGCCTGGGCGGTGTAGAAGAACACGGTTTCGCCGCTCACCTCAACGCGCGCGGCCAGCGCACGCAGGGCGGCATGTTCGTTGGTCTGCGCCAGGGCCACGGCGCCCTGGCCGTAGACCTCGATCACATCGGGCTCCAGGTGCTGGGCAATGAGTTCGCGCGGGCGCCCTTCGGCAATCTTGCGGCCGTGGTCCAGCACCAGCAGGCGCGAGCACAGGCGCTCGGCTTCGTCCATAAAGTGGGTGGTCAGCAAGATGCTCTTGCCCTGCTGCAGCAGCAGTTGCAGGCGTTCCCACATCAGGTGGCGGGCCTGCGGGTCCAGGCCGGTGGTGGGTTCGTCGAGCATCAGCAGGCGCGGGTCGTTCACCAGGGCACGGGCCAGCGACAGGCGCCGCTTCATGCCGCCCGAGAGTTCGCCCGGCGTGGCATCGGCCTTGTGGGTGAGGGCGGCAAACTCCAGCAGCCTGGGAATGCGCTGGCGAATGGTGGCGCTGTCGATCCCGAAATAGCGCCCGTACACCAGCAGGTTCTCTGCACAGGAAAAATCGGGGTCCAGCGTGTCCATCTGGCTGACCACACCGAGCAAGGCCTTGATGGCCAGGGCGTCGGCGGGCATGGACTTGCCGAAGGCATCGATGCGACCAGCATCGGGCGCGGTCAGGCCCAGGCACATGCGGATGGTGGTGGTCTTGCCGGCACCGTTGGGGCCGATCACGCCCAGGCACTCGCCGGGTGAAATCGAAAACGACAGGCCGTCCACCACGGTGGTGTCGCCATAGCGTTTGACCAGATCGTGGGCTTCAAACAGAGGGGTGCTCATAGGCAGGACATTGTGCCTGCACGCGTGCAGGAGCATGGCCTGCAGACACAGCTGTGGACCCCTCACGGTGCCCGGTGGGCCGGAACCTACAATGCATACCAGGCTTGGCGGCACCAGCCCCGTTCCGCACCTCTCCGTTTCTCACCCGATTCTTGCTGTGGCAACTCCCCTTTCTGTTCAACTGCAGTACCTGTGGCCCAAGCGGGCCTTGACCGTTTTTGGAGGCTGGGTGGCCGGGGCGCGCGCTGGTGCGGTGTCCCACGCCATCATTCGCTGGTTCATCAAGCGCTACAGCGTCAACATGGATGAAGCGGCCAACCCCGACGTGCGCAGCTACGCCAGCTTCAACGAGTTCTTCACCCGCGCGCTCAAGCCGGGCGTGCGGCCCTTGTCGCGTGCCGAATTTGTGTGCCCGGTGGACGGGGCCATCAGCCAGTACGGCACCATCGAACACGACCAGATCTTCCAGGCCAAGGGCCACCAGTACAGCACCCGCGCTCTGGTGGGCGGCGATCTGGAACTGGCCGACCAGTTCGTGGACGGCTCCTTTGCCACGCTCTACCTGAGCCCCAGGGATTACCACCGGGTCCACATGCCCTGCGCGGGCCGCCTGCGCCGCATGATCTACGTGCCCGGTGAACTGTTTTCGGTCAACCCGGCCACCGCCCGAGGCATTCCGGGCTTGTTCGCGCGCAACGAGCGCGTGGTGTGCGTCTACGACATTCCGTTTGGCCCCGAAGGCAGCCAGGAAACCCGCCCCTTCGTGCTGGTGCTGGTGGGCGCCACCATCGTGGGCAGCATGGCCACGGTGTGGCACGGCGTGGTCAACCCGCCGCGCACCGAGCGAATCCGCGAGTGGGATTACGAGGATCAGGTGTTCATGCAGGCGCGCGGCGAAGAAATGGGCTGCTTCCTGCTGGGCTCCACCGTCGTCATGCTCTGGCCCAAGGACACCATCACCTTCAATCCGCAGTGGATGCCCGAACAAGGCGTGCGCATGGGCGAAACCATGGGCAGGGCCGTGCTCGCCACCACATCTTCTGCAGCCACCACCGCCACCGTTTGAACCGGAATCCCTTCATGACCACCATCGGCACACCGCTCAGCCCTCACGCCACCAAAGTCATGCTGCTCGGCTCGGGCGAACTCGGCAAGGAAGTGCTGATTGCCCTCCAGCGTCTGGGCGTCGAGACCATCGCGGTGGACCGCTACGACCACGCGCCGGGACAGCAGGTGGCGCACCATGCGCGCACCATCACCATGAGCGACCCGCAGCAGCTCAAGGCCTTGATCGAAGCCGAGCGGCCGCACCTGGTGGTGCCCGAGATCGAAGCCATTGCCACGCCCATGCTGGAAGAGCTGGAAGCGGCGGGCGTGGTGCGGGTGATTCCCACGGCGCGTGCCGCGCGCCTGACGATGGACCGCGAAGGCATCCGCCGGCTGGCCGCCGAAACACTCGGCCTGCCCACCAGCCCGCACCGGTTCTGCGACTCGCTGGAAGAACTTCAGGCTGCCATCGACGGAACAGAAAACGGCGGTCAAGGCCACCGTGGCATCGGCTACCCCTGCATCGTCAAGCCGGTGATGAGCAGCAGCGGCAAAGGGCAGAGCAAGATCGATGCTCCGGCCGACGTGAAGAAGGCCTGGGACTACGCCATGGCCGGCGGGCGTGTGGGCCCGGGCCGCGTCATTGTGGAAGGCTTCATCGACTTCGACTACGAGATCACCCAGCTGACCGTGCGGGCGCTGGATGCCCATGGCCAGGTGCAGACGCATTTCTGCGATCCCATTGGTCACGTGCAGGTCAGTGGCGATTACGTGGAGAGCTGGCAGCCTCACCCCATGAGCCCCGCGGCACTGGCCGAATCCCGCCGCATCGCCCAGGCCGTGACCGACAACCTCGGTGGGCAGGGGCTGTTTGGTGTCGAGCTGTTCGTGAAGGGCGATCAGGTCTGGTTCAGCGAAGTGAGCCCGCGCCCACACGACACCGGCATGGTGACCATGGTCACTCAGTGGCAGAACGAGTTTGAACTTCACGCCCGCGCCATCCTGGGTCTGCCGGTGGACACCACACTCAAGAGCCCGGGCGCCAGTGCCGTGATCTATGGCGGCGTGGATGCGCAGGGCATCGTGTTCGACGGCGTGGACGAGGCGCTGCGCGTACCACACAGTGAAGTGCGCTTGTTCGGCAAGCCCGAGAGTTTTGTGAAGCGCCGCATGGGCGTGGCGCTGGTGTTTGACGAAGACGTCGAAGTCGCGCGCACCCAGGCCAAGCGCGCCGCCAGCAAGGTGCAACCCAAAAGGGTTTGACCCACCCCCGCGCCGCGCTTCGCGCGTCACCCCCTCAAGGGGGCGATACCAGTGGCCCGGCGAAGCCGGTTCCACGGTATCCCTGGAATGGCACATCTCGCGCCGGAGGTGCTACATGTCCTCGCAGGGCTTCCACAGGCTCAGCCCGAACGGATTCTGTCGGATGGAATGCTGATGGTGCGAGTTACCCCGCCTGTTCCGCCGCCTCGTGAATCGCCGCTCGCACGCGCGGGTAGGTGCCGCAGCGGCAGATGATGCCGCTCATGGCTTCGTCGATCTGTTCATCGGTGGGGCGCGGGTGGGTCACGAGCAGGGCGTGGGCCTGCATCAGCTGGCCGCTCTGGCAGTAGCCGCACTGCACCACGTCGAGCTCCGTCCACGCGGCGCGCAGCGCATCGGCCACCGGCCCTTGCAGGCCTTCAATGGTGGTGACCGACTGGCCCGCCGCGCTGGCCAGCGGGGTCACACACGACCGGGTGGGCACGCCATCGAGGTGCACCGTGCAGGCGCCGCACAGCGCCATGCCGCAGCCAAACTTGGTGCCGGTGAGCTGCAGTTCGGCGCGCAGCACCCACAGCAAGGGCACGTCGCCATCGACATCGACCTGCACGGGCTGGCCGTTGAGTTGAATGGGGGTCATGGTGGTGCTCATGCGAGTCTCAAGCTCATGCAGGTTTCAGTGGCAGGCTGCGCAGGCGCTGGCCGGTCAGGGCAAAAAGGGCGTTGGCCACGGCGGGCGCAATGGGCGGCAGGCCCGGCTCCCCCACACCTTCAGGGGGTTCGGTGTTGGGCATGATGGCGCATTGAATGGCAGGGCACTCGTTCATGCGCAGGACCGGCTGGTCGTGGAAATTGGTGGCCTGCACCTGCCCGTTGACGATGTGAATCTCGCCATGCAGGGCTGCAGACAAACCGTAGACGATGGCGCTTTCCAGCTGCTGTTCAATGAGCTGCGGGTTCACCGCCAGGCCGCAGTCGATCACGCACCACACCTCGTGCACGCGTATCGACTTGTCGGGCTGCATCGACACCTCGGCCACCTGGGCCACGATGGAGCCGAACGACTCGTGCAGCGCCACACCGCGCGCCCGGGCGGGCGTGCCCGCCACCGAAGCGATCGTCTCGCCCCAGCGGCTCATTTCGGCCACGCGCTGCAGCACCGCGAGGTGCCGGGGGTGGCGCTGCAGCAGGCTGGCGCGGTAGGCCACCGGATCGGCCTGCACGGCGTGTGCCACTTCGTCCAGAAAACATTCCTTGAAGAACGCCTGGTGTGAATGCCCCACCGCGCGCCAGAACCCCACCTGCAACGGCAGGTCGACCGTTTCGTGCGCGATGCGCGCCGCCGGCCATTCGTAGGGCTGATCAAAAGCGCCTTCGGACGTGGTCTTGTCGGGCCCGCCGCCCGGCAGGCCAAAACCGCGCTGCAGCACCTGGGGCACGATGGCCTGTCCGGCGGAGGTGTTCTTCCAGGCCAACAACTGGCCCTGTTCGTTCAGCCCCGCGGCAAAGCGCGACACGCAGGCCGGCCGGTAGAAGTCGTGGCGCATGTCCTGTTCACGTGTCCAGATGGTCTGCACAGGCAGGCCTTCGGCCACGCGCGCGATCTGGGCGGCCTGGGCAATGAAATCGACTTCCAGCCGGCGCCCGAAGCCGCCGCCCAGCAGCATCACGTGGATCGTGACCGCTTCCGGGGCCAGATCAAGCACCTGGGCCACCGCGTCGCGCGCCATGCTGGGCACCTGGGTCGACACCCACACCGTGGCCCGGCCGTCTTTGAGCAGCACGGTGCAGTTCATGGGCTCCATGGTGGCGTGTGCCAGGTAGGGGGCCTGGTAGTCGGCACTCACGATCCGGGCCGCGCCTTGCAGCGCCGTGTCCACGTCGCCGGTGCTGTGGTAACCGTAACCTTGGGCGCCCTCGTCGAGGGTCTGGGTCAGTTGGGCCATCACCGCTTCGCTGTTGAAGCCGGCCAGGGCGCCGTGGTCCCACACGGCTTCAAAATCTCTCAGCGCGTTCTGTGCCTGCCAGGGCCGGCCAGCCACCACGGCCACGCCACCGGTTCCACCGTAGAGGGGCTCAAAGGCCACCGCGTGGCGCACACCCGGGGCGGCGGTGAGTCTGGCCGCGTCGAAGCTGGTCACACGACCACCCAGGGTCGGGCACATCTGAACCGCTGCATAAAGCAGGCCGGCGGGCAGGGCGTCGATGCCGAACTGTGCGGCGCCGGTGATCTTGGCGGCGCTGTCGATCCGGTGCGTGGGCTGGCCGATCAGCTTGAACTGGTCGGGGCTCTTCAACCGGATGGTGGAAGGCACGGACAACGAAGCCGCCCTGGCCACCAGCGAACCGTAGTCGGCGACCTGACCGCTGGGGCCGAGCACCTGGCCGTTTTCGGTGCGGCAATCTTCAAAGGCCACCTCCCATCCCAATGCAGCGGCGGTTTGCAGCATCTGGCGCGCCGCTGCGCCCGCTTCGCGCATGGGCAGCCAGAGGTCTTTCACGCTGGAGGACCCACCGGTCATCATCACGCCCAGGTGGGTCACGGTCTTGGCGGTCAGGTGGCTGGCGGCGCGGCGCACCAGGCCCTGGTTGTCCGGGTGAAACGGCAGGCCGTCCACCAGGGCGCTCACGTTGTTGTAGATCTTGTCGATGGGTGCCATCTCGTAGGTCACGCGCGACCAGTCGGCGTCGAGCTCATCGGCCAGCAGCATGGACAGCGAGGTGAGCACGCCCTGGCCCATTTCGCTCTTGCTCATGATCACGGTGACCGTGCCGTCGGTGGCGATCTTGACCCAGCCGTTGAACGCGGCCTGCCCCGGCTGAAGGGCCAGAGGCTCCTCGGTGTGCAGGCGCTGGCGCGGTGGCAGCACCGACCAGCCCACCACCAGGGCCCCGCCGGCGGCCAAGCTGCCCAGAATGAACTTTCTTCTCGTCGAGGCCATGGGTGTCTTGTGAGTTCCGGATGGTGGTTGGGGCAGAGCGGCACGCCCGCCTCAGAGGGCGGCCCCATGGGGGACGCAAGCGTCATGAGCATGCAGCATATACCGCCGCACTGGCGGCCGGCACAAAGCCCTGCGGTGACCCTCTTGACCCCCGGAACGGATCACTCATGGCGCAGTGCCTCGATCGGGTCCAGCCGGGCCGCACGGCGCGCCGGGAAATAACCGAACAGCACGCCGATGCCGGCGGAGAACACGAACGACAGCAGGTTCACCCCCGGATTGAACACATAAGGCACGTTCATCACGGCAGACAAGCCGATCGACGCCCCCGTGGCCAGCACGATGCCCACCAGCCCGCCCAGCGCCGCCAGCACCACCGCCTCGATCAGGAACTGCAGCAGCACCTCGCGCTCCAGCGCACCAATGGCCAGGCGCAGCCCGATCTCGCGGGTGCGCTCGGTCACGCTCACCAGCATGATGTTCATGATGCCGATGCCGCCCACCAGCAGGCTCACGGCGGCCACCGCGCCCAGCAGGGTGGTCAGCACCCGTGTGGTGCCTGAGAGGGTTTCTGCGAGCTGCTTGGTGTCGAGCACGTTGAAGTTGTCTTCGTCGGTGTCGGCCAGCTTGCGCAATTCGCGCAGCAGCTGCGTCAGGCTGCTGGTGACGCGGGCCGGGTCGCTGCCGTCGGTCATGGACACCAGCAGCGTGTTCACCCGCGTGTTGCCGGTGACGCGCCGTTGCAGGGTCTTCAGGGGCAGCAGCACCATGTCGTCCTGGTCGTTGCCAAACGCGCCCTGGCCCTTGGAGCCCAGCACACCGATGATCTCGCAGGAAATCTGTCGCACGCGCAATTGCTCGCCCAGGGCCGGGCGGGTGCCGTAGAGTTCGCGCCGAACGGTTTCACCAATCAGGCACACGGCCGACCCGGCGCGCATTTCATCGTCCGTGAAGGCGCGGCCCTGGCCGATGCTCCAGTTGCCGGTGGTCAGCCAGTCGTTGGTGCTGCCGATGATGCTGCTGGTCCAGTTGCGGCCGTTGGCCACCACGGTGGCGCCGGTGCGTGCTTCCGGTGCCACGGCGAGCACGCCACCAATCTGCGTGGCGATGGCTTCGGCGTCACTTTCCTTGAAAGCGGCCGCGCCGCCGCTGCCGCCAGGGCCCATGCGCTGCCCGGGGCGGATCTGCAGCAGATTGGTGCCCAGGCCGGAGATCTGGCTCTGGATCGCCAGGGTGGCGCCATTGCCCAGCGTGACCATGGTGATGACTGCGCTCACGCCGATCACGATACCCAGGATCGTGAGGAACGAGCGCATGAGGTTGCGCCGGATCGAGCGCAGCGCGAGCAACAAGGTGTTGAGCCACATGGTCAGTGCCCCTGCGTCTGAAATGCGCTGTGGTGCATGCCCACGGGGTGGGGGTTGCGCGTGTCGCTTTCCACCACACCGTCCACGAAACGCACGATGCGCCGCGCGTAGGCCGCCATGTCGGGTTCGTGGGTGACCATGAGCACGGTGATGCCCTGGTCGTGGTTGAGGTGCCAGAGCAGTTCCATGATTTCCTGGCTGCGCTGGGAATCCAGGTTGCCGGTGGGCTCGTCGGCCAGCAGCACCGCCGGCTGGGTGACGATGGCGCGCGCAATGGCCACGCGCTGCTGCTGCCCGCCAGAGAGTTCGGCCGGCGTGTGGTGCTCCCAGCCCGCCAGACCAACCGATGCCAGTGCGCGCGCCGCCGCCGCATGGCGGGCGGCCGCCGGTTCACCGCGGTAGATCAGCGGCAGCTCAACGTTTTCCTGTGCCGAGGTGCGCGCCAGCAGGTTGAAGCCCTGGAACACAAAGCCCAGGTAGCGCCGGCGGAGGCGCGCGCGCTGGTCGCGGCCGAGCGACTGCACGGGCACGCCCTGGAATTCGTAGGTGCCCGTGGTGGGCGTGTCCAGGCAGCCCAGGGTGTTCATGGCGGTGGACTTGCCCGAACCGCTCGGCCCCATGATGGCCACGAAATCGCCCGCCTCGATGTCGAGGTCCACGCCCTTGAGGGCCTGGAAGGCCGTGCTGCCTTCGCCGTACACCTTGGTGATGCCACGCAGCCGGATCAACGGCACTCTGCCGGGGGCGCTGCTGCTGCTCATCGCGCTGCCCCCGCTGCGCCATTGCTGCGCTGGTCGGTGATGACCAGCAGGCCTTCGCTCACGCCCTCACCACTGACCTCGGTCATGCGGCCGTCACTGATGCCGGTCAGCACCGTCATGGGCACGGCCTGTCCGTCGCGCAGCACCCAGATGCTGCGTTCGCCCTGCGCGCTGCCCCGCTCTTCGCCAGCCGTGCGCGGGCCGCCTCTTCGCGGCATGCGTGGCATGAGTTGTGACAGGACGCTGCCGCCCGATGCAGAGCTGTCCGATGCGGCGGCCTGCGTGGGCGTGAAACGCAAGGCGGTGTTGGGGATCAGCAGCACGTCCTTGCGCTCCACCGCCACGATGGTGGCCGCCGCCGTCATGCCGGGGCGCAGGCTCAGGTCGGTGTTGTCCACATCCAGCGTGGTCACGTAGGTCACCACGTTGTCGATCTTGGTCGAGCCAAAAGCAACCCGGTTGGTGGTGGCCGGGTAGCGGCGCGACGGGTAGGCGCTGACGGTGAAGTTGGCGCGCTGCCCCACCTGCACCGACCCCACGTCGGCTTCGTCAACGCTGACCTCCAGCTTGAGTTTGGACAGGTCTTCGGCCACGGAGAACAGCGTCACCGCCTGCAGGGATGCCGCCACCGCGTTGCCGGGGTCGACCGTGCGGGTGAGCACCACGCCATCAATGGGCGAGCGGATCGACGCTTTGGACAGATTGGTCTCGTCCGTGGCCAGCGTGGCCCGGGCTGAGGCCACGTTGGCCCGTGCACTGGCTTCGTTGGCGACGGCACGGTCCACGGCTGCGCGGGCGGTGTCGAGCTCGGTTGCCGATGGCACCTTGCCGCCCGAGAGGCGGGCCACTTCTTCGAAGCGCGCCAGGCTGGCCTGGGCTTCCTTCACCGTGGCGCCGGCCTGGGCCAGTTGCGCTTGGGCGGAGGCCAAGGCCGCGCGCGACCGTGCCACCTGGTCGTTGAGCTTGGCGGTATCGAGTTCGACCAGCACCTGTCCGGTCTTCACGCGATCGTTCACATCGACCAGCACCCGTTTGACCGTGCCCGAGAGTTCGCTGCCGATGTTCACCGCGCGGGTGGGCTGCAGCGTGCCGTTGGCAGAGACGGTGAGCGTGAGGTTGCCCTGGCTCAGTGTGTGGGTCACGTACACCGGCGCTGCTTTGGCCTTTTTCTGTTGCTGCCAGGTGTACCCGGCGCCCGCCATGGCCAGCACGATGGCCACAACGATCCACAGCGAGGCACGCTTCCACCAGTGTGGCACGTGGTCTTCGCCCAGCAGCGTGTCCAGGTCGGAGGGGGGTGTGCCGCTGGCAACGGGCGCAGTCGACGGTTCGGTGGCGGAAGAGGGGGTGTTGTTGTTCATGGCGCGTGTCTGAAAAGGAGAAGGCTGGGACTGATCAGCGGCCGGTGGCGGGAGCGACGCCCCCTCCGGCGTCAACCGCCTCGGGCGCCCAGCCGCCGCCGAGCGACTTGTACAGGCGCACCAGGTCGGCGCTCAGGTTGGCCTGTGTGATGGCCACGCTGTCCTGGGTGGACAGCAGGGTGCGCTGGGTATCGAGCACCGCCCGGAAGTCGATCAGGCCGCTTTCGTAGCGTTGGCGCGCCAGCAGCTCGGCGTTGGCGGCGGCAGCACTGGCGGTCTGCAATCGGGTCAGACGTTCCTGGTTGCCCTGCAAGGAAACCAGTGCGTCTTCCACGTCTTTCAGGGCGGCGAGCACGGTGCCCTGGTAGCTGGTGCGGGCCTGTTCCAGTGCTGCTTCCTGTGCGCGCACCCGGGCCACGGCGGCACCCCCGTCTAACAAGGGCACCGACACACTGGCCAGCAGCGAGCTGACCACCGACGCGCCGTTGCCCAGCGTGCTCAGCGTGAGCGCGCTCAGGCCCAGCGAGCCGCCCAGCCGGAAGCTGGGGTAGCGCGCGGCATCGGCCTGTGACACCCGGGCCAATGCCGCGCTGATGCGGTGTTCGGCGGTGCGCACGTCGGGGCGCTGGCGCAGCGTCTCGGCCGGAAAGGCCATGGCCAGAGCGGCCGGTGCCTGAGGAATGGGGGCCGGGGTCGTCAAGCCGGCCTGTAGCGTGGCTTCCAGCGTGCCGGGGGCCTGGCCAGTGAGCACCGCCAGGCCGCTCAGGGCCTGGGCCACACCGGTCTGCAGCGATGGCAGCTGGGCGGCGGTCTGCTCGCTGGCGGCCACCGCCTGCTCCAGGTCGAGCGACGAGGCCAGACCGGCCTGCACCCGCCAGCGCGTGATCTGCAAGGTTTCGGTTTGCGCGGCCAGGTTGCTTCGGGCGATGGCCAGGCGCGTCTGGAGGCTGCGAAGCTCGATGTAGGTCACGGCCACTTCGGCGGCCAGCGACACCTGCACATCGGCCAGCGAGGTCTCGGCAGCACGGGTGTCGGCCTCGCTGGCGTTGACGCCGCTCTGGTTGCCACCGAACACGTCGGGCTCCCAGCTTGCATCAAAACCGGCCTGGAATCGGTTGCTGGCGTCGGTGTCGCCCAAGCGGCTGCGCTGTGCGGAGCCTGAGGCGCCCAGGGAAGGCCCCAGAGCCGCCGCCTGCACATCGCGCTGGGCACGGGCCTGCAACAGCGCCGCCTGAGCGCCGCGCACATTGGTATTGGCCTGCAGCGCCTGGGTCACCAGGGCCGTGAGCGCCGGGTCGTCGAAACGCTGCCACCACTGTGCCAACGCCTGGGCAGACACTTCCTGGGTGATGGAGCCACCAGGGGCAGACCAGCGGGCAGGCAAAGGGGTATCCGGCAGGACGGCGCCCGTTGGCGAGAGGCTCGCGCAGGCGCTCAGCAGCAGAGCCGCGGTGAGTGCCAGCACAGGGTGAGCGAGGCGCACGGGAGGCGTTGGGAAGGGCTGTGGTTGCATGGAGATGGGGGCAGGCAAGGGCTGCGTTGGGGTCATTGTGCGCAGCGCCTTCGTCCGTGGTGTGTCGTGTTTGTGAAGCACCTGTAAAGCGCTGCGGCTTTGAGAGCGGATGAGAGTTCTGTCGCAAGGGCTGGCGCTTGTGCCGGCGTTCGCCGCAGGGGGCCGGTTGTCAGGGGCAAGATGGTCGGCGGTGAGCAGGAATGGCCGGCAAATGTCGGCTTTTTCCGTGCTTCACCTGGGTCGGAAGTGTTCAGTATCGGCGCATGTCCAATATTTCGGACTTTTGATCGATCGTGATACCGTTTGAAAAAGCGGATTGAATCGAATCGCCGTACGAGGGGACAACCGGATGCACAACGCCGTGTCAGACCAGACCGAGAGACGCCGAAGAATCCTGATCGTCGATGACGATCCCAGCATGGTCCACGTGCTGGCCAGGACCTTGCTGGACCTGGCCCAGTTGCATTTTTCCGTGCGCGGGGAAGATGCGTTGATCAAGCTGGAGGCCAACACGCCGGACCTGATGCTGATCGACATCGACATGCCGGACCTGAGCGGATACCAGGTGGTGGAGCGCATGCGTGGCAACCCCAAGCTCATGGGCACACAGGTGGTGATGGTCTCGTCGCACACCGAGCAGTCGTACCGCGATCAGGCGCTGGCCCTGGGCGCGGTGGATTTTTTCGTCAAACCGTTCGACCGGGCTTTCATCCGTGAGCGGGTTGAGCATCTGCTTGCGTTCGCTGAAATGGAAACCATCGAACTGGAATCCAATGCCGAGGGCGACTTTGCCTTCCATACCGATCTGGCCCCGGCACCACCCGAATTCGAAGCCACCCAGATTCCCCAGTCTGCCAACCGCACCGATGCGATCACCTCCGAACTCTTTGAACGCATGACGGCGATCCTGGAGCAGGCCGAGTATCTGCGCAGCCATGAACACCAACAACTGGCGCCAGGGGGACGCCGCGCCGTCAGCCGGATTGAGGAAGAGTGTGCGGAGGTGGTGCAGTTGCTGGTGACGCTGAGTGAGGGGGATGAGGAAGACGGGGCGGGGTGAGGGGCCGACCTGAATTTTTGTCCTTATGAGGACCATTCAGCTTCGCCTGACCGGTTGAAAGGTGAAAAGCGTCCTGTTCGGAGCAAAAGCTGAATTGCTTCAAACTGAATTCAGCCGGTGTTCGGCCTCGGCTACGAACGTCGGCACCAAGCACAGGTCGATGTCTTCCGGAAGCTTGGTCGATCACGCCAGACACCTTGCACAGAGAAGTGCCGCGCTTGAAGACCGCGCCGTTTGCGCTGCGTTGCACGCGGCGTGACAGCTGCGAATCCAGGCTGTTGGGCGTGGGTGCGCGAAGCTTGTGGTGAAGCAGTGAGTATCTATTTGTCCGAAAGATTGCACTTTTTTCGGACAAATAGGAATCTGAGAGACGCCCTACAGTGAAGGCTTTGATCGGGGCTTGCTCGCCCCGCGGGCAATTTCTCAGCCCAGCAGAAGACCCCCACTTACTGAAACGCCACCTCCGCAAAACTCCGCAGTTTGCGGCTGTGCAACTGATCCGGCCCGCCCTCGCGCAGGCGCTCCACCGCACGGATACCGATGCGCAGGTGCTGGTCCACCCGCTCGCGGTAGAAGTGGTTGGCCATGCCGGGCAGCTTGATTTCGCCGTGCAGGGGCTTGTCGCTCACGCACAGCAGGGTGCCGTAGGGCACGCGGAAGCGGAAGCCGTTGGCGGCGATGGTGGCGGACTCCATGTCGAGCGCGACGGCGCGCGATTGTGAAAAACGCAGCTGGGGCTTGTTGTCGGGCAGCAGTTCCCAGTTGCGGTTGTCGGTGCTGGCCACGGTGCCAGTGCGCATGATGCGCTTGAGTTCGGCTGCGGGCACGCCGGTCACGTCGGCCACGGCGGCTTCCAGCGCCAGCTGGATTTCGGCCAGCGCGGGAATGGGCACCCACAGCGGCAGTTCTTCGTCCAATACATGGTCTTCGCGCACGTAGGCGTGGGCCAGCACGTAGTCGCCCAGTTGCTGGCTGTTGCGCAGGCCGGCACAGTGGCCCAGCATGAGCCAGGCGTGCGGGCGCAGCACGGCGATGTGGTCGGTGATGGTCTTGGCATTGGCCGGCCCCACGCCGATGTTGACCATGGTGATGCCGGTGCGGTCGGCGCGCATGAGGTGGTAGCCGGGCATTTGCGGCAAGCGGGGAGGCGCGTGGCCGAGTTCGTCGCCCACTTCGGCGGGCAGGCCAGTGCGACGCGTGACCACGTTGCCGGGCTCCACGAAGGCGATGTAGTCGCTCTGCGGATCGGCCATTTCGGCATGGCCGAGCTTGATGAACTCGTCGATGTAGAACTGGTAGTTGGTGAACAGCACGAAGTTCTGGAACCACTCCGGCGCCGTGCCAGTGTAGTGCCGCAGGCGCTGCAGCGAGTAGTCCACTCGCGGCGCAGTGAACAGTGAGAGCGGGTGCGGCTCGCCCGGGCGCGGCTCGTGGGTGCCGTTGGCGATGCCGTCGTCCATCGCGGTCAGGTCGGGCAGGTCGAACACGTCGCGCATGAGGGCGCGGCGCGCGGCACTCATGGTGCCTTCCACGTGGTCGTGTTCAGCGAACGAGAAATGGATGGGGATGGGCTGAGCGCTGGTGCCCACTTCAAGTTCGCCGCCGTGGTTGGCCAGCAGCAGCTCGAACTGCTCCAGGTAGTAGTTGGCGTAAAGGTCAGGGCGGGTCAGCGTGGTCTCAAAGCGCCCCGGGCCGGCCACAAAGCCGTAACTCAGGCGGCTGTTGGGGACCGTGCCCTGGCGCATCACGCTGTGGGTGTGCAGGCGCACAAAGGGATAACAAGCCCGCACGCGCTGCTGGCCAGTGGTGTCGTTGCCATCGACAAACTCTCGCATGGCGGTGCGCAGGAAATCCACGCCCTCGTGGTAGATGCGCTGCACCTGGGCCAGCGCGGCGGCCGGATCGCTGAAAAAGAGGGGAGCGGTAAAGTGGGGTGTCTTGTGCATGGCGCTATTTTGGCCCTGCTGCATGTCATTGGATGGAATGCCAAGCGCTTGGCATCATGGAGAACCTCTGGTGCTGGGAATTGAAGCTTCCGAACTTGCCGGAATGACCGATCTGGCCCGCGCGGCCACCGTGCTGAGCGTGGCGCTGGGCTGCGGGCTGCTAATCGGCGTCGAACGGGAGCGGCGCAAGGGCGACGGGCCAGGCCGGGCGTTCGCCGGTTTGCGCACGTTTTCGGTGGCCTGCCTGATGGGTGCCACCACCGCGCTGACCCGGATCGACGGCCTGGTGGTGACCGGCGCGGCCCTGGTGGCGGCCCTGGGGGTGGCTGCCTACTGGAACGACCGCTCGGACGACCCGGGCGTGACGACCGAGGTGGCGTTGCTGCTGACTTACCTGATCGGGGTGCTGTGCGCTTCCAGCCTGACGCTGGCGGCGTGCACCGCTTCGCCCGCCACTGGTTGCGCCCGGGCGAGGTGCGCGACGGCATCCTGCTGGCCGCGCTGGTGCTGATGGCCTTGCCGCTGGCGCCGGACCGGCCGCTCTGGGGAGAAGTGCTCAACCCGCACACCATCCTGCAGTTGCTGGCATTGCTGCTGGCGGTGCAGTCATTGGCCCATTTGTGCCGGCGCCTGCTGCAGGCGCGTCATGCGGTGGCGCTGTCGGCGCTGGCATCGGGGTTCGTCTCCAGCACGGCCACCATCGCGACGATGGGGCTGGCGGTGCGCGAGGGTCGATCGGCTGCTCGCCTGATGGCCGGTGGCGGGCTGCTGTCGTGTGCACCCACGCTGGTTTTGTTGCTGCTGGTGGCGTCTGCCGTGCGCCCGGCCTGGCTGGCGGTGCTGTGGTTGCCTGCGCTTGCGGGTGTGGCGCTGGCGCTGGCCTGGGGTTGGTGGCTGGTCAGAAGCGGCGCCAGTGTGGCTGCTGCAGAACCGGATGCGGCTCCGGATTCAGCACCAGAATCAGCGTCACAGAAGGCGACCGACAAACCAGGCGAAAAACCCGGCGATCGCATGTTCAGTCTGCGGGGCGCAGCCGCCGTGGCCGCCCTGCTGTCCGGTATTCAGGCCATGGTGCATGCCTTGCAACTCTGGCAGGGTGAGGCTGGCCTGCTGGTGGGCGCGCTGCTCGGTGCGCTCGTGGACCTGCATTCGGCCCTGTCGGCGGTGTTCGCTTCGGCCGCACCCCGTGCCGACGGCGCAGCCCTGCAGGCCCTGATGCTGGCGCTGGTTGTGCACGCTGGCAGCAAGAGCGTGACCGCTGGGGTGGCCGGTGGCTGGCGCTACTTGGCGTGGCTGGCACCCGGCCTGTGGGTGCACACCCTTCTGACGGTGGCGCTGATCGCGTTGGGATGACCCGCGCAGCAGCGGAACGTGGGGTCAACGGGCCAGCCGCCGGGCCGCTCACAAGGCAGGCCCAGCCCCCTCGGGGGGCAGCGACCCGCGCAAGCGGTGGAGCGTGGGGGCAACGGACAGACCGCAGCGCCGGGCCGCCCCAAGCAAGGTCAGCCCCCTCGGGGGCAGCGACCCGCGCAAGCGGCGGAGCGTGGGGGCAGGCACTACCCCGCTGGACTGCGCATGGTCACAAACTCTTCCGCCGCCGTGGGATGGATGCCGATGGTGCTGTCGAACACGGCCTTGGTGGCGCCGGCTTTCATGGCCACGGCGAAGCCCTGCACGATTTCGCCGGCTTCGGCGCCGACCATGTGCAGGCCCACCACGCGATCGGTGGCGGTGTCCACGATGAGTTTCATGAGCGTGCGCTCGGTGCTGCCCGAGAGCGTGTGCTTCAGCGCCTTGAACTCGCTGCGGAACACCGTCACCTCGCCATAACGCTCACGGGCCTGTGCTTCGCTCAGGCCCACGGTGCCGACGCTGGGGTGGGTGAAGATGGCGGTGGGAATACAGTCGTAGCTCATGTCGCGCGGCGGCTTGCCGGCGGCCGGGCCAAACAGCTGGTCCACCACCACCATGGCTTCGCCCAGGGCCACCGGGGTGAGCTGCACGCGGTTGGTCACGTCGCCCACCGCGTAGATGCTGGGCACATTGGTCTGGTAGTGCGCGTTGACGATCACCTCGCCCTTGCCGCCCTGGGCCACGCCCACGGCTTCCAGCCCGAGGTCCTTCACGTTCGGCACGCGGCCGGTGGCGTAGAGCACGGTGTCGGCCATGATGATGCCGCCACCTTCGCATTCCACCCGCAGTCCGTCGTCGGTCTTGTGGATGTCGACCACGTCTGCATTCAGGCGAAGGTCCACGCCGTGTTTGATCATTTCAGCGGCCACAAAATGACGGATCTCGTCGTCGAAGCCGCGCAGGATCTGTTCGCCGCGGTAGAGCTGGGTCACCTTTGCGCCCAGGCCGGTGAAGATGGAAGCGAACTCGCTGGCGATATAACCGCCGCCCACCACCAGCAGGCGACCCGGGAAAGGCTCGACGTCAAAGATGTCGTTGGAGGTGATGGCGTGTTCGCGGCCCACGAAATGCGGCACATGCGGCGTGCCACCGGTGGCGATCAGGATGTTTTTGGCTGTGAACGCCTGGTGGCCGGGCGAGCCGTCGGTGTTGAGCGTGGCCAGGGCCACACCGTGCGGACCGGTCAGGCGGGCAAATGCGTCGAACACGGTGACACCCGAGCCACGCAGCAGGTTGCCATAGACGCCGTTGAGGCGGCTGATTTCCTTGGCGCGGTTGGCCTTGAGGGTGCCCCAGTTGAACTGAGGTGGCGAATCGATTTCCCACCCGAAGCCGCGTGACTCTTCGAAAGCTTCGCTGTAATGCGCGGCATAGCTGTAGAGCTTTTTGGGAATGCAGCCCACGTTCACACAGGTGCCGCCCAGGCCGTCGGTGCCCAGGGTTTCGGCCAGGCCCACGCGCGTGCCGCGCTGTGCCGCCATGCGCGCGGCACGCACGCCGCCGCTGCCGCCGCCAATTACGAAAAGGTCGAAGTCGAAGGAAGAGGTCATGGTGATGTAGAGGTGGTGTCGAAGCCGCGCAGTTCCTGAACGATCCATTCCACAAAGACCCGGGTGCGCGCCGGGAGCAGGCGGGCGTGAGGGTAGACCAGATGGAGTGGACGCGGCGCGTCCTCGAATTCGGACAGAACGATTGTGAGCGCTTTCGATTGCACGTGCTGCGCGACCTGGTAGGAAAGAAACTGGCCAAAGCCCATGCCGGCGATGCAGGCGTCGATGGCGGGGGCGTTGTGGTTGAAGGCCAGGCGGCCGTTCACGGGCACGCGAAGCCGCTTGCCCTGATCGCGAAACGGGCCCCAGGCGGAAGCGCCGTCGAGCCTGCACACGCAGGGCGCGGCCTGCAGGTCGCGTGGATGGGTGGGCGTGCCCTGTTGGGCGAGAAATCCGGGGCTGGCCACCACCACCCGGCGGACGTGACCCAGCGGACGGGCAATGAGGCTGGAATCTTCCAGCGGGCCAATGCGCACCCCCACGTCGATGCCTTCTTCCAGCAGGTTCACCACCCGGTCCAGCAGCAGCACCCGGCAACGCACCAGCGGGTGGCGCTGCAGGAATCGGGTGACCAGGGGCGCCACGTGCAGCTGCCCGAACATCACCGGGGCCGTGAGCGTGAGCAGGCCGTTGGGTTCGGCCAGGTCCTGGCGCAAGGCGGCTTCGCCTTCGGCCACAGCGGTGAGCACCTGGCGGCAGTGATCCAGGTGGGCACGGCCTTCTTCGGTCAGGGCAATGCGGCGGGTGGTGCGGTGAAACAGGCGCACGCCCAGGTTTTCTTCATAGCCAGCCAATGCCCGCACCACGGCCGGGAGCGAGCTGCCCATCGCCTGCGCGGCGGCCGTGAGGCTGCCGGCGTCGGCGATGTGCACAAAGGTCTGCATGGCGCGGAAACGGTCCATGCGGCATTAAACCGAAAAACGGAGGTGTTTTGTTCAATGAAGGATATTGATGTTTTTGGGTGCAAGAAAGATGATCCTGCATCTTGTCAACCGTTGGAGCGATTCATGATCCGTCTGTACCGCAACGCCGTCTCGGGCCATTGCCACCGCGTCGAGCTGTTTCTTTCCCTGCTGGGCCTGCCGTTCGAGAAGGTGGAACTGAATTTTCTGGAGAACGAACACAAGTCGCCGTCCTTTCTGGCCCTGAATCCCCTGGGGCAGATTCCCGTGCTGCAGGATGATGAGGTGACTCTGGCCGACTCCAACGCCATCCTGGTCTATCTGGAAGGCAAGTACGCGCCCGGCCAGTGGCTGCCCCGCGATCCGGTGGGCGCTGCGCGGGTGCAGCGCTGGCTGTCGCTGGCGGCTGGACCGCTGGCCTTTGGCCCGGCCATGGCACGCGCGATCCAGGTTTTTTCGCGTCCCCTTGATCCTCAGCCGGCGATTGAGCGGGCGCATGCGTTGCTGGCCCACATGGACGGCGAACTGGCGGCCACCGGCTGGCTGGTCGGCACCCAGCCCACTCTGGCGGATGTCGCGCACTACGCCTACGTGGCGCGGGCGCCGGAGGGCGGCGTGTCACTCAAGGCTTACCCGGCGGTGCGCGCCTGGCTGGCCCGTGTGGAGGCTTTGCCAGGCTTTGTGCCCATGGTGAAAACCCCGGTGGGGTTGGCTGAATGAACACCGGGCCCAATAGCCCGGGCGCAGTGTTTCACGCGGGGGAGCGCGCCTTGCAGGCCCGCGCCGGCGTGGCCGATCAGCTGGACGCCCTGGGCCCGCGCGTGCTACGCAGCTTCATGCCCGACCAGCACCGCGAGTTCTTCGGGCTCTTGCCGTGGGTGCTGGTGGGCAGCCTGGACCGGCAGGGCCAGCCCTGGGCCAGCGCGCTGGCTGGCGCGCCGGGTTTCATGGAGGCAGCCACGGCCCATGCGCTGACCATCAGGGCGCTGCCCCATCCGCTGGACCCGCTGGCCGCGAACCTGCGCGAAGGCGCGCCGGTGGGCTTGCTGGGCCTGCAGCCTCACACACGGCGGCGCAACCGGCTCAACGGTGTGGTGGCGATGCGTGACGGGGGTTGGCAGGTGCGGGTGGGCCAGAGCTTCGGCAACTGCCCCAAATACATTCAGGCGCGCGAGCCGCTGGGGTGGTCCGATCCGCCACCGCCCTCGCTGGTGCACGATGGCATGGCACTGGATGCTGCCTCGCGCGAACTCATCGCCCGCGCCGACACCTTCTTCATCGCCACCGCACACCCCGACGCCTTGCTCAGTGGCGACCCGGCGCACGGCGTGGACGTGTCGCACCGGGGTGGCCCGCCCGGCTTTGTGCAACTTCAGGGCGACACGCTGACCGTGCCGGACTTCGTCGGGAACGCCTTCTTCAACACACTGGGCAACCTGGTGGCCAATCCCTTGGCGGGTCTGCTGTTCGTGGACTTTGAACGGGGCGACCTGCTGTGGGTGGCAGCAACCGCCGAACTGCACTGGGACGGCCCGCTGCTTGCTGCCTTTCCGGGCGCACAACGGGTGCTGCGCTTCCAGGTGCGACAGGTGCGTCGTGTGGCGGCCGCCCTGCCGCTGCGCTGGACGGTGGCTGAGGTCTCTGGGCACCTCGCGGGCATGGGCCCGTGGCGCTCTCCATAATCCGTGCATGCCACTCCACCCCGCTGCACATTCCCCTGGCCTGGCCGTGGTGCTGGGCGGCACCGGTGGCATCGGCGCCGCCCTGACGAATGGCCTGCGGGACCAGGGTCACACCGTGCTCGCCGTGGGCCGGCGCACGGTGCCAGCGATGGACTATGACCGACCGGAAACCGTGGCTGAAGCGGCGGCGCACGTGGCACAGCAGATCGAAGCCACCGGGTTGCCGATGCTGCGGCTCATCGTGGCCACCGGTGTGCTGCACGAAGGCATCTTGCAACCCGAACGCAGTTGGGCGCATCTGGATGCTGAGGCATTGCAGCGGGTGTTCCTGATCAACACCATTGGCCCGGCGCTGGTCATGCGTCACTTCCTGCCGCTGATGCCCAAACAGGGCCGGTGCGTGGCGGCGTTCCTGTCGGCGCGCGTGGGCAGCATTGGCGACAACGCGCTGGGTGGCTGGTATGGCTACCGTGCGTCCAAGGCAGCGCTGAATCAACTCGTGCACACCGCGGCCATCGAGATGGCGCGCCGCAACCGCGAAGCGCTGTGTGTGGTCTTGCACCCGGGCACGGTGGACACGGCCCTGTCGCAGCCGTTCGCCAAGACCGGGCTGCAGGTACGGCCACCCGCTGTGGCCGCCAGCGAATTGATGCAGGTGATCGATCACCTGCCGGCCGGCAGCAGTGGCGGCTTCTTTGACCACCACGGTCTGAGCATTTCCTGGTAGGGGCTGCTCAACCTGCTGGCGTGGAAGCGCTGTCCGCGCGGAAACGCCGCCGAGCCATCTCGCGGCCCATGCCATGGGTGTTGTGGGCGGCCAGGCGCTGCCGGGCGGCGGGGTATGCAATCGATTCTTCGAGCAGGATGTGGTCAAGGTACAGCGCCTCGAACACCTCCAGCGCGTGGCGCAGTTCCACTGGGTCAAACCAGAGATTGCCGTTGGTGGCGGCTTCCAGACTGGGCGCGATCTGGATCCAGTTCTCTTCCAGCCAGCCGTGGTCCTGGGTCAGGCGCTCTGCGGCCTGCACGATCTCGGCGTTCTGGCTGCCCAGCAAGGCCGGGAAGATGTGTTTTTCTTCATCCAGGTGGTGCTGCCGCGCCTCGCCGTTGAAGTAGTTCAGCACGCCGCGCGCCTGTGCCCGCGTGGCCGCATTCAAACCATTGCTCTCGATGGCGTCGACCAGCGCATGCAATTGCGAGAGCTGCTTCTGAATCTCGCGGTGGGTGGCATCCAGAAACCCGAACAGCTCGGGGGCAACGGTGTCTGCACTCATGATGATCTCCTTGGTCAGGCATTCATCATTGAACAGGCTGAAACGAGGCAGCTTGATCTGGCTCAAAAAATTGACCCGCAGGCCCCCAGCACCCGACAGACCACACACCAACCCGGAGCGCGTGCCCCATTCCAGGGATGCCGTGGAACCGGCTTCGCCGGGCCACTGGCATCGCCCCCCTTCCAGGGGGGTGACGCCGAAGGCGGCGCGGGGGGTCAATACGAATAGACGCCACGTCCCGTCTTGCGCCCCAGCCAGCCCGCCGCCACCATCTCCTTCAGCAGCGGCGCTGGCCGGTACTTGCTGTCGTTGTACTCGGCCATGTAGACGTTCATCACCGCCAGGCACACGTCCAGGCCGATCATGTCGGCCAGGGCCAGTGGGCCGATGGGCTGGTTGGTGCCCAGCTTCATGCCGGCGTCGATGTCTTCCGGGGTGGCCAGGCCTTCGGCCAGCACGAAGAAGGCTTCGTTGATCATGGGCACCAGGATGCGGTTGACCACAAAGCCGGGTGCGTTCTTCACCGTGATCGGCGTCTTGCCCAGCTTCTCGGCCAGGGCCTTCACCGCGTCATGCGTGGCGTCGCTGGTCTGCAGGCCGCGGATGATTTCCACCAGGGCCATCATGGGCACAGGGTTGAAAAAATGCATGCCGATGAAGCGATCCGGGCGCTGCGTGGCCGCCGCCAGCTTGGTGATGCTGATCGAGCTGGTGTTGGTGGCCACGATCACTTCGGGCGCCAGCAGGCCGTCGAGCTGCTGAAGGATCTTGACCTTGAGGCCTTCGTTTTCGGTGGCGGCTTCGATCACCAGCTGTGCGCCCTTGAGATCGTCGTAGTTCGTGCTGCCCTGGATGAGCGTCAGCGCAGCGGCCTTGTCGGCGGCGCTGATTTTTTCCTTCTTGATGAGGCGGTCCAGGCTGCCAGCGATGGTGGCCAGGCCCTTGTCGACCGCTGCCTGCGCGATGTCGACCATCACCACGCGGATGCCCTGCGTGGCGCAGGCTTGGGCGATGCCGTTGCCCATGGTGCCCGAGCCGATGATGCCGACGGTTTGAATGCTGCTCATGAAAACTGCTCCTGAAAAATGAAGGGATGGTGCGATTGTGGTGCCTGGCCACCCGGGATTGCCACCGAGTCGCCAAGGCGTCCGGGTTAGGCAGAGGCATCTACCCATTGGCCCTGGGCGGTGCTAACTTGCATCACAAGATTGTGCACAGCGGGCGCCTGCTTGCGTGCACGCACAGGAGACACAACCAGCATGTACGACTACATCATTGTCGGCGGCGGCTCGGCGGGCTGCACGTTGGCCGGGCGCCTCAGCGAAGACCCGAATGTCAGCGTGGCGCTGATCGAAGCCGGTGGCCCGGACCGCAGCACCCTCATCCATTGCCCGGCCGGGCTGGCCGTGATGGCCAAGTTCGAGCTCAACGGCTGGGGTTACAACACCGTGCCCCAACCCGGCCTGAATGGCCGCAAAGGCTACCAGCCTCGCGGCAAGGTGCTGGGTGGTTCCAGCTCCATCAATGCCATGGTCTATGCGCGTGGCCATGCCCGGGATTACGACGACTGGGCCGCGCGCGGCAATCCGGGCTGGTCGTATGCCGACGTGCTGCCTTACTTCAAGCGCGCCGAACACAACGAACGTGGCGCCGACGACTTTCACGGTGAAGGCGGCCCGCTCAACGTGATGGACCTGCGCAGTCCGAACCCTTTTCTCACGGCCTTCATGGAGGCCGGCCTGCAGGCCGGCGAGCGCCACAACACCGACTTCAATGGCGCCGATCAGGAGGGCATTGGCGCCTACCAGGTCACACACAAGAACGGCGAGCGCTTCAGCGCGGCCAAGGCCTATCTCACGCCGCATCTGGGCCGCGCCAACCTCAAGGTCATCACCCGCGCACTCATCACCCGCGTGGTCACGGAAACGCGCGACGGCCAGGTGCACGCCGTGGGCGTGGAATACCGCGCTGACGATGGTCACGGCGCGGTGCAGAACCTGCGCCTGAAGCCGGGCGGTGAGGTCCTGCTGAGCGCGGGGGCCTTCGGTTCGCCCCAGTTGCTGATGCTCTCCGGCATCGGCCCGGCCGATCATCTGTGCGAACACGGCATTGGTGTGGTGCACGACCTGCCCGGTGTGGGGGAGAACCTGCACGATCACCCCGATGTGGTGATGGTGGTCAACGCTCCCAAGCTCACCGACCTGTTTGGCCTGTCGTGGCAGGGCACGGTCAACGCCGTGCGCGCGATTCTTGAATGGCGCCGCTCGCGCAGCGGCATGCTCACCACCAACTTTGCCGAGGCGGGCGGCTTCATCAAGAGTGCGCCCGAAGAGGCGATCCCCGACCTGCAGTTGCACTTCGTGGTGGGCAAGCTGGTGGACCACGGCCGCAAGACGGTGTTCGGGCACGGTTATTCCTGCCACGTGTGCCTGCTGCGTCCGAAGAGCCGTGGCACATTGCGCCTGGCCAGCCCGGACCCGCGGCGGGCGCCCCTGATCGATCCCGCGTTCTTGCAAGACCCGGACGACATGGCCCGCATGGTGCGGGGTTTCAAACGCGTGCGCGAACTCATGCACCAGCCTGCGCTGACACGCCACGGCGGGGTGGAGACTGCTGTATCGGCCAGCGCGCAGACCGACGATCAGATCGAGCAATTCATCCGCAACCACGCCGACACCATCTACCACCCCGTGGGCTCCTGCCGCATGGGGCCAGACGACGACCCGATGGCGGTGGTGGACGCACAACTGCGGGTGCGCGGCGTGCAGGCCCTGCGCGTGATCGATGCCTCGGTCATGCCCCAGGTGGTGGGCGGCAACACCAATGCGCCGGTGATCATGATGGCGGAGAAGGCCGTCGATATGATGCGCGCAGAGTGATTTGCCTTATCAACACCCCAGGAACAAAACCATGATCCTTGAACACGCCGACATCCGCATCGATCCCGCCCGTGCGACCGATTTCGAAGCCGCCATCGAGCGCGGCGCTTCCACGGTGATCGCGAACGCCCGGGGCTTCCAGGGCTACAAGGTCAACCGCAGCATCGAAAGCCCGGGCCGCTACATCCTGATGATCTACTGGGACACGCTGGAGGACCACACCGTGGGTTTCCGCCAGTCAGCAGCGTTTGCCGAGTGGCGCGCCCTCGTGGGCCCGTTCTTCGCACAACCGCCGGTGGTGGAACATCTGGAGCTGGTCAGCAAGTCCGCCTGACCTTGTAGCCCAGCGGGAAGCCGCTACAGCGACGAGGCCGCGGGCTCGAACAGCGCGATCACCTGGCGGGCCTGCGTCATGGACACCATGCAGCTGGCACTGCCGGTGCAGGCGCCACTCCAGCCAACAAAGACCGACCCGTTGGCCGCGGTGGCGGTGAGCGTCACCGTGCTGCCAATGGGCTGGCGCCGTGCGCAGGTGGTGCCGCAGTTCACGCCGGACTCGGCAGACACCACGGCGCCGCGTCCGGTGCCCGTTTTGCTCACCTGCAGTGCGAAGTGGCTGGGCGTGAAATGCGCCACCGCGCTTTGCGCCTGCGACATGGGCACCACGCAGCTGCGGGTGCTGGTGCCGCTGCAGGCACCACCCCACCCGGCAAACAGCGAACCCTTGGCAGGCCTCGCCGTCAGCGTGACCAGGGTGCCACTGTTGAACAGGCGGCTGCATTCGCTGGCGCAATCGACACCTTTCGGCAGCGAGGTGATGCGCCCTTTCCCGATGCCTTCCACCGTTGTGTCCAGCGCATGCTTGATGCGTTGGAAGGTCGCCTTGACGGTGCGCGAGGTGGTCATGGACACCGTGCAACTGTTACTGCTGACGCCTGCACAGGCCCCGCTCCAGCCGGCAAAGTACGAACCTTCGGCAGGCTGCGCGGTCAGTGTGACTGGCTCGGTCGACGCCACCATGGACGAGCAGTCGCGGCTGCACTGGAGTGTTCCCTGATCCGATGTGACGGTGCCCAGCCCCTTGCCCAGTTGTCGGTACTTCAGCCTGTAGTGGCTCTTGCGGAATTCGGCGTGCACCGAAGTGGCCTCATTCACCGGCACCGAGCAGACACCAGCGCCGGTGCAGGCACCGGACCAGCCAATGAACACCGAACCGGAAGCGGGCGTGGCCGTGAGGGCCAACAGAGAGCCGTGCGACTGGGTTGCCTTGCAGACCTTGCCGCATTTCACGGCTGAAGTGCTGGAGGTGACCAGGCCTGCGCCCGATTTGGTGACGGTGACCGCATGGGTCTGAACAGCGAAAGTGGCGGTCACGTGACGGGCCGAGCTCAGGCTCACCGTGCACGCGCCCGTCCCACTGCAGGCGCCGCCCCAGCCGGTGAAACGCGAGCCCACGGAAGCGTTGGCCGACAGCGTCACCAGGGTGTTGTAGGGCAGCGAGACACTGCAGGCGGCGCCGCATTGAATGCCGGCCGGACTGGAGATCACGTTGCCCATGCCGGTGCCCTGGCGGATCACCTGCAGGGTCTGGGGTTGGCCGGTGAAGGTGGCGATGACGTGGCGGTCGTCGGTCATGGACACGGTACAGCTGCCCATGCCGCTGCAGGCGCCTCCCCAGCCACTGAAAGTCGAGCCGGTGGATGCGATGGCGCTGAGCGTGACGCTGCCACCGTCGGGGAAACTCTCGGTGCAATCGCCACCGCAGTTCACGCCTGCCGGCGATGACGACACCAGGCCCGATCCGGTGCCGCTGCGTGCGACGGTCAGCGTCCGTGCGGGGCCCGCCAGAAAGCTCATTTGCACCCGCTTCATGCCACTGACCGTGCCGCCCGGCCGCGTATCGGTCACGCTGGCGCCGTGGTTCTTGAACAGGGACAGCGCTTCCGTGACGCTGATGCCAGGCTGGGCCTGCTTCATTACGGCCCAGGCGCCGGCCACATGGGGCGCCGCCATGGAGGTGCCGTTGAACGCCGCGTAGCCCGTGCCCGGCACCGAAGAACGGATGTAGCTGCCCGGCGCGAGCAGCGAAACAAAGGACGCGATGTTCGAGTACGAGGCCACCCCGCCCGCGCCCTGTGCACAGGCCCCGCCGTCCGGACCCACGTCACAGTGCGCGCCCACGCTGACGGCGGTGGAAATGCACGCCGGGGAGGAAATGGCGTTCTTGTACGCATCGTTCCCGCTGGCAATCACGGTGGCAATGCCGGCGGCGCGCAGGTTGTCGATGGCGAACTTGGTGGCGCCGTTGACCGCATCACAAGTGCTGGTGTATTGACCGCCACCCAGACTCATGTTCACGGCCGCGATCTGGTGGGTGTCCCGCAGCGCGTAGACGCGCTCCAGGCCCCGGATGATGTCGCTGGTGTAGGCCATCACCGTGCCGTAGGACGGGAAGTGGCTGAACACCTGCACCGAGATCAGTTTGGCCCCGGGCGCCACGCCCTGCGCACCGTTGGGTCCGCCCGAGCCCGCCACGATGCCAGCCACGTGGGTGCCGTGCCGGCAGGCGTCGGGCGCTGAGCCGCAGTGCATGCCCGAGCCGGCCGACGTGCTTTCGCTCACCCCGCCCGGGCACACCGACTGTGCGATCGAGGTGTTGCTGGAGTAGCAGGCCTCGGAGACCACCTTGCCCGCCAGAAAGGGGTGGTTCTTGTCCACGCCGGTGTCGAGCACGGCCACAGTCCAGCCTGTACCCGTGCGCCCGGTGGCCCAGACTTCAGGGGCCTGAATCAGCGGCGTACTTTCCAGCAGCGTGCTGGGCACCGGCACGTCTTCTTCGATGCTGCGCACCAGCTTGGAGCTGCGCAGGCGGGCCAGTGCATTGGCGTCCACGTCGGCCACGAAGTGGGGTTGCCTTTCGAACTGTGTGCGCACCCGGGAGTTGGTGCCGCTGAGCAGCGTCGAGATGGCGCTGTTCTGCGCCGCACGCACGCGGGCGCGTTGCAGACCCGCGGCCGATTTGGACAGCCGGGTTTCGGGTTCCACGGCCTCGTTCAGGCCGATGATGAGACGCACACCTAGTGGCGTGGCCGCCTTGACGGCAAGCCGCTCGATCTCGGCGTTGGACGCGGGCTGGGCGGCGGCGCCGGTGGCCAGCAGGACAGCCAGTACGGCCAGCCAGCGGGGTGTGAACAAGGGCGGCATGCAGGACTCCAGTGGCGGTCCGCCTGCCAGGGGGGCACAGACGGAGTACTGGTTCCTGTATCGGTCGCTGGAGGGGCGACTTGATGTCGCCCATAGGTACTACGGGCGTTTGCCTACACGCTTTTTGGCTTACCAAAACCCGGAAAAGGAGCGCTTTTGGTCGCGCTGTTCCGGCGTTCAGGATCGCGGCGAAGTCTTTCGCATGAGCGTCGATTTTCCAAAAAGACTCTCAATCAGATCCACAGCGAGCAAAGCCGTGCGATTTTTCACATCCAGCGCGGGGTTGAGTTCCATCACATCCAGCGACGCGAGCCGGTTGGTGTCGGCGATCATTTCCATGCACAACTGGGCTTCGCGGTAGGTGGGGCCGCCGGGCACGGTGGTGCCCACACCGGGTGCGATCTCGGGGTCGAGGAAGTCCACGTCGAAGCTCACGTGCAGGTGGGTGTTGTCGTCGAGGCCCTTCAGCGCCTGCTCCATGGTGTGGCGCATGCCCATCTCGTCGATGTAGCGCATGTCGAACACCTCCAGTCCGGCCTCGTGCACCAGGCGTTTTTCTCCCGCGTCCACGCTGCGGATGCCGATCTCGCGCACCACGCTGGCGTCGATGGCAGGGGTGGCGCCACCAATGCCGGTCAGGGCGGCGGGGCCGTGGCCGCACAGCAGGGCCACAGGCATGCCGTGGATGTTGCCGCTGGGCGTGAGCGTGGCGGTGTTGTAGTCGGCGTGCGCGTCGAGCCAGAGCACGCGCAGCTTCTTGCCCGCTTCGCGGCAATGGCGGGCCACCGCGCTGATGGAGCCCAGGCCCAGGCAGTGGTCGCCACCGAGCACGATGGGCAGGCGGCCCAGCGCCAGCTCGGCGTGCACCGCCTCGTGCAGCGTGGTGTTCCAGGCCACCACTTCGGCCAAGTGGCGGTAACCGTCCACCGGGGGTTGCCAGGGGTTGGCCGGTCCGGCGAGGTTGCCCCGGTCCGCCACCTCGACGCCGTGGCTCTCCAGCACCTGGGCCAGGCCCGCCACACGCAGGGCCTCCGGCCCCATGGAGGCGCCACGGGCGCCAGCACCAATGTCGGTGGGCACGCCGATCAGGCTGATGAGGTGGGGCATGGCAATGTCCTTCTGGTGGTGGCGATCAGCAGACCGTCGTTTCAGGCAACAGTTCAAATTCGGCGCTGGCACAGACCTGTCCATTGATCAACAGATCGATCTGGTGCTGGCCGGGGTACAGGCGGCGGGTGGTGACCGGGCGCAGCGAATGGCGCTTCTGCAGTGTGCGCGTTTCACCCGCACCGAGTGTGAGCTTCCAGCCCTTGAATACTTTGGGGGAAAGCGTGCCGTTGGACCGCACATGGTGAACGGCGTAGTCGACCACCATGTTTTGTGCGGCAGGGGCATCGGCTTCGAGGGACACGCTGAAGTCGATGCTCTCGCCCACCGCCACGCGGTGCCGGGACAAGGTCATCGAGGCCCGTCCCTGCAAGCCCTGGCCCAGCCCCCAGGCGCTCAGGGTGGGGCCATGCCCTTGCTTGATCAGGCTGCGGCTGGCGTGGCGCAGCAGCGCGGTCCGGTCGGCGCTGGCCCCCTGCAGGTGCTCGGTCACCCAGCGCGCCACCAGGTCGGGATGGTCCTTGGCGATGTCGTTGAGGTGGTTGGCCACACTGCGGCGCACGTAGGCGCTCTCGTCGTCCTGCAGCGCGCGCAACAGGGGCAGCGTGGGGGAGGGGTCCTGCACCAGCGCCTGCAGACGCAAGCCCCAGGGCAGACGCGGCCGGCTGCCTTCGCTCACCAGCCGGCGCACGTGGGCGCTGGGGTCGGCGGCCCAGCGCTCAAGGGTGGCCAGCGTGACCTGTGGTGCCTGCTGGAGGAACGGGCGGATGGCGAACTCGGCCGTGAAGCGCTGCGTGATCGCATGCAGACAGACCAGGGCGCGCGGCACATGGCCCAGACCGCGCCGGGCCACGAAATCGCCCGCCGCCCACAACACCCAGCCGCTGAGACCCTGCGCCGCCGCGTCGCCACGGCCGCTGGCCAGATTCACCGGCTCACCGGCCGCGTCCAGCGCCAGCGGCGGTGCCAGGCCGGCCTCCAGCACCGCACACGCGGCGTCAAAATCGGCAGGCAGTGTGGATTCCAGTGCATCGGCCACCTGCATGGCGCGGGCCTTGAATTCCAGATCTTCCAGGCCCTTGCGCGCCTGCGCCTCAAAGGCGCGGCGATCGAATGCCGACCACACGCGCTCCAGGTGTTCGCCCGCCATGGACACGGTGCCGAGGTTGATGAGGTTCTTGAAGGCTTCTGCCATGGTGCAGCGTGTGTTGGGGCGGGCTTCTCAGGCCGGGGTGGGTGGCAGGCGTTGCAGCAACCCGGCCAGCGCGTGCGCCACCGTGGCCTGCCGCACGGTGGCGCGGTCGCCCTCAAAACGCCGGTGTTCGGTGAACACGCCCTGTGGCGTGGCCCAGCCAAACCAGACCGTGCCCACCGGCTTGTCCGCCGTGCCGCCGGTCGGGCCGGCCACGCCGGTGACCGACACCGCCAGCCGGGCTTTGGAATGTGCCAATGCACCAGCGGCCATCGCATGTGCCACGGGTTCGCTGACCGCGCCGTGCGTGTCGATGAGTTCGGCTGGCACGCCCAGCAGCTCGACCTTGGCTGCATTGGAATAGGTGACAAAACCGCGCTCGAACCAGTCGCTGGAGCCGCTGAGTTCGGTGCAGGCACCGGCGATCAGGCCACCGGTGCAGCTCTCGGCCGTGGCCATCATCAGGCCGCGTGACCTGAGTTCCACGGCGAGCGTTTCGACGAGTGTGGCGATGTGGGATGGGGTCATGCGAATGTGCCTTGGCGAGAGGTCAGAACTTCCATGCTGCGATCACGAGCAAGGTGCACAAGGCCGCCGCAAAGTCGTCCAGCATGATGCCGAAGCCGCCGCGCGGCCCGAAACCCTTGAAGGCCTGATCGGCCCAGGCCATGGGGCCGAACTTGACCGAATCAAACAGGCGAAAAAGCGCGAACGCGACCAGTTGGCCCCAAAAGCCGGTGGGCATCACCAGCCACAGAATCAGCCAGAACGCGATGATCTCGTCGATCACGATGTGACCCGAATCGGCCACGCGCATGTGTTGCGCCGTGACCGTGCAGGCCCACCAGCCCACCAGCGTTCCCAGCCCGATCAGCGCTGCCCAGCCGGTGTCGCTCATCCAGGGTTCCAGCAATAGAAACACCGCCCATGCCCACAAGGTGCCCACCGTGCCAGGGGCAAACCGCGGAAGCCCCGAGCCCGCGCCCAGCGCGATGAAGCGGGCCGGATGGGCCAGCGCGAATGCCCAGGTGGGGCGATGGAGGGGGGCGGTTGGGAAGGGGGTGGCGTCCATCGAAGCGTCGGTCATCGGCGCATTATCGGTGGCCCGTCAACCGCTGTTTCCGGGTTCAACCAAAGTGGTCGAAGCCGCGCGCAACCACGGGGCGGCGTTGACCGTCGGCCTGCACCACCCACAGACCGGGTGACGCCGTGAGGCAGCCGATGCGCGTGACCGGCGTGGCGCTGTCGCGTGCCGCCGTCTCGATGGTGTTTCGCTTGTCCGGCGCCGCCGTGAACAGCAGTTCGTAGTCGTCACCACCGTGCAGCAGGCAGTCCTCTTGCTGCGCTGGCGGCAGCGGTTGCAGTGCGGGCGCCACCGGCAGCGCACCCAGCTGGATGTCCGCGCCCAGACCGCTGGCCGCCAGGATGTGGCCCAGGTCACCCGCCAGCCCGTCGCTCACGTCGATGGCCGCGTGGGCCAGACCAGCCAGCGCCTGTCCCAGCGCCAGCCGGGGCATGGGACGGTCCAGCCGCTGGCGCAGTTCGGGCGGGATGTGCCGTGCGTCGCGGCCCGGAGCGTCCAGCAACCAGGCTTCCCCGCGCAACAAGGCCAGCGCCAACCGGGCTTCACCGGTGCGCCCACTCAGGTACAGGTCGTCGCCGGCCAGCGCAGCATCGCGCCGCAGTGCCTGGCCAGGGCGCAGTTCACCGAACACGGTGATGCAGATATTGAGCGGACCGCGCGTGGTGTCGCCGCCCACCAGGGGGCAGGCGTGTGCGTCGGCCAGGGCAAACAGGCCGCTGGCGAAGGCCGCCAGCCAGGCCTCGTTGGCGTCAGGCAGCGCCAGTGCGAGCGTGAAACCCAGCGGTCGCGCGCCCATGGCGGCCAGGTCGCTCAGGTTCACGGCCAGGGCCTTGTGGCCCAGGGCCGCCGGGTCTGCGCCGGGTACAAAGTGCCTTCCCTCGACCAGCATGTCGGTGGATACCGCGATCTGATGGCCGGGGCGGGGTGCCAGCAGGGCACAGTCGTCGCCAATGCCCAGCGCCACACCGGGCGCACCGGGCTGGCCCGGGCGCTGGAAATGCCGGCGGATCAGGTCAAATTCACCCGCCGCGCGCGTGGTTTCGGGGGAGGGGGTCGGTGCGCTCATGGCGTGAGGGGGCCGTCGTCAGGCGGTCCGTTTTTGGTTCTTGCGCCGTTGGTCGGGGCTTCTTCGTCCAGTGCAGGCGCAGTCGATGCCTGGGAGGCCGGCATGTTCTGGGCAGACCAGTCCCACAGGTCCTCGCCGGGTTTCATCGCGTCGGCGGAGCGCTCCAGGAACGCCTCGGCCCAGCGTCGGCTTTCTTCGTCCATGGTGTCGCGCTGTGCGTCGGGCGACCAGGCGGCTTCGATGTCGCTCACATCTTCAGGCGGCACAGGTGCTTCGGTGCGCGGTGGCAGGAAGAAGCCCAGCGGGTGGCTGCGCAGGCGCCGGCGCAGAGCCAGGTGGATCAGGCTGCGGTTCACGTCGCTGATGCCTTGTGCCTTGAGTGCGAGCCGGTAGGCGAGGTAGAAGCTGAAGATCAGGTTGAGCGGACCCACCACCGCCACGCCCGCCATGGCCCACCAGAACGTGGGGTCGACCAGCACGACAGGGCCAATGGCGATGGCGGCGGCCGCCAGCTGGCCGGCCGCCAGCGTGACGTGGCGAATGTCGAGCCCCAGACCAAAGAACTGTGCAAACGCCGGCACCAGCCCCAGCAGGAAACCCAGCGAAACGTTCGCCGCCAGGCCGGAGATGTTGTCGCGGAAGAACCGCGCCCAGCGCGCCGCGCGCACCGTGCCCAGCCAACGCGTGATGCGCGGGTTGTGGCGGATGGCCGAGTCCAAGCGGTAGTAAACGAACCAGTTTTCCACCCAGCCGGCAATGATGCTGGAGGAGAATAGCAGCACACCGGTGAAGGCCGCGAAGAAGGCGGTGGGACCTAGCAGGTGCAGCGAGTGCATCACATGGGCGGCTTTCTCGGGCCCGATCATGTGGCGGCCCGTGGCCAGGGCCAGCACGAAGCTGATCCCCAGCACCACTGGCACCACCAGGCCCACGTTGCCCAGAATGGCCGCGATCTGCGAGCGGAACAGGTGGGCCACTTCGTCCACGAAGCGGCGCACCGCCCCGGGCTGCTGGATGTGCTTGAGCTTGGCCACCATGGCCGGTGCTGTCACCGCAGGCTGCTTGGTGGCCACCGTGAAGTGCAGCAACTGGATCACCACGAACGACAGTGCGTAGTTCAGGCCGGCAGCAAAACCCGCCCAGAAAGCCGAGAGTGCGAGCAGGCCCAGACCGAACTTGGCCCAGGTCGTCAGGCCCAGCAGCGCCCCGCCCCCTGCGGCCATGCCCAGCATCTGGCGGTATTCGGCGGCATTGCGGGTGATGTAGCGTTCGCCGGTTTCGGCGCTGCGTTCGGCCACCTTGGCGGCCGTGAGGCCGGAGCTGTGGGCCACCAGCGCGCGGATGCTGCGGTTGTCGTGCCCCAGCTGCGCCAGGTCGGCCAGCAGCGCGGCGGTGGCGCGTTCGGGCTTGTCGGAGAGCATGCAGTCGAGCAACTGATGGATGCGCACGATGCGCTCGGCCAGCTGGCGCAGGCGGAACACGATGCCCACCGAGACGCCGTGCTCTTCCAGATGGGCATAGACGGACTCGGCCGCCACCCGGCACACGTCGAGCTGCAGGCGCAGCTTGTCGGCCTCGTAGCGCGCCTGGCCGCTGCGCGTGCCATGGCGCAACGCGCTGCGGCGCAGGGCTTCCATCTGCACCGGCAGGGCGTGGAACGCGCGGCGGGCGCGGTCTTCGTGACTCATGCGCCCACGAATCTCACTGGAAAAACCCGTGGCACTGACCTGGCCGACGCAGAACACCAGCGCATCCAGCAACGCGGCCTGCCAGTGGGAGGGCGCCGCAGCCTCGCCGCGCCCTGGCACGGGAGCGGGCGGTGTGCCGGCGGGCGCGGGCGGGCTCAGCAGCACGCTGTGAATGTCCTGCAAGGTGCGCGAGTCGAGGGCCTGCAGCCAGCGCACGTCGAACCGGCTGGAGAACAGCAGGCCGAACAGGTCGGTGATGTCGCTGGTTTCCGGTGTGCCGGGCAGCAGCTTGCGGCGCAGTCGGTGGCCCAGCTCGCTCATGAACGCGGTGCGAGGCGCAAAACCAAAGTCGGCCAGCAGGGGCGTGATGTCGACCGTCTGCACGAAGCGCCGCCACCAGCGGTGCCAGCGCGCGAGTTGAGCGGGTTGATCCTGAAGGGTGGTCAGCAGTTGCCTCACCCGGTTCACGCTGGCCTGTGGATCTTCGGCTTCGCCGCGCACCCAGCGCAGTGCATCCATCAGCCACAGGTGGCGGATGGCCAGGGGCGCGTCAGGGTCCAGCGTATCGAGCAGATCGGACAGCGTCATCGGTGAAAGGAAAATAGGGAGGCCGTGCGCCGCAGGCCATCACGGAGGACGCGAACCAGCGCGCTCAGTGCAGCACGCGCCCGACGCCATCGCCCGCGTCGCTGGCATCGGCGATCAGGGTGAAGCTGTCCACGGGGGCTTCAAATCGCTCACCATCTTCGGCGACGCAGAAGAAACTGCCGCGCATGCTGCCGGTGGGCGTCTTCAGGCGGGTGCCACTGGTGTACTGGAACGATTCGCCGGGTCGCAGCAAGGGCTGGTGGCCCACCACGCCCAGACCCTTGACTTCTTCCTTGTGCCCGTGGGCGTCGTCGATGATCCAGTGGCGGGCGATCAGCTGGGCCGTTACATCACCTGTGTTGGTGATCGTGATGGTGTACGCAAAGGCGTACAGATCCTCATCGGGCGTGGACTGCTCGCTCAGGTACTGGGGCTCCACTTCGCAAGTGAACTGGTATTTCGACATGGGCAGGATGTTACCCCGCGCCCGTGTGATTCGCATACCAAAGGCTTAGGCAGAGCATCCCTGGACCCTCAACATGTTCCTGCGGCCTGCCAAAATACAGGCTCCTGGATTCAAGAACCAACGTTGCGGGCCCCCATGACCACCACCTACCGTATCGCGCCATCCATTCTGTCCGCCGATTTCGCCCGCCTGGGTGAAGAGGTGAAGAACGTCATCGCCGCCGGCGCCGACTGGATCCACTTCGACGTGATGGACAACCATTACGTGCCCAACCTCACCTTCGGCCCCATGATCTGCCAGGCACTCAAGCCGCATTCGGTGCGGGCCGACGGCACACCGGTGCCGATCGACGTGCACCTGATGATTCAGCCGGTGGACGCCCTGGCGGGCGCTTTCATTGATGCGGGCGCCGATCTGGTGAGCTTTCACCCGGATGCGAGCGCTCACGTGCACCGCAGCGTGCAGGCCATTAAGGCCAAGGGCGCCAAGGCCGGCCTCACCTTCAACCCGGCGCAACCGCTGGACGTGCTCGACTGGACCATCGACGACATCGACCTGATCCTGATCATGAGCGTCAACCCCGGCTTCGGCGGCCAGAGCTTCATCGATTCGGCTTTGCGCAAGATCGAAGCCGCCCGCAAACGCATCGAGGCCAGCGGGCGCGACATCCGCCTGGAGGTGGACGGCGGCATCAAGGCCGACAACATCCGCCGCGTGGCTGACGCGGGCGCGGACACCTTTGTGGCCGGCAGTGCGATTTTTGGCAAGCCGGATTACAAGGGGGTGATTGACAGCATGAGGGCGGAGTTGAAATAACCCCCCGCGCCGCTTCGCGTCACCCCCCCTGAAAGGGGGGCGCTCCATGTGGCCCGGCGAAGCCGGTTCCACTGGAGCCCTGGACAAGGCATGCGCTCCGGAGAGGGTGCTCCTTCCTATTTTTCACCGGATTTCCCCTATGCTGCTTTCAAGCATTTCCGCGGTCATCATTGATCTCGACGGCACCATGGTGGACACCATGGGTGACTTTGAGGTGGCGCTCAATCACACCTTGAGCGATCTGGGCCTGCCGCCGGTGGAGCGGGTGTTGATCGAGCGCACGGTGGGCAAGGGGTCGGAGCATCTGGTGCGCAGTGTGTTGACGCACCAGCTGGCTTTGCCGGAGGTGGTGTCTTCAGGCTGTGTTGCGCTCACCTGGCCGCAGGCTCAGATGATCGAGCTGGCGCTGGAGCGCTACCAGCACCACTACAGCTTCACCAATGGCCAGTACGCGGAGGTGTATCCCGGCGTGGCCGAGGGATTGCAGGGCTTGCGTGCGGCGGGGTTTGTTTTGGCCTGCCTGACCAACAAGCCCCTGTCGTTCGCTCGTGCGCTGCTTGAAATCAAAGGGCTTGATGGTCACTTTGAGCACGTGTTCGGCGGCGACAGCTTCGACCGCAAAAAGCCCGATCCCCTGCCCCTGATCAAGACCTGCGAAGCACTGGGCACGGCGCCAACGCAGACGCTGATGGTGGGCGACTCCCAGAACGACGCTCTTGCTGCACGCGCTGCCGGTTGCCCGGTGGCCCTGGTGACCTACGGCTACAACCACGGCGAACCCATCGCGCAGGCGCCGCACGACCTGCTGGTGGACTCGCTGGACGAAATCGCAAGCGCATTGCAAGTGCAGTTCAAAGCGGCATAGGGCCAACGCCACCGGAGCGCGTGCCCCCTCCAAGGCGATCGCACCGGCGCGCAATGCCTTTGTCCAGAGATGCCGAGGAACCGGCTCTGCCGGGCCTCAGGCATCGCCCCCCTTGGGGGGTGACGCCGAAGGCGGCGCGGGGGGGCTCCCTTCCTGCGGCGCGGGGGGACTCAAACCTCCGCTGCTTCGTCCTCTCGCCTCGTAAACGCCCGCACCTCTCCGTTCGCCATCAGTTCGCGGATGCGCCAGGGCACGCCGTGTTCGTCAATCTCCACCAGTCCGATGCCGCTGCCATTGAGCAGGCGGCGACCACTGGCGGTGCCCTCGGGCTTGCGGGGCGTCACGCGCATGTGGCGCCGGCGGGTGAACCAGTTCAGGGGCGAGCGGGGTGAATACAGCCAGCGGTTGAGTCGGTCCAGCTTGTCGAGCAGGCCTTCCGGAAAGGCGTTGCGCAGGCCGCTGCTGGTGATCTGCCAGATGGTCGGGCCTTGTGTGCGGGCGCGCAGCTCCACGTCGTACACGAACGAATAGTGGACGTCGCCCGAGAGCACCACGAAGTTCTTTGGCGTCTCGCGGTGGCGGAAGATGTTGAGCACGGCGCGCGCCGCACCGCGGTGCGCCATCCAGTTCTCGGCGTCGACCATCAACGGGTGACCGAACCAGGTGAACACGCGCTGGATGGCTTCGATCAGCTTCACGCCAAAAAGCGGAGCGCCCGAGACCAGCAGAACGGCCTCGTGACCGCGCAAAGCCTGTTGCAGGTCGGTCAGCGCTTCCCAGTCCATCAGGCCCGACGGCTTGTGCGCCCGCGACTCCGAGCGCCAGCGGTGCGTGCGGGTGTCGAGCACCATCAGCGGTGGCGAGGTGGGCCAGCTGTAGTGCCACTGGCCGAAGCGCAACAGGCGGTCGATGTTGTCGTCGTACGCGGTGTCGCCAGGCTCGCCGAGGCTGTGTTGCACCTGAGCCAGCAACCGGCGGTCGAAGGCCTCCGGCTGGTTCCCCCAGCCCTGTGCGATCAGGTAGCCCAGCAAGGCGTTGCCGATGACCCGCTTGGAGAACGGGTGACCGTAGGCGATCTCTTCCCATTCTCGGCTGAGGTTCCAGTCGTCGGTCACGTCATGGTCGTCGAAGATCATGGCCACCGGCAGATGGGCCATCACCCGGCGCACCGCAGGCAGGCCGGCGGCAAAGCCCTCGATGTGCTGGCGCTCTTCTTCGTAGGTGGCGCGCTGTTCCGGGTCCAGCCCTCCTGGCGCGCTCAGGTCCAGGGCCTGCCAAGGCGCGGGCGACCAGACCAGCAGGTACATCGCCAGGACCTCGGCCAGTGTGACCAGGTGGTTGTGCGCGCTGTCGGTGGTGAACACCGGTTTTTCCACACCGCCGAACAGCACCTCGATCAATGCCCGGTGACGCTTGTGGCTGGGCAGCAGCTTTTCGCGCCGGTAGTAGGTGTCGGGGTGGCGGTACAGATCGTTGGCATCGGCCACGCCCGCCGATTCGATGCCTCGCAGCACCTCCACCGGCATGCCCAGGCGCTTGATCAGGCGGTGAATGGCCCGAAGCATGGGGCCGGCCACATCGTCGGCGTAAATCTGGTCGCCCGTGAGCAGGAGCACGGCCGGCCAGGCCGTGTCGTCGCCATGGCCCGGGTCACTGTCTGGCCGCTCCCCCTTGCGCAGTGCCTTGACGCGGGCCAGCAGCAACTGGTCGGCCACGACCAGGCCATCGCCGTCGGTGTGGTGCGGCTTGCGGCAGGAACCGTGCAGCAAGGCGGCGATGCGCGGCTGGAACACGAAGCCGGGTGTTGATCGGCCGGGGTAACACAGGTCGGGTGCCCAGCTGCGCCAGTCCTGCCATTCGGCACTGTTGCCGTTCAGTGGCAGCAGCGACAGGGTGTAGCCCACCCAGCGCTGCGCCGGCAGGTCCTGTGGCAGTGGCAGATCGATCAGCGCGATGTGCAGGTGCTCGCCAGCGGCCAGGTGCTGGCAGGTGTGGCTGCCGGGTTGCAGCTCGTGCACCTGGGGTTCTCCTTCTCCGGTGTCCAGCACCACGCGCGAGCGCACCGCTGTGCTGGTGGCTAACCACAGCACCAGGCGACGGGCCTCCACCCGCCGCAAGATGGGCCCGGCCAGCACCAGGGGCAGGTCGTCCGTTTGCGGCGCGGTCACGTGCACCTCATTGAGGATGCTCACTGCCAGCCCGGCACCTTGCTCAGTTCGAAGTTCAGCAGAACCTCGCTGGCCGGGCGCCCTTCGGCCGGGCGGCGCGTGCCTTGCAACCGTCGACCGCAATCGGCCGGGTTCACCACCGCGTGCCAGACCGCGCTGATGGCCACACCGTCTTCGGATTCGTCCAGCTGAAACTCGCCATCGGTGGCGTCGCCGGACAGCAGGGCCTGGCCTGATCCGGTGCTCAGCGTCAGTCGCCCGCGCACACTGCCCGGGTATTCCGGGTGGCGTTCAAAGTGCGCCGTGCCGGTGGCTACGGGCTTGGCCTGCGTGCCGCCCTCCGGCCACAGCCGCAGCGACCACTGGCCATAGAGCTGGGCAGGTTGCAGGTGAGCGCTCAGGCATGCGGCGGGTGTTGTGGTCGCGTCGGTCTGGGCTTGTGCCAGACCGGTCGCGGTCCACGCAAAGACAGCGGCGCAAGCCAGCACCATGGGGTGAGGACGTCGAAGGTTCATGGTGCTTCGGCGGCCTTCAGTGCCGCCTGATCGGTGGCGCGCTGGGCGAACTCGGCACGCAGGGCGCGCAGCTTTTCGCGCGGGTCTTCCTTGACCGTGTTTTCGTCCAGCGCCATTTCCTTGATGAACCGGCTGGCCTGCCCGGGCACGCTTTCGCGGCCCTTCTTGCGGCGCTTGAGCCAGCTCACCGCCAGTGTGCGTTGTGCCCGCGTGATGCCCACGTACATCAGGCGGCGCTCTTCCTGCAGGCGCTGCGCCAGGCTTTCGGCGCTGGCGTCGCGGTTGCTTTCTTCGTCCATCTTGAAGGGCAGCAGGCCTTCGTTCACACCCACCAGCATCACATGCGGCCATTCCAGGCCTTTGGAGGCGTGCAGGGTGGAGAGCGTGACCACGTTCTGGTCCTGTTCGCGTTCGCTCAATGTGGAAATCAGCGCGATGGTCTGCACCACCTCCAGCAGTGTTTTCCGCTCCGTCTCCACCTGCACCCCGGCATCGTCCTCGATCTTGCCGCCGCAGCGACAGGCCACCCAGTCGCAGAAATCCATCACATTGGTCCAGCGTGCAGCCGCGACCTTTTCGTTGTCTTCGCTGTCGTACAGGTGCTTCTCGTAGGCAATGTCCTTCAGCCATTCGGTGAGGAAGGCGCGCGCCGCCTCATGGCCCACGGTGTGGCGGGCGCGGTATTCCAGGTCGTTCACCGCGCGGCCGAATTCGTGCAGCGTGGCCACGGCACGCGCGGGCAGGGCGGTGCCCAGCGAGTGCGAGAACAAGGCTTCGAACAGGCTCAGCTTGTACTGCGTGGCGAAGTTGCCCAGTTGCTGCAGCGTGGTGTGGCCGATGCCGCGCTTGGGCGTGGTCGCCGAGCGCAGGAACGCCGGGTCGTCGTCGTTGTTCACCAGCAGTCGCAGCCAGGCGCACAGATCGCGGATCTCGGCCTTGTCAAAAAAGCTCTGCCCGCCGGAGACCTTGTACGGAATCTGCGCGCGGCGCAGCGACTGCTCGAACGGGCGTGCCATGTGGTTGGCACGGTAGAGGATGGCGAAGTCGCGCCACTCCTTGTGTTGTGAACTGGCTCGCAGGCTCTGGATGCGTGCCACTGCGCGCTCGGCCTCGTGCTCTTCGTTGTCGGCGTCCACCACGCGCACCGGTTCCCCTTCGCCCAGGTCACTCCACAAGGTCTTGGGAAACAGCTTGGGGTTGGGGCCGATCACGTTGTTCGCCGCGCGCAGGATGGCGCTGGTGGATCGGTAGTTCTGCTCCAGCTTGATGACTTTCAGCTCGGGAAAGTCCTGCGGCAGGCGTTTCAGGTTGTCCAGTGTGGCGCCGCGCCAGCCGTAGATGCTCTGGTCGTCGTCGCCCACGGCGGTGAAGCGCGCGCGTTCACCCACCAGCAGCTTGAGCAGCTCATACTGCGTGGCGTTGGTGTCCTGGTACTCGTCCACCAGCACGTGGCCCATCTTCTTCTGCCAGCGCTCGCGCACGTCGAGGTGCTCGGTCAGCAGCTTGAGCGGCAGGCTGATCAGGTCGTCGAAGTCCACGCTCTGGTAGGCAGTGAGGCGTTCTTCGTAGCGCGCCATGATGGTCGCGGTCACGCGTTCGTTTTCGTCCTTGGCCTGTGCCAGCGCCTGGGCGGCCGTGAGGCCCGCGCTCTTTAGCGCACTGATGGCCCATTGCCAGCCGCGCGCGGTGTTGGCGTCGGTGGTGCCGCCGCAGTCTTTCAGCATGGTGGTGATGTCGTCGGTGTCCAGGATGCTGAAGTTCTTCTTCAGGCCCAGCACCTCGCCGTCTTCGCGCAACAGGCGAACACCCAGCGCATGGAAGGTGCAGACCAGCACCTTGCGGGCATCGCGGCCCACCAACTGTTTGGCCCGCTCGCGCATTTCAGCGGCGGCCTTGTTGGTGAAGGTGATGGCGGCGATTCGGTCTGCAGCCAGCCCGGCCTGGATGAGGCGACCGATCTTGTGGGTGATCACCCGCGTCTTGCCCGAACCCGCACCGGCCAGCACCAGACAGGGCCCGCCCAGGTGGTTCACGGCTTCGAGTTGGGCAAGGTTCAGGCCGTGGGACATGGGGTGACGCAGACTCGCAAGCGGGGCAAAGCGGTTGATGATACCGGTCTGCCGGTCGTCAGCGGGGTGCACGGCCGTTGCTGAGACAATCCCCCACCGTGCTTACCGTCCTCCTCGTCACCTTACCCTTCTTTGCGCTCGTGCTCGCCGGCTTTGTGGCGGCGCATCGGCGCATGTTGCCGCTGGAAGCCATTCCCGGCCTGAACAGTTTCGTGCTGTATTTCGCGCTGCCGGCCTTGCTCTTCCGCTTCGGATCCACGACGCCCATCGCTCAACTGCTCGACGCGTCGGTTGCCGGGGTGTACGCGGTCTGCGCGCTGGTGATGGTGGCCTTCGCGGTGGCCATGTCGCTGAACAGCCGCATCCGCTGGAACGACGCATCGATGGGTGCGCTGGTGGCGGCATTCCCGAACACCGGGTTCATGGGGGTGCCGCTGCTGGCGGCCCTGCTGGGGCCGGCCAGTGCGGGGCCCATCATCCTGCTCATCTTCGTCGACATGATCATGACCAGTTCCCTGTGTGTGGCACTTTCCCGGCTGGACGAAGGCGAAGGCCACGGAGGACGGGCCATGCTGGACGCCGGAAAGAAGGCGCTGCGCGGTGTGGCTGCGAATCCCATGCCCTGGGCCATTCTGCTGGGCGCCGTGGCGTCTGCAATGGAGTTCACGCTACCAAAGCCGGTCGAACAGACCGTGTGGCTGCTGGCCGACGCCGCCTCCCCGGTGGCGCTCTTCACCATTGGCGCGGTGCTGGCCCGCGCGCAACTGCAGGCCAACCACCCCATGCCCTTGTCTGACTATCTCCCCGTCACGCTGATGAAGCTGGTGCTGCATCCGCTGCTGGTGTTGGGCGTGGGCACGGCGGCCATCCAGCTGGGTGTGCCCCTGCAGCCATTTGCGTTGACCGTGATGGTGCTGGTTTCGGCCTTGCCAAGTGCCAGCAATGTGTCGCTGCTGGCCGAACGGCTGGGTGCCGACAACGGGCGCATTGCCCGCATCATCCTGGTCACCACGGCGGCGGCCTTTCTGTCGTTCTCCGGGGCCGTGGCCCTGCTGATCTGATCGCGCGGAAAGCAGCCGGGCGCAAGATGCTGCGCCGCCGCATTGGCAGACGCTATTGCATTGATTTGCCTAATTATGTCGACAAATCAATAGGGAACTTCTAAAGTCGTGGCTCCAACCAACCGGAGCAGCCATGTACCCGAGCCATTCTGTCCCAGCGCTTGACGCCAGTTGGCTGCAAATCCTGGCCGCCATGGCTGAGGCGCACTGAATCCGACTTTGTCACACCAGGAGATGACGATGAGCAACACCAATACCGAAGCCCAATGCCCGTTCCATGCCGCAGGCGGTGCCCGCGCCACCCATGGCGCGCAGTCCAATGCCGACTGGTGGCCGAACCAGCTGAACCTGTCCATCCTGCATCAGCATGCGCCCGCCTCCAATCCGATGGACCCGGACTTCGACTACGCCGAAGCCTTCAAGCAGCTGGACTTTGCGGCGCTGAAGAAAGACATGGTGGCCCTGATGACCGATTCACAGGACTGGTGGCCGGCCGACTGGGGCCACTATGGTGGCCTGTTCATCCGCATGGCCTGGCATTCGGCTGGCACGTACCGCACCGCTGACGGCAGGGGCGGCGCCAGCACCGGCAACCAGCGCTTCGCGCCACTCAACAGCTGGCCCGACAACGGCAACCTCGACAAGGCGCGCCGCTTGCTGTGGCCTCTCAAGCAGAAATACGGCAACGCCATTTCCTGGGCCGACCTGTTCGTGCTCGCCGGCAACGTGGCCATGGAATCCATGGGCTTCAAGACCTTTGGTTTTGGCGGTGGCCGTGCAGACATCTGGGCACCCGAGGAAGACGTGTACTGGGGCGCCGAGAAAGAGTGGCTGGCCACCAGCGACAAGCCCAACAGCCGCTACAGCGGCGAACGCGATCTGGAGAACCCGCTGGCCGCCGTGCAGATGGGCCTGATTTACGTGAATCCCCAGGGCCCGGACGGCAACCCCGACCCGGTGCTCTCCGGCCGCGACGTGCGCGAGACTTTCGCCCGCATGGCCATGAACGACTACGAGACCGTGGCCCTGGTGGCCGGCGGTCACACCTTTGGCAAGATGCATGGCGCGGGTGATCCGGCGCTGGTTGGCCCCGAGCCTGAAGGCGCGCCCATCGAAGAAATGGGCCTGGGCTGGATCAACAAACACGGCACCGGCAAGGGTGGCGACGCCACCACCAGCGGCTTCGAGGGTGCCTGGAAGCCCAACCCCACGAAGTGGGACATGGGTTACTTCAAGGTGCTGTTCAAGTACGACTGGGAGCAGGTCAAGAGCCCGGCCGGCGCCATCCAGTGGCGCGCCAAGGACTTGGCGCCCGAGGACATGATCCCCGACGCACACGACCCCAGCAAGAAGCACCCGCCACAGATGACCACGGCCGATCTCTCGCTCAAGTTCGACCCGGCCTACGAAAAAATCTCGCGCCACTTCGCGGCCAATCCCGACGAATTCGCCGACGCCTACGCCCGTGCCTGGTTCAAGCTGACCCACCGCGACATGGGGCCCAAGGTGCTGTACCTTGGCCCTGAAGTGCCGGCCGAAGACCTGATCTGGCAGGACCCGGTGCCCGACGTGGACCATCCGCTGATCGATGCGGCTGATGTGGCCGCGCTCAAGGCCCAGGTGCTCGCGTCCGGTCTGACGGTGCCGGAACTGGTATCCACCGCCTGGGCGTCGGCCTCCACCTTCCGCGGCAGCGACAAGCGCGGCGGTGCGAACGGCGCGCGCATCCGTCTGGCGCCGCAGAAGGACTGGGAAGCCAACCAGCCGGCACAACTGGCCAAGGTGTTGGACGCGCTGGAGAAGATCCGTGCCGAATTCAACAGTGGCGCGGCCGGCGGCAAGAAGGTGTCCCTGGCCGATCTGATCGTGCTGGCCGGCAATGCCGCTGTGGAATCTGCCGCCAAAGCCGCTGGTGCCAGCGTGGATCTGCCGTTCACCCCGGGCCGGACGGATGCTTCACAAGAGCAGACCGACGTGGATTCCTTCGACGTACTCGAACCCGTGGCCGACGGCTTCCGCAACTACCGCAAGAAGGCCTACAGCGTGTCGCCCGAAGAAATGCTGCTCGACAAGGCCCAGTTGCTCACACTCAGCGCACCGGAGATGACGGTGCTGGTCGGCGGCCTGCGTGTGCTGGGCAACAACGTCGGCGGATCGAAGCACGGTGTGTTTACCCAGCGCGTGGGCCAGCTCACCAACGACTTCTTTGTGAACCTGGTGGACATGTCTACCCAGTGGAAGCCCACTGGCGACAACGCTTATGAGGGCAGCGACCGCAAGAGCGGCGCCGTGAAATGGACCGCCACCCGGGTCGACCTGGCCTTCGGCTCCAACTCGCAGTTGCGCGCCCTGGCCGAGGTGTATGCCCAGAACGATGGCAAGGCCAAATTCGTCAAAGACTTCGCTGCCGCCTGGACCAAGGTGATGAACCTGGACCGGTTTGATGTGAAGTGACGCTTCAACACGTGAGCCGGGTCGGATGAGCACCGGCCCCAACGCCCTGCCGGGCCACTGGCGGGGCGTTTTTTTGCGTCAGCGCTTTTTGCCAAGCGCCTCCTGTTCGAGCAGCAGGTAGGTGTTGTAGGCGTTCATGCGGTTGGCGAACTGGAACATGGGCGTGGCCTCGAAGGCGCTCCAGTCGGTGGTGGCGTAGGCCTCTTCGAACGGCACAAAATCTTCCACCGCGCGCGCCATGCTGGCGCGCAGGTGCTTGAGGTAGTCGCGCGTCATGCCGATGTCTTTGCGCGGTTCGGTCGATGCCGTGCCGTGTCCGGGCACCACCGCGGCCGTGTCAAAGGCCAGCACGCGCTCCAGCGAACGGATCCACTGGCTGCTGTCGGCCATGCCCACAAAAGGCAGGCGGCCGTTGAAGAACAGGTCACCGGCAAACAGCACGCGCTCCGACGGCACGTAAACGACCAGGTCTTCCGGCGTGTGCGAGGGCCCCACGTGATCCACCTCGAACACCACGCCGCCCACCTTGAACGACGTGGGGCCATCGACCCAGAGGTCGGCCTCCACAATGCGCGTTTTGTCGTCGATCCACGGTGCCAGGTCGCTGCGCGAAGCCTCCAGCCGCAGCCGCGCGGTGTCGGACTGGATGTAGGCCTGCGCCGCCCGATGGGCCACGATCTGCGCACCCATGGCCTTGAAGTGCTGCAGCCCGTAGATGTGATCCGCGTGGTAGTGGGTGACCACCACGTGGGTGATGGGCAGGGGTGTGATTCTCCGGATGGCAGCGGTCAGGCGCTCGGCCAGCCGGGGTGAACCCAGGGCATCCACCACCACCACGCCCGCCGGTGTGACCACGAAGCCGGCGTTGCTGATGAAGTTCTGGTTCTTTGGCGAGCCCAGTTGCGACAGGCCTTGCACGTAGTGGGTGTTCGGCGCCACGCGCACGGTCTGCATCGGCGGCTCGGCGTCGGCTGCCCGGGCAGGAGCGGTGAAGGCAAGGGTCAGGCTCAGGGCCAGAAGGGCGCGCAGGGCGGCATGGCGCATGGCATGTCTCCAGGAGGTTGTTGTGCTGTTTTCTGCTTATATCGCAGTTTGCTTATGTTTGGTTCAAGTTCAAGCTCACGTTTTGCGCTTGTGTGCCGATGAACCTGATGTACAGACCACCCGGAGACCCCATGCTCGCAGCTCCCTTGCCCCGAAACGAGGCCAAGCGCCTGGAGGCGCTTCGTTCACTGTTGATTCTGGACACCGCGCCCGAAGAGCGCTTCGACCGCATCTCGGCCTTCGCTGCGAAGGAATTCGACGTGCCGATCGCGCTGGTGTCCCTGGTGGACCAGGACCGCCAGTGGTTCAAGTCGAACTTTGGCCTGGACGTTTGCGAGACGAAGCGAGACGTTTCCTTTTGCGGCCATGCCATCAACAAGTCGGAACCCCTGGTGGTCCCCGACGCGCTCCGGGACCCCCGCTTTGCCGACAACCCGCTGGTGATCGGCCATCCCTTCATCCGCTTCTATGCCGGGGCGGGCCTTCGCCTTCCCTATGGCCAGGTGGTCGGCACGCTGTGCATCATGGACCGACGCCCGCGCGATTTCGACAAGCTGGACGCGGCCATCCTCGGTGGCCTGCGCGACCTGGTGGTGGACGAACTTTTCCGCCGCGAAGAGGCTGCGGCATGAGTGCGCGAGCAGGCGGGGTCACCCGCAAGGTGCTGCTGATCGAACCCGACGGGTTGGTGCGCGGCACGGTCACGTCGGTGTGTCGCGACATGCACATTGCGCGCGTGTGCCAGACGATCAGCGTCGCGTCGGCAGAAGAATGGCTCAAGACCGGAACGCCCCATGGCTTGCTGATTTCGCTGGCCGAAGGCGAGTCGGCCCTGGCATTTCTGTCACGGCTTCGAAATGGCGCCTACCGTTGCGACGCCAACATGCCGGTGGCCGCGATGGCCCGCGCAGGCGACGGGGCGCTCGTGGGCCGTCTCAAGGAACTGGACGTGCGGCGCCTGCTGCTGCAGCCGTTCAAGTTGCGAGACGTGATTCACACGCTGGAGCAGCTCTGGCCGGTACAGGAGCTGATCACCGCGTGAAGCACCGGGTGTGGCGTGTGTGGGGGGCGTTCTCGTCACACTTCATCCATTGCGTTGGCTGCGGGGCGGCAGGTAGACCTTGTCCTCTGCCTTGCGTTTCTTTTTGGCCTCGGACCCACCACAACTGCCAAAGTCGCAGCAGTTCAGAAAGTCGCACCAACCCCACTTGCCTGGCGAAGGCGAGAAGTCGAAGTCACACGGCAGATCGCAGTCGCCCCGCTCCCTTGAAGGCGGGCGCGGACGCAGCGGTGTGAAACGTCGATGGGCCACACCGCACAGGCCGGTGCGCTGGCGCAACAACCCCCATCCCTTGGTCACGCCAAAGCGGCGGATGGCCCGAAACCCCAGTTGTGAGCAGCTGCAGCGACCGGTGTGCACACGGTAGGCGCAGGCAAATCCCTTGTGTGGTGAAACAAAGCGCTGGTAGAGCCGAATGGCAGCAAGTGCTAGCGTGCGCATGGAGGGATGGAGGGGTGCGGGTTGATGCGTCCTGTTGGCTGCGGAGAAGGCGCCGACTCAGATGGACAGCGGATCCACATCCACTGCAAACCGCACCAAGCCTCGCGCTTCCGGCAAGCCGCGGCAGGCCAGCAGCACCGGCTGCCAGGCGGCCAGAAAGCGCTGCAGCGCCGCGCGTGAGGGTGATTCCACCAGCAATTGCGCACGCTCCACATTGGCCACGCGCTGGATGGTCAGCGGCACCGCCGGGTACAGGGTGATCTCGCCGCGGTGGGGCAGGCCGGCGCCCTGTTCGGCCGCCGCGTTCAGGAACGCCTGGGCGGCGGCCTGGGTGCGGGCGTCGGCGCGCAGCAGGGCCTGGAAGCCGTAGGGCGGCATGGCGGCGGATTCGCGTTCGGCCAGCTGCTCGGCCGCAAAACCCGGGAAGTCGTGTTTCTTCAGGCTCGCAAACAGCGGGTGCTGCGGGTACCAGGTCTGCACCCACATCTCGCTGGCCTCGCTCTGGGCGGCGTCACGCCCGGCACGGCCGGCCGCCTGCATCAGCAGCGCGAACAGCCGCTCTGGCGCGCGGTGGTCGCTGGCGAACAGGGCGCTGTCGGCGTTCACGCTGGCCACCAAGGTGATGCGCCGGAAGTCGTGCCCCTTGGCGATCATCTGCGTGCCCACCAGCACGTCCACCTCGCCGCTGTGCAAGGCCGCCAGTTGCACCTCCAGGCTGCCCTTGAGTCGGGTGGAATCGGCGTCCATGCGCGCCACGCGCGCCGGGTCGCCGTCGGCGCGTTTCACGTCGGCCAGCAAACCGGCCAGCTGTTCTTCCACCTGTTCGGTGCCGCGGCCCACGGGCGAAATGTCGAGGTTGCCGCAATCCGGGCAGGCGCGCGGCACGCGCTCGGTGAAGCCGCAGTGGTGGCAGCGCAGGGTGCGGTCCAGTTTGTGGAACACGCGGTAAGCGCTGCAGTGTGGGCAACCGCTTTTCCATCCACAGGCGTGACAGGCCAGCACCGGGGCATAGCCGCGCCGGTTCAGCAGCACCAGGCACTGTTCGCCCCGCCCGATGCGTTCGGCCATGGCCGCCACCAGCGGTGGCGCCAGAACGGCGCCCTTGGGCTGGTGGTTCATGTCCACCAACCGCAGACGCGGCAGGCTGCCCCCGCCGATGCGCCCCGGCATCTCCAGCCTCAGGTAGCGCCCCTGGTCGGCCGCGTGCCAGCTCTCCAGCGAAGGGGTTGCGGAACCCAGCAGCACCTGGCAGCGAAGGGACTTTGTTCCTTCTTCCACTGGGAGAGGGCGGGGGTGAGGGCCTGCCCGCCCAGCCACTGCTTCAACGGCCAGGGCCTCCGTCTCCACCTTGGCCCGGTACACCGCCAGGTCCCGCGCCGAATACCGCGACCCATCCTGGCTCTTGTAACTGGGGTCGTGTTCTTCATCCACCACGATCAGGCGCAACCCGGGCAGGCTGGCAAACACCGCCATCCGCGTGCCCAGCACGATGCGCGCCTGGCCAGTGTGCGCCGCCAGCCAGCTGGTCAGGCGCTGCGCCGGTGTCATGCCGCTGTGCAGGCAGACCACTGCGCCAGCACCAAACAGCGGCTCGAACCGCTCCCGAAAGCGCGATTCCAGCTGCGGCGTCAGGTTGATCTCCGGCACCATCACCAGCACCTGGGTGGGCGCCTGGTCGTCGCCGGCCTGTTCCAGCACGCGCTGGGTGGCCCGCAGGTACACCTCGGTCTTGCCGCTGCCGGTGGCACCGAACAGCAGCACCGGGGCTTTGGCAGCCTCCAGCTCAGCCAGCACCTGGGCCTGCTCGGCGCTCAGTGCCGGCCATGGGGCAGCGGGTGGTGCATGCCCATCGGGCGCCGCGTCGGGCTGGGCCGACGCCTTGGCCCGGCGCTTGAGCCGGCGCGCGAGCTGGGTGGCATCGAGCTCGCGCAACTGCGGCGGCAGGGCGGCCAAGGCCACTTCACCGGCGCTGCGCTGGTAGTAGCGCCCCGCAAAACTCACCAGCTGGCGCCAGCGTTCGTTGAGCGGCGGCAGGCCTTCCAGTGCGCCCACCACTGCCTTGGTCTGGGCCTCGGTCAACCCTTCCGGTGGCTCGGCGGGACAGTCCCACACCACGCCCAGCACCTCGCGCGAGCCCAACGGAACGCGCACCAGCGTGCCCGGCGCTAGCGACAACTCACTTCGGTAAGTGAGGCTGGCGCCGATGCCGCTGTGGGCAGGCGTGGCGATCACGACACTGGGCCAAAAAGCCATGTTTAGCGGTTCTTCCTCAGTTGCAATGTGGAAAAGCGGTGTAAGTCATTGATTTGACATGCGATCCGGACCTGTCCAGAGTTTCTGTGGATAACTTTGTTGATAGTTTGCTTTTGCACGCTCGGAGGCCTTGAAAATCAACGGTTTGCTTAAACTGCTCACAAAAAAAGCAGAAATCTAACTTCAATGAAATCAAGCACTTAGCAAACTCTTCTCCAAATGGAGGGGTTTTGCAGGCCCGGCAATTTCATTGCGCACCGCAGCACAAAATTTGTGCATAAGTAAGGCCTGTCAAGTGTTTCTTTTGGCGTCTTTTGTGCTATGGGCCTGCGCCAACCGGGTTTTTGGCGGTTGCCTGGCCCTTGCGAGAGCCACCCGGCAGGCCTGCCGGGGTGGGTGGTTTCAACCTCTTTGGCGCAGGCGCCGTGAGTGAGTGTGCACTGCGTTGACCAGTGCGGTCACATGTTCCGGCGGGGTGTACTGGCTGATGCCGTGGCCCAGGTTGAAGATGTGTGTGGCACCCACGCCTGGCCCCTGGTGCGGCGTGCCAAAACTCTCCAGCACCTTCGCCACTTCCGCGTCGATCGCCTCGGGCGGGGCAAAAAGCACGTTGGGGTCGATGTTGCCCTGCAGCGCCTTGCCGCCAGGGCCTTCGCCCACCAGGGCGCGGGCCTTGCCCAGGTTCACTGTCCAGTCCAGGCCCAGCACGTGGCAGTCCAGGTCCTTCATATCGTCCAGCCACAGACCGCCGCCTTTGGTGAACACGATCCGCGGGATGGTGGCGCCCTCAAAACTGGGCTTGAGCTGGTCCAGCACCCGGCGCGTGTAAGCCAGGCTGAACTGCTGGAAATTGCCGTCGGCCAGCACACCGCCCCAACTGTCAAACACCATCACCGCCTGTGCGCCAGCTTCTATCTGAGCGTTCAGGTAGGCCGCCACGGCGTCGGCGTTGATCGCCAGAATGCGGTGCATCAGGTCCGGCCGGCTGTACATCAGGGTCTTGACCGCCCGGTAGTCGTCCGATCCGCCGCCTTCCACCATGTAGCAAGCCAGCGTCCAGGGGCTGCCCGAAAAACCGATCAGCGGTACGCGCCCGTTCAAGGCCTTGCGGATGCTGGTGACCGCATCGAACACATAGCGCAGCTTGTCCATGTCCGGCACGGCCAGCGCGGCCACGTCGGCCTCGGTGCGCACGGTCCTGGCGAACTTGGGGCCTTCGCCAATGGCAAACGACAGGCCCAGGCCCATGGCGTCGGGCACGGTGAGGATGTCGGAAAACAGGATCGCCGCGTCCAGCGCATAGCGCTCCAGCGGCTGCAAGGTCACCTCGGTGGCGTAGTCGGTGTTGGTGGCCAGCCCCATGAAGCTGCCCGCTTTGGCGCGTGTGGCGCGGTATTCCGGCAAGTAGCGCCCGGCCTGGCGCATGAGCCACACAGGGGTGTGGTCGGTGGACTGGCGCAGGCAGGCGCGCAGGAAAGTGTCGTTCTGCAGGGGGGCGAAGGGCATGGGCTTGGGCTTTTCTCGTGGGATCGAAGGGTTGGGGGGATTATCCCGTCTGACGCGCAGGGCCTGTGGCGGTGGTTTTTGGTCGTCCGGTACCTCGGACGATTGCCATGCCCGACGCTGCATGGCCCGGAGGCAATTCTCGAAGGTCCATGCCGACGGATACCATGACCGGAGAATGCCTTTTTCAATTCACGGCGGCGATCTCAAACAAGCAAGAAGCGCAGATGACACTTTTCCTCAGACGACACCTTTCACTGGTCAGTGTCATGGCCACTGCCGCCTTCGCTGGCTGCTCTCAGATATGGATTCTTCCTCCACCAGTCGACGGCAGCTACAGACAAACCATAGAAGTGGATAGCGCCAGACCGTCTTCACCCGCAAGCAACCACTTTGTGGACCGAAACGATCTGTTCAGGGGCACACCCGACTCTCCCGCCCAGATCCGAATCCGCCGCATGCCGAACATTCCCGCACGTTTGGGACCGCTTCATGCCGAATTGTTGGTATGGGCGGTTGTGGAAATCGACGGGACCGTTCGCGACGTCGTCGTCGGCAAAAGCAGTGGCAATCCCGAAGTTGACGCCTTGTATGTCATGGCACTTCGGAACTGGACTTTTTCGCCGGCACAAGCAGGCGGACACGCTGTCGCGCAGCAGGTCGGGCAAACGTTTTTGCTCAGGCTCGAATAATTCGCGTCCAGATCTTCCAGCAATGAGGGTCTTCCGTCCGCTGCCTTCCTTGAATGCACCTGTTTGAGCTGCCACTGGCTTGCTCGGCAACGACGTGGGCGTCTTCGACAGTCTTTGCCAGAACGAAGGCAAAAGCTATGATCGCCGCGATGCCACTCTAGATGCTCAGCAAAGCGGCGGTCTCCACATGAGGAGTTCAGAACGGCAAGAGGCAGAGCCAATCCATTGAGTATTCAACGGACCAACGCAAATGGCCAAACCCAACCCGCCCCTGCCGCCTGAAGTTCTGGTGGCGTTTGAACGGCGTCAGCCTATGGAGGCCATCAAACTGTTGCTTGCGAATCGGGCGGGTCTCACAAAAAGCGCACCTCAGCAGCGCGGTCAAACGGTTGCGACCCCAAAGGCAAGCGCGCCTGCGAACAAGGGGTCCATCAACCCCGCCAAAGGACTTTCGCCAGGCGAAGTGCCCAACACAGGATCGAAGTTCTGGGGCTGGGCGGTCGTCGCATTGTTTGCCTATCTGGCATATCGGCTCGTGCAGGGGTAGCCAAGCGGCTTTCATGCAGCGGCTTCGAGGCCCGGGCGCCGGGTGGCCAGCACCCATCCACCCTCATCTGCAGAACTCGCAGACTGAGTGGGACCTCAGCAATACCTCCCGCTGTTCGTTGGTCGTCGCATGAGGTCGCGATCCTTCGCACTGTCTTGCCGATAAACGCCAGCACCAGCGGCACTATTGTGCTGCTGCGCACATGCTGATGCCGTCCGGCAAGGGGCCGCAGTGAGGCTCGCGCTTGGCCAGATCGGTGCCCGGCGATACGATTGCGGGGCTGCGCCTTCCTCCGGACAGTTGGAAGGGTGAGTGGCCAGGTTTTCCATCGGGACAAGGCAATGCTGGTGGCCGTCTTCGTGTGGCTTACCTGGGTACGAGCAGGTCCTTTCGTTTGCCAGCTTCACGGGCGCCACGGAGATTCAAACCCAATCGAGCGCGAAAAAAATGAATCCAACCCTCACTGCACTCACTGGCTTTGTTGCCTGGTCGTTGTTTCTCCTGCTGCTCATGGAGGTCATTCGCTCCAGGCTCGTCGTCACCAAGGTTGTTCCGGCCAACGGGTTCACGCCAGACAACGCGAACCTTTCACCCTTCATGCAGCGTCTGGCAAGGGCTCACGCCAACTGTGTCGAAGGGCTGCCGATTTTCGGCGGCCTGATGCTCATTGCAGCGGTGGCAGACAAAACCACCCTCACGGATTCACTCGCTTACGTGTTCCTCGGTGCTCGCATCGTGCAGTCGGTGATCCACCTTGCTTCGATTTCCTCGTTGGCCGTCACGCTGCGGTTTCTGGCATTCGCCGTGCAACTGGCCATTGGGGTGTACTGGGCCGGCCGACTGCTTTGGGCATGAGCCCTGACTCTGGCGGAACGCCCCACGCGACAAACCTACTTCTGGAGAATCTCAACATGCTTGACCACATGACTTTCCGAGTGACCGATATGGTTCGAACCAAATCGTTTTACAGCGCCGCCCTTGCGCCGTTGGGCTACAGCGTTTCCTTCGAAGGCAACTTCGGCATGAACGTCCTGGGATTTGCCTACCCGGACGCCGCCGAGCCGGACGGAAAGAAGGCCGATGTGTGGTTCGTCGATGGTCCCTCTCCATATGGCGGGTCTCCAGCGACGACTGGCTGTCACCTGTGCTGGCGTGCCGAGACTCGTGCGCAAGTGGATGCCTTTCACCAAGCGGCGATCAGGGCCGGAGGAAAAGACAATGGCCCCCCTGGCCTGCGCCCAGACTATCACCCGTACTACTATGGCGCTTTCGTCATTGACCCTGAAGGCAACAACATTGAGGCGGTGTGCCATCGACCTGAATAGGTGAAGTGTTGCGCCTTTGTGCCACCGCGCAGCCCCAAATGCATCGGCGTCACCGCCCCGACGTGAGTATTCAAGTGGGCCATCAACTGGGTCAATCGCTGTCCCAAACTCATACCGAGGCCGAGCAAGACCGAACCTCCGCCGTTTGAGAGTCTGCCGATTTGAGCTGAGCCACATAACGGTAACCTGCACCGCTCTACCCGTCGACACCCATGCCTGCACCAGAAACCCTCACCCGCTTCATCGCGCTTGTTGAGCAGAACGCCCACGTTGAGGCGATTGAGGCGTTCTACACGCAAGACGCCTCAATGCAGGAGAACACGTCAGCGCCCAGGGTCGGGCGCGATGCGCTTGTGGCCCACGAGTCGCGTGTGATGGAGCGAGCCAGGACCGTGCGGTCGAAATGCGTCGGCCCAGTGTTCACGAACGGTGATTTCGTTGTGATCCGCTGGCAGTTCCGATTCGAATTTCAGGACGGCACGGTGCGTGAAATGGAAGAACTGGCCTACCAGGAGTGGCGAGGCGAACGGATTTGCAAGGAGCAGTTCTTTTATGACCCGGCGCAATTCGCCCCCCAATCGCCGGTCGCCTCGCGGTGAAGCCCTGCTCCGCTGTCTGTCTTCACAGGCCAATGAGAATGTCACGTGACAACCCGCTGCAGAGAAACAGCACCGCCCGACTTGCCCTTGATCCGCACAACCTCGGCCACCCTGCAAGGACCCACCGTGTTCCGCCTCCTCAACATCGATCACCTCGTGCTCCGCGTCGTTGACCTGGAGAAAATGATGCACTTTTACTGCGATGCCCTTGGCTGTACCGTCGAAAGGCGCCCGGATGAGATCGGCCTGATTCAGCTCCGAGCCGGAAGTGCGCTCATTGACCTGGTGCCCATCGATGGAAAGCTCGGGCGTGTCGGTGGTGCCGCGCCTGGCAAGGAAGGGCGCAACCTGGACCACTTCTGTCTGCGGATCGAGCCTTTCGACGAGGCGGCCCTGCGCCACCAGCTTGCGCGCCATGGCTATGAAGCCGGCCCCGTTGAGCAACGCTACGGTGCAGAAGGCGAAGGTCCATCCATCTATGTGACGGACCCGGAAGGCAATGTGGTGGAGTTCAAGGGCCCAACGCTCGCATAATGCCGGTTTGAGCACCATCTCAACAGAAGGGGCGGGCATGCAACTCCACGCCGCGCGGGTGTGCGTACGAGACTTGGCGACTGCGCAAGTCTTTTGCGAACATGTGCTTGAACTGCCGCTGCAGGAGGGTCGGGCAGAAGACGCCTCTGTGTCTTGGCGCCGGTTCTTGGCTCGACCTGACCCGAACACCTGTTCCCTCGCGCACCCGCATTGAAGCGCCACCCATCAGGAAATCACCATGGCGGCGAAAGAACGCGAAAAGTTGCTGCAGGTGCTGAAGGCTCGTTTCGAGCAACACAAGCACCGGCATGCCGGCATCGTGTGGGCACTGGTGCTGACCAGGCTCGAGGCCCGTCCGGATGCCTGGCGGTCGCTGCAGAAAATGGAGGCCACAGGTGGTGAGCCTGACGTGATCGGTCGCGACGAAGCGTCCGATGGTCTCATCTTCTGTGACTGCTCCCCGGAGAGCCCCACGGGGCGCAGAAGCACCTGCTACGACAGGCAGGCGCTCGAATCCCGGAAGGAGCACAAACCGGCGAACAGTGCGGTCGACATGGCAGTCGACATGGGCATCGAGCTGCTGACCGAAGCGCAGTACCGTGCCCTGCAGCAGTTGGGTGAATTCGACAACAAGACATCCAGCTGGATCCGCACGCCGCCTGCGATCCGGGCTTTGGGTGGCGCCCTGTTCTGTGACCGGCGCTACGGCCAGGTGTTCGTCTATCACAACGGCGCACAGTCTTACTACTCGGCCAGGGGATTTCGCGGCTCGCTTCGGGTGTGACCCGCTTTCTCCATTTTTTGAACACCTTGTCGATTCGGGCTGATCCCGTGCGTCGTAGGCAGAGATCGTAAATCCTCCCCCTCTCCGCTCCCCCGACCCACAGGCCCAAAAAACAAGGAGCCGTTCATGTCTGCAAGTGAAAAAGCCACCCCGGCTACCGGACCTGCCAAGGGCCCGGCGTCGTACTTTCCTTCCATTGAAAAGAAGTACGGTCAACCCATTGGGCACTGGCTGGCCCTGCTCCAGAAGGCCGGACCGCTCAAGCACATGGCGCTGGTGGCCCTGCTCAAGACGGAGCATGGCATGGGACATGGCCATGCCAATGCGCTGGTGGCGCATTTTCTGGCCGGGCAATCGCCGCGTTGAAATGAGTCAAGGGCGCGACCAGGCCGCATCGAGCGGGTGCACCCGTTAGCGGCTTGGCAAACGGACCTGGGGTGGCCACAATGGGCAGGGCGCCCGTCGCCAGGCGGGTGATTGCAACGCCCGCTCATTCTTTTTGAAGGGGCCTGTCATGAGCGCTTCTGGTCTGCTCACCATCACCGGTCTTGAGGTGCGCGCTGTGCATGTGCCGATGCGGATACCGCTTCAGACCAGCAGTGGCACCATCCACATTGCGCCACTGGCGCTGATCGATCTTCATACCCGGGAGGGCGTGACCGGGCGCACCTATCTGTTCTGTTACACGCCGCTCGTCCTGAAGCCGGTGTGCGACATGCTGAACAACCTGGCGCCGCTTCTGCAGGACATGCCGGTGGCGCCGCTGGAGATCAACCGCTCGCTTCACGCCCGCTTTCGCCTGCTGGGCGCCAAGGGCATCGTGGGCATGGCGCTCGCGGGCATCGACATGGCGGCCTGGGATGCGCTGGCGCGTGCCGAGGGGCAGCCGCTGGCGCGTGCGCTCGGGGCCGAGCTTTCCGGGATTCGCGCCTACAACAGTTGCGGGCTCGGACTGATTGGTCCTGATCTCGCTCCGGCGGAGGCGGAAGCGCTCGTCTCGGCCGGGTTCTCCGCCATCAAGGTTCGACTCGGCTATCCAGCGCTTGAGACCGACATTCAGGTTGTCAGGGCCGTGAAGGCGGCCATTGGCGATGACGTGCAGCTCATGTCGGACTACAACCAGGGGCTTTCAGTGCCAGAAGCCGAACGACGGGTTCGTGCTCTGGCCGATGAAGGTCTGTGCTGGATCGAAGAGCCCTGTGCCGCACACGACTACGCGGGCTATGCGCGGGTGAGGGCGGCGTCCACGACGCCGATCCAGATGGGTGAAAACTGGTGGGGCCCCAGCGAGATGGCCGTGTGCCTCAGCTTCGGCGCGTCCGATCTCGGCATGCCGGACGCGATGAAGATTGGCGGGGTCACGGGGTGGATGCAGGCCGCCGCTCTGGCGGACGCCGCCGGCATGCCGGTTTCCACCCACCTGTTCCCGGAAGTCAGCGCGCATCTCATGGCCGCAACGCCCACGCGCCACTGGCTGGAGTTCGTGGACTGGGCCTCGCCCATACTCGCCCAGCCCATGCAGATCAGGAACGGCAATGCCTGCCCGCCAGACACGCCCGGAACGGGAATCGAGTGGGACGAGTCAGCCGTGCGGCGCTACCTCGTGCCCTGACCCTGGATGTTTGCCGGCTGAAAGGCTCGGCCTTCAGGACGTCTTGCCCAGCAGGGCGTCCTTGAGTTGCCAGTCGGCGGGCTTGTTGCCCAGCCAGATGCGCATCAGGGCATTGAAGAACTCAGGCTCCACAAAGGGGTCGCCTTCGACCTTGCCCTTGATGGTCAGCACCGTTCCGGTGCCGGGGATCCAGTCAATCACAAAGGTTTCCCCTGTTAGAAGACGTTTGTGGTCGCTGAAGACCTGACTCATGCGGAGCACGCCAGGGATCAGGCGGGAAAACGCCTTGCGATCCATGTTGTCTTCCATGCCTCTGGAGAACAGCTTGCCCAGTTCGGCCGAGTCGATGTCGCGCAGCATGGTGATGGTCATGCGCTTGGGGCCAGGCGCCGACATCACGGCTGCGGGGGTGGTCGCTTTTTCGCTCAGGTACAGGCCGGCCGTGTACACCTTGAACACGGCCTTGTAGCGAACGCCGGCGCCATTGAGCTGCAGCGTGCTGCCGCCCACCACGGCACGGTCTTCCAGTTTCACGCCCGCAACCTCGATGGTGGCGCTCAGGACCCAGGCAGGCGTCAACAAAAGGCCGACGGAAAAGGCGGCGGCGCGGAGCAGTCGGATCGGATGGGGCATGGTGTATTTCAGAAAAACGAACGATCGTTCGAAAATTGATATTTTCTGCCGCCAAACCTCAACAGACAAGCAGGGCTTTCCCGTTGAGGTGTGAAGGTTTGCACAGGCTGGTCAATTGCATTTGGGCTTTGCTACACTCGCGGCACCATGTTCAACCCACGCACATCCTTTACAGGTGGTCTGCCGAGCCGCAATGGCCGGGGAGCCTGGCCCTGGCGTAAGCCAGCGTAAATGTGCCCATCCCTTTGGGGCGCGTAGCGAAGGACACCGGCTGTGAGGTCCCCGCGGTGCGCTCCCCCTCCAAACCCTGGCGGCCGCGCCGACCGGGGACCCCAGGACAAACGGCTTTCATTGCACCCACCCGGGTGGAGCCGACGGAGCGTCTGAACGAACATGATCACCGAACTGGAATTCAAAAGTCTGGCCCAGCAGGGCTACAACCGCATCCCGCTCATGGTGGAAGCCTTTGCGGATCTTGAAACCCCCTTGTCGCTGTACCTCAAGCTGGCCCATGGTCGTGGCGACGGCAAGTACAGCTTTCTTCTCGAATCGGTGGTGGGCGGCGAGCGATTTGGCCGCTACAGCTTCATCGGGCTGCCCGCGCGAACCCTGCTGCGCGCCAGCGGTTTTGGTGCTGACGCCAAAACCGAGGTGGTGCGCGACGGCGCGGTCGTCGAGACGGACCATGGCAATCCGCTGGACTTCATTGCCGCTTACCAGAAGCGTTTCAAAGTGGCGCTTCGCCCGGGCCTGCCACGTTTCTGCGGGGGTCTGGCCGGCTATTTCGGCTACGACGCAGTGCGCTACATCGAGAAGAAACTGGAAGCGACCTGCCCACCCGACACCCTGGGCTGCCCCGACATCCTGCTGCTCCAGTGCGAGGAGCTCGCGGTGATCGACAATCTCTCGGGCAAGCTCTACCTCATCGTCTACGCAGACCCCGGTCAGCCAGAGGCCTACGCCAACGCCAAGAAGCGTTTGCGTGAGCTGCGAGAAGCGTTGAAGTATTCCGTGAGCGCACCGGTGGTCAAGCCCAGCCAGAGCTTTCCAGCCGAGCGCGACTTTGACAAGGCCGACTACCTGGCCGCCGTGGAGCGCGCCAAGGAGCTGATCGCCAATGGCGACTTCATGCAGGTGCAGGTGGGGCAGCGCATCAAGAAACGCTACACCGAATCGCCGCTGTCGCTCTATCGAGCGCTGCGTTCGCTCAACCCCTCGCCTTACATGTACTACTACCACTTCGGTGACTTCCACGTGGTGGGCGCCTCGCCAGAAATCCTGGTGCGACAGGAGAACACCGTGGAGGGCACCAAGGTGACGATCCGCCCGCTGGCCGGCACACGCCCGCGCGGCGCCACGCCGGAAAAGGACAAGGCCACCGAGCAGGAACTGGTCAACGACCCGAAAGAACGTGCCGAGCACGTGATGCTCATCGATCTGGCCCGCAACGACATTGGTCGCATCGCCCAGGTCGGCAGCGTGAAAGTCACCGAGGCGTTTGCCGTGGAGCGCTACAGCCATGTGATGCACATCGTGAGCAACGTGGAAGGCCTGCTCAACGCAGGAATGACCAACATGGACGTGCTCAAGGCCACCTTCCCCGCTGGCACGCTCACCGGCGCGCCCAAGGTGCACGCCATGGAACTGATTGACCAGCTGGAGCCCACCAAACGTGGCCTGTACGGTGGTGCCTGTGGCTACCTCAGCTATGCCGGCGACATGGACGTGGCCATCGCCATCCGCACCGGCATCATCAAGGACCAGACCCTGTACGTGCAGGCAGCGGCCGGCGTGGTCGCTGATTCGGTGCCCGAAATGGAATGGAGAGAAACCGAACACAAGGCGCGGGCACTGTTGCGCGCGGCCGAACTGGTCGAAGAGGGGCTGGAGTGAACACCATGAGCCAATCCAGAAAACCCCTCCAGGTCCTGATGGTGGACAACTACGATTCGTTCACCTTCAACATCGTGCAGTACCTCGGCGAGCTGGGTGCTGACGTCACCGTGGTGCGCAATGACGAAACCACCGTCGCGGAGCTGCAGGCCCGGCTGGACGCTGGCCACATGGACCGCTTGGTCATTTCGCCCGGCCCGTGTTCGCCCGCCGAGGCCGGCATTTCGGTGCCCGCCATCCAGCACTTCGCCGGCAAGCTGCCCATCCTCGGCGTGTGCCTGGGTCACCAGAGCATTGGCGCTGCCTTCGGCGGCAACATCGTTCGCGCGCAAGAACTCATGCACGGCAAGACCAGCGTCATCACCACCACGCAGCAAGGGGTGTTTGCCCATCTGCCTGAGCAGTTCACCGTGAACCGCTACCACTCGCTGGCCATCGAACGCGGCACCTGCCCAGACTGCCTGGAAGTCACCGCCTGGACGCCCGATGGCGAAATCATGGGTGTGAAACACAAGACGCTGGCCATCGAAGGCGTGCAGTTTCACCCCGAAAGCATCCTCACAGAGCATGGCCACGCGATGCTCAAGAACTTCCTGGAGCAAGTGCAATGACGGTCGTCGATCTGAGAAGCGACACGGTAACGCAACCCACCATCGCCATGCGCGCCGCCATGATGGCTGCGCCGCTGGGTGATGACGTGTTCGGCGACGACCCTTCAGTGAACGCCTTGCAGGAACGCATCGCCGCGCTGACCGGCAAGGAGGCCGCGCTGTTCATGGCCAGTGGCACGCAGAGCAACCTCTGCGGGATGATGGCCCACTGCGATCGCGGTGACGAATACATCGTGGGGCAGAACGCGCACACCTACCGTTACGAAGGCGGTGGTGCGGCCGTGCTGGGCAGCATCCAGCCGCAACCGCTGGCACAGGACGCTGCCGGGCTCATGCGGCTGGAAGACATCGCCGCCGCCATCAAACCGGACGACCCGCACTTTGCCCGCACACGCCTGCTGTGCCTGGAAAACACCTGGAACGGTCAACCCATGCCGCAGGCCTATCTGCAACAGGCGACCGACCTGGCAAGACAACACGGCCTGGCTACCCACCTCGACGGCGCACGCGTGTTCAACGCGGCGGTGGCGCGCGGTGGCGACCCCTTCCATGCCCTGCGCGACATCGTCGACCTCTTCGACAGCGTCTCGGTCTGCTTCAGCAAGGGTCTGGGTGCGCCTGTGGGTTCCGCCTTGTGTGGCTCCAAGGCCCTGATCGAACGTGCGCGCCGCTGGCGCAAGATGGTGGGTGGTGGTTTGCGGCAATCGGGCCTGCTGGCGGCCGCGGCGCACCACGCACTCGACCACCATGTGCACCGCCTGGCCGACGACCACGCCCTGGCGCAGCAGCTGGCGCAGGGCCTGTCCGGCATTGACGGCCTGTCGGTGCGATCGGCCCAGACCAACATCGTATTCGTCGATGTGGACAACGGGCGCGGCCCCGACCTGCTGGCACACCTGGCCCAAGACGGCGTGCTGGCCACCGGCCTGATCGGCCTGCGCTTCGTTACCCACCTCGACGTGGACGCGGCCGGCATCGACCGCGCCATCGGCAGTGTCAAGACCTTCTTCGCGCAAGGCGGCAGCAAGCCCGCCGCACAAGCGGCAGGCACCGCCGTCTATTGAACCCGGAGCGCACATGCCGGACCTGCCGCAACTCCTGCTCTTCATCGCAGCCGGCTGGCTGCTCAACCTCACGCCCGGCCCGGACGTGCTCTACATCGTCACGAACGCGCTCAAGAGTGGCGTGCGCGCCGGCCTGGTGGCCGCGCTCGGCATTGTCAGTGGCTGCTTCGTGCACGTGTTCGCAGCCGCCATCGGGGTGAGTGCGCTGCTGGCCACGTCGGCTGCCGCGTTCACCGTGCTCAAGTGGGTGGGGGCGGCCTACCTGTTGTGGATGGGTGTGCGCCTGCTGCTGTCCAGGGCCGCGCCGCTCCACCTTGGTGAGGGTGCCGGGGAAGTCGACCTCTGGCGCGTTTACAGGCGCGGCTTCCTCACCAATGTGCTCAACCCCAAGGTGGCGCTGTTCTTCCTTGCGTTCGTGCCGCAGTTCATTGCACCTGGGGCGGACAACAAGGTCTGGGTCTTCCTGACGCTGGGCGTGATCTTCAACCTGAATTCGTTGCCCATCAATTTTGGGTACGCGTGGCTGGCCGCCTGGGCAGCTCGCCGTGTGCACACCGTGCAGCGCGCCATGCACTGGATGGACCGCGCCGCCGGTCTGCTTTTTGTCGGCTTCGGCTTGCGACTGGCCATGTCCGACCATCCCACCCCGTAGGAGACACCATGCCCAACAGCCACAAGATCACACCGCAGGAAGCCCTGCAACGCACCATCGAGCACCGCGAGATCTTCCACGACGAAATGCTGCACCTCATGCGGCTGATCATGGGCGGCGAGATGTCGCCCGTGATGATGGCCGCGCTTGTCACGGGCCTGCGCGTGAAGAAGGAAACCATTGGCGAAATCACGGCGGCGGCGCAGGTGATGCGCGAGTTTTCCACCAAGGTGAACGTGGCCGACAAGACGCACCTGGTGGACATCGTGGGCACTGGCGGCGACGGCTCCCACACCTTCAACATTTCCACCTGCAGCATGTTCGTGGCCGCAGCAGCGGGCGCCAAGGTCAGCAAGCATGGCGGGCGCAGCGTCAGCAGCAAGAGCGGCAGCGCCGACGTGCTGGAAAGCCTGGGCATCAACATCAACCTGTCGCCCGATCAGATTGCGCGCTGCATTGAACAGGTGGGTGTGGGTTTCATGTTCGCGCCCAACCACCATCCGGCGATGAAGAACGTGGCACCCGTGCGCCGCGAACTGGGCATCAAGACCATTTTCAACATCCTCGGCCCGCTCACCAATCCCGCCTCCGCTCCCAACATCCTCATGGGCGTGTTTCACCCGGATCTGGTGGGCATTCAGGTGCGTGCGCTGCAGCGCCTGGGCGCCGAGCACGCGGTGGTCGTCTACGGCCGTGACGGCATGGACGAGGTATCGCTGGGCGCTGCCACCATGGTGGGTGAGCTCAAGAGTGGCGAAATCACCGAATACGAGATCCATCCGGAAGACTTCGGTTTGACCATGGCCAGCAACCGCACGCTGCGTGTGGAAACGCCCGAGGATTCCAGGGCCATGCTGATGGGGGTGCTGAACAACAGCGACGAAGCGTCCGTCAACGCCGCCAAAGACATCGTGGCACTCAACGCAGGCGTGGCGCTCTACGCCGCCAATGTCTGCGAGGACATGACCCAGGGCATCGCACTGGCGCGCCGTGCCATCGAGTCCGGCGCGGCGGCGCAAAAGCTGCGCGAGCTGACCGACTTCACGCAAGCCGCCACGACCACCGGCAGCGCCTGATCCCGGCCATGAACCTCCCGGTCTGGATGCAGAACGAAGGTGCCTGGATCGCCATCGGCGTCTCGCTGCTTTTCATCGTGGCCGGTGTGCTGATGCACCGGTTCATCAAGAAGGTGCTTCAGGCGCCCCCAACCCAGGAAACGAAATCCCATGAGTGACATCCTCAACAGAATCGTGGCCGTCAAGCACGAAGAAATCGCAGCCGCGCGCAAGAAGAAGCCGTTGGACGTGGTTCGTTTCGATGCCGAAAGTCGCGTGCTGACCCGGGACTTCGAAGCTGCGCTTCGCGCCAAGATCCAGACGGGCCAGGCGGCGGTGATCGCGGAAATCAAGAAAGCCAGCCCAAGCAAAGGGGTGTTGCGCGAAGACTTCATTCCCGCCGACATCGCCCAAAGTTATGCAGAGGGCGACGGAAAGACCCAGGCCGCCTGCCTTTCGGTGTTGACGGATCGACAGTTCTTCCAGGGCAGTCCCGACTTCCTGAAGCAGGCACGTGCGAGCTGTGACTTGCCCGTGCTGCGCAAGGACTTCATGGTCGATCCGTACCAGGTCTACGAGGCGCGTTCGATGGGGGCGGACGCCATCCTGTTGATCGCGGCCTGCCTGGACGACGTGCAGATGGCCGAGCTTGAGGCGCTTGCGCTGTCTCTCAACATGGCGGTGCTGGTGGAAGTGCACGACCGCGAAGAACTGCAGCGCGCCCAGAAACTCAAAACGCCCTTGCTGGGTATCAACAACCGCAACCTGCGCAGTTTCGAGGTCACGCTCCAGACCACGCTGGACATGCTGCCCGATGTGCCGGCCGACCGGCTGCTGATCACCGAGTCAGGCATTCTGTCCCGGGCAGACGTGCGCCTGATGCGCGATGCCAACGTGCACGGCTTCCTCGTCGGCGAGGCTTTCATGCGCGCCCCGGACCCCGGTCTGGCGCTGGCTGAGCTGTTCGGATGAGCATGCCGGAGATGCAAGGCCAGTTGTTGCCCGAAGACGCGGCGAACTCCCCTGGGCGACTGGTAATGGTTGACCCCGCCAGCTGGCAGGTGGACGGCGGTTGGGCGCCTTTGGTTCGGGATTTCTGGGCAAGCCCGGCGGGTCGCGGTCTTGCGGCGTTTATTCGGGAAAGGGTGGCCCTGAGCCCTGTGTATCCCCCGGAGCCCCTGCGGGCGCTGACGCTGGCCGGGCCTGAGGCGGTCAGTGTGGTCATTCTTGGTCAAGACCCGTATCACGGTCCCGGGCAGGCCGAAGGCCTGGCGTTTTCCGTGGCGCCGGGCGTGAAGATTCCACCGAGCCTGCGCAACATATTCAAGGAGCTGCAGCGCGACAATGGCACCCTCCCGCCCGCTCAGGGCTCGCTGTTGCGCTGGGCGGAGCAGGGCGTGCTGCTGTTGAACACCTGTCTGACGGTGGAAGACGGTCGTCCCGCAAGCCACTCAGGGCAAGGATGGGAGGTGCTCACCGACGCGGTGATTCACCGCTGCAGCGACGCCGGACCGCCCAAGGTGTTTCTGCTGTGGGGCGCTCATGCCCAGAAAAAGCTGCCGTTGATCGATGCTTCCCGTCATCTGGTGCTCTGCGCGAACCATCCTTCGCCCCTGTCGGCCAGCCGGGGTCCGGTGCCTTTTCTGGGGTGTGGGCACTTCGGTCGGGCCAATCGCTGGCTGGTGGAGCAGGGGCGCTCACCCGTTCGCTGGTGAATCCAGCTTGACCGGGCTGCCCGCACCTGAAAAATCCATGGCATAATGCTGGGCTGCGCTATGGAGGGGTGGCCGAGTGGTTAAAGGCAGCAGACTGTAAATCTGCCCGCTAACGCGTACGCTGGTTCGAATCCAGCCTCCTCCACCAGCAACCAGTGTGATATGCGAGCGATTGGAATCAAAGCGCTTTGAGAGTGCCGGTCTTTGGATTCTGAAGATGGGCCTGTTCGGGCGGGAGTAGTTCAATGGTAGAACCCCAGCCTTCCAAGCTGATGACGCGGGTTCGATTCCCGTCTCCCGCTCCATGTTGTGTTGGTGGTTGCGTTGCCCTTTTGGGTGGCTTTGAAGGTTTTCAGGTGTCTGGCTGGTGCTGGGCGCCTTTGCCCTTGTGGCTCAGTGGTAGAGCACTCCCTTGGTAAGGGAGAGGTCGCGGGTCCGATTCCCGCCAAGGGCACCAATGATTTTTTGATCTGGTGTTTCGGCAATTTTGATTTTGGAGCTGAAAAATGGCAAAAGAGAAATTTGAGCGGACCAAGCCGCACGTGAACGTGGGCACCATTGGTCACGTGGACCATGGCAAGACGACGCTGACGGCGGCG
>PHCQ01000206.1 GCA_002840835.1 Betaproteobacteria bacterium HGW-Betaproteobacteria-16 | reverse complement strand
CTGACTGAGGATAAACGCCAGGAGCTGGCGGCCCAGCTTGAAGCGGCACGTGCCGAATGGGAGACCGCATGGGCACGTGAAGAAGAACATCAGGAACGCTTGTTGCCTGCAGTGGATATGCGGCTGCGCCTTGCTGAGGCAGGTTATGCTGCAGGCACGCAACCGCTGTCGGAAGTGTGGGAGGCGCGCAGAGCCGTGCTTGAGGTACAGATAGAACACTGGGCCATCATGACGGCGCTGCAACGGGCTATGGTTAAAGTGGGTTATCTGTTGAACGATGATCGTCTGTTTCCCGGGAGTGCATCATGAAACGCTCACATCTGATGATGATCGCGGCAGTCATTGTGCTGCTGGTGATTTTTGCCGGGTACTGGTTCAAGCCATTCAACTCTGACCATGACGCCCATGCGCCAGCCAGTGTCGATGGCATAACGCAGGACGATAGCGGCAAAACGGTACTGTTCTGGTATGACCCCATGGTGCCGGGGCAAAAGTTCGACAAGCCGGGGAAGTCACCCTTCATGGATATGATGCTGGTGCCGAAATATGCGGAAGCAGAGGCGCAGGATAGCGGTGTCATGATTTCCTCGCAAACCATGCAGAATCTTGGCATCCGCCTGGCCAGTGTTGAGATGGCGAGTTTCACTGACCGGCTGAGCGCAGTGGGTCGTATCGAACCGGACGAGCGCCGTTTTTATAGCGTACAGCCGCGTATTGCCGGTTTTGTCGACAGGCTACTGGTGCGAGCGGTGGGAGACCCGGTAAGCAAGGGCCAGAAAATCGCCGAGATCTATGCCCCGGAACTTCTGGCAGCCCAGCATGAATACCTTGCCCTGCTTGATTACAAGGATGCCACTATTGCCGAAGGGTTGGCGCAGGCGGCGCAAGGCCGTCTCGGTTTGTTGGGCATGACCAGTGGCGAGATCGCTGCGATTACACGAAATCGGCGGGCCACCGAGCGTTTTGGCGTCTATGCGCCTGCCTCCGGCGTCGTCACCGAGCTGAGTGTACGCGAGGGGGCGCAATTGATGAGCGGGTCCTCGCTGATTCAGATCGCCGACCTGTCGACGGTCTGGCTTGTTGCCGAGGTGCCTGAGCGCGATATCATGCGTCTCAAGCCGGGCACCGCTGCCAAAGTCGAGCTGCAGAGTTTGCCGGGAGAAGCCTTTGCTGGCGAAGTGAATTATATCTATCCGACGCTGGACGAGGTATCGCGCACTGCGCGCGTGCGGGTGGAACTGGCCAATCGCAACGGTTTGCTACGGCCCGGCATGTACGGCAATGTCAGGCTCGAAGGGGTGTCGCGGGATGCGCTGTCTATCCCCAGCGAGAGTATCATCGCCACCGGCCTTCGCAAGGTC
>PHCQ01000205.1 GCA_002840835.1 Betaproteobacteria bacterium HGW-Betaproteobacteria-16 | reverse complement strand
CTCGAGCAAGTTTACCGTATCCGCACCGGCGAAACCGGTCCGGACGCGCTCTAAGGGGATCGCCATGAAAAAGCTTTTATCTATGATTGCTCTGGTGAGCATGCTGGGCTTCAACGGCCTCAGCTTCGCCGAAGAAGAAATGCCCGTAGAAGAAATGGCCACGGAAGTTGAAATGGTCGTTGAGGAAGCAATCGAGACCGTAGCAACAGAAGCAGCCGCAGTGACGGAAGAAGTTGCAGCGGCCGCTGAAGAAGCCACCGAGGAAGCACCGACGCTCGACTCAGGCGATACCGCCTGGATGATCGTCGCGACTATCCTCGTGCTGTTTATGGCCATTCCCGGCCTCGCGCTGTTCTACGGTGGCTTGGTACGCGCCAAGAACATGTTGTCCGTACTGATGCAGGTGTTCGTCACGGTCGCCCTCGTTTCCGTACTGTGGGTGGTCTATGGCTACAGCCTGACGTTCAGCGACGGCGGTTCGCTCAACAGCTACATCGGCGGTCTTGGCACGGCTTTCCTTGCCGGCGTCGCCGCAGATTCGCTGAGTGGCACGATTCCGGAATACGTGTTCATCACCTTCCAACTGACTTTCGCCGCCCTCACTCCGGCGCTGATCGTCGGCGGCTTTGCCGAGCGCATCAAGTTCCCTGCGCTGCTGGCATTCGTCGCGCTTTGGGTCACCTTCGTCTACTTCCCGATTGCTCACATGATCTGGGGCGGAGGCTTTCTGTTTGAAGCAGGCGCGATGGACTTCGCCGGTGGTACCGTGGTGCACATCAACGCCGGTATCGCCGCACTGGTCGGTGCCATCGTCATTGGCAAGCGCATCGGTTACGGCAAGGAAGCGATGCCTCCGCACAGCATGGTCATGACCATGATCGGCGCCTCACTGCTGTGGGTTGGTTGGTTCGGCTTCAACGTCGGTAGTGGTCTGGCTGCAAACGGCACCGCCGGTCTGGTCATGATCAACACCCAAGTGGCTACTGCAGCTGCCGTGCTGGGCTGGATCCTGATCGAATGGCTGTCCAAAGGCAAGCCATCTATGCTGGGCGCTGCATCCGGTGCCATTGCCGGCCTGGTTGCGATTACACCAGCTTGTGCTTTCGTAGGCCCGATGGGCGCGATTATTCTGGGCTTCGTTGCCAGCCTGATCAGCTTCTGGGCAGTCACCGCACTGAAGAGCAAGCTGGGCTACGATGACTCGCTGGATGTATTCGGCATCCACGGCGTTGCCGGTACCATCGGCGCGATCGGTGTAGGCGTCTTGGCCTCCACCTCCTTCGGCGGTGTCGGTTTTGCCGAAGGCGTCACCATGGCCAGCCAGCTCTATGTTCAGGTTGAGTCTGTCGTCGTCACCATCGTC
>PHCQ01000204.1 GCA_002840835.1 Betaproteobacteria bacterium HGW-Betaproteobacteria-16 | reverse complement strand
GCAACGAGCTGGACAATACCCTCACCGGCAACAGCGGCGACAACGTCCTCGATGGCGGCACAGGGGCGGACACCATGGTCGGCGGCGCAGGCGACGACATCTACCAGGTGGACAACACGGCGGATAAAATTACCGAGTCCGCAGGGCAAGGGACGGATACGGTGTACAGCTCCGCTTCCTCCTTTACCTTGAGCTCTAATCTTGAGAACATTATCCTCACCGGCACCGATGCCATCAATGCTACCGGCAATACCAGCGACAATTTCCTCTTCGGCAACAGCGGCAACAATATCCTCAACGGCGGCACCGGGGCGGACACCATGGCCGGCGGCGCAGGCGACGACACCTACTATGTGGACAACGCAGGAGATATCATTACCGAGCTGCCCGGGGAAGGCACGGACACGGTATACAGCTCCACCTCCTTTACCCTGGCGGCAAATCTGGAAAACCTCACCCTCACCGGCTCCGCCGCCATCGACGCTACCGGCAACGAGCTGGACAATATCCTCACCGGCAACAGCGGCAGCAACATCCTCGATGGCGGCGCAGGCAATGACATCCTCAACGGCGGCTCAGGCGCCGACACCATGATGGGCGGCACAGGCGACGACCTCTACTATGTGGACAACGTGGCCGGTATCGTTACCGAACTGGCAGAGGAAGGCACGGACACGGTATACAGCTCCGCCTCCTATACCCTGGCCGCGAATATTGAAAACCTCATCCTCACCGGTTCCTCCTCCCTCAGCGCAACCGGCAACGATCTCGACAATACCCTCACCGGCAACAGCGGCAGCAACATCCTCGATGGCGGCGCAGGCGCCGACACCATGGCCGGCGGTCTTGGCAACGACACCTACCAGGTGGACAATGGGGCGGATATCGTTACCGAACTGGCAGGGGAAGGCACTGACACGGTATACAGCTCTCTTTCTTACAACCTGGGTGAAAATCTGGAAAACCTCACCCTCACCGATTCCGCCCTCAGCGCAACCGGCAACGAACTCAATAATATCCTCCTCGGCAACAGCGGCGACAACATCCTCGATGGCGGGCTGGGCAACGACACCCTCAATGGCGGCGAAGGCGCCGACACCATGTTGGGCGGCCTCGGCGACGACATCTACCATGTGGACAACAGTGGGGATGTCGTGACCGAACTGGCGGGGGAAGGCACTGACACGGTGTCCAGCTCCTTCGACTATACCCTGGGCGCGAATCTGGAAAACCTCATCCTCACCGGTTCCGCCCTCAACGCAACCGGCAACGAGCTGGACAATACCCTCACCGGCAACAGCGGCGACAACGTCCTCGATGGCGGCACAGGGGCGGACACCATGGTCGGCGGCGCAGGCGACGACA
>PHCQ01000203.1 GCA_002840835.1 Betaproteobacteria bacterium HGW-Betaproteobacteria-16 | reverse complement strand
GATAGCGCTTCCGGCCTGGCCGGAATCACGGTTTCCCAATCACGCAGCAAGGCAATCGGATGTTCGCAAGTGAGATTGGACGCGGCAAATCGCGCCAGCGGCATCAGCGCCTGTTGCCGGGCGGGGCCAAGGCAGGCAGTAGCGGCTTCGATATCCTGCAGAATCATGCGGCCCAGTGCCTGCTCCGCGATTTCGGGTGAGGCGTTGTTCTGCGTGTAATCCAGCCACTGATCGCGCCTGGCCAGCATCTCGGCCAGCAACTGGTTCAACCGGTAGGCATCATTATCGAAATAATGCAGCGCCTGCTGCACGATCTCGCCCACCCCTTCGGCTTCCAGCAATTCCAGCGTGCGCGTGGCGGCTTCTTCGTAATACGGCATGGCGTCTTCACGCACGCCGGGCTGCGCGCCGAAACGGCTCATCAAGGGCATCTGCCGCGCCAGATGGCTGCTGAACGAGTCTATGGTGTAGATGCGCAGGCGCGAAGGATTTTCCAGCAGACGCCAACTGCGTTCAGAACCGCGCAGCAGTGCGCTCAGCGCCAGCGCACGAGTCTGCTGCTTGTGTTCCTTGTCGATCGGCACTTCGTCCGCCGCATCCTGCAGGCTGTCCAGGATACGAGCACGCATCTCGGAGGCAGCCTTGTTGGTGAAGGTGATGGCGATGATCTCTTCCGGCTCGTCCACCGTCTGCAGCAGTTTCAGGAAACGCTGCGTCAGCAGCTCGGTCTTGCCCGCACCGGCCGGCGCCTCGACAATGAAGGACTCACTGGCATCCAGTGCACGGATGCGGCTTTGTGCGTCCTCTTCCAGTAGATGTTGCGGAGCGCTCATACTCATCGTTGCGCTCCGCCCGCCGGTTCCCGGCCATGCATCTTTTCCGTCAGCTCCGGCCGTTCATACTGCAGCAGCCTTTCCGGCAAGCGCAGCAGCGGCAGCACTTCGCAATAGGCCAGCTGTTTTTCATCCTCGAAGCGGATGGCCGCCTCGCCGGATTTCAATTCACGCGCGATGTTTTCGATACTACTTTTCCAGTGCGTCAATACCGATGGCCAGTCCGGAAAATCGGCCTCGGCGAATATCTTGCGGCCCCTTGTATCGCTCAGCGCCACAGCGCCCGGTACCACATCGGCATCGCGGCTGATGCCCATGAAACCATTGTCGTCGATCCTGACCTGCGCAAAACAGACCGCAGCCACATCGCTGTCGGTCAGCACAAACGCTGCATAGATCGGCAATTGCGGTTCGGTGATACGAGCATCGGCCCAGTTCCGGTAATTGTTCTGACGGCCGGTCTTGTAATCGAGCAGGACCAGGCTGCCGTCTTCCAGCGTGTCGATGCGGTCCAGCACCAGCCGGATGGAAATACCTTCTATCGTAATCCGT
>PHCQ01000202.1 GCA_002840835.1 Betaproteobacteria bacterium HGW-Betaproteobacteria-16 | reverse complement strand
GGTGGCATAGGCAAGGGGCATCTGGTCAAGGAGATCGATGCGCTGGGCGGCGCCATGGCGGCTGCGACCGACGAAGGAGGAATCCAGTTCCGTATTCTCAACTCAAGCAAAGGACCGGCTGTGCGTGCCACGCGTGCGCAGGCCGACCGTATCCTCTACAAGGCCGCCATTCGTCATCGTCTGGAGAACCAGCCCAATCTCTGGCTGTTTCAGCAGGCAGTGGATGACATCATTTTGGAGGGTGATCGTGCCGCTGGTGTGGTGACGCAACTGGGATTGCGTTTTCAGTCGAAGGCGGTGGTGCTGACTGCTGGGACGTTTCTCGGTGGGCTGGTCCACGTGGGGCTCAGCAATTATCAGGCTGGTCGCGCCGGCGATCCGCCCTCCATTTCGCTGGCCGCTCGATTGCGCGAGATTGGCCTGCCTGCCGGACGCCTTAAAACCGGGACGCCGCCGCGCATCGATGGCCGTAGCATTGATTATTCCGTGATGCAGGAGCAGCCTGGCGATGATCCGGTGCCGGTATTCTCTTTCCTCGGGAATGCGGCACAACATCCGGCACAGGTTTCTTGCTGGATTACGCAGACCAATGAACGTACGCATGACATCATACGTAGCGGTCTCGATCGTTCGCCGATGTATACCGGGGTCATCGAGGGTGTCGGTCCGCGCTACTGTCCCTCCGTGGAAGACAAGATCCATCGCTTCGCCGACAAGGAATCTCACCAGATTTTCCTGGAGCCGGAAGGCCTGGCGACCAACGAGATCTATCCCAACGGTATTTCGACCAGCCTGCCGTTTGACATCCAGCTGCAATTGGTACGTTCCATCAGTGGTCTGGAAAATGCGCATATCCTGCGCCCGGGCTATGCCATCGAATACGATTATTACGATCCGCGAGCATTGAAGAGTTCGTTGGAAACCAAGGTGATACAGGGCTTGTTCTTTGCCGGTCAGATCAATGGCACGACCGGTTATGAAGAAGCCGGCGCCCAAGGCCTGCTGGCGGGGGCCAATGCCGCACTTTATGCCGCTGATGCGCCAGCCTGGTGTCCGAGCCGCGATCAGGCCTATCTTGGCGTGCTGGTCGATGACCTGATCACGACCGGTGTGACAGAGCCTTACCGTATGTTCACCAGCCGTGCCGAATATCGCCTGATGTTGCGCGAGGATAATGCCGACATGCGCCTGACTGAAGCCGGGCGCAGGATCGGTCTGGTCGATGATGCGCGTTGGGAAGCATTTGCCCGCAAACAGGATGCGATCGCTCGTGAACAGGAGCGCCTCAAACGCACTTTCGTGCAACCCGCTACCCTGCCGCAGGAAGATGCCCTGCGTGTGCTCGGCAAGCCAATCGAACACGAGTATTCGCTGTTCGAGCTGTTGCG
>PHCQ01000201.1 GCA_002840835.1 Betaproteobacteria bacterium HGW-Betaproteobacteria-16 | reverse complement strand
ATCTGTTGGGCGCAGCCCCGCTGGTCAAGGATGAGAAACTGCAGGCCTACGTCAACCGGCTCGGCTGGTGGCTGGTGCAGCATACTGAGCGCACCGACCTGGTCTGGCATTTCGGCGTGCTGGATACCGACAGCCTTAATGCCTTCGCTGCCCCTGGTGGTTATGTCTTCATCACACGCGGGCTGCTGCTAAACATGCGCAACGAGGCGGAGCTGGCCGGCGTGCTGGCGCACGAAATCGCGCATGTGCTGCAGCGGCACCATCTGGCAGCGATTCAGAAGAACGCGCAAACCGGCATCATTGCCGACCTGGCCAGCATGGCGGTGGAATCTTCCCAGTATGGTGCGATTGCCGATAGGGCGATCAATGCCAGCACGGAACTCTATGCGCGCGGATTGGACAAGAGTGATGAGTACGAGGCGGATCGCATGGGCGTGGTGATTGCTGCCCGCGCGGGTTACGACCCCTACGGGCTGCCGGCCGTGTTGCAGACGCTGGATGGCATGAACAGTCAGGATGCCGGTCTGGCCCTGATGTTCAAGACCCACCCGACGCCGCAAAGCCGTCTGCAATTGCTGGATACGGTGATGAGCGGCAAGCTCGATCAACTGAACCAGCAGAAGCAGGTCGCTGACCGCTTTGTAAAGACTGTTAACGCCTACGCTGGAAAATAATGCGTAAGCTGGCAGGCCTATTCAGCCATCGCTGGCTTGCGTACGAATTCAATGCGGTTCTCGTTGGCGCTCGCCAACGTCAGTGCCGGTTCCTGCGCGATATCGCCAAACAGCGGGTCTTCATCCTCCGGCTGCGCAGTACTGAGATTCCTGAAGTCATACAGTTCGGTGTCGCACAAGTGTGACGGCTCCACATTGGCCATGGCGCGGAAGATATTGTTGATGCGTCCCGGCTGCTCCAGCTCCCAGGCGTTCAGCATTTCCTTCCCCTTCTGTCGCTGCAGGTTCTCCTGCGAGCCGCAAAGGTCGCACGGGATGATAGGGAACTGCATGCCGCGCGCGTAACTGGCGATGTCCTTTTCCGCGCAATAAGCCAGCGGCCGGATCACCATGAACTCGCCGCGGTTGGTCGCCAGCTTGGGCGGCATGCCCTTCAGCTTTGCCCCGAAGAACATGTTGAGAAACAAAGTCTGCACGATATCGTCGCGGTGATGGCCGAGGGCGATCTTGTTGGCACCCAACTCCTGTGCTGTACGGTAGATGATGCCGCGGCGCAGGCGGGAACAGAGCGAACACGTAGTTTTGCCTTCGGGGATTTTTTCCTTGACGATGGAATAGGTGTCGGCCTCGACGATGCGGTATTCCACTCCCAGTTTTTCCAGATACTCCGGCAACACATGGGCAGGAAAGCCCGGCTGCTTCTGGTCCAGGTTCATCGCAATCAGCTTGAAATTGACC
>PHCQ01000122.1 GCA_002840835.1 Betaproteobacteria bacterium HGW-Betaproteobacteria-16 | reverse complement strand
CAAGGTCACGCGACGGCGGCTGAGGCCATAAGCCGAATCATCCAGCATGATCTGCATGGCGGTGACGACATTGTCGTAATTGGCCAGCGGCTCACCCATGCCCATCATGACGACGTTGCTGATGATACGCTCGCCGGGTGGCAACATATCGTAGCCATCGGCCTGCCGCAGTGAATGATTGGCCAGCCAGAGCTGACCGATGATTTCCGAAACCTTGAGATTGCGGTTGAATCCCTGGCGGCCGGTCGAACAGAAAGTGCATTCGAGCGCACAACCCACCTGGGACGAAACACACAAAGTGCCGCGATCATCTTCCGGGATGAACACGGTTTCCACACCATTGCCGACATCGGTGGCTATCAGCCACTTGCGCGTGCCATCGTCGGAAACCTGCTCCATTTGCACCTCGGGCGGCGTGATGCATGCCTCTGTAGCAAGTTTCTCACGCAGCGATTTGGCGATGTCCGTCATCTGCGCAAAATCATTCACGCCGAAGTGATGCATCCAGCGCATCAACTGCTTGGCACGAAAGGGCTTCTCACCGATACTTTTGAAATACTCGGCGAGCTGGGCCTGGTTGAAATCGAGCAGATTGACGGTCATTAAGACTTATTTACCGAAGAAGTAGGCGATTTCAATCGCGGCATTTTCTGCGGAATCGCTGCCATGCACTGCGTTGGCGTCGATGCTTTCAGCGAAATCGGCACGAATGGTACCGGCAGCAGCTTCCTTCGGGTTGGTTGCACCCATCAGCTCACGGTTCTTTGCGACCGCATTTTCGCCTTCCAGCACCTGAATCATGACGGGACCGGAAATCATGAACTTGACCAGGTCATTGAAGAACGGACGCTCTTTATGCACAGCGTAAAAGCCTTCGGCCTCGGCCTGGGACAGTTGCGCCATCTTGGCAGCAACGATTTTCAAACCATTGGTTTCGAAACGTGAATAGATCTTGCCGATCACGTTCTTGGCAACTGCGTCTGGTTTGATGATAGAAAGGGTACGTTCAACAGCCATTTAATTACTCCAAAAATTCAAGTAGATGAAAGCCTGCAAGAATACCATTTCGGCAGGCTTTAATAAACCTTGTATCGGCGCTTCTATCGCTTTTTTTACGATGGAAACGGCCGCTCCGTGTCATGTGTAATGCTTGGCGAGATGCCGGGCTTGTGTTTAGATAGCACGAGATTCAAACCAGAAGCCGGGCAAACCGGCATTCACGCGAGGGGAGGATGAAATGGCAGCATATAGCAGCACATTCACCATCAGACGCCTGTGGCTGATCCTGGCAAGTAGCATGATCATCATGTTCGCAATCCTGCTTTATTTCGGCCGCGAAATCTACCAGCAAGCACCACCCATCCCCGAGCGCGTCGAGACAACCTCCGGCGAACTACTCTATACGCGCGCTGACATCCAGCGCGGCCAAGGCATCTGGCAGACCACCGGGGGCATGCAACAGGGTTCCATCTGGGGCCATGGTGGCTATCTGGCGCCGGACTGGAGCGCCGACTGGTTACGCCGCGAGGCGGAATCGCTGCTGGCGCTGATCGCCGCACGCGAAGGTGCTGACGGCCACAACCAGCCAGAAGTCCACGAAGCCTTGCTGCGTACCGAATTGCGGCAAAACACCTACGACCCCACCAGCGGCGTACTGACCATCAGCGAAGAACGCGCACAGGCCGTGCGCAACGTGACCGAGCACTACCGCGGCCTGTTCCAGGCCGATGCAGCCTATCTGGACCTGCGTCGCGATTACGCCATGCCGATGCACGCATCACTGAGTGAAGAGGATGCGCATGCGCTCGGCGCCTTCTTCTTCTGGACCTCATGGAGCGCGGTAACCAACCGTCCGGGCGACGACATCAGTTACACCAGCAACTGGCCGCATGACCCGCTGGTAGGCAACACGCCCAGTGCCAGCGTGCTGCTCTGGAGCCTGATCTCCATTTTGCTGCTGCTGGGCGGCATTGGCACCATCGTCTGGTACTACGCCCGCCAGTACGACGACTGGCGCAACGACCAGGAACCGGAAGGCGGCTACGCCAAGTCAGACAACATGGCGACGGCGACCATTACGCCATCCATGCGCGCCACCGCCAAATTCTTCTGGACGGTTACCGCGCTGTTCGCGCTGCAGGTGTTGCTCGGCATCGTCACCGCGCACTATGCGGTCGAAGGTCAGGGGTTGTACGGCCTGCCGTTGGTGGACTACCTGCCCTACGTCGTCACCCGCACCTGGCATACGCAGCTCGCGGTGCTGTGGATCGCCACCGCCTGGCTCGCCACCGGCCTCTATGTTGCGCCGCTGCTGTCCGGCCAAGAACCGAAGTTCCAACGCTTCGGCGTCAACTTCCTGTTCTTCAGCCTGCTGTTGATCGTCGTCGGCTCCTTCGCCGGCCAGTGGCTGGCAGTGCACGGCCACTTCGACAGCCTCACGCTCAACTTCTGGTTCGGCCACCAAGGCTACGAATACATTGACCTCGGCCGCTTCTGGCAGATCTACCTGTTCATCGGCCTACTGCTGTGGGTTGCATTGGTACTGCGCGCGCTGTGGCCGTCTCTCAAGCAGGGCACGGCCGGCTCTCTGGTGTTCCTGGTGGTGGTCTCCACCATCGCCATCGGCCTGCTCTACGGTGCCGGCCTGATGTGGGGAGAGCACACGCACATCAGCATCATGGAGTACTGGCGCTGGTGGGTGGTGCACCTGTGGGTGGAGGGCATCTTCGAAGTGTTCGCCACTGCCATCATCTCGGCGCTGTTCGTGCGCATGGGGCTGCTGCGCGCCTCGGTCGCTGCCACCATGGTGCTGTTCGCCACCATCATCTTCCTCAGCGGTGGCGTGCTCGGAACGTTCCACCACCTGTACTGGAGCGGCACGCCGATCGCCGTGCTGGCGCTGGGCGCCACCTTCTCGGCACTCGAAGTGGTGCCGCTCATGGTGGTCGGTTTCGAGGCCTACAGCCACGCCAAGCTGGAAAGACAAGCGCCGTGGCAGGAAACCTACCACTGGCCGTTCATGTTCTTCACCGCGGTGCTGGTGTGGAACATGGTAGGCGCCGGGCTATTCGGCTTCCTCATCAATCCGCCCATCGCGCTCTACTACATGCAAGGCCTCAACACCACCGCCAACCACGGCCATGCTGCGCTGTTCGGCGTCTACGGCATGCTGGGGCTGGGGCTGATGCTGTATTGCATGCGCGGACTCACCGACGTCAAGCGCTGGAACCGCAAGCTGCTATCAATCAGCTTCTGGACGCTCAACATCGGCCTCGCCATGATGACCTTCCTCTCGCTGCTGCCGCAGGGGCTGTGGCAGACCTATGCCAGCATCAAGCACTACTACGCCTACGCGCGTTCGGCAGAGTTCATGCATAGCGCGGTGATGGAGGGACTGGTGTGGGCACGCGTGCCGGGGGACATCGTGTTCGGCATCGGCGTGCTCGCCTTTGCGCTGTTCGCATTGCAGGCATTCCGCAACCCGCAGCGATGAAAACCAAGCGCACGCCCGGCTATGAATGGGATGCCATCGCCGGCATCCTTGCAGCGGTGGTCGCCATCGTGCTACACCTCCTGCACGTGGTGGACGAGCACATTGTGCTGCCTATCCTGCTCGCCCTGCTGGGGTTGCTGTTCCTCAACTTCATGCGCCATGCGCGCAGCAACGAGCATACGGCCGAACAGGTAGAAGGCATCGCGCTGGAACTGTCGCAACTGCAGCAAGGCTTGAAACCGCCGGAAGTCGTGCTGGTCGGGCCGCGGCAGTTGCGTTCTGTCAACGAACAGTTCATCCGCAATATGCGCGGCGACAGCCTGTGGTACAACCTGTGTCTCAGCATGTACACCCCGCCGCCGTTGTTCGACGCCCTGCTGCGCCCGGCGCTGGAGAACCCTCTGGTCACCTCCATCCAGTTCGTGCTGGACGAAAGCCAGCGCGAGTTGTGGCAGCGCGTCGTGGAGCCGCAGATCGCCGCCTGCGTCGGCCACGCCAAGGTACGCGAGCCGCGCTGGCGCCACTTGGACAAGACGTCTTCATTCATCCTCGCCGACAGCCAGGCGAGCGGCGGAACGGAAGCGCTGCTGAGTTTCTGGGGCGAGCCTTTTATGGCACAAAGCAGCACACGCGACGTGCCGCGCTTCATCTTCCACGTGCAGAAGAACTCCGAACTGCTGCCGCATTTGGTAGAACTGCAGCGCAACGCATAAGTTTAGAGTGCATAAACAGAACGAGCCGCGTTTAGCGGCCCGTGTAGTAGCTCCCTGACCGCAAGCGTCAGGTGGGTACGATCACTCTGCTGCGCTGGCGGCGTGCTTCATAGAGGCAGATACCACTGGCCACCGAGACATTCAGACTTTCGACCGAACCGAACATGGGGATGCTGACCAGCGCATCGCAGGTTTCAGCTGTCAGACGACGCAAGCCGCTACCTTCCGCCCCCAGCACCAAAGCAACCGGCCCGCTCAATTCCATGCTGAAGAGATTATGTTCCGCTTCGGCCGCAGTACCAACCAGCATGACACCGGCCTCCTTCAATTCCCGCATGGTGCGCGCCAGATTAGTGACGGCGATGAAAGGCACGGTCTCTGCGGCGCCGGAAGCCACCTTGCGTACCGTCGCATTGAGGCCGACTGCGCGATCCTTGGGCGCAATCACGGCGTGCACTCCCATGGCATCCGCAACACGCAAGCATGCACCCAGATTGTGCGGGTCCTCGACACCGTCCAGAATCAGGAAGAACGGTGGCTCCTTGAGGTCAGACTCCAGAATGTCATGGATATCCTTGTACGGTATTGGTGCATCGATCACACGGGCGATCACGCCCTGATGCCGGCCGTTGATACCAGCCAATCCATCCAGACGCGATCTCTCGACCTGCATGCACCTGACACCGGCGCTATCGGCCATGCTCAACAGGTCCTTCATCCGGGCGTCGACACGGTCGCGGTCGATCAGAATCTCCTGCACACTGGTGGCATGCTGCCTCAATCGGCTCAATACGGCATGAAAGCCGAACAAAATACGGGGTTCACTCATTTACTATTAACGCCTTGATGTCTATTTTCTGGTGGATTTTCTTGCCTGACTTGCCGGCTTTTTCCTGCTGCTCTTGCTTTTGGTCGGAGCACTTTTTGCAGGAGCACTCTTGGTTGGTGTTTTCTTGCCTGACGTTTTCTTGCTTACAACTTTGCGACTTCCGGTCTTTTGACCAGCCGGACTTTTACCGGCAACCGGACGTGGTTTTCTGCCGGTCGCAATACGCGTTGCATTTTCCGAAACCGATCTGCCAGCTTGAGCCTTGCTTGGCCTGCCGGCCTGCACAACCTTCGATACAACATCAGCCACTGCACCCGATGCCGCAAGCGGTGCTGCCAGAACAAAGTCTATTTTACTGGTTTCCAGGTCGACCCGGCTGATTTTTACGAGCAGCCTGTCCCCCAGACGATAGCGCACACCCGTGCGCTCGCCTGCCATCTCATGCCGCGCCTTGTCGTAATTGAAGTAGTCGTTACCCAGTTCGGTCACATGCAACAGGCCTTCGACATAGACGCCATCCAGCGCCACGAACAGGCCAAAACTGGTGACACCGGCCACCGTACCGTCGAATTCTTCACCGATTCTATCCTGCATGTAATAACACTTGAGCCAGGCTTCGACATCGCGCGTCGCATCATCCGCGCGACGCTCGGTGATGGAACAATGCTGCCCCAGCTCCTGCCAGTCGCCGGCCTTGTATTTCTCGCCATGCAACACGGCCTTGATGGCACGATGGATCAGCAGATCAGGATAGCGCCGGATGGGCGATGTGAAGTGTGTGTAGGACTCGTAGGCCAAGCCGAAGTGGCCGATATTGTCCGGGCTGTAGACCGCCTGTTGCATCGACCTCAGCAGTACAGTCTGCAACAGCTGTTCATCCGGCCGACCGCGGAACTGTTCCAGCAGTTTGCCGTAATCCTTGGCATGCGGGCTGTCGCCGCCACCCACGCCGAAACCGAACTCACCCATGAATGTGCGCAAGGCTTCGAGTTTTTCCGGGGTCGGCCCTTCATGGATACGGTACAACGCAGGATGCTCATGCTCCTTGAGGAAATCCGACGCGCAAACATTGGCTGCCAGCATGCATTCCTCGATGATGCGATGCGCCTCGTTGCGCACTACAGCTTCGATGCGCTCGATCTTGCCGTTATCATTGAAGATCATCATGGTTTCACTGCTATCGAACTCGATGGCTCCACGTTTTGCGCGCGCCTTGACCATGACCTGATAAAGCGCATAGAGATGCTGCACGTGCGGCATCAGCCAGGCATGTTCCTTGGCCGTTTCACCCTGAGGATTGATCAGCATGTCATAGACCTTGGTATAGGTCATGCGCGCCTTGGACAACATCACGGAGGGGAAGAACTGGTAGCGCTTGACGTTGCCGAAGGCATCCACCTGCATGTCACAGACCATGCACAAACGGTTGACATGCGGATTCAGTGAACACAAGCCGTTGGAAAGTGCTTCCGGCAACATGGGAATCACGCGCCGCGGGAAATAAACCGAATTGCCACGCTCGTAGGCATCCTTGTCCAACGCGTCTCCAGGTTTGACGTAGTGACTGACATCGGCAATCGCCACCACCAGGCGCCAGCCCTTGCCCTGCGGTTCGCAATAGACAGCATCGTCGAAATCGCGCGCAGTCTCACCATCGATCGTAATCAGAGGCAGATCACGCAGATCGATACGTCCTTTCCAATCCTTTTCCTGCACCTCTTTCGGATAACGCTCAGCCTGGCGCAAGGCCTCTGCAGAGAACTCGTAAGGCAATTGATGCTTGCGCAAGGCGATCTCGATCTCCATGCCGGCATCGGCATAGTTACCGAGAATCTCGACCACCTGACCCATGGGCTTGGCATAAGGCGATGGCTGGTCGGTGAGCTCCACCATGACCACCTGGCCATCCTTGGCCTTCATGTCCAGGTGATAGGGAATCAGGATGTCCTGATTCACACGCTTGTCTTCCGGCGCCACGATGGAGAAGCCATTACCGCGCAGGATGCGACCGACAAGACGCGTGCTCTTGCGCTCCAGCACCTCGACGATCTTGCCCTCGGGACGGCCTCTCTTGTCCAAGCCGGACTGACGCACCATGACACGGTCACCATGCATGACCTGGGCCATTTCCCTGGGCGAAAGGAAC
>PHCQ01000200.1 GCA_002840835.1 Betaproteobacteria bacterium HGW-Betaproteobacteria-16 | reverse complement strand
CCTGAAATGGGCCTACAACGCCGCCAACGCCATGACCGGCTTTGCCACTTCCGTCATCGGTTGCGGCGTCGAAGCCGGCATCGAGAAGGAACTGACGCCAGACCAGACGCCGGACGGCCGTCCGGGCGTGACCATCCTCATGTTTGCCATGGGCAGTGCGGTACTGATGAAGCAACTGGAAACCCGCATGGGCCAATGCATCCTGACCTGCCCAACGGCTGCCGCTTTCTCTGGCATCGAAGGCAGCAAGGAGGAAGTGACCCCGATCAGCCTTGGCAAGAACCTGCGCTTCTTCGGCGACGGTTTCCAGATTTCCAAACAGTTCGGCGGCAAGCGCTACTGGCGCGTGCCGGTCATGGACGGCGAATTCATCACCGAGGAAACCACCGGCATGGTGCGTGCCGTCGGTGGCGGCAATTTCCTCGTGTTGGCAGAATCGCAGCTACAGGCGCTGGCCGCCTGTGAAGCGGCAATCGAGGCCATGCGCAAGATTCCCAACGTCATCATGCCTTTCCCCGGCGGCGTCGTGCGTTCCGGCTCCAAGGTCGGCTCCAAGTACAAGGCCATGTTCGCTTCGACCAACGATGCCTTCTGCCCGACACTGAAAGGCCTGACCAAAACTGAATTGTCGCCCGACATCGAATCGGTCATGGAAATCGTCATCGATGGTCTGACCGACCTCGACATCCGCAAGGCGACCCGCGTCGGCATCGCCGCCGCTTGCGAACTGGGTGCGAAAAACGGCATCAAACGAATTTCGGCCGGTAATTATGGCGGCAAGCTGGGACAGTTCCAGTTCCATCTGCGCGATATCATGGCCGACCCGACCCTGAACGACCTGACTGCGGAAGTAAAAGCATGAGCGCCCTGACCTTCACCCTCAAGACAGCTCTGCAGCAACGTCTGGACCTGTCTGCCCTGACTCCGGACCAGCTTGCCGGCAAATCCAGGACGGATATCGCCGCCATCCAGTTGCCATACGGCAGAAAACAATTACGTGTCGATGAGGCCTTTGACCTGGCCGGCGGAGATACCGGCAATATCGTCTTTGCCAACAGCAATGCCAAACTGGATTACATCGGCAGCAAAATGAAGTCCGGCACGATTACTGTCCATGGCGATACCGGGGCCTATCTCGGTTTTCAGATGCGTGACGGCAATCTGACTGTGCATGGCAATGTCGATGCTTACGCTGCCAGCGGCATGTCCGGCGGCCTGATCCAGATTCACGGCAATGCCGGCGACTTCCTGGCTGCCGCCATTCCCGGCGACCGCAAGGGCATGAAAGGCGGCACCGTGATTGTCACCGGCAATGCCGGTGATCGCGTCGGCGACCAGATGCGCCGCGGCACCCTGCTGATAGAAGGCAATGTGGGCAGCTACTGCGCTTCGCGCATGCTGGCCGGCACCATCGGC
>PHCQ01000199.1 GCA_002840835.1 Betaproteobacteria bacterium HGW-Betaproteobacteria-16 | reverse complement strand
GGTCTTCGGTGCCGAGGAAGTAGTGGCATTTGTCGGAGCAGGCGCCGCAGTGCACGCAGGCGTCCATGTAGACGCGCAGCGAGCGGTACTTGCCCAGCAATTCACCCATCTTGTCGATGGCCTTGGCCTGCCAGTCGTCCACCAACTCACCCGGAAAGCCCAGGTTCTTCTGGATCGCCTCCGAGGCCACGAAGGGCTTGAGGTGCGACGTGGCACCCACCTGCACCAGCGGGATGACCGGGTAGGGCTTCAGCTTGGGGGTGGTGAATGCGGCGGTGGCCATGTCGGATCGGTGCTCCGTTTACTTGTCCAGGGCCGCGGCCCAGGTGGCCAGGTGGCGGGCTTCGCGCGGGTTGTCGGTCATGTTGCGCGTCGGGCTGAAGAACAGACCGGGCGCATGCAGCAACTTGCTGATGGGGAAGATGATCATCAGCAGGGCCACCAGCGACAGGTGCACCAGCAGCACCGGGTCGGCAGGCAGCGGCTGCACGCTCAGGCGCATCAGGCCGAGCATGAACACCTTGACCGCCACGATGTCGGTGTGCGCGACGAAGCGCATGGCCAGCCCGGTGAGTCCGATGGCGATCAGCAGCGCCAGCATCAGGTGGTCCGAGGGCGTGGAGATGTAGCGCACGCGGTCCACCAGGAAGCGGCGCGCCCACAGGCCAGCCAGACCGGCCACCATGGCAAAACCCGCGTAGGTGCCGAAGGGTTGCACCATCGCAATGGGCAGCCAGACCGGCTCCTGGAAATAGCGCACATGGCGCAGCACCACCAGCAGCAGCGCGGCATGGAACATCCAGCCAAACAACCAGGTCCATTTGCTGGAGCGGAACAGGCTTTCGAAAAACACCACCTCACGCGTCAGACGAAAGCCCACGCCGGTGGTCGTGAGCGGTGCGGGTGTGAGGGCGATCTTCAGCGGCGCGGGCGTGATTGCGTACTGCCGGATCTTCACCACCAGCCCGACCACGAAGATGGCGGTGGCCAGGTAGAACAGCGCAGCGAAGAAGATCGAGAGAGCGCTCATCACATGGACCTGGGTCGGGGTGGCGAAGGGGTCAGGAAGTCAGGCCGACCCGGCAAGCCGGGCGGAAGCTGATGCTTCAGACGCAGCCGGTCGGCTTGGGCAGGCCGGCGATCTTGCAGGCCTGCTTGGCGGGGCCGTAGGGGAACAGGTCGTACAGGTATTTGCTGTTGCCCTTTTCTTCGCCGAACTGCTTGCCGATCGCCTTGGTGAGCACGCGCACGGCCGGGGCGATCTGGTACTCGTTGTAGTACTCGCGCAGGAAGTTGATGACTTCCCAGTGGTTGTCGGTCAGAGGGACCTTCTCTTCCTCGGCGATGTGCTCGGCGATCTCCTTGTTCCAGTCGGCCAGGTTGATCAGGTAGCCCTCTTCGTCGGTTTCGTAAGTGGCGCCATTGATTGCGATGCTC
>PHCQ01000121.1 GCA_002840835.1 Betaproteobacteria bacterium HGW-Betaproteobacteria-16 | reverse complement strand
CGCTCGGCGGCATGGGAACCGTGTCTTCGGTCGACTTGCGTCGTCTGCACCCCGACCTCTGGGCCAGCACCGCCGATCTGGAAAAAGAACCCGACGCGCGTGAGCGCATCGATGCGGCCAACCTCACCGCGCTCGACCGCGAGATCCGGCGCGCCAAGGGCATTGCCCAGGGGCAGGGCGCCGTGGCGGTGAATGTCATGAAAGCGCTCAGCGCCTACGAGCAGTATGTGCGCCAGGCGCTGGAAAGTGGTGCCGACGCGGTGGTGGTGGGCGCTGGCTTGCCGCTGGACCTGCCCGACATCGCCCGCGACCACCCCAAAACCGCGCTCATTCCCATCCTGTCGGACGCGCGCGGCGTGCAGCTGTTGGTGCGTAAATGGGAAAAGAAGGGCCGCCTGCCCGACGCCGTCGTGATCGAACACCCCCGGCTGGCCGGTGGGCATCTGGGGGCCGCCAAGGTGGCCGACCTGCAGGACCCGCGATTTGACTTCGAGAACGTGATTCCGCAGGTGCGCGCCTTCTTCCAGACCGCCGGCATCGAGCGCGAGATTCCGCTGATCGCCGCTGGCGGCATCAGTAGCCGGGAAGACATCTTGCGCCTGCAGGCGTTGGGCGCGTCGGCCGTGCAGCTGGGCACGGCGTTTGCCGTGACGCTGGAGTGCGACGCCGATCCGGCCTTCAAGCGCGTGCTGGCCGACGCCCGGCCCGAGGACATGGTGGAGTTCATCAGCGTGGCCGGCCTGCCCGCCCGCGCGGTTCGCACGCCCTGGCTGGACAAATACCTGCGCATCGAACCCAAGCTCAAGGCTGTGGCCCATGTCAAAAAGCGGTGCAACATGGCTTTCGACTGCCTGGCCCATTGCGGCCTGCGCGACGGCCAGGCCGAAATGGGCCAGTTCTGCATCGACCAGCAACTGGGCCATGCCTTCGATGGCGACGTGGCCAAAGGCCTGTACTTCCGGGGCGCTGGTCGGTTGCCGTTTGGCAATCAGATCCGATCGGTTCATGATCTGATGCTCTGGTTGCTGGGGGGCTGTGAGCCCCCTCATGTGGAGATGGAGCAATCCGCCCACCTCGCCTTCGGCGCCACACCTCTGGAAGTGGGGGCTTAGGCCCAACGGAGCCGGTCCTCTGAGTCTCCGGACGGGGCTGCCTCACGCGGTGTGGGTCGCGCTTGGGCGTGATGAAGAAACTGATCTGAAAGAAATGGACCGATGAAAAGAGACAACTCCCTGCGCCCGCAGGACCTGACCCAGACCCAACCCATCAGCCAGGACGTGCTGGCAGAAAAGTACCTCAAACCCGGCGAAACGGGTGTCGAAGACCTGTACCGCCGCGTGGCGCGCGCGCTCGCCTCGGTGGAAAAAGAAGCCGACCGCGCCGAATGGGAACAGCGCTTCCTGGACAACCTGCACGCCGGCGCCATCGGTGCCGGCCGCATCATGAGCGCGGCGGGCACTGCCATCCAGGCCACGCTCATCAACTGCTTCGTGCAGCCCGTGGGGGACGCCATCCAGGGCGTGGACGAAGAAGGCTTCCCGGGCATCTACGAAGCCCTGCGCGAAGCCGCAGAAACCATGCGCCGCGGCGGCGGCGTGGGCTACGACTTCTCGCGCATCCGCCCGCGCGGTGCCGAGGTCAAGGGCACGCACTCCATGGCATCAGGCCCGTGCAGCTACATCAACGTGTTCGACCAGAGCTGCTCCACGGTAGAGAGCGCTGGCGCGCGCCGGGGCGCGCAGATGGGCGTGCTGCGCATCGACCACCCGGACGTGATGGACTTCATCACCGCCAAGCGCACACCCGGCCGCTGGAACAACTTCAACGTGTCGGTGGGCGTGCCCGACGCCTTCATGGAAGCCCTGGGCAACGACCAGCCCTGGGAACTGGTGCACAAGGCCCGCCCCGGCAAACCCCTGCTGGACAAAGGCGCCTACCAGCGCGCCGACGGCCTGTGGGTCTACCAGACGGTGGCCGCAAGCGACCTCTGGGACACGGTGATGAAGTCGGCCTACGATTTCGCTGAACCCGGCATCCTGTTCCTCGACCACATCCAGCAGGACAACAACCTGCGTTACTGCGAATCGATTTCCGCGACCAACCCTTGTGTGACGGCGGATACCTGGGTCATGACCGAATCCGGTGCGCGCCAAGTGGCAGACCTGATTGGCCGCGACTTCAAGGCCGTGGTGGACGGTCGCAGTTATGCGATTGAAAGCCAGGGCTTCTTCGCCACCGGAATGAAGCCCGTGTTCAGGTTGCGGACGCGCGAGGGCCACAGCCTGCGATTGACGGCCGACCACCGCGTGCGGCGAGTAGCCCGCAAGACCCGCTACAGCCTGGAGCTCGACTGGACGGCTGCCGAGAAACTGCAAGCCGGTGACGAGATTGTGCTGGGCAACAACCGCACGCTGATGGGCTGGGCTGGCGCGGGCACACAGGCTGAGGGCTACCTGCTGGGCCTGTTGATCGGCGACGGAACGCTCAAGTCTGACAAGGCCGTGCTTTCGGTCTGGGCGCCTGAGCTGCGCGCAGTGGGCAGTGACACGGTGGCGTATGCGCGCACGGGCGCTGCCGGCATCGTGCGGGCGGCCGAGACTGCAGCGGCCACTTTGTCTCATCGCGCCGATTTCAAAGGTTTTCAGCGACCGGTCCAAGGCCGTGGGGAATCCCGCTTGGCGAGCGCAGCGCTGCGCGAACTGGCCTTCGAGCTCGGCATGGCGCCCAATCGAAAGACCATCACGCCCGCAATGGAACAACAGTCGTCCGATTTTGCCGAGGGCTTGCTGCGGGGCCTTTTCGATGCAGATGGCTCCGTGCAAGGCTCGCAGGAAAAAGGCGTCAGCGTGCGACTTTCACAAAGCGACGTCAGCTTGCTGGAAACGGTGCAGCGCATGCTGTTGCGTCTGGGGATTGTTGCGACGCTGTACCGGGAGCGCCGCCCAGCTGCCGTGGCCTCGCTGCCCGATGGCAAAGGTGGGAGAGCCGACTACCCGACACGTGCTCAGCATGAGCTCGTCATCAGTGGAGACAACCTGCAAATCTACGCTGAGCGCATCGGCTTTGAAGACAGCGACAAGGCCCAGCGCCTGACGCAGTTGCTGGAAGGCTACCAACGCCGTTTGAACCGAGAGCGGTTCACGGCTACCGTTGAATCGTTGGAGCTTGATGGCGATGAAATGGTCTACGACGTGACCGTGGCCGACCTGCATGCTTTTGACGCCAACGGTCTGGTGGTGCACAACTGCGGTGAGCAGCCACTTCCGCCCTACGGCTGTTGCGACCTCGGTCCCATCATCCTCACCCGCTTCATCCGCAACCCCTTTGGCTTCGGCGGCGTGCCTTCGTTCGACTTCGACGCCTTCGACCCGGCCGTGGCCTTGCAGGTGCGCGCGCTGGACAACGTGCTCGACGTGACCTTCTGGCCGCTGGAGCAGCAGCGCGCCGAAAGCGCCGCCAAACGGCGCATTGGGGTGGGCTTCACCGGCATGGGCAATGCGCTGGCCATGCTGTGCCTGCGCTACGACCGCGAAGACGGCCGGGCCATGGCCGCGAAGATTGCCGAGCGCATGCGCAACGCGGCCTATGAAGCCTCGGTGGCGTTGGGGCAAGAAAAAGGCGTGTTCCCCAAGTTCGATGCCGAAGGCTACCTGGCTCCTGGTACCTTCGCCAGCCGCCTGCCTGCCGCGCTGCAGGCCAGGATCCGCCAGCACGGTCTTCGCAACAGCCACCTGCTCTCCATCGCCCCCACTGGCACGGTGAGCCTGGCGTTTGCCGACAACGCGTCCAACGGCATCGAGCCGCCGTTTTCATGGATGTACCGGCGCAAGAAGCGCGAGGCCGACGGCAGCACCAGCGAGTACGCAGTGGAAGACCACGCCTGGCGCCTGTACCGCGAACTGGGTGGCGACGTGGATCAGCTGCCCGACTATTTCGTGAACGCATTGGCCATGACGGCTGGTGAACACATCGCCATGATGGAGGCGGTGCAGCCTTTTGTGGACACCGCCATTTCCAAGACGGTGAACGTGGCCGCCGACTACCCGTTCGACGACTTCAAGGACCTGTACCAGAAGGCCTGGCGCGCCCACCTCAAGGGCATGGCCACCTACCGGCCCAACAGCATTCTGGGCTCGGTGCTCGACACCGGCAGTGCCGCTGGCGATGCCGCCGCTGCGGCTGCCATCGCCGCTGCAGCCGCGCCGGTGGACCCGATGCGCACGGTGATTGAAAGCCGGCCCAAAGGCGCGCTGCCGGCCGTGGCCGACAAGATCGAATACTGGACGCAGGAAGGCCACAAGACGCTGTACATCGTGGTGTCGTTCCTGCCGGTGCCCGCAGCCGAAGGAGGTGGCATGGTGGACCGTGCCATCGAATTCTTCATGCCTGTGGGTCAGAGCGGTGAGTCGCAGCAGTGGATCACCTCCACCATGCGCATGCTCTCGCTGGCCGCGCGCGGCGGCTTCCTCGAGCGCGCGCTGAGCGACATGCGCAAGGTGGCCTGGGATCGGGGACCGGTGCGCCTGGGCACCTACCAGAAGGCCGACGGCACGCACGTGCCCATGTGGCACGACTCCGAAGTCGCGGCCATCTCGTTCGCGATCCAGAACATCCTGGCTCGGCGCGCATCGTCCACAGCGGCTGCCATGGCGCCTGAGCCGGTGGTGACCAGCGCGGCCAACCAGATGCCGGTGATGGCCGGCAAGAAGTGCCCTGAATGTGGTGCACACGCCATGATCCGCAAGGATGGCTGCGACATGTGCACCCAGTGCGGCCACCTGGGGAGTTGCGGGTGAGCCTGGTCACGCCAGCAACCCATCGGTCGCCACCGCAGCGCGGTGTGCCCGATGAGGGCTGGCGTGTGCAGCGACTGCTGCTGGCGCCGCACCGGTTGGGCTTTGCGCTGGCCGTGCTTTTGCTGTGCACATCGGCGCTGTGGTGGGCCATGGTGTTGCTGGATCGCGCCACAGGCGCGCTGGCGCTGCCCCTGGCCGTTTCGCCCTCTCTGGGCCATGCCGCGGTCATGACCTGGGGTTTCCTGCCGCTGTTTTTTGCTGGCTTTCTGTTCACCGCCGGCCCCAAGTGGCTGGGCGTGGCCGCGCCGCAAACCCGCAGCCTGGTTGCGCCGCTGGTGCTGCAGGCCGCAGGCTGGCTGGTCTGGCTCGCGGGCATTCATCTGAATCAATCCGCGGCGGTGGCCGGCGCCGTTGTGGCGCTGCTGGGGCTGGCCTGGGTGGTGGCGCGGTTCTGGGCGCTGGTGCGGGCCAGCACCTTGAGTGACCGCGTGCATGCGCGCCTGGTGGCATGGGCCGGCACCCTGGGAGTGGCCAGCCTGGCGCTCATGGCCGGCGCGCTCGCCGCAGGTGCCATCGACCTGGCGCGTGTGGCGGTGCTCACCGCCTTGTGGGGCTTCGTCGTGACCACGTTTGTTGCGGTTGCCCATCGCATGATCCCGTTTTTCACATCCAGCGCCGTGCCCATGGTGCATGCATGGCGGCCGTTCTGGGTGCTGTGGGTGTTGCTGGCCGCCGTGGCCCTGGAAGTGGTGGCTGTGTGGTGGCAATTTGTCGGCTGGCCTGCTGGCGCAGCGGGCACGGTGGTGCGGCTGGCGCTGGGCACCCTGGAAATCGCTGCCGGTGCGGTGGTGATCTGGCTGGGCGTGGTGTGGGGCCTGGTGCAAAGCCTGAAGGTCCGGCTGCTGGCCATGTTGCACCTGGGCTTCGTCTGGCTGGGCCTGGCGTTTCTGTTGGCCGGTGCCACGCAGTGGCTGTCGGTGTGGCAGGGTGCGCCGGTGCTGGGCCTGGGTGCCCTGCATGCACTCACCATGGGCTGCCTGGGTTCGCTCATGCTGGCCATGGTCACGCGTGTGTCGTGCGGGCACAGCGGGCGCACGCTGGTGGCCGACGACCTGGTGTGGGCCCTGTTCTGGAGCCTGCAACTGGCCACCGTGCTGCGCATCGCCGGAGCCGCCCAGACGGCACCACCGGCGTTGATGTGGCTGGCCGCCTTGCTGTGGGCGGCCGTGATGATTGTGTGGGGCCTGCGCATGGCCGGCTGGTATGGCCGCCCTCGCAGCGACGGTCGTCCTGGATAAGGGCCTGGATAAGGAGTGAAGCCATGTTGAATGCCCTCTTTCCCCGTCGGCCCCATGAGGCCGCGCTATCTCCCGCCATCGACACCGAAGCCGACATCGCGAGCCTGGCCGCCGAGCTGATGCGCTCGCGCCGCACCGTGTTGCCCAAGCGGCTGGGCCTGCCCGGGCCCGACGCTGCTCAGCAGCAGGCCATGCTCGAAGCCGCTGCCTGTGCGCCTGACCATGGGCAATTGCTGCCCTGGCGCTTCGTGGTGGTGCCCATGTCGGCCCGCGCTGCGCTGGGCGAGGTGTTCGTCGAATCCCTGGTCGAGCGCGACCCGGACGCCACCGCCGAGCAGTGCGCGCAGGCGCGCGAGAAGGCCAACCGCGCGCCCTGGTTGCTGCTGCTGGTGGTCGACGGCGCCTGTGGCGACCCTGCGGTGGACCTGCTGGAGCGTGTGGTCTCGGCCGGGTGTGCGGTGCAGAACGTGCTGCTCATGGCCACCGCGCAGGGCTTTGGTTCTGCGCTCACCAGTGGCAAGGCCCTGTCGTCCCGCTACCTGAAGCGCCTGTTCGGATTGCGCGAACGCGAGCGCGCCCTGTGCTTTGTCAGCATCGGCACGGTGCTGTCCAACAAGCCGGCGCGCGTGAGGCCCGATGTGACCGATTTCGTCAGTACCCTGGGCGACCTGCCCGATGCCGAACTCTGAACCCCAGAAAGAAACGACCGACATGAACATCACCACCCTCGACGACCTGCTGCAAGCCGCCCGCGACCAACCCACGCCGCAACGCCTGCTGTTCGTCTTCGCCGCCGCTGAACTGCCCGACGACGCTACCGCTGAAGAACGCGAACGCTTCGAGCGCGGCGAAGGTGGCGCGCTGGTGCCGCAGATGTGTGTGGACAAGTCGCCCGACGAGCTGGCGAATTTCGCCCAGCTGAAGAAAGAAGCCGAAGGCATGGGCCCCGATTGGCACATGGTGTTTGCCGCCGCCTTGTCGGGCACATCCGACAAGCCACCCGGCGCCCAGGAAACCGGCGAAGCGCTGACCGCCATGGTCGAAGCCATCCGTCAGGGCTTCCTGCACAACTGCATCCCGTTCGACGCGCAAGGCCACGCAGTGGAGCTGCACTAGGGCCTGTCAACACTATTTTTCCAAGATGCGTTGCGGATCAAAAAGGCCATGCGCAAGGCGCGAAACGCAGCCGGGGTCGCCCCCCGGCAAGGCTTCGCAACGCCGCGC
>PHCQ01000198.1 GCA_002840835.1 Betaproteobacteria bacterium HGW-Betaproteobacteria-16 | reverse complement strand
GACCTCCCATGCTGATCCTGCTGGTGGGCACCGGCATCTATCTGACCATCATCCTCAAAGGCTTGCAGTTCCGTGCTTTGCCCATGGCGCTACGCATGATCTTTCACAAGGAAATGCACGGCAAGGGCGATATCAGCCACTTTGCCGCGCTGATGACGGCACTGGCCGCCACAGTCGGCATCGGCAACATCGTCGGCGTTGCCACCGCCATCACCCTGGGTGGGCCGGGTGCGGTGTTCTGGATGTGGATGACCGGCCTGGTCGGCATGGCAACCAAATACGCCGAAGCGGTACTCGCCATCAAATACCGGGAAGAAGGTCCGCACGGCATGCGCGGCGGCCCTATGTATTACATCGCAAAAGGTGCCGGCCTGCCCTGGCTCGCCACCCTGTTCGCCATTTTCACCGCACTTGCCGCCTTCGGTATCGGCAACATGACCCAGGCCAATGCCGCCGCGACCATACTCAACAGCTCATTCGATATCGCCCCCTGGGTCACCGGCGTCGTCCTCATGCTGCTGACTGCACTGGTGATACTCGGCGGCATCAAATCCATCGGCCGCTTCACTTCATTCCTGGTGCCGTTCATGATCGTTGCCTATGTCGGCACCGCACTGGCGGCACTCGCGCTCAATATCGAAAAAGTGCCGGCAGCCTTCGGCCTCATCTTCAACCACGCTTTTGCCCCGACTGCCGCCAGCGGCGGCTTCGCTGGGGCGGCAGTGGCGGCAGCGATCCGATTCGGGGTCGCCCGAGGCGTATTCTCCAATGAATCCGGCCTTGGTTCCGCGCCAATCGCCGCAGCCGCAGCGCGTACCAATGACCCGGTGAAACAGGCGCTGGTCAGCATGACGCAGACTTTCATCGATACCCTGGTCATCTGCACAATGACAGCGCTGGTCATCCTGACCGCAGACTCCTGGCTAACCGGCATCAGCGCCGGACAGTTGACCAGCGCCAGCATGGGCGAGACGCTAGGATACACGGGCGAAGCCGTCGTCACCCTCGCCACGGTGCTATTCGCCTTCTCGACCTTGATCGGCTGGAGCTACTACGGCGAAAAAGCGGTGGAATACCTCATGGGCAGCAGAGCCATCCGGATTTTCCGGATTTTCTTCATTGCTGCCGTCATCGTTGGCGCCATGGTCAGCCTTGAGTTTGTCTGGAATTTCTCCGACCTCATGAACGGCATGATGGCGATTCCCAACCTGATCGGCTTGCTGCTGCTGTCACGCATCGTCAAAAGTGAAACAGAGCGATTCTTCAAGACGGGACAGGAATTCAGAAAATGAAACAGCCAGTCAACCGTAGCGCATGGACCAACCGCTGGACCTTCGTTATGGCAACTGCGGGGTCTGCCATCGGCCTCGGCAACATCTGGAAATTTCCCTATATGACCGGCGTCAATGGCGGCAGCGCCTTCGTGCTGGTCTTTCTCGGCTGCATCCTGCTGGTCGGT
>PHCQ01000197.1 GCA_002840835.1 Betaproteobacteria bacterium HGW-Betaproteobacteria-16 | reverse complement strand
GGCTGGCAAGCAAGGGGCTGAACTTTCCCGAACTGGTGATCGACAACGGTTCAGGGCTCTCGCGCATCGCGCGCATCAGTGCCCGGCACTTGGGTGAACTGCTGGTGCATGCTTATGCCAGCCCTTTGATGGCCGAGCTGATGTCGTCCTTGCCCTTGCTGGCCGTGGACGGTACTGCGATACGGCGCCTCAACGGTAAGCCGGTGCAGGGTCGGGCGCATATCAAGACCGGTTCGATCGATGGGGTGCGGGCATTAGCCGGTTATGTGCTGGATGAGCAGGGCCGGCGCTGGGTGGTGGTCTTCATTGCCAACCATGCGCGGGCGGGTAATAGCCGTGCCGCCCAGGATGCCTTGCTTGAGTGGGTATATCATCAGCGCTAGCGCAATTTTTGCGCTTTCCTCAAGGCCGGGAGCACGCGGCAAGCCCTTGTTTCGGGTATCATATCAGCAGTTTATTCGGAGTCATTTCATGCAATCAGGCAAATATCTTCTGGCGGTCTTGTTGACGACCGCTTTCGCCGTCAGCGGTTGTCAGGCAGCGACGGAATCATCTAAATCCACCAATCAAGAAGGAACGACCATGACGCAACCGGTTACCGAACTTATCAAAATCGACACGCTGGAAGGCAGCGGCCGTGAAGCCGAGATCGGCTTCAATGTCACCGTGCATTACACCGGCTGGCTGTATGACCCGAGCAAGCCCGACAACAAGGGCCAGAAGTTTGACAGCTCGGTTGATCGCGGCGAACCGTTCATCTTCTATCTCGGTGGCGGTCAAGTCATCCAGGGCTGGGATCAGGGTTTTGCCGGCATGAAGATTGGCGGCAAGCGTACGCTGATCATCCCGCCAGAAATGGGCTACGGCGCGCGCGGCGCCGGTGGCGTGATTCCACCGAATGCCACGCTGGTGTTCGATGTAGAACTGCTCGGGGTGAAATAACCCGCCATGAAAGCGCGCATCAAATGGGTTGAGAACGTCTGTTTCATGGGCGAGTCTGACAGCGGCCATGCCGTGATTCTGGACGGCGCGCCGGATGCCGGCGGCCGTAATCTCGGCATGCGCCCAATGGAAATGTTGCTGATCGGTATGGGCGGCTGCACTTCCTTTGATGTGGTGACCATCCTGAAAAAGGCGCGACAGCCGGTGACCGATTGCGTGGCCGAGATCGAGGCCGAGCGTGCCGACAGCGTGCCCAAGGTGTTTACCAAAATCCACGTGCACTTCGTCGTCAGCGGCAAGGGCTTGAATCCGGTGCAGGTCGAACGCGCAGTGAAACTGTCGGCCGAGAAATACTGCTCGGCTTCCATCATGCTGGGCAAGGCGGCGGAAATATCCCATGACTTTGAAATCATTGAGGTGGCGTAATGGCTGAAGCTGCAACACGTCCCGGCGGCATGCTGGGCATGCGCCATGTGGCGTTGTTCGTCCATGATCTGGAGGCCTGCCTGAAATTCTATCGGGATGTGG
>PHCQ01000196.1 GCA_002840835.1 Betaproteobacteria bacterium HGW-Betaproteobacteria-16 | reverse complement strand
TAACGATCTGCGTTTCTGCGGCGGGGCCTGCCGAGGCCCGCGCGTGCCCCAAAGAATATACAGCGCGTGGGCCGAGGCGTGAGGCCCCGACCGCAGCAAATGATGGTATGGACTCCTCCCCAAGATGCTACCAGCATCCAGTATCACGGCCCCGAAGGCCATCACCTTGAGGAGGAGTCCTATGCCAACAATACAGATCGGTGTCGATCTCGCCAAGTCCGTCTTCGAGGTCGCGGTCTCGGAGGCACCCGGTGTGGTGACCGCCCGGCGTCGGCTCTCCCGCGCCGCCTTCCCGCGCTTTCTCGCCGCCCAACCGCCCGCCGAGGTGCTGCTGGAGGCGTGTGGTTCGGCCCACCACTGGGGACGAGAGGCCCACCGGTGCGGGCACCAGGTGAAGCTGCTACATCCCGCGGATGTCGCCCGCTATCGCGACGGCAACAAGACCGATCGCGCCGACGCCAAGGCGCTACTCGAAGCCTCTCGCAACCACGCGCTCACCCCGGTGCCCGTCAAATCAGTCGAGCAACAGGCCGTCCTCGCGCTGCACCGCATCCGCCAGGGGTACCTTCGCACCCGGACCGCCCGCATCAATGCGCTTCGTGGGCACCTTCGGGAACTCGGCCATACGATCCCCGTCGGGGCACGACGGGTCGCGCTCGAGGCACGGGCCGCGCTCGCCGACGAGACGATTCCCCCGTTCCTGCATGCGGTGCTCGTCGCGCTGCTGGAGGAGATCCACACGCTGGAGCAGCACGCCGAGTCCGTCCGCACCACGCTGACGACTTTGGTCGAGCACATGCCTGATGCCAAGCGACTGATGACCATCCCGGGCATCGGCGTCCTCACCGCCACGGCGATGGTGGCCAGTGTCGGCGACATCCGCCGCTTTCGGTCCGGACGACGTTTCGCCAGCTGGCTCGGCTTGACGCCGCGCGAGCATTCGAGCGGAGCGTCGCGACGCCTCGGCTCGATCACCCGCAAGGGGAACAGCTACCTGCGGATGCTGCTCATTCACGGTGCGCGCTCTGCGCTACGCGCCGGCGTGGTCACCAACCAGCCCGATGACCTCCGCACCTGGGCCACGGAGATCTCGCGCCGGCACTGCCACAACGTGGCAGCCGTCGCTCTCGCGAATAAGTTGGCCCGCATCTGCTGGCGCACGTGGCGCGACGGACGGGATTTCGAGCGGAGGGAGGCACAGGTCACGAACTGCTGAACGATCATCGCGATGGCGACCGGTCAGACCGGCGTGGGGACGAGCCGATAACTCGCATGGCCCTCGGGGCCGCGACAAGCGATTGGCTCCCTACGCGCGACTTACCATCGTGGCCAGGGCACGATGCCCACCTCACGGGCCGAAGATACGACTGCAGTCGACCCGCCGCCGGCGTGGATGATCAGAGGATCAACACAATCGAGCACCACCCCTTGCGCAAACAGGGGGAGGAGTCCAGATACGCTGGTTATGTGGC
>PHCQ01000030.1 GCA_002840835.1 Betaproteobacteria bacterium HGW-Betaproteobacteria-16 | reverse complement strand
CGCCGCCGTCAGCGTCGTCTTGCCATGGTCCACGTGACCAATGGTGCCCACGTTCACGTGCGGCTTGGTCCGCTCAAATTTCTCTTTTGCCATTTTTCAATTCCTAAAGAACAAAACCCGTGTGTGTTTAAGGTTTCCGACATTGACCTGCCACGGGCAGCTGATCAACCGCAAGGCGGCGTCGAAGACCGGAGAAGATTTCCCTGCGCCGCAGGCGCGGCGCAGGGGTGGGCTTACTTGGCGCGAGCTGCGACGATGGCTTCCGCCACGTTGCGCGGTGCTTCGGCGTAGTGCTTGAACTCCATGGAGTACGTGGCACGGCCTTGCGACATCGAGCGGAGCGTGGTCGAGTAGCCGAACATTTCAGACAGTGGCACTTCGGCCTTGATGGCCTTGCCGCCACCCACCATGTCCTCCATGCCTTGCACCATGCCGCGACGGCTGGACAGATCGCCCATCACGTTGCCGGCGTAGTCTTCAGGCGTTTCCACTTCCACGGCCATCATGGGCTCGAGAATGACCGGGCTGGCCTTCTTGCAACCTTCCTTGAAGCCGAAGATGGCGGCCATCTTGAAGGCCATTTCGGACGAGTCCACGTCGTGGTACGAACCGAAGTGCAGCGTGACCTTGACGTCCACCACGGGGTAGCCGGCCAGCACGCCAGAGGTCAGCGCTTCGACAACGCCCTTTTCCACCGCAGGGATGTACTCGCGTGGGACCACACCACCCTTGATGGCGTCGACGAACTCGAAGCCCTTGCCGGCTTCGTTGGGTTCGATCTTGAACACCACGTGACCGTACTGGCCCTTGCCGCCCGACTGGCGAACGAACTTGCCTTCGGCTTCGGCCACTTCCTTGCGGATGGTCTCGCGGTAGGCCACCTGGGGCTTGCCCACGTTGGCTTCCACGCCGAATTCGCGCTTCATGCGGTCGACGATGATTTCCAGGTGCAGCTCGCCCATACCGGCGATGATGGTCTGGCCCGACTCTTCGTCGGTCTTGACACGGAACGAAGGATCTTCAGCAGCCAGGCGCTGCAGGGCAATGCCCATCTTTTCCTGGTCGGCCTTGGTCTTGGGTTCCACGGCCTGTGCAATCACGGGCTCAGGGAAAACCATGCGCTCGAGCATGATGATGGCATCCGGATCGCACAGGGTTTCACCGGTGGTCACATCCTTCAGGCCCACGCAGGCAGCGATGTCGCCGGCACGAATTTCTTCGACTTCCAGGCGGTTGTTGGCGTGCATCTGAACGATACGGCCGATGCGCTCTTTCTTGCCCTTGACGGGGTTGAAAACGGAGTCACCCTTCTTCAGCACGCCGGAATACACGCGCACGAAGGTGAGCTGGCCGACATAGGGGTCGGTCATGAGCTTGAACGCCAGAGCAGACAGCTTCTCGTCGTCCTGCGCCTTGCGGGAGGTCGGCGCCTCGTCTTCGTCCGTGCCACCCACTGGAGGGATGTCCACCGGGGAAGGCAGGAAGTCGATCACGGCGTCGAGCATGCGCTGAACACCCTTGTTCTTGAACGCGGTGCCGCACAGCATGGGCTGGATTTCGGTCGCCAGCGTACGCACGCGAATGCCCTGCTTGATCTCTGCCTCGGTGAGGTCACCCTCTTCGAGGTACTTGTTCATCAGCTCTTCGCTGGACTCGGCGGCGGCTTCGAGCATCTTCTCGCGCCATTCCTTGGCCTGCGCCTGCAGCTCGGCAGGGATCTCCTTGAACTCGAACTTCATGCCCTGCGAAGCCTCATCCCAGATGATGGCCTTCATCTTGATCAGGTCGACCACGCCAGTGAAATTTTCTTCAGCCCCGATCGGGATCACGATCGGCACAGGGTTGGCTTTCAGGCGCAACTTCATCTGCTCAACGACTTTGAAGAAGTTGGCACCGGTGCGGTCCATCTTGTTGACAAATGCCAGACGAGGCACCTTGTACTTGTTGGCCTGGCGCCAGACGGTTTCCGACTGGGGCTGAACGCCACCCACGGCGCAGTACACCATGCAGGCGCCGTCCAGCACGCGCATGGAGCGCTCCACCTCAATGGTGAAGTCCACGTGACCGGGGGTGTCGATGATGTTGAAGCGGTGCTCTTCGTAGGAAAGGTCCATGCCCTTCCAGAAGCAGGTGGTGGCCGCAGAGGTGATCGTGATGCCACGCTCCTGCTCCTGCTCCATCCAGTCCATGGTGGCCGCACCGTCGTGCACTTCACCAATCTTGTGGTTCACGCCGGTGTAGAAAAGAATGCGCTCGGTGGTGGTTGTCTTGCCGGCGTCGATGTGGGCGGAAATACCGATATTGCGGTACCGCTCCAGTGGCGTAGTGCGTGCCATGGAAATACTCCTGAATGGGGCAAGCCCGCCACCCTTTTGGGGTGCTGCGGGCTCGCCTTGAATGACTGAGGGAAACGGAACTTAGAAGCGGAAGTGGCTGAAAGCCTTGTTGGCTTCGGCCATGCGGTGCACTTCATCGCGCTTTTTCATGGCGCCACCACGGCCTTCGTTGGCCTCGAGCAGCTCGTTGGCCAGGCGCATGGCCATGGACTTCTCGCTGCGCTTGCGGGCGGCTTCCTTGATCCAGCGCATCGACAGCGCCAGACGGCGCACCGGGCGCACTTCCACTGGCACCTGGTAGTTCGCACCACCAACGCGGCGGGACTTGACTTCCACCATGGGCTTGACGTTGTTGATGGCGGTGACAAAGAGTTCGAGCGGGTCTTTGCCGCTCTTCTTCTCCATCTGCTCCAGCGCACCGTAGATGATGCGCTCGGCAACCGCCTTCTTGCCGCCTTCCATGATCACGTTCATGAACTTGGAGAGCTCGACATTGCCGAACTTGGGATCCGGCAGAATTTCACGTTTAGGGACTTCGCGACGACGTGGCATTTTTACACCTCAAATTTGCTTCAGTTGGCACCTTTTCAGGCACCGCGAGAACCCAGCAAGGCCCTCACTTACTCGACCCGACGCCAACATGGCGCTTTGGGGTCACTACGTTCGACCTGGCTTGCCGGCCGGTCAAACACCGAAAAACCAGGATTATTTGGCCTTGGGCTTCTTCGCACCGTACTTGGAGCGCGACTGCTTGCGGTCTTTCACGCCCTGCAGGTCCAGCGAACCGCGCACGATGTGGTAACGCACACCGGGCAAGTCCTTGACACGACCGCCGCGAACCAGCACGACGCTGTGTTCCTGCAGGTTGTGGCCTTCGCCGCCGATGTAGGAGATGACCTCAAAGCCGTTGGTCAGGCGCACCTTGGCAACCTTACGCAGAGCGGAGTTGGGCTTCTTGGGGGTCGTGGTGTACACACGGGTGCACACACCGCGACGCTGCGGAGAATTTTCCATGGCCGGGCTCTTGGATTTGGTCTTTTCGACCTCCCGGCCGTGGCGCACGAGTTGATTGATGGTTGGCATTGAAAAACGTCCCTAAACGTTTGAAAAAAGCGAAAACGAAAAAGCCCTTCGGAAAATTCCGAAAAGCCCGCTAATGTAGCACGCAGCCTGAAATCAGGCAACCGGCGAGACTGCGCGCCACCAAAACGTGCAACGAGGGGGCAGCAGGCCAGCCGCCCGGCTACCCCAAGGCAGGCCCAGCCCCTCAAGGGAGGCAGCAACGGAGCGCGAGGGCACGACAGATCCGGCGCCGGGCCGCCCCAAGCCGGATCAGCCCCCTCGGGGGGCGGCGACCCGCAAAGCGGCGGAGCGTGGGGGCACTTTTTCTACTGGATCCAGAGGCGCAGCGCATCCCATGCGCGCCCGAAGATACCGCTCTCCTCGACAGTCTCCAGCACGGTGAGCGGCACATCGGCCACGGGAGCGCCACTGGCGGTCGAGACCTTCAGGCTGCCCAGCGTCTGGCCGCGCGTCAAAGGCGCCACCAAGGGTTCGGGACGGATGATTTCGGTCCGGAGTTTGCTGCCCTCGCCAGCCGGAACCGTCACCACCACGCCCTGCGGCAGTCCCAGCTTCACCTGGGCTTCCTTGCCTTTCCACACCCTCGGCGTGGCGACTGGCTCGCCGGCCTTGGCCAGACGCACGGCATCGAAAGCCGTGTACCCCCAGTTCAACAGCTTCTGGCTTTCGTTGGCACGCGCGTTCTCGCTGGTCGCGCCCAGCAGCACACTCAACAGACGCCTTTGCCCGTCTGCTCCTGAACCCAGTGATGGCACTTCGCGCCGGGCCGTGGCCACCAGGCAGTAGCCTGCAGCGTCGGTATGGCCGGTTTTCAGGCCATCGACAGTGGGATCTCGAAACAGCAGGACATTGCGGTTGCGATCATTGGCTTCGGGTGTGCCGGGGTAGCGGTAGCGCTGAACGGCGTAATAGGTGACGTATTCCGGGAAATCGTTCATCAGCCGCGTGGCCAGGGTCGCAAGATCGCGGGCGGTGGTGGTGTGCCCGGTTTCGGTGAGCCCTTCCGGGTTACGGAAACTTGAGGCATTCATGCCCAGCGCCTTGGCCTGGTCATTCATCAACTGCACGAAGCGCTCAACAGAACCGCCGACGCCCTCGGCCAACGCGACCGTGGCGTCGTTGCCCGACTGAACGATCATCCCCTTGACCAGGTCTTCGACCGGCACCTGCATGCGCGGATCGATGAACATGCGCGAGCCGGGCATTTTCCATGCGCGTTCGCTGACAGGAAGTGTCTGGGTCAGTGTGATCTTGCGCGACTTGAGCGCGTCGAAAACCAGGTAGGCGGTCATGAGCTTGGTCAGCGACGCCGGCTCCACTGGCTGGTCCGGATCCTTGGCGGCAAGCACCTGTCCTGAGGTGACGTCCATCAGGAGATAGGCCTTGGCTGCAATTTCGGGTGGCTGGGGCATTTGCGCCGCGGCAGGCAGCGAAGCGCCCAAGAAAAGGCACACAGACATCACGAACGGGACAAAACGGCGCAGCAAAGTGGAGTTCCTTGAATTGAAATTGAAAACGGTGCAGGCGGTCATGCGCTCAGGTGGCGCGTGACCAGGTCGCGCAGCAATGGCAGCTGCCCATGAAAAAAATGCCCACCAGCGGGCACCACCAGCACGGGCAGGGTCTGAGGTCTGGCCCAGTCCATGACCGATGCCAACGGCACAGTGTCGTCCTGCTCGCCGTGAATGACCAGTGTGCGCAGATGGAGTTCCTCTGGCACGTTGGCCACCTGGAATCGGCTGGCTGCGGTGCCCACCAGAACCAGCCGGTCGATTTCACGCTGCGCATGCAGACGCTCGGTGGCGTGGCTGGTGACGAATGCACCAAAAGAAAAGCCGGCCAGGCTCAGGCGCCCCTGCGGAGCGAACGATTCCACCACCGTCAGCAGATCGTCCAGCTCGCCGCGACCTTCGTCGTGGACGCCGGCGCTGGCGCCCACCCCCCTGAAGTTGAAGCGCACGGAAGTCCAGCCACACTGCACGAAGGCCCGCGCCAAGGTCTGCACCACTTTGTTGCTCATCGTCCCGCCGAACAGGGGGTGGGGATGGGCGATGACGGCGGTGCCAATGGGGTCGACCGAAGGACGATCCACAGCCACCTCCAGCGAACCAGAGGGCCCGGGTATCTGCAGGACTTCGGTTTGAGCATTCATCGAAAAACGACTTCCAGGGCCAACAGGCCACAACGCAGGAAAGGCATGCCGGCGCCTTCAGCGTCCGACGTCAGGTGGCGTCAACAACCGTTCGACGACGATGCCATCCCGGAGGTGGGACTGCACGATCTCATCGATGTCGCTCTCGTCAACATAGCTGTACCAGACGCCCTCCGGGTACACCACGGCGATGGGACCTCCCGCACAGCGGTCCAGGCAGCCGGCCTTGTTCACGCGGACCTTGCCTGCACCCAGCAGGCCCTCTGCCTTGGATTGCGACTTGCAACGGTCGAACGCGGCCTGCGCCTTGTGACGGGCACAGCAGGCCTCGTCACCACTGCGCTCGTTGAGGCAAAAAAAGATGTGCCGCTGGTAGTAGGGCGGGTTTTCTGTCATGGCGCGATTCTAGTGGTGCCCCTGCTCTGACTTGCAACGAGTCATGTCAGAAGGACGCCCATGGAGCACCCGCTGCCGCGCCCGCATCTGCCTTTCCACGGCGCATGGCGCCATCACGACAAATGAGATGGCGCAATGCCCGTGACGTCGTCACGCGATGCGCGACGGGTGTGTTCCCTTCATGCTGACTTGCGAGCAACGGCGCTCAACCCGAATACCAGTGCGGCGAATGGCCAAACCCAGCCCACCCACTGAGACAGGCCATGAAACCGGATGAAGCGCCCCTGCTCCCAGACCTCAAGGGACTGGGCAAAGTACGGGCTGTCCGACGTGCGGTTGAGCAGGGTCAGGGACACCGCCAGGCAGAGCAGCATGACCACATTGCACAGACGCCGTGGCAGCCCCACCAGTGCCAGGCCCACCACCAGGGCCAGCCCTATGCCCAGGCCCACAGGCAGGTTGAACCATGACCAGGCGTTCACCGGCCCAAAGGTCATGGCCGATGAAATGCCTTCCATGCCCACAGCACAGGCAAAAAGCGCCCCGGTGAAGAACAGGCGGCGCGGCACCGACCGCAACTCGGCAAAGCCCATCAACAAGGGGGCGAGCAGACAGAGCACGATGCAAAAGGCCTCGGCCAGTGGACTGAGAGGGTCTGGCACCGTGGCACGCACCGGCACCCACTCCAGAAAGGGCGTGCCTTCAAGCAGACTGATCAACCCTGCTTCCATGCGCTCCCACACCTGACCCAGTCCAAACGGTATGGAGGCCGGGTACAGCAAGGCAAATGGCCACATCGCCAGCAAGACCAGGCTCCCGTGTGCACCGGGCTCGAACCAGTCTGCCCGGAACTGGCTCCAGCGCCGCAGCGCACCCAGGCGTTCAAGCAGCCACGCAATGCTGGCTCCCATCAGGCCGCCAAGCGCGTTCAGCACCAGATCCACATTGGATGCCACCCTCATGGGCAGGTAGTTCTGGGTGACCTCGATCCCGAACGAGAGCAATGCCGGCACCGTGGCAGCCACCGGCCAGGAAAACCGCCCTCCCCCGGATCGCAACATGGCAAGTGCCAGCAGAAATCCCAGCGGAACGTAGCCCACGAGGTTCGAGACCAGATCGAAAGCGGTCCAGTATTGAGGGAACGGCGCCCAGAGAAAAGCGATCGGGGAGATGCCTTGCACCCACCAACCTTTGAACGGGTACAGGCTGGCGTAGACGATCACCCCGCCGAACAGGAGGGAGAGTGTCCAGGCGGAAGAGCGGACCTTCAAGGGGAGAGGCTGCGGTTAGAAGGGCTTGACCACCACCAGCACCACCGCTGCCAGCATCAGCAGCACAGGCGCCTCATTGAACCACCTGAACCACACATGCGGCCGCCGGTTCTCCCCACGCTCGAACCGGCGCAAAAGAAGACCGCACACATGGTGATAGACCACGGTCAGCGCCACGATCAACAGTTTGGCGTGCATCCAGCCGTTGCCAGATCCCCAGCCAATGCCATAGCCCCACCACAACCAGACACCGAGCGCGATGGCCGGAACGGCCAACAGGGTGGTGAACCGCATGAGTTTGCGGGCCATCACGAGCAGGCGCTCCCGCTCGGCAACACTCTCCGGCGGCACCATGGCGAGGTTCACGAAGATGCGCGGCAGGTAGAACAAACCCGCGAACCAGCTGGCGATGAAGACAATGTGAAAGGCTTTGATCCAGAGCATCGCCGCAGTGTAGCCCTGGCTCCAAGGGATGCCCCCACGGGCAAAACACGGGCTGTTGAACAGGCGAAAAAAAACCCGGCCATGGGCCGGGTTGGGAAGCCTTTTTGCTGTCACACACTAAGGCACCCGCTCAGGGAGGAAAAGCGGGGAGCGCCCCTTTCGGTTTGCTCGAACGGAATGTTACACCAATAATTAGGGTTTTTGGCAAGTCACCCTGTCAGATTTGACAGGGTGAAGACAATCCCGCGTCGACAAAGGTGATAAAGCTCACATCATTTTGGCAAGCTCAAACATGACGGCCGTGCCCAAGGCCTCGCGAATGTTGCCGCGGCCGACCTTGGCCATGGAGAATTCACCAAAGCCGGACATATCGAACGAGCTGTCGTCTGGCGAGATTTCCACGAACGGAAATTCAAACACGTCCCTGAGCAGTTCACGCCGGAACGCCTCGAAGTCGGCACCCTTGATTTCCGAGTCCACCACGATCAGGTTGGGCATGCGACCTTTGATGGCATCGCGGGCCTGAACGAAATCGACCACGCTGTCTGACACGATACCAATCTCGCGCAAAGCGTCGCGCACGTCGGCCCGGATCTGCAGGGTAGGTGAGATGGTCAGCACATAAGTGCCGGACAGCGACTTGAACATCGACGAATGGTCGTCCGACAGGTCCACCGCAGAAATGCCGTCGACGGCCTGCACGGTGCGGGTGAACATGGCGTTGAAGGTGGTGCCTTCGCCGGTCACGGTGCGTTCCAGTTCGATGCCGCCGGCGGTTGCCGCGATCTGCCGGATGAGCATCCAGCTGAGGTTGTCGTCGGTCGTCTGGCTGGAGGGTGGTGCACCCTCGTTCGCCACCCGAACCTGGAAACGTGCATGCGGTGGCCAGGGGTTCAGGTCCATGCGCACATCGACCCGGTTGCCGTAGGGCAGCGCCCAGTCCAGCACCGCGTTCACAAACGTGTGGGCCACGGTGGGATCGACCAGCACATCCACCGGTTTCAGCTTGCGCCTCAACGCGATGCCCAGCAGCGCGAATTCCTTCTTGCGTTCCTGCAGGACGCCCTCGACCAACTCGGCCATGTTGATTTTTTCGTGCGATTGCCGAATGCGTCCGCTGTAGAAGCGGTGGATCTGCTGCGTGCTGACACCGGCCAGCTTGACCCTGCCAATGGGCACACTCAGTGCATGGTGCTCTTGCCGCGTGATGCGGTCCCTGGCGAGCAGCTGGTCAATCTGGTTCTGCAACGCACTGACCCCCTCGGTGATCTGGTCCGCCAGGCCTGCCAACAGGTCGGGCCACTGATCGTCAAGCGACCATGATTCGGTGTCACCGCTCGCAGCGCCCCTGGACGGTGTGGAGGACGAGGTCGGGATTTTCTTGGGTGACAACATGACGGAACTCAGATGAGGAATGCGAGGCTACGGGCGGAAATACGAGCAAAGGCAATGATTTCTACTTAAGTTGGAGTTCAACACAAACAGAAAACTTTTTCAATATCTATACCTTTATTACTGCTTGATACATTTTCTTCTTTTTCAGGTTTCGAGTCTTTTTCCACGCTATCCGGCAGACTGGCAGCCGGTCTGCACGGCTTTAGACACAATACGGCATGCACTCACCCGCCCCCTACCCTTTCAACCGACCGCGCCGCCTGCGCCGCGATAGTTTCACCCGCGACCTGGTGCGCGAACACCGCTTGGCTGCGGCTGACCTGATCTACCCCGTCTTTGTGCTGGACGGCCAGGGGCGACGCGAGGCTGTGGGCTCCATGCCTGGCGTGGAACGGCTGAGCCTCGATCTGCTGTTGCCCGTGGCCGAAGACTGCGTGAAGCTGGGCATACCGGTGATGGCGCTGTTCCCGGTGATCGACCAGTCCCTGAAAACGCCCGATGGTCAAGAGGCCCTGAATCCAGACGGACTGGTGCCGCGCGTGGTGCGCGGTCTGAAAGAACGTTTTCCCCAACTGGGCGTGATGACGGACGTGGCACTGGACCCTTACACCAGCCATGGCCAGGACGGCGTGCTGGACGACCAGAACTACATCCTGAACGACCCCACGGTGGACATCCTGACCAGGCAGGCCGTGACGCAGGCGCAGGCAGGCGTGGACATGGTGGCGCCCAGCGACATGATGGACGGGCGCATCGGCGCCATCCGCTCCGCCCTGGAAGCGAACGGTCTGGTGCACACGCGCATCATGGCCTACAGCGCCAAGTACGCCAGCGCGTTCTACGGCCCGTTCCGCGACGCGGTGGGCTCTGCGGCCAACCTGGGCAAGGCCGACAAGAAGGTCTACCAGATGGACCCGGGCAATTCCAATGAAGCCTTGCGGGAGGTGGCGCTGGACCTGGCCGAGGGTGCCGACATGGTGATGGTCAAGCCAGGCATGCCCTACCTGGACATCGTGCGGCGGGTAAAGGAAGAATTCGCCGTGCCGACCTTTGCTTACCAGGTGAGCGGCGAGTACGCCATGCTCAAGGCCGCGGCGCAGAATGGCTGGCTGGACCACGACGCCGTGATGATGGAAAGCCTGCTGGCCTTCAAGCGCGCAGGTGCGGACGGGGTCCTGACCTATTTCGCCCGCGACGCAGCACGACTCCTGCGGGGCTGAACCTTCACACCATGCGGGTCTTCCACATCCTGCCCGGATCGGTGAGTGAGTCCTCCACTCTGCCCATGGTGCTGCCGCCAACGGGCTACGTGTGGATCGCCTGCGGGCGGCGAGAATTCGAACTGGAACAAGGTGCGGTGCAATCCACCTTGCAGGTGCTCTGCGGCCTGACACTGGTCGATCTGCACCTCTCGGACCTGCTCAATAACCAGTTGCCCTCGCACTACGACTACACCTCGCAGTACGACGTGCTGGTGTTCCGGCGACTGGCGGCCGGGCACACGGAGACCGATCTGGCTCATCCCGGCGCGGTGCTGACCCAGGCGACCAGGCGCAGCGGGCCACCGGTGCTGCGGCGCATCGACACCAGCCCGGTGGGCTTCGCCGTGTTTGACCGCGTTCTGCTCACGGTGCATCCGGCCGGCTGCCAGGTGCTGGACCAGTACGCTTCGCGCCTGATGACCGCAGTCACCGTGGCATCGCGCGCTGCCGGCGTGAACCTCCCACATCATCCGGCCGACCTGATGCTGCGCATCATCAACCAGATGGTGGACGGCTATCTGGAGCTGCGGCGCGAACTCACCCGTCAGCTAGACCACTGGCAAGCCGAGTTGCTGCATCCCAAAACCCGCTTCAACAATTGGAACTCCCTGCTCGACGCGCGCATCTCGCTGCACCAGCTCGACGAGATCTGCGAAGACCAGCGCTCCGCCATTCAGGACTGGATCGAGGCGCTGGAGGAATGGGAGCCCGGTGAATACAACGGCGGGCAGCGCGGTCTGGACCTGCTGCGGGTGCGTTCACGCGATGTTCTGGAGCACATCGAGCGGGTGGTGCATCACGTGAGGCGGCTGGAGCAGAACGCAGAGACCGCCGTGCAGATGCACTTTTCTGCACAGAGCAACCGCACCAACGACATCATGCGCACGCTCACGGCGCTGACCGCGATCTTTCTGCCGCTGAATCTGATCGCCGGCATCTTCGGCATGAACTTCGAGTTCATCCCGCTGGTGCATCAGCAGGCCGGCTTCTGGTGGGCACTGGGTTCGATGTTGCTGACTGCCGTGGTGCTGGGGGTGCTGTTCTGGCGCAAGCGGTACCTCGCAAGAACGAAATAGGCCCACCCCTGCGCAAGGCCTGTGGCCCACCCCCGCGCCGCGCTTTCAGCGCGTCACCCCCTTCAAGGGGGCGATACCAGTGGCCCGGCAAAGCCGGTTCCACGGTATCTCTGGATGGGGACACGTCGCTCCGGGCCGGGCTTTGCAGGCCTCAACGCAGCGATTTAGCGCATCACACAAAAGGTGCGCTCAGGCCTTCGTTGGCGAGGGCGCGCTGCACAGCGGGGCGCTCCAGCATGCGCTGCAGGAACGGACCGATGTGAGGCAGGCTGCGGGCCTGGCCTTTGTCGAAGTGGCGGGTCCAGCGGCAGAGGGTGAACAGGTAGGGGTCGAGAGCGCTGTAGGTGTCGCCCAGCATCCAGGGGCCGCCGTGGCGGGCCAGTTCGGTGTCGACCTGCCGCAGCATGAGGCGGATCTGGGTCTGTGCCATGTGCCTGACCTCTTGCGAGGCGGCGCTGTTGTGGGCATGAACCCAGCGCTCGGGATGGAAATAGACCATGAGCGTGGCCTGCAAGGTGTTGGTGAACCACACCAGCCATTTGTAGAAATGGGCGCGGTCTGCCGTCCCCAGGGCCGGCGCCAGCCCTGCCTGGGGGTGCGTGTCGCACAGGTGCAGGCAGATGGCGGCCGTCTCGTACAACACCAGGTCGCCGTCGGTGAGCACGGGGATCAGGCCGTTGGGGTTGAGCTTGAGGTAGGCGGTGGTCTTGTGCACGTCCTGGGTGCGGTCGACCAGCACGCGCTCGTAGGGCACGACCAGTTCTTCGAGCAAGATGTGGGGCACCATGCTGGCGGTGCTGGGGTAGTAGTGGAGCTGGATCATGGTCATTGGGACGGAGTGGGTACGCCGAACAGGCGGGCTCCATTGTCCCAGCCTATGCGACGGGCCACGTCAGACGGCAGTCCGCCCAGCCAGGTTCGGTAGCCGCGCATGAGGTCGTCGTAGTACAGCCAGCGCAGATTGACCCAGGTGTCGGAGCCGATCAGGAAACGGTCCGGGTGCTTGATCAACAGGTCGCGCCATTCTGGACAGAGCTGACCGTCGCTGCAGGTGAGCCCAGGCCGGTACGAGAGTTCGCCCATGAGTGCGGGGTACTTTGCCATCAACTGGTCGACCCGTTCAGCGGCCGTTCCGCCGATGCCGGTGTGGGCCCAAATGAGTCTGAAACCATTGCGCCCACGCTCCGCCGCTTCACCACGGATCGCATTCTCACCATTGGAAACGGTGTGGGCCATGAGCAGGTCGATGGCGACATCGTCCACATGGGCAAGGATGGCCAGGCCTTTTTCTTCGGCCAGGGCCATGAGTTGACGGGCCACTGCACCGTTGGCGTTGGCGCTGTCGTACAAGTGGAATTCGCCCAGGCCGCGGTACGGGCCGGCCGGGGTCCCAACGGCAAGTTCGGTGCGCACCAGTTCGGCGATGGTGGGGTCACGGAACCAGTTGTTGTAGTCGGCGCGGTTGCGGTAGAGGCGGACGAAGGGCACCACCGTCACCCCGGCAGCGACCGTTTGCTCGCGCGCTTGCGCCAGGGCTTTGGTGCCTTCATTGGGCCGGGAATTTGCAATGATGGCGCGCACGCCGTTGCGCTGCATGCGGTCCAGCACGTCGGACAGCGGGAACGGGCAACCGGGCGACACGCCGTCGTGCACGCAGGCTTCGTCGTTGTAGTGCAGATGGGCGTCAAACAGGGGGCCGGTGTACTGCGCCGATGCACTGCCCACGAAGGCGGCGAAGCACACCCCCAGCCAGCGCTGCCACCGCCCTGGCCTTGCGTGGCTGCGCACCAGGCCACTTGCCAGGACGCCGTGCGAGGCTGGACGAGGGTGTGCCATGGCCTTCAGAGGTGCTGGGCCAGGAAGGCCAGGGTGCGCTGGCGTGCGAGCTTGGCCGCCGCTTCGTCGTACGAGCCGCGCTGGTCGCAATTGAACCCATGGTTGGCGTTGTAGACATGGACGGTGACACCGGATTGGGCCTTCTTGAAGGCCTCGACGGTGTCGAGCGGAATCCAGTGGTCCTGGTCGCCGAAGTGGGCCATCACGGGCACGGTGGGTTGGCGGGAGGCTTCGCCTTCGCCGGTCATGCCGCCGCCGTAATAAGGCACGGCAGCGGACAAGCCCTTGAGCCCACAGGCCGAGCGCCAGGTGAGCAGGCCGCCCCAGCAGTAACCCACGATGCCGACCTTGCCGGCTTGTGCGGCATGGTCGATGGCGGCCTGGATGTCGGGCATGACACCGGGTTCGGGCAGGGCCTCGACCGCCGTTTTCAGACGGAAACCTTCACCCATGTCGGCTTCGGTGTAGCCCAGTTCCACGTCGGCCTGGACGCGGTGGAAGGTGGAAGGCGCGACCACGAAGTAGCCATCGGCGGCGTAGCCATCGGCCACGGAACGGATGTGCGAATTGACGCCAAAGATTTCCTGCAGCACCACCAGGCCACCCTTGGGCGTGCCGGTGGGCTGCGCCACGTAGGCGGGAAAAGTGAAACCGTCGGCGGACTTGAGATCGATGAATTGGCCCATGGGTGCTCCTTGTATTGAGGTGATGAAAAGAACGCGCAGCAGTTCAGCCGGCGAGGCGTCGTTCGACAAAGTCGAGCCGGTCCTGGCCCCAGAAGATCTCTCCTTCGATGACATAGCTTGGCGCACCGAAGACGCCGGCGTCAATCGCCAGGCGGGTGTTTTCGTCGTAGCGCGCCTTGACATCGGCCTGCTTCGACTGCCCCAGGCGCGACGCATCCAGCCCATTCTCTTCGAGCAATTCGGTGAGCACGCTGTCATCGGCCACATTGCGCTCTTGCATCCAGATGGCGCGCCCGACCGCACCGGTCAGGCGCATCGCTGCGTCGGCGCCGTCTTGATCGGCCACGACAGTGATCAGCCAGCCGGCCGGATCGCCTGCGACCGGGAAGTGGCGGGGTTCGGGGTTCAGGGGAATGCCCAGAGCCTCGCTGAAGCGGCGCAGTTCCACCAGACGGTAGGCCTGGCGCTGGGGCGCGCGCTTGGGCAGAGGCAGACCACCGGAGACCGCGAAGATCTGACCATAGTCCACCGGGCGCACGCGCACCTCGGCACCGGTGCGCTGCACGATGTCGGTGAAGCGGGCATGGCCGAGGTACATCCAGGGGCTCTGGGGGGCGAAGTAATAGTCGACTGTGCGACGCATGGGCATCTCCTGACGCTGTTTTAATCCGGATGGAGGGTGAGGACGGGCAGCCCACGTTGTAAGCGATGCGACCACTTTATGCAGGAGACGGGATATGGACAAGGTGCAGCGGAAAGTACTTCTGGTCACAGGCGGCGGGCGGGGCATCGGCGCGGCCACGGCGCGGCTGGCGGCTCAGCAGGGCTGGACGGTGGCGGTGAACTACACGGCCAACTCGCTGGCCGCCGACGAGGTCGTGCGCCAGATCCGGGCCAGCGGCGGCAGCGCCATGGCCGTACAGGCCGACGTTGCCATGGAGGCCCAGGTGATGACGATGTTCGAGCGCATCGACGCCAAGTTCGGCCCGATCACCGGCCTGGTGAACAACGCAGGCGTGGTGGACGCGAGCGCGCGCCTGGATGAGATGGACATGGCGCGCTGGCGCCGGATGTTCGACATCAACGTGATGGGCACGCTGCTGTGCGCGCGGGAAGCGGTGCGGCGCATGAGCACCCGCCACGGCGGTTCGGGCGGCGCCATCGTGAATGTGTCCAGCGCGGCATCGCGTCTGGGCTCGCCTGGGCAGTATGTGGACTACGCGGCGGCCAAGGGCGCGGTCGACGCCTTCACCATCGGCCTGGCCAAAGAGGTAGCGGGCGAAGGCATCCGCGTGAATGCGGTGCGGCCAGGCCTGATCGAAACCGAGATCCACGCCAGCGGTGGCCTGCCCAACCGGGTGAACGAGCTCAAGCACCAGGTGCCCATGCAGCGCGGTGGCACGGCCGACGAGGTGGCGCAGGCAATTGTGTGGCTGCTGTCGGACGCGGCGAGCTACACGACCATGAGTTTGATGGACGTGTCCGGAGGACGCTAGAGCTATGGCCCCCACGCTCCGCCGCTGCGCGGGTCGCTGCCCCCCGAGGGGGCTGACCTTGCTTGGGGCGGCCCGGCGCTGCGGTCGTTCTGCTGCCCCCACGCTCCGCCGCTGCGTGGGTCATGCCTTGTGAAGACATCTTGCAGACCTGAGGAGAACCCATGACCGCCACCAACCCCGAACAAAGCCCCCACATCAAATTCTGGTGGGAAGACCTGGAGGTGGGCCAGACGCGCGATCTGGGTTCGATCTCCCCGACGAAGGAGGCGATCATTGCCTTTGCCAGCCAGTTCGATCCCCAGCCCTTCCACCTCGACGAAGAAGCCGGCAAGGCGTCGGTATTCGGCGCCTTGAGTGCCAGCGGCTGGCACACCTGTGCCATGGCGATGCGGCTGATGGTGATCAACTTTCTTCATGAGACCTCCAGCCTGGGTTCTCCGGGGCTGGAGAGCTTGAAGTGGACCAAACCGGTGTACCCCGGCGACGTGCTGCGTCTGCAGCACACCATCACCGAAAAGCGCCCGATGAGCAAGCGGCCCGACGTGGGCCTGGTGCGCACCGTCTGGGAAATGTTCAATCAGAACGGCGAGAAGGTGCTGCACATGGAGGGCTATGGCATGTTTCGCAGGAGATCGCCCCCACGCTCCGCCGCTGCGCGGGTCGCTGCCCCCCAAGGGGGTTGATCCGGCTTGGGGCGACCCGGCGCCTGATCGGTTGCCCCCACGCTCCACCGCTGCGCGGGTCGCTGCCCCCAAGGGGGTTGATCCGGCTTGGGGCGGCCCGGCGCCGGATCGGTTGCCCCCACACTCCGCCGCTGCGCGGGTCGCTGCCCCCCAAGGGGGTTGATCCGGCTTGGGGCGGCCCGGCGCCGGATCAGCTACCTGCACCCGCCGGCTGAGCGTCCGGCGATGGGAGCAAAATTCACGCTGCCCATCACGCCGCACATCCATGGACTTCAAACCTCTCATCACCTTGCTGGCCATCGTCAACCCCCTGGCGATCGTGCCCTTTTTCATCCACTACACGCAGGGCTTCTCGCGCAAGCAGCGCCAGCGCACGGTGCTGATCTCGGCCTTCAGCGCATTCGCGGTGATCGCCACCTGTGCCCTGATCGGCCTGCAGATCCTCGAATTCTTCAGCATCTCGCTGGCGAGCTTCCAGGTGGGTGGCGGCATGCTGCTGCTGACCTCGGCCTTGTCCATGCTCAACGCCCAGCCGGCCGAGGCCAAGGCCACGCAGGAGGAAGTGAACGACGCGTCGTCGCGCACCTCCATCGCCGTGGTGCCGCTGACGATTCCGCTGCTCACCGGGCCGGCCAGCATGTCCACCGTGGTGATTTACGCCGACCAGGCGCAGACCTTCTTTCAGCACGCGGCGCTGGTGGGCTACGGCGTGGTGATCGCGCTGGCCACCGCGGTGTGTTTCACGCTGGCCCAGCCCATTTCACGCATCCTGGGCCAGACCGGCATCAACGTGATGACGCGGTTGATGGGTCTCATCCTGGCCGCGTTGTCGGTGGAGGTGATGGCCACCGGGCTGGTCAAGCTGTTCCCGGCGCTGGCAGGGTAATCGTTCGGCTTTGATCCGTCACTTCAGTTTTTGCGTCTCGGCGCGGAATTCGTCGAGCACGGCGCGGGCATTCTTCAAGCCCTTGGCTTCAGCCGCTGCCACCCACTTGTCTTCCAGCGCCGCCTGCTTGGCCTTCACTTCATTCACAAAGGCATCGCTGGCCATCTGGCGCTGCACGCCGGTGGTTTTCTGGATGTCGCGCGAAGCGGCATCGGTGCGATCCCAGCCCGCGGCAAACAGGCGCGCGGCGTTTTCCCCCGAGACCTTGTCGATGGCGGCTTTCTCCTCCGGCTTGAGCGCGTTGTACTTGGCCGGGTTCATCATGAAGACGAAGCTGGTGTTGTAGAGGCCACCGGGAAAGGTGGTGGCGTACCTCACCATGTTCAGGCGCATGGACTGCAGCGATTCGTCAGGAAAAAAGGTGCCATCCATCACGCCGGTGGACAGCAGCTCGAAGGATTCGGTGGCGGGCTTGAGTGTGGTGTTCCAGCCCATGAGCTTGGAGAGCTCGTTGATGTTGCCGCCACCGATGCGGAACTTGAGCTTGGCGGCATCTGCTGCGCTGGTCACCGGCTGCTTGACCGTGAAGATGATGCCGGGACCGTGGGTGAACACGCCCAGCACCTTCACGCCACGGTGCTCACCCAGAGGCGCGAAGTACTTGTCGTAGATGCGCTGGTAGGCCACGCTGGTGGCGGTGGAACTGTCGCCCAGGAACGGAAATTCGGCCACCTGCGTGAAGATGAAGCGGCCCGGCGTGTAACCGTCTACCGTGTAAGACACATCGGCCAGACCGTCGCGCACCGCGTCGAAGGTGCCGGGCGGAGCAGACACGGCCTTGGGCAGGAGATTGCACTTCAGGCTTCCCTTGCTCTCTTTTTCCACCGCCTCGCACCACTGGTTCTGTGCCATGGTGGCGCCGTGCGAAGGCGGCAACCAGGTGGACACATTGAGCACGGTCTGGGCGCTGGCCAGCCCGGTGGTCATCATCAGGGCGGCGGTCAAAGTGGCGAGTCGGAAGGTGGGCAATTTCATCGTTGTGTCTCCGTTGGGGTCAGGTCGTCAGGGCGGGTTGGGGTGAAGCGATGGCCGCGCTGTGTTCGGCGTGCACGCGCGCCTCCAGCAGTCGGCGGAACTGGATGAGTGCGGCGTCCATGGCCAGCGGCATCATCGGCCGCGCGGGGTTGAGCAGGATGTTGCGGTGCTGCGCGGTGATCATGTCGCGGTCTTCGTTGAAGGCGCCGATCAGGCTGTTGTAGATGCTCTCGGTCACGGCGTCGTCGCCCTCGCCCACCGGGTGCGACTGCTGGAAGAAGTAGTGCGTGGTGTGGGTGGTCTCGGGTGTGAGCGTCTGGCAGCTGTGCAGGCGCACCGAAGGGCCGGGGGCATCGGGCGCCGCGCCGGTGGGTCGCCCGCCCGAGTGCATCAGCAGCGTACCGGGCAGCAGAAATTCGTAGATAAACCAGCGGTCGAGGTTTGTGTCGAAGTGGCGGAAACGCTGGTAGAACGGCGGGGCCGGCACATCGTTCACGTGGCGCGAGACCTTGATGCCCATCTGTGGCCAGTCGGCATTGGCGCCAGGCACAGGCTCGATCACGGGGCGGGACTGCGCAATGCGCGTGGAACCCCCCAGTGACTTTTCGTGCACGTAGCTCAGGTGGGAGAAATCCAGCAGGTTGTCGCAGATGAGCAGGTAGGGCGTGTCGTAGTGCAGGTAGCCGGGCCTGTTCTTCCAGTCGGGGTGGTCGCAGCTGAAGTTGTCGGGCAGCAGGGCTGTGTCTGCCAGGGCCGGGTCGCCCATCCACACGAACACCCAGCGGTTGCGCACCGCCACCGGGTAGCGGTGCACACAGGCCTTGGCGGGCACGATCTCGATGCCGGGCGCTTCCACGCAATGGCCCTGCGGATCGAATTTCAGCCCGTGGTACCCACAGCGCACGCAGTCGCCCTCGCGCCGGCCCACCGACAAGGGCGCATGGCGGTGGCAGCAGCGGTCTTCCAGCGCCACCACGTCGCCATCACCCGTGCGGTAAACCAGCACCGGTTCGCCCAGCACCGTGCGGGTGAAAAGCTTGGGGTCGTTGGCGGCGGGGATTTCATGGTCCCAGGCGATCACGTACCAGCAGTTGCGCAGCCACATCGGGGTCTCCTTCGTTCTTGTGCGGACCATGCTAGGGCGCGCCCACATGGGTGCCGTCCCCTTCGAGGGGGACACGCAGGGTCTTCAGGCAAGCAGCCGCGCCAGCCCCAGGCGGTGCGCCGGCAGGCCCGCATCGGCCAGCTTCAGGTAGGCGCGCTTGCGCAAGGTGAGCACGGTGGAAGGCGCCACGTCGAGGTCGGCTGCGATGCCATCGGCGCTGAGGCCGCAGGCGATGCGTGCACACACCGCGCGTTCGCGTGGCGACAGCGCAGGAGCGAGCCGTTCCAGCCGGCGCGAGGCCTGGGCGATCTGCGCGTGCCGGTCTGCGACCGCTTCGCCCGCCTGCAGCGCGGCATGGTGTGCCTGACGCAGCAGTGGCGCAAAAGCCAGCAGCTGCTCGATTTCATGCGGCTCAAACAGGCCCTGGCGATGGTCCCGGTACAGGTGGATGGCCTGCACCGCACCGGGCGCTGGGGCGTGTAGCAGGGTGAAGCGTTCGGTGAGGCTTTCGCGCACGTAGATGTCGTCTCGCCAGCCCGCCACGGGCAGTTCGTCGGCCCGGCAGTGCATCACCGCCACTTCGCGCGCCGGTCGATGGGCCACCTGCTCGGCCAGACGCATGACGGCGTCGCTGCGGAAGTAGCTGCGGCGATAGATGGCGAAACACTCGGCCACCACGTTGCGATCGCGGGTGTGGGCGGAGAAGCCTTCGATCAGTTCGGGTTTGTGGTGCCGGAAGGTCACCAGGGAGAGGTGCTCCACGGGCACCATTGGTTCGATGGCACGAAGCAGGCGTTCGGCGCTCAGCGGCGCGCTGGCCACGTCGAGCAGACCGGCCACCGCCGCTGCCGGAAACAGGTGCGCTCCGGCGGGTGCATCGAAGGTCCAGGTGGCGGGCATGTGGCGATTCTGGAAGCGCTGCCCGGTCACCGGAAGGGGACTAACCCTGCCGGGCGGCGGCAGGAACTTCCACAGGGTACAGGCCCAGTGTCTGCGCCTGCAGTCGCGAGAGGCCCAGCAGCGCGTCGGTGAACGGCGTGGCCACACCCGTGAGCTGCCCCAGTTCGCGCACGGCCGACACCAGGGCATCCAGCTCCACGGGGCGACGCCCTTCCACGTCCTGCAGCATCGAGGTCTTGAACGCGCCGAGCTTGAGCGTGACCGCGTGGCGGTCTTCGGGCTGCTGATCGATGGGGATGCCGATACGCTCGCCAATGGCCTTGGCCTCCCGCATGACGGCGCTGATGAAATCGCGCACCAGGGGGTCGCCCAGGATGCGGTCGGTGGTGGCCCCCGTGAGCGCGCTCACCGGGTTGACCGTCATGTTGCCCCAGAGCTTGTACCAGACGTCTTTCTGGATCTGCTGCGATGCGGTGGCGGCGATGCCGCTGCGCTGCAGCAGTGCCACCAGCGCGGTCAGACGTTCGCTGGACTGGCCGGAGGGCTCGCCCAGGATCAGCCCGTTGCCGAAGTGGTGGCGGATCTCACCGGGGGCGTCCACCGAACAGCTCACGTGCACCACGCCGCCGATCACGTGCCGACCCGGAATCGCTTGCGCGATGCTGCCGTCTGGATCGACGGCCTGCAGCGGCGTGCCAGCCAATGCACCGCCAAAGCCTTCGAAGAACCACCAGGGCACACCGTTCATGGCGGTGAGCACCACCGTGTTCGGGCCGATCAGCGGACCGATTGTCGCTGCGACCGATGCCAGCGAAGGCGCCTTCACCGCGATGACCACCAGGTCCTGGGCACCCAGTTCGGCGGCGCTGCCTGCAGCATTGACGGGCAGCTGGCGAAGCTCGCCGCCCTGGTGCAGGCGCAAGCCATGCTGGCGCAGCGCGGCCAGGGTCTCGCCGCGGGCCAGTGCGCTCACGTTGCAGCCGGCCTGTGCCAGGTGCACGCCCAGCCAGCCGCCGATGGCGCCAGCGCCCACGATGGTCACGCGTTGAAAGGGTTGGACTTGTGCGTCTGTCATGGCAGGGCTTTCAGAAATGGCGTGGAGTCAATCGCGGTAGCTGGTGTCGATGCGGTTCACCTGGCGCACCAGGGCATCGAACACGTCGCGCCCCGCGCCGTGGTTCGGGTTGAACTGCAGGGCGTCGCGCGTGCATTTTTCGGCGATGGCTTCCGGCACGGGGATCGCCGCCTGCGCACCACCCATGCTGAAGGTGGCCAGCTGGATCTCGCAGGCGCGGTTGAGCGTCCACAGGATGGCGAAGGTCTGCGGCAACGTGGTGCCCCAGGCCAGCAGGCCGTGATTGCGCAAGATGACGGCACGCTTGTTGCCGATGCTCTGGAGCACGCGCGGTCCCTCGTCGGCGTGGATGGTGATGCCCTCGAAGTCGTGGTAGGCCACCATGTCGTGCAGTTGCGCGGAGTAGAAGTTGGTCTGCTGCAGGCCGTCCTTCAGGCAGGCCACGGCCACGCCGGCGGTGGTGTGGGTGTGCATCACACAGTGCGCGCCTTCGATGCCGTCGTGGATGGCGGCATGTACCGTGAAGCCCGCCGGGTTGACCGGGTGGGGCGATCCGTCAAGCACTTCGCCCTTCAGGTTGATCTTGACCAGGTTGCTGGCGGTGACTTCGCTGTAGTGCAATCCAAACGGGTTGATCAGGAACTGTTTCTGGGCAGTTGCCCCCACGCTCCCCTCTGCGCTCACGCTGTCAGGCAGGCGCAGTGTGATGTGGTTGTAGATCATCTCGGTCCAGCCCAGCATCGCGAACACGCGGTAGCAGGCGGCGAGTTCCAGGCGTGCTGCCCACTCGTCGGGGTGCATGCCGGCGGGGAGAACGGTGTCAGGTTGCAGTGCGGCGTTCATGGGGGTCTCCGATGGTTCAATCAATAGACGGCGCCCTTGGCTGCCGCAGGTGACGCCGCAGTGCCCTTGAAGCGCGCAGCGAGGTCGGTGGTCTGGCGCATGAGGATCTGGGTGTCCAGGCCCACGGCGACGAACACCGCGCCCAGTGCCAGGTAGTGGCGTGCCTGGGTTTCATCACTGGTGAGGATGCCCGGGGCCTTGCCCGCACGAAGAATGCGCGCGATGGCGTCCTCAATCGCGGCCTGCACCTCCGGGTGGCCCGGGTTGCCCACGTGACCCATCGAGGCGGACAGGTCGGCGGGGCCGATGAACACGCCGTCCACGCCGGGCGTGGCTGCGATGGCATCGAGTTGCGCCAGCGCGGCGCGCGTCTCGGCCTGCACCAGCAGGCAGACCTGCGCATTCGCTTCCCTGGCGTAGTTCGGGTAGCGCCCCCAGCGCGAAGCACGGGCACCGGCCATGCCGCGAATGCCGCCTTGCCCATCGTCCTGCGGGTAGCGGCAGGCACGCACCAGTTGGGCGGCCTGCTCGGCGGTGTCGACCATGGGGACCAGCAGGGTCTGAATACCCACGTCCAGGTACTGCTTGATCAGCACCGCGTCGCCCACGGGCACACGGGCGATGGCGTGCGTGGCCGGGTAGGCGGCAATGGCCTGGGCCTGGGCCAGCACGTCGGTCACGCCATTGGGTGAATGTTCACCATCGATCAGCAGCCAGTCAAAGCCGGCACCGGCGCAGATCTCGGCACTGTAGGCGTTGGCCAGACCGAGCCAGAGGCCGATCTGTGGGCGGCGCTCGACCAGGGCCTGTTTGAAGGGATTGGCGGGTGTTTGCATGTTCGTGATCTCAAAAATGCCGGGGTCAGACGAAGCGGAAGCGCAGGCAGCCCAGTGAGCCATAGTCCGCCTCGAACAGGTCGCCCGCCTTGGCCGCCACCGGTCGCGTGAACGAACCGGCCAGCACGATTTCGCCGGCCTCCAGCCGCTCGCCCCAGGGCGCCAACTTGTTGGCCAACCAGGCAATGCCAATCGCCGGATGGCCCTGCACGCCCGCGGCCAGCCCGGTTTCTTCGACCGCGCCGTTCTGCCGCAGGACGGCGCCACACCAGGGCAGGTCGGTGGTGTGCGGATTGGCGCGGAAGCGAGGATCGCCCTCACCCAGCACGATGCCGGCGTTGGCGGCGTTGTCGCTGATGGTGTCGAACACCTTGCGCATGGCGCGGGTGTGGCGGTCGAACTGTTCGATGCGCGCGTCGATGATCTCGATGGCGGGCGTGACGTATTCGGTGGCGCCGAGCACCTGTTCCACTGTCACATCAGGCCCCTGCAAGGGCGCCTTGAGCACAAAGGCCAGTTCCACTTCCACACGGGGCGCAATGAAGCGCTCGGTGGGAATGTCGAGCACCTCGCCAGCCTTCGCAGTGAAACGCATGTTCTCCAGCAGTGTGCCGAAGTCGGGCTCGTCGATCTGGCTGCTGATCTGCATGGCGCGGCTGGTCAGGCCGATCTTGTGGCCGATGACCCGCTGGCCTTGCGCCGCTTGCAGCGCCACCCAGGCGCGGCCAATGCGGTAGCCGTCTTCGACGGTCATGCCGGGATGGCGCTTGGAAAAATGTTCGACCGGCGTTCGGGTCTGCTGGGACTGGTGCAACTCGGCGGCCAGTTGCTGGATGAGGGCGTCGTCGAACATGGAAGTCACTTCTTCTGGAACAAGGGATGCAGGGAGCTGTTCTTGGCATCAAAGACTTCATGGCCTTCGTCCACCTGCACGGTGATGCCGATGGGGCGCCCGGCGAGTTGAGTAGCGAAGCGTTCTTTCACGCAGGCGTTAAGCGCTTCGCCCACACGCTGGTGCACCAGTGCGCTGCGGCCCTTGGCCATGCGCACATTCATGTAGACAAAGGCGTAGTCGCCACCCAGTCCGGCCGCCACGCCGGCCGCACCGCCATCGGACACCGCGCTGTGCGCAGCCGGGTAGGCCAGCACGCGCGTGCCGCCGGTGGGGAAAACTTGCTGGTCCTGCTCGTCGCGCACTGCGAGCATGGCGTCGCACAGGGCGCGGCACAGGCCGGTCATGTCGACGCCGCCCTCGGCCGCAGGCTTGTCGAGGTTGGGGGTGTAGAGGATGACGAGGTGGGGCATGTGAAGCCTTGCGATCAGAGCCTGCTGCTCACGAGACTGAAGCCGTCGGCGGTGGAGGCCTGCGCCTTGGGAATGGCCTTGCCGGTGACGGGCGTGACGGGAAACACCGCATTGATCTGGCCGGTGCCGCTGGCGCCAAAGTACGGGGTGATGACTTCGGCCTTGCCTTCGTATTCGCTCCAGCCCAGCACGCCCATCATCATCGCGGTGTCGTGCATGAAGCCTTCGCCATGACCTTTGCTGGCGTATTCGGGCAGCATGCCGCAGAAATCGGCCCACTCACCATTTTCCCACATCTGCACCACCCGCCGATCCAGCGTCTCGAGGAACGGCGACCAGATCCGAAAAGCAAATTCCGGCGCCAGGCCGTTCTGCGCGAAGCGATGGCTCAGGCTGCCGCTGGCGAGAAAAGCCACGGTGCCGTCGTAGTGGTCTTCCACGGCCTTGCGCATCGCCCAGCCCAGGCGGGCGCTGTCGTTGAGGTAATGCACCGTGCACAGGGCCGAGACCGAGATGGCCTTGAAGTGCTGGTCGGCGTTCATGTAGCGCATGGGCACGAGGGTGCCGTACTCCGGGCCCAGCGTGGTGGCGTGGTGGGCCAGGGTTTCGACCCCGTGTTCGTTGGCCACCCTGGCCAGCAGTTGCCCGAGTTCGGGGTTGCCCGGAATCTCGAACGGCAGGTTGCTGATGAAGTGCGGCAGTTCGTTGCTGGTGTACGTTCCCTGAAAGTGGGGGGCGCAATTGAGGTGGTAGCTGGCGTTGACCAGCCAGTGGGTGTCGAACACGACGATGGTGTCGACACCGAGTTCGCGGCAACGGCGACTGATCTCCTTGTGGCCGTCGATGGCATCCTGCCTTGTTCCCTTTCGCGGGCCGTCGAGCTCGCTGAGGTACATGGAAGGGACGTGGGTGATCTTTCCGACCAGTGCTACTTTGCCCATGATTTGTCTCCAGTCCGTGATTCGATGGCTTTCGCTCCGTGGGCCGTGCCTTCGGGGCGCCCGCCTCCGCGAATGTCCCCCGGCCTGGGCTGCGCCCAGCCCTCCTCCTCTATTTCGCTGCGGCAGACACCCCGAATGCCCACCCCGCTGCGGACCACGAAAGCGGAGCGTTCCGTGCAGAGGTCTCTCTTCAGATCGGGGAGGCTGGGCGTTCTGCGCAGCGAAATAGAGGAGTTGATCCGGGCAAAGCCCGGTTCGGGGGACATTCGCGGAGCAGAGCGCCCAGCCTCCTCGATCCCGCCAACACGTGGGAGCGCAAGCATTTCAAACACCCCAGTGCGGAATATGGTGCGAGCCGAGCGAAACCGCCACGTTCTTCGGCTCCAGGAACACCTCATAACTCCAGGTGCCGCCCTCGCGCCCCGTGCCACTGGCCTTGGTGCCGCCGAACGGCTGGCGCAGGTCGCGCACGTTCTGGCTGTTCACAAAGCACATTCCCGCTTCAATGGCAGCCGCCACCCGGTGCGCACGCCCCAGGTTTTCGGTCCACACATAGCTGGAGAGGCCGTACTGGATGTCGTTGGCCAGCTCGATGGCGTGCGCCTCGTCCCGGAACGGAATCAGGCAGGCCACCGGGCCGAAGATCTCTTCCTGGGCGATGCGCATGCGGTTGTCCACATCCGCGAACACAGTGGGCCACACAAAATTGCCCGCCTTCACCCGGTCCGGCAGCTCGGCCGCGTAGGAAGGCCGGTCCAGCCCGCCGCACAGCAGGGTGGCTCCCTCCTTCGGGCCCAGTTCGATGTAGCTGCGCACCTTGGCCAGGTGTCCCTGGCTGACCATGGGGCCGATGATGGTTTTTTCATCCAGCGGGTCGCCCACGGCAATGCGCTTGGCGCGCTCGGCGAACTTCTGCGCAAAGTCGGCGTAGATGCTTTGCTGCACCAGGATGCGGCTGCCGGCCGTGCAACGTTCGCCGTTGTTGCTGAAGATCATGAACACGGCGGCATCGAGTGCGCGGTCCAGGTCGGCATCGTCAAAGATCACGAAGGGGCTCTTGCCCCCCAGTTCCATGCTGAACTTCTTCAGGCCCGCGCTTTGCACGATGCGGTTGCCGGTGGCCGTGGAGCCGGTGAAGGAAATAGCGCGCACGTCCGGGTGGGCGCACAGCGGTTCGCCGGCCTCCTTGCCCATGCCGTGCACCACGTTCAGCACCCCCGGCGGAATGCCCGCTTCCAGCGCCAGCTGGCCCAGGCGCGCGGCGGTGAGCGGGCTGAGTTCGCTCATTTTCAGCACGGCCGTGTTGCCGAAGGCGAGGCAGGGCGCAACCTTCCAGGTGGCTGTCATGAAGGGCACGTTCCAGGGGCTGATGAGCGCACAAACGCCCACCGGGTGGAACAGCGTGTAGTTCAGGTGCGTGGGCGTGGGGTAGGTATGGCCATCCACACGGGTGCACATCTCGGCGAAGTAGTGGAAGTTGTCTGCCGCGCGGGGAATGAGCTGCTTGCCGGTTTGAGCGATCACCTGGCCGCTGTCATTGGTCTCGGTCTGCGCGATCTCGGGCACGTGTTTCGCGATCAGCTCACCCAGCCGGCGCATCAGCCGCGCACGCTCGGTGGCGGGCAGGCCTGCCCATTTGGGAAACGCTTCTTTGGCGGCCTGCACTGCGGCGTTCACTTCGGCCTCGCCGCCAGCAGCCACCTCGGCCAGCACTTCCTGCGTGGCGGGGTTGATGGTTTCGAAGCTTGTGTGGCTGGTGACCGTCTGGCCGTTGATGAGGTGGGGGATGTTCATGATGGTGTGTGTTTCAAACCGGTTGGGGTGTCGTTCAGACCAGGCGGCACTGATGTGCATGGCGTGGTTCAGAGTGCGATCGTGTTTTCCAGCGAACCCAGCCCTTCGATGGAGGTGACCACCACGTCGCCGGCCTTGCAGTCGACCACGCCGTCGGGCGTGCCGGTGAGGATCAGGTCGCCGGGATGCAGCGTCATGAAGTTGCTGAAATATTCGATCAGCGTGGGCACGTCGAAGATCATGTCGCGCGTGTGTCCCTGTTGTGTGACGGTGCCGTTGACCGTGGTGTGCAGCGCGAGGTTCATGGGATCGGGTACGTCGGCGGCGTCCACCAGCCAGGGGCCGATGGGGGTGCAGGTGTCGCGGTTCTTTACCCGGAGGTTGGGCCGGTACCAGTTTTCAAGGTAGTCGCGAATGGCGTAGTCGTTGGCCACGGTATAGCCTGCCACGAAGTCGAGCGCATCGGCCTTGGCCACGCGCCGGGTGGTGCGCCCGATCACCACCGCCAGCTCGCACTCGTAGTGCATGAACTGCACTTCGGGTGGTCGTATGGTGAAGCCGCGATGGCCGATCAGCGAGGCCTCACCTTTGACAAAGGCCAAGGGTTCCTCCGGCGCCTTGAAGGCGAGTTCTTTCGCATGGTCGGCGTAGTTCAGTCCCAGGGCCAGAATGGTGCGTGGTCGGCGCGCAGGCATGGGCGGCAGCGGCGGCAGCCACACCACGCCTTCGAATGGCACGCGTTGACCGCGCAGAGCGGGGGTGAGCAGTTCCAGCTGGCCATCGCACTCGATCGCGTCGTGCACGGCACCGGCCCAGGCAATGCGGGCGCGCTTCATGGTGCTGCTCCTTCTGCTGCGTTGTGTCCGGCGCTCCCGGCCTCTTCCGCCACAAAGCGATGAACCGTGGTCGGGAAGCCCTCGGCAAACATTTCCACTGTGTCGCCGGCTCGAACCAGAGGCCGCGTGCCATCCGCCAGACAGTCGGTGCCCAGCATCAGCACATCACCCTCGCGCAGGCCCATGAAGGCATTCACTTCGGACAGCAGCGACTCGGCATCGCGCACCAGATCGCTCAATGTCGTGGTTTGCCGGTGCGCGCCATTGATGTGCAGTTCCAGACGCAAGCTGGACAGGCCGGCCAGTCCACCCAGGCCCGCCAAAGGGACGCATTCAGCACCCAGTCCCAGAAAGCCATCCACGCAACGGGTTTTCACCGGCGGGCGGTAGTAGCTGTCGTGGGCGATGGCCACATCGTTGAGCAACACCGCGCCCAGCACACCGGGTGGCCCAGCGGGAGCGAGCAGGTCATCCGGCCAGCCCATCACCAGACCGATGCTGGCGGCCACCTCCACCGACGCACCCGTGGGGAGTGCAATCGCGCCCCCGGCGGGGGTGAAGGTGTTGGCTGTTTTCACGTAAAGCACTGGAGCCTTGGGCGACGCCTTGTAGGGCGGCTCGACCATGCGCGCCGCCCACAGCGCGTGCTCACCGCGGAAGTTGAGGAGCGTGCCGTACACCGTGCCCGAGGGCAGGTAAGGCACCGAAGTGGAGGCGTTCATGCGCAGTCTTTCATTCAGCGAACCGGGCGGCGGATTCGCCCTGGTCGGCGGGTTGTTCCATGGCGATCACATCGTCCAGCAAGGCGTAGAGCTGGGCCAGCCGCGGTTTGCCCAGTCGCGCCTCCATCCAGGCGTAGTGCGCCTCGATCGTCTGCGACAGCGCGCCGACCAGCCGCAGCCCTTCGGTGGTGGCCCGCACCACGGTGCGGCGCGCGTCGTCGGGGCAGCGGCGGCGTTCGATCAGGCCGTCACGCTCCATGCGGCTGAGCACGCCGGTGAGGCTGGGGCCGAGCAAAAAGGCCTCGCGCGCCACCCGGCCGGTCTCCACCCCGGCCGGATCGCTGGCGTGTTCGCCCAGCACACGCAGCACGCGCCACTGCTGGTCAGACAAACCATGTTCGCGCAGACTGGGCCGGGTGTGCTGCATCACCGCCTCGCGTGCTTCCAGCAGCAGGCGAGGCAGGTTGCGGTGGATGAAAGGGGTGGTCGGGTCCATTTATTTAATATGTTAAATGATTTTCCAGCACGCACCGACCGGGTTTTCCCTGAGTGCCCCGGAAACGGATAAAAATGCCGACATGAACCCCCTGCTCTCCCTCATCGGCACCCGCCTGCCCTTGGTGCAGGCGCCCATGGCCGGATCGCAAGGTGCGGCGCTGGCCGTGGCGGTGTGCAACGCCGGTGGCCTGGGCTCGCTGCCCTGCGCCCTGCTGACACCCGAGACCCTGGCCACAGAGCTGGCAACAATCACCGCCGGCACCAGCGCGCCCTACAACGTCAATTTCTTCTGCCATCAAGCGCCCGAACCCGACGCGCAGCGCGAAGCCCTCTGGCGCTCCGCGCTGGCGCCGCTTTATGCCGAAGCCGGCCTCGACATCAACGCCGTACCGAGCGGTGCCGGGCGAGTGGCCTTCAGCCACGCCATGGCAGACGCCCTCGAATCCTTCCGACCGCCCGTGGTCAGCTTCCACTTCGGTTTGCCCGCGCCTGATCTCCTGGCACGCGTGAAGGGCTGGGGCAGCGTGGTGCTGTCATCGGCCACCACCGTCGCCGAGGGCCAGTGGCTGGAAGCGCATGGGGCCGATGCGGTGATTGCCCAGGGCGTTGAAGCCGGCGGACACCGGGGCATGTTCTTGAGCGAAGACATCACCACCCAGGTGGGCACGTTTGCGCTGGTGCCGCAAATGGCGGCCGTGCTGAAAGTGCCGGTGATCGCCGCTGGCGGCATTGCCGACGCAGCCGGCGTGCGCGCCGCGATGGCGCTCGGTGCCTCAGGTGTGCAGGTGGGTACCGCCTACCTCTGCTGCCCGGAAGCCACCACCAGCCAGGTGCACCGCGCCGCACTGCTCAGCGAGGCGAGCGCCCACACCGCTTTGACGCGTCTGTTCACCGGACGCCCCGCGCGCGGCATCGTCAACCGCCTGATGCGGGAACTGGGGCCGCTGAACCCGGCCGCCCCGGCCTTTCCGCTGGCCGCAGAGGCCATTGGACCCTTGCGCGCGCACTGGGAGGCCCAGGGCATCAGCGATTGTTCACCTTTGTGGGCCGGGCAGAACACGCGTGGCTGCCGGGTCACACCGGCTGCGGACATCACCCTGGCTTTGTCGAAAGGCTTTGCCGACCTGGCATAGCGCCGCTCGGCGGGTTCTCAGGCGTCAGTCAGGCGTGTCGAACGATGCGTGATCATCCTAGAAGTGGCATTTGGACAGGCCCGAGTGGGTTGTCAGGGGGTGCGCTGGCAAGGCGTGACGACGCAGCGGGCTGATGCCCGCAAGGAGGAGCAACACAGCCAGCGTGCTCCCTGGCGGCTCAATCGGGTCTGTAGCGCTCTCACCATTGAAGCGCGCCTCTTCGTGGCCAAAATTCTCAGTGTTCATGGAAATCTCCAGCGGATGGAGCGCGGTCAACTGCCGCTTCTAGGATCATTGAGCCAGCGCTTGAGGCCCGCGGTCGTCTGCACCCGCTCCAGATCACGCGCCAGCCCGGCCACGATGGCTTCCAGCGCGCTCACGTCGCGAAGCAAATGCTGCTTGAGCGTGTTCGGGTTGGGCACCTGCCCGGCCGGCAGGTCAAACTCATCGGCCAGGCGCTGCTGGCGCGCGGCGCGTTCACGCTCCAGGTCGGCCACCTGCTGTTTCAACAACAGGGTCAGGGCCGCCAACCGGTCATCGGTGAGGCGCGACACCGCGTGCGGCTCGGCCAGCTCGGCCTGCACCTGCAGGCGCATCAAAGCCACCAGGTCCTTGCGCCCATAGGCGGCGTTGGCCGCGCTCATCAGAGCTGTCTTGCGAATGCGCTGTTCGGGGTCTGACTCGCGGTCCGGGTGCAGCGCACTCGCCAACTGGCGAAACAGGTTGCGCAGTGTGGTGTCGGCGTCGGCCTGCCGGGCCTGCTGCTGCACCTGTTGCGCGGCGGGCGCCTTCTTCGCCTTGCGGGCCTGCGCCTTGGCGCGGCGGCGCGCCTGCTCATCGTCGTCGGCCTGGCGCAAACGGGCCATGCCGGCGCGCAACAGGGCCTCGGCTGAGGCGTCCTTGCCCAGGTCGTCCAGCGGCGCCCCCAGGGCTTCTTCCAGCCGCGCCCGCATGGCATCAGCTGCGGCTTGCTTCTTCTGAGCCAGGGTGCGCGGGCTGTGGCGGTCGTGCAGCGCGGCCATTTCGCGGTCGCCTTCGTCGGCCAGCGTTTGCGCCAGTTGACACAGCATCGCCGACGCGCGCTCCCGTTGCAGCCGGCTCAGCGCCTTGTCTGTCATTTGAGCGGCCAGGGCATGCACCAGTTCGCGCATGCGTTCCCGCCGCTGCAGTTCCAGCGGGTGCACCCATTGCTGCAGATCGCTGCGGTGGGTCTGTCCCAGGGCTTCGAGTTCCGCGAGCTGCGAATGCAATTTTTCGATGCGCTTGAGCTGCAGATGATAGGCCCGGGCCGCAGGCGACAGCGCCTGTGCTTCGGGCGGCAGGGTGCTCAGCGCGGAAGCATCTGGGCGGGCAGGATCGGGAGGGCGGGTCAAGGGGATGGGGTGAGCGGTGGAGAGTGCCGTCTGCTGCCGGGTGCCCGGTGGGTCTCGACTATATTGCCCCCTGCACATGGCCAAAGACAAAACCCAATACACCTGCAGCGAATGCGGCGGCACCAGCCCCAAGTGGCTCGGCAAATGCCCGCATTGCAACGCCTGGAACACCTTGATCGAGTCGGTGGCGGAGTCCACCGCCCCGGCCAAAAACCGCTTCGCCTCGCTGGCCAAGACGGCCGAGGTCACCACCCTTGCTGACATCGATGCCACCGACGTGCAGCGCACACCCACCGGCAACGACGAGCTCGACCGCGTGCTGGGCGGCGGCATCGTCGAAGGCGGGGTGGTGCTGATCGGCGGTGACCCTGGCATCGGCAAGTCGACGCTGCTGCTGCAGGCGCTGGACTCGCTGCAAAGATCCGGTCAAAAGACGCTCTACGTCACTGGGGAAGAGTCCGGCGCCCAAGTGGCACTGCGCTCGCGCCGGCTCGGCCTGGATGGTTCCCAGGTCAGCGTGCTGGCCGAGATCCAGCTGGAAAAGATTCTCGCAACGCTGGAACACGTCAAACCCGCCATCGCCGTCATCGACTCCATTCAAACCGTTTACTCCGAACAGCTCACCAGTGCGCCCGGCTCGGTGGCCCAGGTGCGCGAATGCGCGGCCCACCTCACGCGTGCGGCCAAAGCCAGCGGCACCGCTATCGTGCTGGTGGGCCACGTGACCAAGGAAGGCGCGCTGGCTGGCCCTCGCGTGCTCGAACACATGGTGGACACGGTGCTGTATTTCGAGGGTGACACGCACAGCAGCTTCCGCCTGATCCGCGCGATCAAGAACCGCTTTGGCGCGGTCAATGAAATCGGCGTGTTCGCGATGACGGAAAAAGGCCTCAAAGGGGTGAGCAACCCGAGCGCCATTTTCCTGAGCCAGCACAGCGAGCCGGTGCCCGGCAGCTGCGTGATGGTCACGCTCGAAGGCACGCGCCCCATGCTGGTGGAGATCCAGGCGCTGGTGGACAGCGGCGGCCCCAGCCCGCGTCGCCTGAGCGTGGGCCTCGACCGCGACCGTCTGGCCATGCTGCTGGCCGTGCTGCACCGCCACGCCGGTGTGGCCTGCATGGACCAGGACGTGTTCGTCAACGCCGTGGGCGGCGTTCGCATCAGCGAACCGGCGGCCGACCTGGCGGTGATGCTGGCCATCACCAGCAGCCTGCGCGGCAAGGCCCTGCCCAAGGGCTTCATCGCCTTTGGCGAAGTGGGTCTGGCCGGCGAGGTGCGCCCTGCTCCGCGTGGCCAGGAACGCCTGAAGGAAGCCGCCAAGCTCGGCTTTTCAGTAGCCGTGGTGCCCAAGGCCAACGCGCCGAAGAAGAACGACAAGGCGTTCGAAGGCCTGACCATTCATCCGGTGGAACGCATTGAAGAAGCCATGAACTTGGTGCGGAGTCTGTGATGCCTGACTGGATGGCCAAGTTGCGCCCTTTTCTTTTCCCCGCCCTGGCCGTGGCCATCGCCTACGCCGCCTGGCAATCCTATGGCGCCAAGGGTCTGCTCCTCGCTCTGCTGATGATCAGCTTCTGGGTGCTGCTGCATTTCACCAAGCTCATGCGGTTGTTGCGCGCTGCGGCCAAAAGACCCATGGGCCACGTGCGCAACGCCAAGGTGCTGCACGGGAGCTTGAAGAAGGGCATGCCACTGGTGGAGGTGGTGCGCCGCACTCAGAGCCTGGGGCTGCGGCATAGCGACCCGGAACACGACCCGGAAGTGCTGGAATGGGGCGACGAGAACGGGGACGCCGTGATCTGCACCTTTCTCAGGGGCCGCCTGCAAACGTTCGAGTTGCGGCTGGCCGAACCGGCAAGGGCGGGCTCGTCCACCGTCGCTGCGGAACCCGAACGCCCTCGAACGTAAAATCGCCTGCTGTCGCCAGCGCTGGTGTCCTTCGGACGCGGCACCGCGAAATTCCCTCGAAGCCCCCTACTCCACCCCCACAAAGGCAAAGACAATGTCACCGATTCCTTCAATGTCAGACCGCGACGGCAAGATCTGGATGGACGGCCAGATGGTCGACTGGCGCGACGCCAAGATCCACGTGCTGACCCATACCCTGCACTACGGCTGCGGCGCATTCGAAGGGGTGCGTGCCTACAACACGCTCGACGGCACCGCGATCTTCCGGCTGGAGGAACACACCGAGCGCCTGTTCAACAGCGCCAAGATCCTGCGCATGCAGATCCCGTTCAGCAAGGAAGAAGTGAACGAGGCCCAGAAGGCCGTGGTGCGCGAAAACAAGCTGGAGAGCGCCTACATCCGCCCGCTCACCTGGATCGGCGACAAGAAGCTTGGCGTCTCGCCCAAGGGCAACACCATCCACCTGATGGTCGCCGCCTGGACGTGGGGAGCCTACCTGGGTGACGAGGGCCTCAAGCGCGGCATTCGCGTGAAGACCAGCAGCTACACCCGCCACCACGTCAACATCACCATGACACAGGCGAAGGCGGTGAGCAACTACACCAACTCCATCCTGGCCAACATGGAAGTCACCGATGAGGGTTACGACGAAGCCCTGCTGCTCGACAGCTCCGGCTTCGTGAGCGAAGGCGCGGGCGAGAACATCTTCGTGATCAAGAACGGCGTGATCTACACCCCCGACCTGTCTGCCGGCGCCCTGAACGGCATCACCCGCAACACCGTGTTCCACATCGCCAAGGACCTGGGCCTGGACATCGTGCAGAAGCGCATCACCCGTGACGAGGTCTACATCGCCGACGAGGCCTTCTTCACCGGCACCGCTGCCGAAGTCACGCCGATCCGCGAACTCGACCGCATCGAGCTGGGTGCCGGCAGCCGCGGCCCTATCACCGAAAAAATCCAGAGCGCGTTCTTTGACATCGTCGGTGGACGCAATCCCAAATACACCCACTGGCTGGCCAAGGTCTGACCCCCGATGTGCGGAGCACAAAAATGAAACCCTCAGTTGTGGAACTCGTTGCCCTGGACCTCAACCCCCAGGGCGGCGTCTATTGCCCCAGTCCGAAGGCGGACATGAAAATCTGGAACACCCACCCCAAGGTCTACCTGGACGTGAGCAAGAACGGCGAGGCCCGCTGCCCCTATTGCGGCACGGTGTACCGGCTCAAGCCGGGTGAGCTGGTCGCCAACGGGCACTAGAGGAGACACCCCCGCAGCGCTTCGCGCTACCCCCTCAAGGGGGCGATACCAGTCGTCCGGCAAAGCCGGCCCGACGGTATCTCTGGAATGGGGCATTGCGCGCCGGAAGGCTTGGCTCTCCCTGCCATGGGGTGGGAACTGCCACGGCGGGGGTCGGTCCCATTCTCATGATTCTGAAAATCGCCATGGCGCGTGGCGGTCTGCTTGCAGCTTTCACGGCACTGGGGCTTCTGCTGCCGGGGCCGGTCATGGCCGAGCACCGCATTGCCGCTCCACCTGCTTCAGCGGCTCACGGTGCCCTTGGTGCGCCTCTCGGTCTGTCCGTGAGTCTGCTCACCCATCCCCATGACAACCTGATCCGCGATGCCTTGCCGGCTTTTTCATGGCAGGTGAACGATCAAAGACGGGGCGCCGTGCAGTCGGCCTATCAAATCCGGGTGGAGACACCCGCGAGCGCCCAGCCGTTCTGGGACTCAGGCATGGTCGTCGGCGCAGATTCCGTGGCTGTGCGCTACGGTGGCCCTCCGCTGCACGTCAATAGCGAGTGGTCGTGGCAGGTGCGGACCTGGGATGCCCATGGTCAGGCCAGCCCTTGGTCAGCCGGCCAGAAGTTCCGCACGGCAGACGAAGTCTTCACCACCCACCAGGCGGCCAAGGCCGACCCGGCCAATACCGATTTCAGCAACCGGCCCCGGCCGGTGTTTCACGTCGATCACCCCGTACAGGTATCGCGACTCGGCGATGGCCACTGGTTCTTCGATTTCGGTCAGGCGCGGTTTGGTCAGGCCGTCATCGTCTGGCCCGAACCGCCCGCCGCAATGGTTCGCCTGCACCTGGGCGAAATGCGCAACGCGCAAGGCAAGCTGGAACGCCAGCCGCCAGGCACCGTGCGTTACCAGGCGCACGACCTTGCGCTGGACCCGACCCGCACCGTGCACCAGCCAACGCTGCATTGGCAACCACCCCCCTGGCTCGAGAGCGGCTTCATCCTCACGCCTCCGGGCACTGGTGAAGTGATGCCGTTCCGCTATGTGGAGCTGGAAGGCGTGCCTGCGAGCTTCCGCCCAGCGTTCCTGCAGCGGCACGCCCTCGCCCTGCTCCACGATGAAACTGCAGCTCACTTCCGCTCATCCTCGCCCGAGCTTGACGCCGTCTGGGCCTTGAGCCGACACACCGCGCTGGCCACCACTTTTCTGGGCATCTACGTGGACGGCGACCGCGAGCGCCTGCCCTACGAGGGCGACGCCCACATCCACCAGCTTTCGCACTACAACCAGGACCGCACCTACGCCACGGCCCGCCACACACTGGAATTCCTGCTGCAAAGGCCCACCTGGCCGCTTGAATGGCAGGTGCATCCGGTGCTCATGGCCTGGGAAGACCTGCTGCACACGGGAGACACCGCGCTGGTCGCAGCGCACCGCGACCGTCTCGCCGCCAGCACCCTGACCAGTCTCGCAAGGTCAGATGGACTGATCGTCAACAGCGCAGAACGCCAGACGCCAGCGCTCAGGGAGAGCCTGAACCAGGGGCGGCGCCTGCACACATTGGTGGACTGGCCGCCCGGCGAGCGCGACGGGCATGTGATCACGGCGGTGGACGCCGTGGCCAACGCCTACCACCACCGGGGCCTGGTGCTCATGAGCCGCATGACTTCGGTCCTCGGAGACAAGGATGGGGCCACGCAATGGCAGGCCCAGGCGGAAAAGGTCAGGGACAGCTTTCACCAGGCGTTCTTCGACCCCCAGATGCAGCGCTACCGCGATGGTGAAGGCGTGGACCACCATTCGTTGCATGCGAACCTGTTTGCCTTGCGCTTCGATCTGGTACCCGAAGCCCATCGGCCGGCGGTGCTGAGATTCATCCTCTCTCGCGGCATGGCCGCCAGCGTGTACGGCGCACAGCATTTGTTGGACGCCCTGTACGAACACGGCGATGCGCAGGTCGCGCTGGACCTCATGCGCGCCCGGGGCCCACGCACCTGGCTGAACATGCTGAAACAGGGCTCGACCATGACCATGGAGGCTTGGGATGCCTCGGCGAAGCCCAACCTGGACTGGAACCATGCCTGGGGCAGCGCGCCGGCCAATGTGATCCCTCGACGCCTGGTGGGCGTCAGGCCCCTGTTGCCAGGAGCTCGGCATCTTCTTGTACAACCCCAACCGGGCGACCTTGACGCCTTTGACGCAAGGGTGCCCACATTGCGCGGACCGGTGGATCTGCAGTGGCAACGCCGTGTGTCCGGCCATCGACTGAAGGTTCGCGTGCCTGCCAACTCCCGGGCCGAGTTGCACCTGCCTGCGGGTCCGGACGACGATGTGTACACCCAGCAGAGCGCCCTGCAGGATGTGCCGGACATCCGGGTATTGCGTCGGACCCAGCAGGTGATCGTGCTGGATCTGCCGGCGGGACTGCACGATTTCGAGGTCGATCGACGCAACGGCGATTGACAATCGGTGGAGTGAGGAGGGAGCGGATCTGACAGCCCCGCCGAAGCGACGAAAAAAAAAGAAGCCACCTTGCGGTGGCTTCTGAAAGTCCTTGGAAGGACGTCGTTGGGAGACCAGTTTCAAACGATCGTTTGCAAAAAAGTTTGCTGACCCTGAATGCAGGTTCGTTGTGACAGCAACTGGGTGGAATTGTCGATCGTGGCTCGCATCAGGCACATCCCCCATTTGGGGGAAACCCGCCTGAAATCAGGGCAATAAGACCCAACCCGCCATCCCTGCCTGCATCGTCCGGGAATCAAATGGGCAACTCGACCACGAACCGGGCGCCACCGCCTTCGCGACCTTCGCAGCGGATCTGGCCGCCATGGCGTTCCACGATGGTCTTGACCAGGGACAGCCCCAATCCCACCCCGCCCTCGCGCTCGCTGGCGCCAGGCAAGCGGTAGAAGGGTTCAAAGATGCGCTCGCGCTGGTCGGGCGGCACGCCCGGGCCTCGGTCCTCCACGGTCACCACTGCCATCGATCCCCTGGCCACAGGGTTTTTCCCCTCGCGCTTGCCCACCGGCGCCACGGGCGTCACCGCCATGTGCAGGCGCACCTCGGCCGGGTCTTCGCCTGCCCCTGTCGTGCCGTAGCGTCGCGCGTTCTCCAGCAGGTTGCGCAGCACCCGGCGCAGCAGGCGCGCGTGGCCTTGCACCAGGACCGATGTGGCGCCCGGCTCCACATCCAGATCGGCGCCGGTGCGCGCGCATTCCTCTGCAGCCAGGCCCATCAAATCCACTTCTTCCTTCGGTCCCAGCGCAGAGGCATCGCTGGCGTCCCGCATGTCGAGGCGGCTGGCCAGCAGGATCTCGTCGATCAGCTGATCCAGCTCTTCAATGCTGCGCGAAATTTCGTTTCGCTGCCCGGCGGTCGCGCTGTCGCGGCTCAGCAGTTCCAGCCCCATACGAATGCGCGCCAGCGGTGAACGCAACTCGTGCGAGGCATTGGCCAGCAAGGTCTTGTGGGACTGCAGCAAGGTTTGCACACGCTCGGCAGCGGCATTGAATCTGGCAGCGAGAAAGGCCACCTCATCTTCCCCCTGCACCGGCAAACGCGTGGAGAGGTCGCCACTGCCCCAGCGTTCCACACCCTTCTGCAGCGATTCGAGGCGTTTGGTCAGCCGACGCACGATGGGATAGGCCCCCAGCGCCACCGACAAAGCCACCAGGCCCAGCATCCAGGCGAAACCGGCGGGCGATGTCAGCCATGCCGAAGCGCTCCGGTTCCGGCGGCTGTTGCCCGTTCGGCCTTCTCTGCGCGGAAACTGCACGTAAAGTGTGGTGCCGTCCTTCATCGCCACCTGAAACTCCAGCCCCTGTCCCGGCACGCGCACCGCCGATGCGGGCGACTGACCCAGAATCGTGCCGCCGCCATCGCGCAACACGATCGTGCGGTCGAGCCGGTTGTCACTTTGTTCGCGCTCCTGGTCCAGGGCCATCTGCCACAGCCACCCCACCACCAGCGTGATCACCGCCACCACCCCCACCACCGCCAGCCAGATGCGCAGGTACAAACGTTGTCCAAGCAGTCCATTCATATCAGGTGATCCAGGAAACTCACTGAGGCCGCTCCGCCAAAAAATACAAAGAGAAAAAGAAATCGAGATCACCCCACCGGAGCGAGGTGCAAGACCCAGAAATGCCGTGTAACTGGCTTCGCCAGGCCACTGGCATTGCCCCCTTGGGGGGTAGCCCGCCCAAGGGCGCGGCGCGGGGGAGCCTAATCCTGCTGCTTGGCGAACACATAGCCCACACCACGCACGGTCAGAATGCGCTTGGGGTCCTTGCTGTCCGCCTCGATGGCGTTGCGGATGCGGCCAATGTGCACGTCGATCGACCGGTCAAACGCCTCCAGCTCGCGACCACGCACGGCCTCCATGATCTGGTCACGCGTGAGCACACGGCCTGACCGCTCGGCCAAGGCCACGAGCAGATCGAACTGGTAGGAGGTGAGTTCGCAGGCCTGCCCGTTGACCTGAACGGTGCGGGCGTCGCGGTCGATCTCCAGCGAACCGAAGCGCAGCGGCTGCGATTCGCGCACCGCACCGGCAGCACCGTTGTCGCCCCGGCGGCGCATCACCGCGCGCACGCGGGCCAGCAATTCACGCGGCTCAAAGGGTTTGGGCAGGTAATCATCTGCACCGATTTCAAGCCCGATGATGCGGTCCATCGGGTCGCCTTTGGCGGTGAGCATGATCACCGGCACGCGCGCCATGTCGCCCGGCATGGAGCGGATGCGGCGACACACCTCCAGCCCGTCCATGCCCGGCATCATCAGGTCAAGAATGACCAGCTCGGGCAGCAGAACCTGCAACTGCTCCAGGCCGGACTCACCATCGGCGGCGTGGGTGACCTTGAAGCCGGACTGGCCAAGGTACTCCACCACCATCGACGCGAGTCGGCCATCGTCTTCAATCATCAGCAACTGGGATGTCATGGAATCAGTGTAGCGGTGTCTTTCACAGCCGTCATGGTGGTCCTGGAAGGTGAAGCCGCTGTGTGTCTCGCGTAAAGTTCGGTGAATGTTGCACCCACTCCCCTGGCCTGTTCCGGCGCCGCTGCCTCCCCTGCCCGCCGATTCATTCGACGCGCTGCTGGCCAAAATTGCCCTGCGGCGCCCCGACACACCGGTGCTGAGCTGGTGTGACCCGGCCACGGATGCGCCGGCAATGGCCTGGGCGCATCTGAGCGGTACACAACTGCAGCAACGCGTGGCCGCTGTGGCGACATTTCTGAAGCGCCAGCATGGCGTGCGGTCCGGCGACCGCGTGGCATGGCTGGGCCTGAACCATCCGGCACAAATCATCCTGTTGTTTGCGCTGGCCAGGCTGGAGGCTGTGTTCGTGCCGCTGAACCACCGCCTGTCACCGCAGGAATGGGCGGCCGTCATGGACGATTGCACGCCCACGGTTCTGGTGTGTGACGAGGCCCTGCAGGCCGCTGCTGGCGACCTGGCTCCTCATTGCCGCATAGCCCCTGTCTTGCTGGCCTCGCAGGCACTGGAAGGGGCCGCCGATACCCAGGTCGGGATCGACGCGGCCCCCGCCACAGACGTGACGCAGACGCCACTGCTGCTGGTCTATACCTCGGGCACCACCGGTCGGCCCAAGGGCGCGGTCCATACGCAGGGCAATCTGCTCGCCAACATGGCCATTGCCGCACAGGTGCAGGGCATAACGCCCGACGACGTGGTGGCCACGGTGCTGCCCCTGTTCCATGTGGGCGGCCTGTGCATCCAGACCCTGCCCGCGTTGGCGGTGGGTGCCCAGGTGTTGCTGTTTGCCCGCTTCGACCCGGCTGCCACCTTGCGCTGCATCGAAACGCAGCGCCCCACGCTCACCTTGCAGGTGCCTGCCACGTTACAGGCACTGATCGCCCACCCCCGCTGGGCAGAGACCGACCTGTCGAGCCTGCGAGCGGTCTGGGCAGGCTCCAGCCTGCTGCCGCCGCAGCCTGTGCAGGCGTTTCATGCGCGCGGCGTGCCCGTTTGCAATGTGTATGGCAGTACCGAGACTGGCCCGTTTTCCATCGCCCTGCCGCCCTCGCACGCACTCAGCCACGGCGGGTCCTGCGGTTGGTCGGCGCCAGGTGTCGAGGTGCGGCTGTGCAGCCCGCAGGGCACGCCCGTGGCGCCAAGCGAGGTGGGCGAGGTCTGGGTGCGTGCGCCCAATGTGGTGGCGCGCTACTGGCCCGACCAGCCCGCCTGCGACGCCGACGGCTTTTTCCACAGCGGCGATCTGGCACAACAAGCCCCCAACGGTTGCCACACCGTGGTGGGACGGGCCAAGGACATGATCATCTCGGGCGGCGAGAACATCTACCCCGCCGAGATCGAAAACCTGCTGGTCCAGCACCCCTGGGTGTCCGAATGCGCCGTGGTGGGCATGCCGGATGCGCGCTGGGGGGAAACGGTGGTGGCAGTGCTGGTGCTCACCGCAGACGCCGCACCAGATGGCCAATGGGCGCCGCAGCTGCAGGCCTTTCTGGACGGGCGTCTGGCGCGCTACAAGTGGCCTCGCCGCTGGCAGCGGGTGGCGAATCTGCCACGCACAGCGCTGGGCAAAGTGCAAAAAGCGGAACTCCAGCGCCAGCTCAGCGACCCACCGGCAGCAGACGTTTCGCCATGATCACCAGCGCCAGGACCGGCAGCCCCATCAAGGTAGTCAGCATGAAGAACCCGGGGTAGCCCAGCACGTCCACCATGCCGCCCGAGTAACCACCCAGGCTCTTGGGCAGCAGCGTCATCAACGAGCTGAAGATGGCGTATTGCACCGCTGTGAACGACACATTGGTCAGGCTGGACAAGAACGCCACGAACGCCGCGCTGGCAAACCCGGCGGCCAGGTTGTCGGCCGCGACCACGGCGTACATCAGCTGCACGTCGTGTCCGGCGAAGGCCAGCCACACAAAGGCCAGGTTGGTCAGGGCGGCCAGTAGCGCGCCCCAGAACAGCGAGCGCATCACGCCAATTCGCGTGGTCAGCAAGCCCCCCACAAACCCGCCCGCAATGGCCACCACCACACCAAAGGTCTTGACTGCGTAGGCAATCTCGGTTTTGGAGAAGCCCATGTCCTGGTAGAACACGTTGGAGATCACCCCCAGGACGATGTCCGAGATCCGGTACAGGCCGATGAGCGCCAGCAGCAGCCAGGCGGTGCGTGTGCCATAGCGCCGAAAAAAATCCAGCACCGGCAACACCCAGGTCTCCCGCGCCTGATCCCGGCTGGCCAGGCCCGCGTACACCAACAAAGCACCGATCCCGAAAGCCACTGCCAGCGCAGCCCCCATGCGAAGTGCCTCCACCAACAGTCCCAGCAAGGGACCGGGCTCAGAGGGGGACAGCCATTGCCCCCAGGACCAGAACACCCCCACAAAGCCCAGCACCGCACAGACAAACACCGCCAGCAGGCGGGCATGCGCGCCTGAGGGCTCGGGTTCGCGCTCGGCCACCACCGGTTCGCGAATCAGCAAGGTGGTCAGCACCCCCACGCCCATGGCCAGCGCCATCACCAGGTAGGCCTGCTGCCAGGCGGTGTACACATAGATCTCGCGCGCTGAACCCCAGTGCGCGGCCAGAAACAGCGCGCCCGCCCCTGCCACGATCATGCCGATCCGGTATCCCGCAATGTAGGCCGAAGAAAGCACCCCCTGCAGATCGGGGGGCGCGATCTCGATGCGGTAGGCGTCGATCACGATGTCCTGCGTGGCCGACATGAAGCCCAGCATCACCGCGAACAGCGCCATGGCGGTGAGGCTGGCCCCACCGCTGGCCGGGTCGGTGCTGGCCATGCCCACGATGGCCGCGATCACGCCCAGTTGCGCCAGCAACAGGTAAGCGCGACGCCGGCCCATCCAGCGTGTCAGCAGGGGCAGCGGTAGGCGGTCCACCAACGGCGCCCAGATGAATTTGAACGAATAGCCCAGCGCCGCCCAGCTGAAGAAGGTGACCGCCTTGCGCTCCACCCCGGCCTCCACGAGCCACAACGACAGCGAAGAAAAGATCAGCAGAATCGGCAGGCCAGCGGTGAACCCAAGGAACAGCATGGCCAGCACGCGCCGGTCCCACAAGGACCGCAGGGTGTCGCGCCACGGCGGACGGGCGGGCAGCCCGTTGCCTGCGCTCTCGCTGTCGGCAACGGGGGCGGTGCTGGGGGCGCTGGCGACAGCGCTTGGAGTGGATGGGACCATGCCGCCATTGTGCCCACGCTACGGCCGCCTCTCTCTGCCATCCTGTAACGAACATCGACTGCAGCGGTTTTGCGATCAAAGTGCGCGAACACAGGCGAACTTTGAACCCCAACTGGTCATCTCAAGGGCAAAAGCGAGGCAGACTTCGCTTCACGCTTGTTTCCTGGATCATTGCGTCATGTGCTTTCTCTGCGATCTCAAGTCAGCCTCCGCCTCAGAATCTGCGGCGCGTCCCAGCCACGTCTGGTCGTCCCGCCGCGCCTTCATGCTGGCCGGCGCGGCCGCCGCTGCCAGCACCAGCCTGCCCGCAACCGCACAGGTGGACGTGGGCAAGGCGTCGTCGCTTCGCAAGCTGGTGCCTGCCGAAGAGCTTGAAGCGGCAGCCAGCCAACAGTATGTGCAGGTCATGCAGGAAGCCCAGGGCAAACAGGTGCTGCTGCCCACGAGCCATCCGCAGGTACAGCGGTTGCAGGCCATTGCCCGGCGCATCATCCCGCACACGCCGGCCTGGAACCCGCGCGCGCGGGAATGGAAATGGGCCGTGAACCTGATCCAGAGCGACCAGATCAACGCCTTCTGCATGCCCGGCGGCAAGATTGCGTTCTACACCGGCATTCTCGACAAGCTGCAGCTCAACGACGACGAAACCGCCATGATCATGGGGCACGAAATGGCCCATGCGCTGCGCGAACATGCCCGCGAGCGCGTGGCCAAGAGTGGTGCCACCAACCTGGGCCTGCGCCTGGGCGCACAGCTGCTCGGCCTCGGCGATCTCGGCGACCTGGCCGCCGGCATGGGCGCACAGCTGCTCACCCTGAAGTTCAGCCGCGAAGACGAGTCCGAAGCCGATCTGGTGGGCCTTGAGCTGGCTGCGCGAGCGGCCTACCTGCCCAGGGCCAGCGTGAGCCTGTGGCGGAAGATGAGCCAGGCGGGCGGCGGCGCCGGCATTGGCTTTCTGTCCACCCACCCCAGCGGCCCGAACCGCATCCGCCAACTGGAGGCGAACCTGCCGAAGGTGCAGGGACTGTACGAGGCGGCCAAGCGGAGCTGAACACCCCGTGTTCAGGCCTTCACATACGGATTGAACCGCCGCTCCTCCCCAAACGTGCTCTCCGGCCCATGCCCGGGAATGAACACCGTCTCATCCCCCATGGGCCACAGCCGCTCCTTGATGCTGCTGATCAGCTGGGCGTGATTGCCCTGCGGGAAATCGGTGCGGCCGATGCTGCCGGCGAACAGCACGTCGCCCACGAAGGCGCGCTGCGCTTCGGGTGAGTGGAACACCACGTGCCCGGGGGTGTGACCCGGGCAGTGGCGCACATGGAGCGTGCTGTGGCCGATCTGCACCGTGTCGCCGTCGGCGAGCCAGCGGGTGGGTGTGAAGTGGCCGGCGGGCGGGAAACCGAACATGGCGCTTTGCTGAGGCAGGCCGTCGATCCAGAACTGGTCGCCCGGGTGCGGGCCGATGATCGGCAAGCCGAGCTTTTCGGACAGCTCTGCGGTGCCCCCGGCGTGGTCGATGTGGGCGTGTGTGAGCCAGATCGCCTTGAGGTTCAGGTTCAGGCGCTGCACCTCGGCCAACAGGCGTTCCAGGTCGCCGCCCGGGTCGATGATGGCTGCATCCTGGGTCTCATCGCACCAGACGATGGAGCAGTTCTGGGCGAAGGGTGTGACGGGGACGGTGAGGTACTTCAGCATGATGCAGGGATTATCCCGAAGGCCACCCTGTGCGCCCGGGAATGCACGTTGGCACTAAAGTGGTCGACCCCAACCCAGGATATTGCATGACCCGACCCATCCTCGCCGAGCCCTTCCTCCACCCCTCCATTCGTGGCAAGGTGGCCAACCTGCACCGCGATCTGCTGGAGCAGGTGCAGGCCGCCATCGCCAGCCATGCCGTGGTGGTGATCGGCATGTCGGGCAACCCTTTTGTGGCCCAGGCCCGCAAGGCTCTGGCCCGGGCCGAAGTGCCTTTTCACTACCTTGAGTTCGGCAGCTACATCTCACAATGGCGTCGCCGCAACGCGCTGAAGATGTGGACCGGCTGGCCCACCCTGCCCATGGTGTTCGTTCGCGGCGTGCTGGTGGGCGGCGCCGAAGACCTGAGCCGGCTCGTGGCCTCTGGCGAACTGAAGGAACTGCTGGCGAAATGAAACGGCGAGCCGAACACCCCCCGGTGGCCGAGCACTGGCGCTGCGACGTCGGCGCCGCTTCGGTCGCGGTCATCGACATTCCCGCGTCGCTCGACCGGCGCCGCACGTTTGATGTGGACGTCACGCTGGTGGTGCGCACACCCCTGGAACACCCGGAGCCCTGGCACGAACTCACCGTGGAGCTCGACGGCAAACGCCAATGGCAGCGTCGCGTGCCCAGCCACAGCCCAGGGCAGACCGACGGCCTGGACTACCACTGCCGCGTGCAGCTCGAATCAGGTAGGGCGTTGCGCATCCGTGCCGTGGCTGCCTCGGGTGGCTCCAGCGTGCACCAGTTGCTCATCGAAGCGCGGGAAGATCTCTGAGAGCAGACAAGCTCCTCAACGAACCAGGCCTCGCCCGCGCAGGTCGGCGATCTCGGCGGGGCTGCGGCCCAGTTCGTGCAGCACAGCATCGGTGTCTTCTCCCAGATGCGGTGCCGCCTGGCGCACCGTCCCCGGCGTGAGGGAAAGTTTGGGCACGATGCCGGGCACCTCCACCACACGCCCATCCCGGGTGTGCTGGGTCAGGATCATCTCGCGCGCCCGGTAGTGCGGGTCTTCGGCGATGTCGCGGGCGGTGTAGATGCGACCCACCGGCACCTTGGCTTCATCGAGCAAGGCCAGCACTTCGCTCACCGTGCGCGGTTGCGTCCAGGCTTCGATGGCGGCATCGACTTCCGCCACCGACACCACGCGGCCGGTGTTGGTGGCGAGGTCGGGCCGCTCGGCCAGGTCGGCTCGGCCGATGGCCGTCATCAGCCGCCTGAAGATGCTGTCGCCGTTGCCCGCCACCAGCACCTGGCCGTCGCGGCATCGGTAGGCATTGGAGGGCGCTATGCCCGGCAAGGCGCTGCCCGCCGGTTCCCGCACCGCACCAAAGGCGCTGTATTCGGGCAACAGGCTTTCCATCACGTTGAACACCGCCTCGTGCAGCGCCACATCAATCACTTGCCCCAGCCCGGTGGCATGGCGGTGGTTGAGCGCCGCGAGAATGCCGATCACGCCGTGCAGCGAAGCCAGCGTGTCGCCGATGGACACGCCGCACCGCACAGGCACGCGCCCCGGCTCACCGGTGAGGTGGCGCAAGCCACCCATGGCCTCGCCAATCACCCCAAAGCCCGGTTTGTCTCGGTAAGGGCCGGTCTGGCCGTAGCCCGAAATGCGCAACAGGATCAGCCCCGGGTTCGTGGCCGACAAGGTGGCGTAGTCCATGCCCCAGCCTTCGAGCGTGCCTGGGCGGAAGTTCTCGACCAGGATGTCGGCCTGGTCCACCAGCTCGCGCGCAAGGGCCTGGCCTTCCGGCTGCCGCAGGTCAATCGCCACAGAACGCTTGTTGCGCGACTGCACCTGCCACCAGACCGACGTGCCGTCCTGGATCAACCGCCACTGGCGCAAGGGGTCGCCCCCTTCCGGCGGTTCTATCTTGATCACGTCGGCCCCCAGATCGCCCAGGGTCTTGGCGGCGAACGGGCCGGCGATCAGTTGGCCCATCTCGACCACTTTCAGACCCTGCAGCGGGCCAGGCGACGGGGTGGGCGTGGAAGGTGAAGGCATGCGGGAAGTCTCCTCTGGTTTTCAACGATCCGAATCTGGCGCAAGCACGCCGTGCGCCTCAATGCTCGCACAAGGCGGCACCCAAGCGATCTTTGCAATCCTCAGTGCACCACCGTCTTCGCACCCAGCCACTGCCCGCTGGCGCACAGGCGCTGCATCAGCGCCACCACCAGCCCGCTCACCGCCTGGCAGGCGTGCGAGCGTGGCATGTGCGCCGAAGCGCAGATCGCCAGCACGCGCTCCAGCCGGGGGCTGCTCACAGGGGCGGCGCGCAGCAAGCCTCCCTCGACCTCTGCTTGCAGCGGCATCACCGGCAGCAAGGTCCGGCCCAACCCGGCCAGCAAGGTGGTGCGCAGAATGCTGATGGAGCTGATGTCGGCAAACACCCGGGGGGGCGGCAGGCCGGCCGCCGCAGCAGCGCGTTCGATGATGGGCCTCACCCCGTGCGGGCTGGCCGGCAGGATCAGCGGCTGCGCCAGCGCCTGCTTCAACGTCACGCTGCGGCCGCCACCGCGCACGGGCTCGGTGGCCGGTTCGATCAGGCACAGTTGCTCGCTCAACACCCGTGTCACTGCAAAGCCGGCCAGGTGCCCATCGTCGAACAGCACCGCCAGCTGAATCTGCCCGGTGCGCAACTGACGACTGAGGTTGCCCGTCAACTCCTCGGTCAGCTCCAGCTCCACTTTGGGAAAACGCTGCCGCACTTCGCGGAGCAGGGGCAAGGCCAGGGCCTGGGACACACTGTGCGGGATGCCAAACACCACCTTACCCGACGGCTCTTCGTCTGACTGGCGGGCGCTGGCGACCGCCTCTTCGGCCTGGCGCAGGATGGACACCGCGTGCGGAAAGAACCGCTGGCCCGCCTCGGTCAATTCGGCCCCCCGGCGCGAGCGGTTGAAGAGCACGGCACCCAGCTCACCTTCCAGCTGGGCAAGCTGGTGGCTCAGCGCCGACTGCGCGACAAACACCCGCTCGGCCGCCTTGGTGAAACTGCCACTGTCGGCGATGGCGACGAAATAGCGCAGTTGCCTGAGTTCCATGCAGGTCGACCTTTCCATCTGAAAATCAGATGGTAGCTTCAATCATCTGTATTGGACAGATGGATGGCAAAGCCGTCCAATGCACCCATCAAACTGATTTGCCAACCCGCACCGGAGGTTACCCACCGCCGGTTCACCGCCCACCAGCGACCGCGCCAGGCAAGCGCACTTCTTACCGGAGGTGTGGAGAGGATCTGGTGTTCTGTTTTGACAAGACGGGTGGGCCAACCGTGGCGGCCCCTCAGTTGATGGAACGCCAGAGCACCAGAGCTGCAAAGTAGGCGAGACCGAGCGCACAGCCGATGTGGAGGCCCATCCACATACCAGGCCCTATGAAGCGCCGGCTCCACACGATCAGCCCGGCGCACACAACGCACCAAAGCACCGAAGAGGCCATGAAACCCGTGAGGAACACAGCGAACGCTGCGCCATCAGGATCTTCCACACCGAGTGCGGCGATGGAGCCGCCCAGGCCGGCCCAGTAGGTCATGTTCATGGGATTGGCCAGGGACAGCGTCGCGCCAGTGGTCAGGGCCGATCGGTCCGGCCTGACGGCAGGCGCGGACGGGTCGAAGATGGGCATCGGAGAGAGCCCATCGCGCAGCGCCTGCCATGCGATCCATCCAAGAAGCGCCGCCCCCGCCAGGGCGAGCGGGGTCTGAAACACCGGGAGCGCAAGGAGGGCGGCCACACCCAGAAGACCGAGCACGGCCCAGACGAAGTCGCCCAACAAGGAACCGACTTGCACATCCAGCGCGGGTCGAAAGCCGCCTCTCAGACCCCGGCGCAAGCTCTCCATCAGGATGGCACCGGGCATGGCATTGAAGAGAAGGCCCAGGAAGAATGCGTGGACAAAGAGTTCGGTCACGGTGACGGAGGTTCAGTTGGTGTGCCGCCACTGTGGCATCGGCAGTCGCCGCCGTCTTGAACGCCATTTCAGCCCCGTTGCCAACGCCCTGGGGGAACACCGTACAGAGTCTTGAACCGGCGCGTCAAATGGGATTGGTCGGCAAAGCCAAGGTCGGCCGCAACGTGCGCGAGGGCTTCTCCCCGAGCAATGCGAAGGCGCGCGGCGTTCACACGCTGGTTCCAGGCCCAGGTCAAAGGGGGCAAACCGTAGTCCCGGGAAAAAGCGCGCACCAGTTGAACCGGCGTCAATGCGACCTCGGCCGAAAGCTCGGCAAGGGTGGGCAAGGGCGCCAGATCACAGAGCCGTTCAACCACCCGTTGGAGCGGGTGATGAATCTGCCGCTTGGTGCGGGAAGGCCAAGCACCGGCTGCGACCAGAAGGCGGTCGATGACTTGCAGCAGCCCTTCCGCCGCCTCGGCTTCGGAAATGGCGGCATCGAGCGCACGGCTGATGGAGACCGCCAGATCATCCGCGATGTCGCCATGCGCCAGCACCGGGCGGCCAAAAACGGTGTCCGGGGACAGATCAAACGCTTCAGGCAAGAGGTCTGGATCCAGATAGAGGCTCAGGAACTCCCATTCTTCGCTGATGGCGTGCGAGCTTTGCACCTGGCCCGGGTTGTAGAGCGTGATGGCTCCTTTTTCAGCTTCCAGTGTTTGCCGGTCGAGTTTGATTTTTTCGTGGCCATTGAGATTCACGCTGAGCACGAACTCATCGTGAAAATGCGGCGCGAAGGATTGACCACCGTGGTCAAAGCGGGCCACCTCCATACCGTCGAACCGACGGCGCGAGAAAGACCGCATCGGTCGCATCTGCGGCGCCGACTCAATCATGCGTTGCATGTGTGGTCAAGGCTGGATCAGCGCTGTACGGCTGGACGCTTACAAGCTGAAGTCGTACTCGATGGTGATGGGCGCGTGGTCGCTGAACTTCTCGCTCTTGTAGATGGCCTCGGTGCGCGCCAGGCCGGCCAGTGCCGGTGTGGCCAGGTGGTAGTCCAGCCGCCAACCCACGTTGTTTGCGTAGGCCTGGCCCCGGTTGCTCCACCATGTGTAGCAGGCGTCTGTGGTGTCGGGTTGCAGGTGGCGGTACACGTCGACCAGGCCACCGTCGGTCAACAGCTTGGTCATCCAGGCACGTTCTTCAGGCAGGAAGCCGCTGTTTTTCTGGTTGCTGCGCCAGTTCTTCAGGTCCATCTGCTGGTGCGCGATGTTGATGTCGCCACAGAGGATGAAATCGCGCTCGCCCTTGAGTGCGGTCAGGTGCGGGTAAATCAGATCGAGAAACCGGTACTTGGCCAGTTGCCGCTCTTCGCCAGAAGAGCCACTGGGGAAGTAGGCGCTGATGACGCTGAACTTGCGCTGCGGGGTGTCGAAGCGCAGTTCCAGGTAGCGTCCCTCGCCATCGAACTCACCTCGGTCAAAGCCCACCAGCACCTCGCTGGGTTCGTGCCGCGTGTACACGCCCACGCCCGCGTAGCCCTTTTTTTCGGCGCAGTGGAAATGGCCTTTGAGGTTGCCGATTTCCTCGAACCGCCCGGCCATGTCAGCCGCCTGCGCCTTGATTTCCTGCACACAAATACAATCCGGCTGGTGCGCGGCCAACCAGGTTTCCAGCCCCTTGTTGCTGGCGGAACGGATGCCGTTGAGGTTGAGGCTGGTCAGTTTGAACAAGGAATTCCCCATGGTTTTGGAAGCAGGCGCAAAAGGCGCCCCTGCAGAATTGGCTGCCGGCGGTGCACTGGCACAGGACTTCGTGCAGTTTTGCGTGGATTCGGGCGTCTTGAAATTTGGCGAATTCAAGACCAAGGCCGGCCGGCTTTCACCGTACTTTTTTAATGCCGGCCTGTTCGACGACGGCGCCAAACTGAGCCGGCTCGCGCAATTCTATGCAAAAGCCCTGATCGACAGCGGCATCGAATTCGACATGATTTTTGGCCCGGCCTACAAAGGCATTCCCCTGGGCGCGGCGGTGGCGATCGAACTCGCCCGCCTCGGCCGCAACGTGCCGTTCGCCTACAACCGCAAGGAAGCCAAGGACCACGGCGAAGGCGGCTCACTGGTGGGCGCCCCGCTCAAGGGACGGGTGCTGATCGTGGACGACGTGATGTCTGCCGGCACGGCTGCCCGCGATTCGATCGCCCTGATCCAGGCGGCGGGCGCCACGCCCAGCGCGGTCGCCATTGCCCTTGACCGGCAGGAAAAAGCCACCGAGCCTGGCCCTGACGGCCAGGTGCGTGACGTGGACCACAGTGCGGTTCAATACGTGCAACAGCAACTGGGCATGCAGGTCTGCGCCATTGCGAGACTGGCCGATTTGCTGCAATATCTGACACAACACACCGGGGCGGAACTCGACGCGCACCGCCAGCGCGTGCTCGCATACCGCGAGCGCTACGGTGTTGCGTGAAGATTTCCAACGTGCCACTTGCTGAATACACCTCCTCCCGAAGCCGGTCGCGCGCGCTGGGTCTGAGCCTGCTGCTGGGGGTGACCTGCGTGGCCAGCGCCCAGACACAGGGCCAGAGCCCAACCCAGAGCATCTACACCTGTGTGGACGGCAATGGCAGGCGCATCACGTCAGACCGCCCGATCAAGGAATGCCTGGACCGGGAGCAGCGCGAACTGGGCAGCAGCGGCACGGTGCGCCGCGTGATACCGCCGAGCTACACCGCAGAAGAGCGTGCGCGCATGGCCGCCGAGCGCAAGGCCGAACAGATGGAGATCGCTCGCATCAACGAAGAGCGCCGTCGCGAGCGGGCGTTGCTGATCCGCTACCCGAACAAGGACGTGCACGACCGCGAACGGGCCGACGCGCTGTCTCAGGTGGATGACGTGATGGGCGCCGTGAGAAAGCGCGAAGAGACGCTGGCCGAGCAACGCAAGCAGATCGATGCCGAAATGGAGTTCTACCAGGGCGATCGAGAAAAAGCGCCCCCTTGGCTGCGCCGCAAGCTCGAAGACAACGAAGAGCAGGTGTTCGTCCAGAAGCGTTTTCTGGACGAACAGACCAAGGAAAAAGAGCGCATCAACGCGCGCTTCGACGAAGAGCTGGGCAAGCTCCGCCAGCTCTGGGCCACGGGCAGCACATCGGGCAGCGCCACGTTGTCGCGCTGACCCTTCTTCGGCAGATGCCGGAAGTTACTGCAGCTTCTGACGCAGCACGTCGTTGACTTGCTGAGGGTTGGCTTTGCCTTTGCTGGCCTTCATGACCATGCCCACCAGCGCGTTGAAGGCTTTGTCCTTGCCAGCGCGAAACTGCTCGACCATCGGGGCGTTGGCGGCCATCACCTCTTCGATGATGGCCTCCAGTGCGCCGCTGTCGTTCATCTGTTTGAGGCCTTTGGCTTCGATGACGGCGTCGATGTCGGCTAGATATTGCGCCAGGTCCTCTAGGCTTTTGCGTTGATTGGAAACCAGTTCCTGGAACGCAGACTTTGCTCCTGAGTTGGAAATCGTCCCATCTGACACGCGCCGAATGAGTGCAGCCAGCTGCATCGGGCCAGGGACTTCGACGTCATCGATCGAGACCTGAATCTTGTTCAGCAAAGCTGCCACTTCTCCCATGACCCAGTTTGCCGCCAATTTCGGCTTCCCTGAAGCTTGCGCAGCAGCCTCGAAGTATCCAGCCATTGCCTTTGTTTGCGTCAGCGTGGTGGCGTCGTACTCGGACAGCTCAAAGTCCCGCACGAAGCGCTCAGCCATCTGCCGTGGCAGTTCGGGCATCGTCGCCTTCACTTCCTTCACCCACTCGCGAGCAATCACCAGCGGGGGCAGGTCCGGGTCCGGGAAATAGCGGTAATCCGCCGCATCTTCCTTGGTGCGCATGGCGCGCGTTTCGCCGGTGTCGGGGTCAAACAGCACCGTGGCCTGCTGGATGGCGAGGCCGTCTTCGATTTGTTCGATCTGCCACCGCACCTCGTAATCGATGGCCTGCTGCATGAACTTGAAGCTGTTCAGGTTCTTGATCTCGCGCCGCGTGCCCAGCGCCTCGCCAGGTTTGCGCACCGACACGTTGGCGTCGCAGCGGAACGAACCTTCCTGCATGTTGCCATCGCAGATGCCGATCCAGGTGACGATTCGGTGCAGCTCTTTGGCGTAGGCCACGGCCTCGGCGCTGGAACGCATGTCGGGCTCTGTCACGATCTCCAGCAGCGGCGTGCCGGCGCGGTTGAGGTCGATGCCGCTTTGTCCGATGAAATCCTCGTGCAGGCTCTTGCCCGCGTCTTCTTCCAGGTGAGCACGCACGAGGCGCACCGTCTTCTTTTCATCGCCCAGAAAGAACGAAACCTCGCCACCCTGCACCACAGGGATCTCGAACTGGCTGATCTGGTAACCCTTGGGCAGGTCGGGGTAGAAGTAGTTCTTGCGCGCGAACACGCTCTGCTCGGCTATGTGCGAACCCAGAGCCAGGCCCAGACGAATCGCGTGCGCCACGGCTTCGCGGTTCATCACCGGCAGCGTGCCCGGCAGGGCCAGGTCCACCGCACAGGCTTGCGTGTTGGGTTCCGCGCCGAAGGCGGTGGGCGCGCGGCTGAAGATCTTGCTGTTTGTGGCCAGCTGGGTGTGCGTCTCGAAGCCGATCACGACCTCATAGCCCTGTACCAGCAGGGAAGCGGGTTTCTTGTTGCTCATGTTCAATAGCCTTCCGGCACCTGCGTGTGCCAGTCGGTGGCTTGCTGGAAGGCATGCGCTGCCTGCAGCAGCTCGGCCTCCCGGAAGTAATTGCCGATCAGTTGCAGGCCCACCGGCAACCCGCCTTCACCAAAGCCGGCCGGCACGCTCATGCCGGGCAGGCCGGCCAGCGAACCGGGCAAGGTGTAAATGTCGGCCAGGTAGTTGGCCACCGGGTCGTCGCTTTTTTCCCCGATCTTCCAGGCCACGGTGGGCGCGGCGGGGCCGGCAATCACGTCGCACTGTTCAAAGGCGTTCTGGAAGTCCTGCGCGATCAGGCGGCGGATCTGCTGCGCCTTGAGGTAGTAGGCGTCGTAGTAGCCATGGCTCAGCACGTAGGTGCCGATCATGATGCGGCGCTGCACCTCGGGTCCGAAGCCTTCGCTGCGCGACTTTTTGTACATGTCGATCAGATCGTCGTACTTGGCGGCACGGTGGCCGAACTTCACGCCGTCGAAACGGCTGAGGTTGCTCGACGCTTCGGCCGGCGCAATGATGTAGTAGACGGGAATGGCCAGTTCGGTACGCGGCAAGGAAATGTCCACCAACGCGGCACCGAGCTTCACATATTCGGCGAGCGCGGCGCGCACCGTGGCGATCACATCCGGCGCACAGCCCTGGCCAAAGAATTCTTTGGGCAGGCCAATGCGCAAACCCTTGAGCGGCTGCGCAGCAGTGGCTCCTTCACGGGGTTGACCCAAGAGGCGGGTGTAGTCCTCGGCCGGGTGATCCAGGCTGGTGGAATCGCGGTCGATGTCCGGCCCGGCCATCACGGAAAGCAGCGTGGCGCAGTCGGCGGCGCTGTGTGCCATGGGGCCGGCCTGGTCCAGGCTGGAGGCGAAGGCGATCATGCCGTAGCGTGAACAGCGGCCATAGGTGGGCTTGATGCCGGTGATGCCGCAGAAGCTGGCAGGCTGGCGGATGGAGCCGCCGGTGTCGGTGCCGGTGGTGGCGGGCGCCAGTCGTGCGGCCACGGCCACGGCCGAGCCGCCCGAGGATCCGCCGGGCACGCGCGTGGTGTCCCAGGGGTTGCGCACCACGCCATAGGCAGAGTTTTCGTTGCTGCCGCCCATGGCGAATTCGTCGCAGTTGAGCTTGCCCAGGGTCACGGCGCCGGCTGCGGCCAGCTGGCTGACCACGGTGGCGTCGAACGGGCTCTGGTAACCCTTGAGCATCTTGCTCCCAGCGGTGCTGGGGAAACCCTGGGTGACGAAGATGTCCTTGTGCGCCAGCGGCACGCCCAGCAGCGGGCCGCGTTCGCCAGCGGCAATGCGCGCGTCGGCGGCCTGGGCCTGTTTGAGCGTCAGTTCTTCATTGAAGGCCAGGTAGGCGCCCAGATTGCTGTGCTGTTTCGCGCGGGCCAGCAGCGTCTGTGCGGCCTCGACGCTGGACGTCTTCTTGTCGGCGATGGCGGCGGCCAGCTCGGCCACGCCCATCTGGTGGATGTCTTGTACGTTCATTCAATCACCTTGGGCACAAGGAACAAGCCGCGCTCGACGGCCGGGGCGCTTCGCTGGTTGGCCTCGCGGTTGTTGGGTTCGCTGGCCACGTCCGGGCGCAGGCGCAGGCTCACGTGGTCAATCACGGCGGTGGGGTGGGCCAGCGGCTCGACGCCGGTGGTGTCCACCGCGTTCATCTGCTCGACGATGTCGAAGAAGCCGTTGAGCTGGGTGCGCATGCGTTCGCTCTGGGCTTCGGAAAGCTCCAGGCGAGCGAGATTGGCGATGCGCCCGATGTCGGACTGGGTCAGGGACATGGCAGAAACCGGTTGCGAAAGGAGTGGGGCGGGAAAGAGCGGCAAAGCCTGCCGAATACCGCAAAATGCGGGCTGAAACGGGAGGTAACCAGCCTATTTAGCCCTGTTTCATGGGCTGTTGTACACAGGGGATACGGTATTATCCAAGGTTTGGCGACAGTGCCCGTGCACACGCGGTTATGCACGCGCGGTTTTCTTGTGCCATTGAATCAAATACTTAGAACCGGCCACCGCCCATACCGCCCATACCGCCCATTATTGGCGACGACCGCACGAGGCGGCGGATCGTGCCACACAGGATTTTTGCACCATGTTTGAAGCGTTCCGTCGGCAGTTCTCCACCGACCTGGCCATCGATCTCGGCACCGCCAACACCCTGATTTACGTGCGCCACAAGGGTATCGTGCTCGACGAGCCTTCGGTCGTATCGATCCGCCATGAAGGTGGTCCCCAGGGCAAGAAGACCATCCAGGCGGTGGGCCACGAAGCCAAGGCCATGCTGGGCAAGGTCCCCGGCAACATCGAAGCCATTCGCCCCATGAAAGACGGCGTGATCGCCGACTTCACCGTGACCGAGCAGATGCTCAAGCAGTTCATCAAGATGGTGCACCCGCGCTCGATGTTCAAGCCGAGCCCG
>PHCQ01000195.1 GCA_002840835.1 Betaproteobacteria bacterium HGW-Betaproteobacteria-16 | reverse complement strand
CCCGCCACAATCGATGTCAGCCAGGCAATACGCATACGCGGCGATGTCTCCAGCCAGTTTCTCACCGCCCTCTTGATGGCGTTGCCATTGACCGGCAAGTCCGCCGAGATCGAAGTCATCGGTGAGCTGATCTCCAAGCCGTATATCGAGATCACGCTCAACCTGATGCAGCGTTTCGGCATCAGCGTGCAAAGGGATGGCTGGCAGCGTTTCAGCATTCCGGCCAACAGTGTTTACCAGAGTCCGGGCGAGATCCACGTCGAGGGTGACGCGTCTTCCGCTTCCTATTTCCTCGCTGCCGGCGCCATCGGCAAGGGTCCGGTACGGGTTTACGGCATCGGCAAAAACAGCATTCAGGGCGATGTCCGCTTCTGCGAAGCGTTGGAGCTGATGGGCGCAAGGATTACTTACGGAGACAACTGGATAGAAGCCAGCGCGCCTGCAGGCAAACTGAAAGCCATCGACCTCGACTGCAACCATATCCCCGATGCCGCCATGACACTGGCGACCGCTGCATTATTCGCCGACGGCCCAAGCCGGCTGCGCAATATCGCCAGCTGGCGCGTGAAGGAGACCGACCGTCTCAGCGCCATGGCCACGGAACTGCGCAAGGTCGGCGCCATCGTGGAAGAAGGCGCCGATTATCTGGTCATCACGCCACCCGAAACACTGACTCCGAATGCCGCCATCGACACCTACGATGACCACCGCATGGCGATGTGCTTCTCGCTGGTCGCGCTCGGCAACACGCCGGTCACCATCAACGAACCCGAATGCGTGGCCAAGACTTTCCCGGACTATTTCGAACGTTTCGCCACCATCCTGCATGAGTAAACCGGCGACCACTGATCATCAAACATTTCAGGCCAATATGAACGAAACCAACAGCATCCCCGTCATCGCCATCGACGGCCCTTCCGCCTCCGGCAAGGGGACTGTCGCACAGCGCGTCGCCAAGGCGCTGGGCTATCATTACCTGGATTCCGGCGCGCTGTACCGACTGGTCGCACTGGCTGCGAAAAGTCGCAATATCTCCTGGCAGGATGCCAAGGCACTGGCAGAAATGGCGGCAACGCTGGATATCCGTTTCGAGGACGAACAGATTCTGTTGAACGGCGCAGATGTCAGCGACGAGGTACGCTCAGAAGCAATGGGCAAGGGGGCATCGGAAGTCGCGGTTCATCCGGAACTCAGGGCCGCGCTGCTGGACCTGCAGCACAGTTTCCGCCGTGCGCCCGGACTGGTAGCCGATGGACGGGATATGGCCACCGTGGTTTTCCCCGATGCGAAGACCAAAATATTCCTGACTGCCAGCGCCGAAGTAAGGGCGGAACGCAGACATAAGCAGTTGATGCAAAAAGGAAAGCATGCTAACCTGCTCGACATTCTGCATGATTTGCAGCAACGTGACGCCAGAGACAGTCAACGCTCCGCCGCCCCCTTGCAACAATGCAAAGATGCACAGCTGCTGGAAACCAGCCAGCTGACTATCGAAGAAGCCGTC
>PHCQ01000194.1 GCA_002840835.1 Betaproteobacteria bacterium HGW-Betaproteobacteria-16 | reverse complement strand
GCTTCGCGTCTTCCCCCCGGGGGGACGGCACTGGCCGTCCGGCAAAGCCGGCCCGGCGGTGCCCCTGGGTGGCGTTGTGCCATGCGTCGTGTGTCGCGCGCAGCGCGGTGGAGCAACTGCCATGAACCCTTCTTCTCTCGAAACCGCCGCCGACCCGCAGGGCTTGCGCCGCATCGTGATCGACCCGGTCTCGCGCGTCGAAGGCCATGGCAAGGTCACGCTGCTGCTGGGCGACGACAACCGCATCCAGCAGGTGCGCCTGCACATCGTCGAATTCCGCGGCTTCGAACAATTCATCGTCGGCCGGCCTTACTGGGAGGTGCCGGTCATGGTGCAGCGCCTGTGCGGCATCTGCCCGGTCTCGCACCACCTGGCCGCCACCAAGGCGCTGGACCGCGTGGTCGGTGGCTGGCCGGTGCCCGAAGCCGCCGACAAGATTCGCCGCCTCATGCACTACGGCCAGATCGTGCAGAGCCACGCGCTGCACTTCTTCCACCTGTCCTCGCCCGACCTGCTGTTCGGCTTCGACGCCGCCATCGCACAGCGCAACATCGTCGGCGTGGCGATGGCGCACCCCGAGGCCGCGCGCCAGGGCGTGATGCTGCGCAAATTCGGTCAGGAATGTATCCGCATCACCGCCGGCAAGCGGGTGCACGGCACCGGCTCTGTGCCCGGTGGCATGAACCGGGCGGTGGTCGCGGCCGAGCGCGACACGCTGCGTGCGCAACTGCCCGAGGTGCTGGCCTGGGCCGAAGCCGCGGTGGATCTGGCCGAGCGCCTGCACACCGGCTTGCCGACGCATCTGGTCGGCTTTGCCGAGACACCGGCGGCCATGATGTCGCTGGTCGGTCCCGGCGGCGCGATGGCGTTCTACGACGGCACGTTGCGCGTGCGCGAGGCCGACGGCCGCATCGCCGTCGACGGCTTCGAGGACCAGCGTTACCGCGAGCTGATCGGCGAGGGCGTCAAGCCCTGGACCTACATGAAGTTTCCCTACCGCCTGACCCTGGGGCCGGACGCCGGCTGGTACCGTGTCGGCCCGCTGGCCCGCGTGCAGAACTGCGACTTCATCCCCACGCCGCGCGCAGAAGCGCGGCGCCAGGCCTTCGTCGACGCGCACGGTGGCCGGCCAGTGCACGCGGTGCTGGCCACCCACTGGGCACGCATGATCGAGCTGCTGCATGGTGTGGAAGTGGTGGCCGAATTACTGGACGACCAGGCCATCCTCGGCGGCCCGCTGCTCGCCACCGGCGAGCGCCAGCGCAGCGGCGTGGGCATCATCGAAGCACCGCGCGGCACGCTGATCCACGAGTACGAAGTGGGTGACGACGATCTCGTCACCAGCTGCAACCTGATCGTCTCGACCACCCACAACAACCAGGCCATGAACGAGGCGGTGCGCTCGGTCGCGCTGCAGTACCTCGACGGCCAGACCATCACCGAGCCGCTGCTCAACCACATCGAGGTCGCCATCCGCGCCTACGACCCCTGCCTGTCCTGCGCCACCCACG
>PHCQ01000120.1 GCA_002840835.1 Betaproteobacteria bacterium HGW-Betaproteobacteria-16 | reverse complement strand
CCCGCCTGCACCGCGTGGGCCAGGCCCCGGGCCTGTTGCCGCGCCTGTTCGCGGCCCTGCCCGTGGCCTCGCTCACCGGCCAGCCGCTGCCGGCCGAACTGCTCACGCTGGCCGACGAGCCGGTGGAACTGGAGGTGATGCCATGAGCGCTGCACGGAGTGAAATCCCATGACCACAGACACCCAGTCGCTCTTTGAACTGCTGCCGGCCATCCACCGCATCCGCGACGCCGAGCTTGCGCAAACCCTGGGCCTGGAGCGCGGGCCGCTCGAAGAGCTGATCGGTGTGCTGGCCGAGCAGATCGCGGTGGCCGGGGAAAGCCTGGAACAGCTCCACGACGACCTGTTCATCGAGACCTGCGCCGACTGGGCTGTGCCCTATATCGGCGACCTCATCGGCTACCAGAGCCTGCACGGCGTCACGCCCAAGGTGGCCAGCGCGCGCGCCGAGGTGGCGCACACCATCGCCCTGCGCCGGCGCAAGGGCACGGCGCTGGTGCTGGAGCAGCTCGCGCGCGACGTGACCGGCTGGGACGCGCGCGCCGTGGAGTATTTCCAGCGCATCGTGACCACGCAATACATGAACCACACCCGCCCGCACAACCTGCAGTCGCCCGACCTGCGGCGGGGGGCGGCGCTGGCGTTCGTGGGCACGGCGTTCGAGAGCGCCAACCGCACGGTGGACGTGCGGCGCATCGAGTCGGGCCGGGGCCGCCACAACATCCCCAACGTGGGCCTGCACCTGTGGCGCATCCAGGCCTACCGGCACCGCGACACACCGGCGCTGCGGGTGGGGCCGCGCCGCTACCGCGTGAGCCCGCTCAACCACGACCTGCCGCTGTACAACCGCCCGCGCGCCGAGGACGACATCACCCACCTGGCCGAGCCGGCCCATGTGCCGGGCCCGCTCTCGCGCCGGCGCCTGGCCGCCGAGCTGGCGCAGCACTACGGCACGCGGGCCCACGCGGCGGCGCCCGCGGACAACGCCGAACCCGCGCTGCTGCTCAGCGTGGACGGCATGCCCATCGAGCGCGACCAGATCGTGATCTGCAACCTGGGCGACGACGGCGCGGGCTGGGCCCACACGCCGCCCCCGGCGGGCGTCTACGCCATCGACCCGGTGCTCGGGCGCATCGCGCTGCCGCCCGAGGCCGACGACCCGGCCGAGCTGAGCCTGACCTGGCACGAAGGCTTCAGCGCCGACCTGGGCGGCGGCGAGTACGAACGCGGCGAGAGCCTGCCCGCCCCGGCCGCGAGCACGCTGGTGGTGCGCGTGCCCGACGACCAGCCCAGCATCGGCGCGGCGCTGACCCAGATCGCGGGCAACGGCGTGGTGGAAATCCGCGACAGCCGCCGCTACACGGAAACGCTGACCCTGGCCGTGGTGGCCGATGGGCAGATCGAGATCCGGGCCGAGAACGGCCGCCGCCCGGTGCTCGACCTGGGCGGCTGCACCGTCACCGGCGGGGCCAACGCCGCCTGCACGCTCAACGGCCTGCTGATCACCGGCGCGCCGCTGGTGGTGCCCGACGACGGCACGAACGCCCTGAAACAGCTGAACCTGCTGCACTGCACCCTGGTGCCGGGGATCGCCCTGAACCCGGACGCCAGCCCGGCGCAGCCCGCCAGACCCAGCCTGCTGCTGGAGATTGCCGGTCTGCAGACGCACATCGAGCGCTGCATCGTGGGCGCCGTGCGCTGCCACGAACGCGCCAGTCTGAGCGCGCACGACAGCCTGATCGACGCCACCGCGCGCAGCGGCGTGGCGCTGGCCGCGCTCGATGGCAGCGGCCCCGGCGCGGCGCTGACGCTGGAGGCCTGCACCGTGGTGGGCAAGCTGCACGCGGCGCAGATGAGCGTGTCCAACAGCATCCTGCTCGCGGCCCTGGCCGAGGGCGACAGCTGGGCCGTGCCCGTGCGCGCCGCGCGCAAACAGGTGGGCTGCGTGCGCTTCTCCTGGCTGCCACTGGGCGCCATCGTGCCCACGCGGTTCCGCTGCCAGCCCGGCTCGGCCAGCGATGCGCAACACATCGCGCCGCGTTTCACCTCGCTGGTCTACGGCACACCGGCCTACGCCCAGCTCGCCCGTTCGACACCGCCCGAGGTGCTGCGCGGCGCCGACGATGAAAGCGAAATGGGCGTCTTTCACCACCTGCACGGCGCGCAGCGCGAAGCCAACCTGCGCATCCGCCTCGCCGAGTACCTGCGGGTCGGTTTGCGGGCCGGCATTTTTTACGAATCCTGAAGGAGGGAGCACCATGAGTTTCGATCTGAGCCGCGTGCGCTTTGACGCCCGCCAGGACTTCCTGGGCGTGGTCATGCAACAGGGCCGCGTCCAGCTGGACGCGGACTGGAACGAGTGGGTTGCCCAGCTCGGCCGGCGCCTGCAGGCCGGCAGCTGGGACACCTTCAACGGCAGCGTGGTGCCGCGCACCACGCCCGACGGTTTCCGCATCGAGGCGGCCGGTGGCAACTTGAGCATCGGCCCGGGGCGCATGTACGTCGATGGCCTGCTGGCCGAAAACCATGGCGGCACGCCCGACGCCTGGGACCCCCACCTGGCAGAACTGGCCGGCACCACCGCGCTGGACTACCTGGACCAGCCCCACTACCCCGAGCCGCCCGCGCTGCCCGCCGCGGGGCCGCACCTGGTGTACCTGGATGTGTGGCAGCGCGACGTGACCGCGCTGCAGGCGCCCGGGCTGATCGAGCCTGCCATCGGGGTGGACACCACCGGCCGGCGCCAGACGGTGTGGCAGGTGAAGCTGTTGCCCAACGTCGGCGCGATCAGCTGCGCCACGCCCGACGAAGACATCCCCGGCTGGGTGGCCGCCACCGCGCCGTCGGCCGCGCGGCTGTCCACCGCCACCGGCGACCCCGGCTTCGAGCCCAACCCCTGCAGCGTGCCGCCGGCCGCGGGCTACCGCGGGCTGGAAAACCAGCTCTACCGGGTGGAGGTGCACCAGGGCGGCGCGCTCGGCACGGCCACCTTCAAGTGGTCGCGCGACAACGCCAGCGTGGCCTCGCGCGCGACCCACATCAACCCGGCGCGCGACCGCGTCACCGTGGAGAGCATCGGGCGCGACGACGTGCTGCGCTTCAACGACGGCGACTGGGTCGAAGTCACCGACGACCACCGCGAGCTGCACGGCCTGCCCGGCGAGCTGCGCCGCATCCGCGCCGCCAGCGGGGTGGACGTGACCGCGCGCACGCTGACCTTTGACCAGCCATTGAGCGCCGGCCTGTTCCCCACCACACCGCAACAGGCCACCGACCCCTTGCGCAACACCCGGGTGCGGCGCTGGGACCAGTCGGGCCAGGTACGCCGCGAAGACGGCAGCGCGGTGGCCGGCCAGGACCTGGACGCGCCCGCCAGCACCGGCGCGATCCTGATCCCGCCGCTGGGCACGCGCCTGTTTCTGGAACACGGCGTCCTGGTCGAATTCAGCCTCGACCCGGCCGGCGGCCTGTTCCACAGCGGCGACCACTGGGTGTTCGCCGCGCGGAGCACCAACGCGAAGATCGAAGAGCTGGACCGCGCCCCGCCGCTGGGCACCCACCACCACCACGCCCGGCTCGCCGTGGTCAACTTCCCCGACGCCGAGACCGACTGCCGCACGCTGTGGCCACCCCTGCCCGAGGGCCACGGCTGCGACTGCTCGGTCTGCGTCAGCGCGGAAAACCACAATAACGGGAGCGCCACGCTGCAACAGGCGGTGGACAGCCTGCAGGCCACCGGGGGCACGGTTTGCCTGGGCATCGGCACCTACGTCCTTTCGGCGCCGCTGAACATCGAGGGCGCGCGCTCGCTGCGCATCCGCGGCCAGGGTTGGGCCACCGTGCTGCAGGGTGCCGAGCCCGGCACCGTGGTGAACATCCACGACAGCAACGGCGTGGCGCTGGAAAACCTCAGCCTGCTCGGCTCGGCGCGCACCTCGGGCACCACCGCCATGCTGCTGGCCACCCAGGTGATCGACCTGCTCGCACAGCACATCAACGTGCTCGGCCTGTCGGTGGGCAACGGCACCAGCGTGGCCATCGGACTGGCCGGCAACGTGCTCGGCGCGAAGATCGAGCAGTGCGCGCTGGTGGCCGAACGCGGCGTCGCGGCGGTGACCGAACGCGAGCGCAAGCACCTGCTCACCGCCGAACTGCGGATCGCGCGCAACCTGATGTTCTGCAGCCAGCGCGCGGTCAACCTCGACGGCGTCAGCCTGCATTTCGGCAACACGCGCATCGTGGACAACCTGATGCTGGTGGGCAACCAGGCCGCCGTGGTCGCCACCGGCGCCACCCTGCCCGGCTCGCCCATGGACATTGCCAGCAACGTCATCTACACCGCAGGCGACGGCATCCGGGCCGGGGTCGATGGCCTGTCCATCGAGGGCAACGAGATCTCCGGCTCCAGCGAGCGCAGCGGCGACGGCATCGTGCTCGAAGAGGGCCTGGACCCGGTGGCGCTGGATCGCGCGCGCATCAGCGGCAACCGCCTGCGCGCGCTGCGGGGCAACGGTGTGCTGATCAGCCACCGCGTCGAGCACGCGGTGATCAGCGACAACCATTTCGAGCAACTGGGGCTCGGTGCGCTGGTGATGGCGCGCAGCGGCTCCGCGGGCGTGCTGCGCTTTTCGGGCAACCAGTGCCACGACATCGGCCAGGCGGCGAACGTGGAGAACACCGCCTTCGCCGCGATCCAGCTGGTGCGCGTGGAACGTGCCGATCTGCTCGACAACAGCGTGGGCGGGGTCGCGCGCACAGCCAACGGGTCGCCCGCGGTCGATGCGGTGCGCGCGCTGGCCATGGGGCAGTTGCGCATCGCGGGCAACCGCTGCTTCGGCGTCGGCCCGGACCGCGGCAGCGGCCAGATCAGCTGCCTGCATGTGCTGCCCCCGTTTGAGCACTGCGCGATCGACGACAACCAGGTGGACCGCATCGGCGCCGACGACCAGAAGCCCGAGCCGCTGGCCTGGCGCGCGATCAACATCGCGCCCGGCAGCAGCGTGCGTTTCACCCACTTCGCCATGGCCAGCCACGTCTCGGCGGGCGAAGCGGGCTTCCTGCTGACCGAGAGCCTGGCGGCGGCCGTGCCCGCGCGCACGGGCATCCTGTCCATCCGCGGCAACCGGCTGCGCGGCCACTTGTCCTCGGTACCGCTGAACCGCTGCGGCGGCGTCGCCGACTGCCTGTTCAACACCAACCACTGCGTGGCGGTGGGTGAAAGCAGCCCGCAGCCGGTGATCGGCCAGCTCGCTGCGCACACGCTCAACGCCAGCAACAACCGGCTGATCGGCCTGGGAGACCTGCAGACCCTGTTCCTGTTGCCCGAGTTGAAACGCGCCATCGTGATGGGCAACACCAGCACCGGTCCGATCGTGGTGCAGGGCGGCACGCCCACCCCCGCCGACATCAACCTGACCAACATCATTGGCCTCTGAAGGAGACTTGCCATGCCGATCACCAGCTTCCGCGGCGAAAAGTCCGTGGCCGAGATCGCCGACGTCATGTTCGAGCGCCTGACGCCCAAGCAGCGCGAGAAGGCCGAGGCCGCCATCCTGAAAGCCAACCCGCGGCTGAACGATCTGAGCACCCTGCCCAGGGGCGCCGTGCTCAAGGTGCCCGACGTCCCGGAGCTGCGACCCAAGGCCCGCCGGACAGCGGACGACCCACCCGCCCGGATCGCCAGCGAGATCGGCGAGGCGCTCACGGGCTACGGCCAACAGCTGGCACAACGCACCCAGCAGGGCCAGGCCGACAACAAGGCGCACAGCGCCCTGATCCGCAGCGACGCCTTCAAACGCGCCCTGGAAAAATCGCCCGAACTGAAAGAACAGGCCGCACTGACCACCAAGGCCCTGGAGCTGCGAGGCAAGGAGCTCGCCGAGCGCGCCAAGACCGTGGAGGCGGCGATCCAGGGCATGCTGAAAGACCTGAAAGCGGCGAGCGCCTGAGGCGTGGCAGGGGGCGACACGAGGGTCCTGCCGAGCCGCTTGAAGCGTTCGCGGATGGCGGAGGTTTCGGCGTTGCTCAGGCGGTCGGCGAATGGCCGAGGTAAGGCTGTGTCCCGGTATCTGGAACGGGAAGCACATAAGATGGCAGACGCCCCGCCACTTCTCCCGGTCTGACCATGCCCTTCATACGCTCTCTGCTCGCAGCCCTCGCGCTGTGTCTGACGCTCGGCCACAGCGCCTGGGCGCAGGAACTGGACGACGCCAAGCGCGCCGACATCGAGCAGCTGCTCGAACTCACCCAGACCATGAGCAACGCGCGCGCCAACATGAACACCGTGTTGCAGCAACTCGTGCTGCAGCTGCGCCAGAAGCAGCCCAAGTTGACCGAAGAACACCTGCGCATCGTCGCCGAAGCCCACGAAGCGGTGTTCGATGAAAACATCGGCGTGTTCAAGGCGCTGATGGTGCACCTGTACCACAAGCATTTCAGCGCCGACGACATCCGGCAACTGCTGGTGTTTTACGCTTCGGACACCGGCCGCAAGCTCACCCTCGTCACGCCCGCGCTCAACCGGGAATCGTTCGAGATCGGCGTGCAGTTCGGCCGCCTGCTCGGGCCCAAGGTGGAACAGCGGGTGAAGGAACGGCTCGCGTCCAAGGGCGTCACCCTGTAAAACCGCATCAGCCCATGAAACCCGCCGCCATCGAAGCCTTTTTTTCAACCCTCCAGGCCGCCAACCCGCACCCGGTCACCGAGCTGGAATACACCAGCGTGTTCGAGCTGCTGGCCGCCGTGCTGCTCTCGGCCCAGGCCACCGACGTGGGCGTGAACAAGGCGACGCGCAAGCTGTTCCCGGTGGCCAACACGCCGGAGAAAATCCTGGCGCTCGGGCAGGAGGGCCTGGAGAGCTACATCAAGACCATCGGCCTCTACCGCAGCAAGGCCAAGCACCTGATGGAAACCTGCCGCATCCTGGTGGAGCGCCACGGCGGCGAGGTGCCACGCACCCGCGAGGCCCTCGAGGCCCTGCCCGGCGTGGGCCGCAAGACGGCCAACGTGGTGCTCAACGTGGCCTTCGGCCAGCCCACGATGGCGGTGGACACCCACATCTTCCGCGTCAGCAACCGCACCGGCCTGGCCCCGGGCAAGACGCCACTGGCGGTCGAGCAGCAGCTGATGAAACGTGTACCGCCGGCCTACGCGGTGGACTCGCACCACTGGCTGATCCTGCTGGGGCGCTATGTGTGCCAGGCGCGCAAGCCGCTGTGCCACCGCTGCGCGGTGTCGGCGTATTGCGATTTCAAGCCGAAGACGACAGGCTAAGGCTGCATCCAGGACCGTACCAGCGGCAGGCCCATGGCGATCACCGTGGCGGCGTGCAACAACAGCCCCACCAGCGCCCCCACCAGCGTGCCGTTGATGCGGATGAACTGAAGATCGCGGCCGATGTGGTCCTCCAGCACGCGGCTCATGTCGTGCGCGTCCCAGGCCTCGACCCGCTGCGCCACGAAGCCGACGATGTTGTCGCGGCTGCCTTCCAGTGCGCGCAGCAGCACCTGTTGCGCCTGGGTGTTGAGCCATTCGCGCAACGTGGCATCGGCCAGCAGCTGGCGCCCGGCGGTCTGCACCACGCTGGCGTAGCGCCCGGCGAGCGCGTTGTCGGGTTGTTGCGCCTCGTTGGCCAGACGCTGCATCACCTCGTGCCACCAGGCTTCGATGGGCTCGTTCCATTGCGGCTGGTCCAGCCAGGCGTCGCGCCAGGTGGCCACGCGGGCCTGCCAGTCG
>PHCQ01000193.1 GCA_002840835.1 Betaproteobacteria bacterium HGW-Betaproteobacteria-16 | reverse complement strand
CGCCCAATACTACGGTCAGGCCATCCCCCCATTTCAGTCCGTGTAGCCAGTTATGGCAGGGTGCGGACTTCGACATCGTTCTTCCATTTGAGGCGCTGCAGCATGGCCGGGCTGGCAGCAATATTGCCTGCATCGTCGATTACCATGAAGTTTTCAACCCCGAGTTTTTTTGCCATGTCGCTGCGCTTGCCGTCATTGCTGATAAAGATTGGCTTGGAGGCGACATCGGACAGGGTGCCGCTCAGTTCGCCCGGCGGCAGCAGCACGGTGACGGCCTGTGTGTGATGTGCGGGGAAGCCGCTGCGCGGGTCGAGCACATGGCAGTAGCGCTGGCCGTCCAGTTCGAAATAGCGCTGGTAGTCGCCGGAAGTGCCGATCGCCCAGCCGTCTTCCAAATCGAGCGAGGCGATGGCGCCGGGCTTGCGCGGATGCTGGATGCCGACACGCCAGTTGCGCTCGCCGCGCTTGCCCAGTGCGATGACGTTACCGCCGATGTTGATCAGCGCATTGTGGGTGCCTTCGGCGCGCAGATAGGCGGCAGCCCGATCCAGCGCGTAGCCTTTGGCGTAGCCGCCGAAATCCAGCTTGACGGCCGGATTGCGGCTCTCGGCCTCGATGCCGGAAGCACTTTCATGCAGCACGATATCGCTCATCTGCGGGTTGGCCGCGACCAGTTTTTCGATGGCGTCGCGATCGATGCTGACCGGCTTGAACATGTCGCGCTGGAATCCCCAGTGGCCAATCAATTGCCCGATGGCCGGGTTGAACAGGCCATCGGATTGCGCCGATAACTGCTGGGCCTGTTTGATCAATTGCGCGAGCTCCGGGTCAATGGTGACGCGCTCGCCGGCGGCAAAGGCGCGGTTGAGTCGGCTCAAGTCGCTGTCCTCGTTCCAGGCATGCAGCTTGTGGTGCAGGCGTTGGAAATCCTGCTGGATGACGGCGGCGAGATCAGCGGCGCGTGACACTTCTTCGCCGTAGATGCTGATATCGACCAGCGTGCCGAACACGTAGCTCTGCGACTGGTAAAGCGGTTCGCGGCCGCAGGACGACAGGGCGAGGACTGTTAGCCAGAGAGCGCACAGAGACCACAGAGAAATTCTGTGCTTCAGAAATGGTAGCGGGTTTTCTCGGTGCACTCTGTGTTCTCTGTGGCTAAAGAGGTTGTTCCAGCGTATCTTTGTGCACAAAGACCATAGGTTAATCGGACGTTGCATGGTGGGTTCAGGTTTTCTCTGTGGTCTCTGTGCGCTCTGTGGCAGAAAGACGTTGTTCCAGCGCATCCATGAAGATATCTGCTGGGTCGCAATCGGTCTGTGCGGCGATCTCGACCATGCCGGTCGGGCTGGTGACGTTGACCTCGGTCAGGTGCTCACCGATGACGTCGAGGCCGACCAGGAACAATCCGTTCTCCTGCATGACCTGGCCGACGGTTTCGGCGATCTTGCGGTCGCGGTTGGTCAATGGTTGGGCCACGCCTTTTCCGCCGGCCGCCAGGTTGCCGCGAGTCTCGCCCGCTAGCGGGATGCGCGCCAGCGCATAGGG
>PHCQ01000192.1 GCA_002840835.1 Betaproteobacteria bacterium HGW-Betaproteobacteria-16 | reverse complement strand
GCGCGTGCAGCTGCCTTCGCCGTTCCAGGGGCGGATGTTGCAGTCGGCGTGCACCTGCGTGCCCTTGCAGCCCATGTGTTCCATCATGCAGCCGAGGTCCGACGGCTTCTCGGCGCTGGCCTTGAACTCGTAGTACTCGTTGCGCGTGCAGCCGTGGTGCACCAGCTGGTCAGCGTAGAAACGCGGCCGGTTCAGCGGATCCAGGTCGTCGGCCACGAAGCTATCGGCGGCCAGGGCCATCAGCGTGTCGATCACCCAGCTCGGGTGCGTCGGGCAGCCCGCGATGTTGATCACGGGCAGGCCGCTCTGCGAACGGAAATCCGCGCCGAGCAGGCCACCGATGCGGTCATCCTCAAACTGCAGGCCGCAGGCGTCGGTGGGGTTGTCGCCGCCGGCGGTGATGCCACCCCAGGCCGCACAGCTGCCCACGGCCAGCACGTGCCGCGCCTTCGCCGCCAGTTCGCGCACCCAGTGGATCATTGGCAGGCCGGTGCCGGCCAGCATGTGGAACCGCCCCGTGCCGTTCGGGCCGCGCAGCAAGGAGCCTTCGACGCAGAGCGCGTCGAGCCGGGTGCCGCCGTCCAGCACCGAGTGCAGCAGCGCGATCACCTCTTCGCCACTCGCCATCGACAGCGAGGGGTGCCACAGCAGGTTCACGCCACCGTCGCGCAGGTGGCCCTGGAAGTCGGTGGTGTCGGCGCACAGCAGCGACATGCTGCAGCCGCCGCAACCACCGCTTTGAAGCCAGAGCACGTTCATGTCAGTGGCGCCCGGCCGCCCGAAGCCACTGACGCGCCCCCTCGGGGGGCAGCGAACATAGTGAGCGTGGGGGTTGTTTCATGTCAGCATCTCCTCAGTCAGCCCGGCCCAGGCCAACGCCCAGGCCAGCGCTTGCGCCAGATCGGCCAGCGCCTGCTCGCCCGGCGCTTCACCAAGCTCGAAGCGCTGGGCGCGGATGGCGAGCAGCGTGCAGGGCGGTGGCTCGGCGTGCTCCAGCTCGGTGTAGACCTGCAGCAGCGCCTCGGGCGCCAGCGCGTGGGTAGTGAATCCCGCCACCGGCGCGGGCAGCACGGTGCGCACCGCGAACGGGGTCTGCAGGCCGATGGCGGCGTCCACGAAGAGCACGCGCTCTCGGCCCACGAGGTCGAGCGCGTGCTCCACCTGCAACTGGAAGTCGGTGAGACATTCGAGCCGCCCCGCCGGCAGCAACGCCTGCGCCCGGTCGGCCAGCTGTTCGACCAGCAGCGGGCCGAGCGCGTCGTCGCCCCGACTCGGATTGCCCCAGCCGAACACCAGCAGCGGCGCCACCTTCGCAGTCATTGCGCAGCCTCCGCCGAGTGTGGCCGTGTACCGCGAACGGTGTCACCGCTGGACGAACGGTGCACGTGGTCGAGCACCTCGCCGCTGGCGTTGCGCAACGTCACCGCCAGGGGCATCTGGCCCAGCGCGTGGGTGGCGCAGGACAGGCAGGGGTCGTAGGCGCGGATGGCGACCTCGATGTGGTTGAGCAGCGGCTCGGTGATGGTCTGGCCGTCGAGGTACTGCA
>PHCQ01000191.1 GCA_002840835.1 Betaproteobacteria bacterium HGW-Betaproteobacteria-16 | reverse complement strand
CCAGTTTGTCCATGTCCAGAATCTCCAGTTCTATGCGTTGCGTCATCTCGGTCATGGACGGCAGGCCGAACATACCGCGCGCTGCACTGCCCATCAGCAGCGGCGCAAAATAGAACAGGTATTCGTCGATCAGGTCGGCCTGCTGCAGCGCGCCATTCATGCCCTCGCCAGCTTCCACCAGCACCTCGTTAATCTCCAGCGAGGCGAGGTGCTGCATCAGCTTCTGCAGGTCTACCCGACCATCGGCATCCGGCAGGCAGATCAGCTTCGCACCGGCAACCTGCAAGGCTTGTGCTTTATTTTCGGCATCGACAGCATAGGCCACCAGCGTATTGCCGCCCTCCAGTATTTTCGCGTCCGGCGAAATGTGCAAACGACTGTCGACGACGACACGCAACGGCTGTTTGCCGGATTTGATCTCGACCAGGTCCGGCCGGCGTACGTTCATCTGCGGGTTGTCATAAAGCACGGTGCCGATGCCGGTGAGGATGGCGCAGGAGCGCGCACGCCAGTGCTGCGCGTCGGCGCGCGCTTCCTCGCCGGTGATCCACTGACTGACGCCGTTGGCCAGCGCAGTACAGCCATCGAGGCTGGCAGCGACCTTGCAGCGCACAAACGGCAAGCCACGCGTCATGCGCGAAATGAAGCCGGGGTTCAATGCCTGCGCCTCATGCTCGAACAAACCGCAATGGACCTCAATGCCATGCTGGCGCAGCTTTTCCAGCCCACTGCCGGCGACTTTGGCGTTGGGGTCCTGCATGGCGACGAACACGCGTTTGACGCCTGCTGCGACCAGCGCATCGGCACAGGGCGGCGTGCGCCCGTGATGGCTGCAGGGTTCCAGCGTCACGTAGACGTCGGCACCTCTGGCCTGCTCACCCGCCTCGCGCAAGGCATGTACTTCGGCATGCGGCTCGCCGGTACGCAGATGTGTACCGCGGCCGACGATAACGCTATCCTTGACGATGACGCAACCGACACGCGGGTTGGGCATGCAGGTGTACAAGCCCTGTGCGGCCAGCGCCAGCGCTTCTTCCATGTAGTGATAATCGTGTTCGTTCAGCATGCGGATACTCTTAGATATGTCTGGTTGTACGGATCCAGTTGTACAGATCCATGGTGGCGATACGCAGTGCACGCCTATTTGCCTGTTCAGTTGAATATGTGACCACAGCCGGGCAAAAATCTCCCCCTGAAGCTAATGCTGCACGATGCGGCTGCGTATCAATCTATCGTTGTCGTCGAAATACAGTCTGAGGCCATGTTCACGCCAGAGGCAATAGCCGAGTTCGTATTCGATCTGGCCGTGATCTTCCCAGGTCGGCCGCCCCAGCAGAATGGTAGCGATATTGCGCGGCATGCCGCGCAGTAGGACGCGCTGTTTGAGGTCAAAGGCCATGTCGCCGCGATAACAGGGTTTGTCATCACTCGGCTGGGCGGTGATCCATTGCACCTGGTCGAAGCGGCTGTCGCCGAAGACAAAATAGTCCTTCATGGCCCACCAGCCGAAGAACATGACGGAGATGATGAAGATCAGAATGAAGGAGATCAGGCTG
>PHCQ01000029.1 GCA_002840835.1 Betaproteobacteria bacterium HGW-Betaproteobacteria-16 | reverse complement strand
GCTCATGCAAACCCTGCCGGGTGCGGACAAGCGCCGGGCCCGGGGTGTGCGCTTCGAGCGCGAAGCCGACGCCGCCCTGAGCGAACGCGCAGAACGCGCGGCCATGCTGCAGGCAGAAGCCGCCCAAGCCTGGCTGGAGCGCCACCTGCAGGAGCAGCGCCAGCAGGTGCTGCAGGGGCAGATCGAAGATGCGCTGGTGCTGGTACAGAGCCTGGAGGGCAGCGTGCGCGGCGGAACCGCCGCCCCGGCCGACGCTCTGTTGGCGCGTGAAGCCCTGCTGCAACTGGAGCAAGGCCTCATTGCTGCAAAGGCCGAATTGTCCAATGCGCGCCTCACGCTGGCGCGTTACACCGGCACGCCGCCCGACCAGGCGCTGGGAGACCCGCCCGCCTACCAGCGCCTGCAGAACACTGCATGGGCAAACGATTCGCTGTCCGGCTCCTACACCCTGCCCGCCTTGCCCGACCTCATCGCCCTGCAGGCTCGCGAAGTCGTGGCACGGGCTGACGCCGAACTGGCGCAGCAAGAACTCACGTCGGACTGGAGCGCTGAAGTCATGTTCACCCAGCGCAGTGCGCCCTCGGCGAACACGGTGTCCATCGGTGTGTCGGTACCGCTTCAGTGGAACCGGCCGCAGCGCCAGCAGCGCGAACTGGCCGCCAGGCTGGCCCGCGTGGAAGAACTGCAAGCCGACCGCGAAGAACAGACACGCGAACGGTTGCTGCAAGTGCAGCGCTGGCAGCAGGAGTGGCGCGCCGGTCTGGAGCGGATTGCGCACCTCGATGCCCGGCGCCAGCCGCTGGCCGAGCAGCGTATTGCGGTGGCCCTGGCCGCCTACCGGGGCGGGCGCGAGCCTCTGGGCCCGGTGCTGCAGGCCCGGCGCGATGCGCTGTCGCTCGCGCTGGAGCGTCTGACTCTGGAGCGCGAAACGGCCGGCCTTTGGGCGCGGCTCGAATTTCTCACCCCCATCACTGCCCATCCCCCTGTTTCCCTCAATGCCCCCAATGCCCAGGCTGGAGAACGACCATGAATTCCAAAGCTGTTTTGATTCCGCTGGGTGGGTTCGTCGTCGTGGCCGCGGTGGGTTTTGGCGGCTGGTGGTTAGGCATGCAGCAGGGAATGGGACACGCCATGCCAGCCGCTGCAACGCAAGAGCAAACTGCCGCCCCCAGCGACGACCCTTCCCAGTGGACCATTCCGCAGGGCGAGGCGGCCACGCGCCGCCACATTCAGGAAGGGCTCAAGGCCGGCGACCTCGACCCGGCCACCGGGCTTCGCATCCTGAACTACCACGACCCCATGGTGCCGGGTCGCAACTTCGACGCGCCCGCCAAGTCGCCCTTCATGGACATGATGCTGGTGCCACGCTACGCCGGTGGCAACGCCGCCGACGCCAGCAGCGTGTCGGTAAGCCCGCGCATCCAGCAGAACCTGGGCCTGCGCACCGCCCCGGTGGTGGAAGGCGCGCTGGCGGCGGAAGTGAGTGCCGTGGGCAACGTGGCCTGGAACGAACACGAGCAGACGGTGGTGAGCGCGCGCGCCATGGGCTTCGTCGAAAAGCTGCACGTGCGCGCGGTGCTGGACCGCGTGGCCGCCGGCGCCCCGCTGGTCGAACTGCACGTGCCCGACTGGGTGGCCGCGCAGGAAGAGTACCTGGCCCTCAAGCGCCTGAGCGGGCCGGACAGCGGAGCGCTGCAGGATGCTGCACTTCAGCGCATGCGCCAGGCCGGCATGCCAGCCGCCCACATCGAACGCGTGGTGGCCACGGGCACCGTGCAGCAGCGCTACACCGTCACTGCGCCCAGCGGCGGCGTGGTCAGTGAGCTGGCGGTTCGCGAAGGCGCCACGGTCATGCCCGGAGCTTTGTTGATGCGCCTGCAGGGCACAGGCACCGTCTGGGCCGAAGGCGCGGTGCCTGAAAGCCAGGCTGCGCTGTTGCAGCCGGGCACCCGGGTGCAGACTACCAGCCCCGGTGTGCCAGGCCAGATCTTTGAAGGCCGGGTGCAGAGCCTGCTTCCCGAGGTGGATACCGTGACCCGCACCGTGCGGGCGCGGGTGGAACTGGCGAACCCGGCCGGCCGGCTGGTGCCGGGCATGCAGGTGAGCATGCGGCTGGCACAGCCGGCCGCTGAAGTGGCGCTGCTGGTGCCCAGCGACGCCGTCATCCGCACCGGGCGGCGCAGTGTGGTGATGGTGGCCGAAGAAGAAGGGCGTTTCCGCCCGGTGGAGGTGACCACCGGGCAGGAGGTCGGCGACCAGACCGAAATCCGTAGCGGCCTGGCACTGGGCCAGCGCGTGGTGCGGTCGGGCCAGTTCCTGATCGACTCTGAAGCCAGCCTGCGCGGGCTGATGGCACGGCTGAACTCCGAACCTGAAGCCCCATCCGACACTGCCGGCCCGGCCTCCAACCCTGCCACCCCTTCGCCGCGCTACACCACCAGCGCCGTGCTCGACGCGCTGGGCGGCGACACCGCCACCCTGACCCACCCGCCCATCGAATCGCTGAAGTGGCCGGAAATGCAGATGGACTTTCAGTTGCCGCCGCCCGAACAGCAACCGCGCAATCTCGCACCCGGCGACCGACTGGAAATTGAGTTTGAAATGCAGGACGGCGACGTGCCACGAATCACTCGCCTGCAGCGTGTGGCGCCGGAGGCCGGCCAATGATCGCCGGGCTGATCCGCTGGAGCATCGCCAACCGCTTCCTGGTTTTGCTGGCCACCGCGCTGCTCACCGCCTGGGGCATCGTGTCGCTGCAGCGCACGCCGCTGGACGCGCTGCCCGACCTGTCGGACACGCAGGTCATCATCCGCACACCCTGGCCAGGCCAGGCGCCGCAGATCGTGGAGAACCAGGTCACCTACCCGCTGACCACCACCATGCTCTCGGTGCCCGGTGCACGCGCAGTGCGCGGCTTCTCCATGTTCGGCGACAGCTTCGTCTATGTGCTGTTCGAGGACGGTGTGGACCCCTACTGGGCCCGCTCCCGGGTGCTGGAGTATCTGAGCCAGGTGCAGGCACGCTTGCCGCGCGGCGCCACCGCGTCGCTCGGGCCCGACGCCACCGGCGTGGGCTGGGTGTACCAGTACGCGCTGGTGGACCGCACCGGCGGGCAGGACATCGCCCAGCTGCGCGCCCTGCAGGACTGGTTCATCCGGTTTGAACTCAAGACCGTGGCCGACGTGGCCGAGGTCGCCAGCGTGGGCGGCATGGTCAAGCAGTATCAGATCGTGCTCGACCCCGACAAGATGGCCACCTACCGCGTGACGCAGTCCATGGTGGCCGAGGCCGTTTCGCGCGGCAACCAGGAGGCCGGCGGTTCGGTGCTGGAGCTGGGCGAAGCCGAGTACGCGGTGCGCGCCAGCGGCTACCTGAAAACGCTGGAAGACTTCCGAGCCATCCCGCTCATCACCAACCCCGGCGGGGTGTCGGTGCGCCTGGGCGATGTGGCGCGGGTGCAAACCGGACCGGAGATGCGGCGCGGCATCGGCGAGCTCAACGGCGAAGGCGAGGCCGTGGGCGGCGTGGTGGTGATGCGATCCGGCAAGAACGCGCTGCAGACCATCGCGGCAGTGAAGGCGCGGCTGGCCGAGCTGCAGCGCAGCCTGCCGCCGGGTGTGGAAATCGTTCCGGTGTACGACCGCTCGGGGCTCATCGAACGCGCGGTGAAGAACCTGGGCGAGAAGCTGCTGGAAGAGTTCATCGTGGTGGCACTGGTGTGCCTGGCCTTCCTGTTTCACTTGCGCAGTGCGCTGGTGGCCAGCGTCTCGCTGCCGCTGGGGGTACTGATGGCGTTCATCGTCATGCAGCAGCAGGGCATCAACGCGAACGTCATGTCGCTGGGCGGCATTGCCATTGCCATCGGCGCCATGGTGGACGCGGCCATCGTGATGATCGAAAACGCCCACAAACACCTGGAGCGCTGGGCACACCAGCATCCGGGTGAAACACTGCAGGGCGAGCCGCGCTGGCGCGTGATCGGCGACGCCGCAGCGGAAGTGGGGCCGGCGCTGTTCTTCTCGCTGCTGATCATCACGCTGAGCTTCATCCCGGTGTTCACGCTGGAGGCGCAGGAGGGCCGGCTGTTCGCACCGCTGGCCTTCACCAAGACCTACGCCATGGCGGCTTCGGCCGGCCTGGCCGTCACACTGATTCCGGTGCTGATGGGCTACCTGATCCGCGGTCGCATTCCGGCCGAGACCGCCAACCCGTTGAACCGGGCGCTGATGGCGCTGTACCGCCCGGTGCTGGACGCGGTGCTGAAAGCGCCCTGGCTCACGCTGGGCGTGGCCGCGCTGGTGCTGGTGGCGAGCCTGTGGCCACTGAAACACATCGGCAGCGAGTTCATGCCGCCGCTGGACGAGGGCGATCTACTCTACATGCCCACCGCCCTGCCCGGCCTGTCAGTCGCCAAGGCGGCGGAGTTGCTGCAGCAGACCGACCGCCTCATCAAGACCATTCCCGAGGTTCAGAGCGTGTACGGAAAGGCCGGCCGGGCCGACACCGCCACCGACCCGGCACCGCTGGAGATGTTCGAGACCACGATCCAGTTCAAGCCACGAAGCGAATGGCGCGCCGGCCTGACCACGGAGGCCCTTGTCGAGGAGCTGGACCGCACCGTTCGGGTGCCAGGCCTCTCCAACATCTGGGTACCGCCCATCCGCAACCGCATCGACATGCTGGCCACCGGCATCAAGAGCCCGGTGGGCGTGAAGGTGGCCGGACCCGACATTGCCACCATCGACCGCCTCACCGGCGAGATCGAAAAGGCCGTGAAACCCGTGCCCGGCGTGAGCAGCGCGCTGGCCGAGCGCCTCACCGGCGGGCGCTACATCGACGTGGACATCCGCCGCGCCGATGCCGCACGCTACGGCCTGAACATCGCCGACGTGCAGGACATCGTGGCCGGCAGCATCGGCGGCATGAACATCGGCGAAACGGTTGAAGGCCTGCAACGCTTCCCCATCAACCTGCGCTACCCGCGTGAACTGCGCGACTCGTTACCCGCGCTGCGCGACCTGGCCATCCTCGCCCCGGGCGGGCAGCGGTTGGTGCTGTCCGACGTGGCCGACTTGCGCATCACCGAAGGCCCGCCCATGCTGCGAAGCGAGAACGCGCGTCTGGCCGGCTTTGTCTATGTGGACATTCGAGGGCGCGATCTGCGCGGCGCGGTACTGGACATGCAACGCGCCGTGGTGGAGCAGGTGCCGTTGCCGGCGGGCTACTCGGTGTCGTGGTCGGGGCAGTTCGAGTTCCTGGAGCGCGCCACCGCCAAGCTCAAGCTGGTGGTGCCCTTCACGCTGCTGATCATCTTCGTGCTGCTCTATCTGATCTTCCATCGCTTCGACGAGGCGCTGCTGATCATGGCCACCCTGCCCTTTGCGCTGGTGGGAGGTGTGTGGTTCCTGTGGCTGCTCGGGCACAACCTGTCTGTGGCCAGCGTCGTGGGTTTTATTGCGCTGGCGGGCGTCGCGGCCGAGTTCGGCGTGATCATGCTGATCTACCTCAAGCACGCCTGGCAGGAGCGCCTGGATGAAGGTCGTACCGACGAACCTTCTCTGCTCGAGGCCATTCGCGAAGGTGCGGTGCTGCGCGTGCGACCGAAAGCCATGACGGTGGCCACCATCGTGGCCGGCTTGCTGCCGCTGTTCTGGGGCATGGGCACCGGCAGCGAGGTGATGCAGCGCATCGCCGCGCCCATGGTGGGCGGCATGATCAGCGCACCGCTGCTGTCGCTGCTGGTGGTGCCGGTGGCGTACCGGTTGATGCGCCGGCCGCGCCGATCTAAAGGGAGTGCACCAGTCGTGAGGTCAGATTAAGACGAGCATGCATGGGACCGGTCACGCGCCTGCCTCGTACTTGAGCGCGACGATCTGCGGGTGCTTCACTTTGACCCGGATGCCGGCCACTTGTAAAGCGCGCCTCAAAGCAATCCACTTGCACTCGGCATGTCGATCTAAAGTGGGCGGCCAGACCGATCCTGGGTACGTCTGCCTACCCCCAAAGGATAAGTTGTGCTGCTGTGGTGGGCTCGTTAGGCAGGCCGCGCCGCGTCAAAGGTTGAGCCTATGAGCGGAGGTCGTCGTCATCGCGCGCCTCGATATCGATGTCGGCCTCGATGTGAACGCAGTCGATGTATATCAAGTACCTGATATACATGTGTATATTCTGGTAGATATGAGTCCTAAAGGACATGGGCATCTGATCTGGTCAGCACCTCGCGCTTGTCACCACCGCGCCGTCGGCACCTCACGGTGGTGATGACTTCAGCCAATAGAAAGTGGACTTCAGCGTCTCAGGCCAGTACGTGACCCGTGTGCTGGACTGAGTAGCGCTGTTTCGCGGCTACCCGCAGGCAGTACGGAGAGACAACGCACTAGATGCATAACTGTTCCGACAAACGGCAACAGCATTGCGTGCCGGCCTCACAGTACAGATCGGCAGATTGTTCACAGCCAGAGCAGGTCAGCCTAGACTAACATTGAGGTACCACTGTCCGTGGAGGTCAACTTCCACGCTCATGCAGAAGTTTGGATGCTGAGTTCCGGAGGAAAGGTGGAAGACGGCAACGAAGTAGCACGGCTCTCAGGCCAGAACGGTATCTTCAGGTCGAACGGCGAGAACGCGTACCGAGCCGAGAACGACCTTGAGGCGTTGCGTGCCTGGATCGAGAGCATCTATCGGCGCGGCCTTCCGAAGCAAACGCTCGCGTTGTACACGCGTGAGGTTGAGCGCTTCATGCTTTGGGCGGTACTGGAACGCAAGACGGCCATGTCGTCGATGCAACCAGCGGACTTCGTCGAGTACGAGGCATTCCTTGCGGCGCCCCCCGCGCACTGGCGGTCGAGGGCGACTGTCAAGCGCCTGTCCATCCAATGGCGTCCGATGAGAGGGCCTCTTGGTCCGCGTAGCATTGTGATGGCGATGAAGGTCGTACGCATGCTCTACCATGACTGGCTCTATGCGGGGTACTTGCGGGTTGACCCCACGTACGGCTACAAGTCAAAAGCCGTCGCCCGCTCTATCCATTGGCTGACAACCCGGGACTGGCAACTGATCGAGGCCCGGCTGAAGGTCCATGCTGACAACATCTCCGCGCGACGCACACGTGCTGCCATTTTGCTGATGCGGCGCAGTCACCTCCGGCAGCAAGACGTCGTGGGCTTGGCCTTCGAATCCCTGGTCCGCATTCAAACACCGATTCCAGGCTTCGCAGTCCCAGTGAGTGACGGTGTCCTCCGGCCCGTCGACCAGGAAACTTGGGCCGCAATCGAAGCACACTTCGCGGACCGCGTCCGGCTCATCGCGGAGACGAGTTTGGGACGATTCGAGAACGTGCCGGACGCCGCAGTGCCTTTGATCGGCGCGATCGTACTCGGCGGCGTCCGCGAAGTTGCCGCCGCAGAGCCAATTTACGCCAAAGATTTTCCGACTAAGCCCAACGTTATCGGCAGCATCCGCCAGCGAGTCTTGGCCCGCTTCGCATGGCAATTCTTCGAGGACATTGCCCACGAAATGACCGGCGAGCAAGCCTCGGCATTCCTGGAAAGAGCTAAGTCCTGGCTTGATGACCCAAGCCGTCAGACGCCTGAGCGCAGAAAGATGATCCTCTTGGACAAGGCGCTCGGCAATGCGACCCACGAGTTCGTCGACGAGCCCAAACAGGAGGAACTTGAACTGCTTCAGTTATTCGTGGGGCGCCAAGCCTTCGTTTGAAAGGCATTGCTGACCCTCGTGTCGCAGGAGTCGACCCTCCAATACTACGCTGGGCAACGTCAGCTTCCATGGGGTCCCGTACTGCCTTGTGTATTGGCGGACCGCAGTTCGCAACGATTCCACTGCTGAACGCGGGTCTACGCCTCTTCCTTCAAGACCGAACTCAACCAGCCTTGCCGCGAAGTACCCTTTGGCGCCGCTGCGGTGAACGACGATGAAGTGCAGCGGGTCTTCCACGTGCAGCAAGTGGTGAACCTTCAGTTGAGGAAGCTCCTTCTTGGTCGGTAAAGTCAGAGAGCCCGCCTTCCAGTCGCCGTCCGGCAGTTTGAACAGCCCACGCCGCGACATGCCTCTCAGCGCCACATCGCTTTTGCGCGGAGTTGCAATTTGAGGTGGGCGTTGATGTGCCTTGGGCGGTTGCACCGCGTAGCCGAACCTAACCCCCATGCTCTGCACCGCAGCGAACTCGACGATTCCATTTGTGTGCTGTAGGCCCAACCACTGAAAGCGCCCCGCAGCATTGGCGATGTTGGGCCCCCACCGGGGGTCTTCGTTCCGCGACATGGCGAGGGCAGCTTGATGCAGATCCCTCCAAACAGCCAGGAGGCTGGTTTCGGCGGCATGATATTGAAGCCACTCGATGGTCCGCGCGTCCCAGCTTGGCCCCTTGTACACATTGCAACCGGGCACACGAATGCCGCGCTGATACGCCTGATATGCGTCTCGGCAGCGAACACTTCGCAGGCTACATGACTGGAAAATTGCCATCAACCACAGGAGATAGGTCCATGCGAGAAGCGCGTCGGGCTCGTATGCGATCTGGTGGGCAATGTACTGTGCGTCCGCGTGCATCGCCAGTCGCGTGATCCACCGTTGACCACGGAGCAAGTGGCGCCGCATGTAGCGATCAATGGCGCAAAACACCACCCTCTTGGGGGACGCACGAGGTTCAGCAGACTCTGGCCCGCATGAGGCCCAAGGCGATTGGATGGAGTGGACCGTTTCGGCGTGTGGAGGTACGGGCTCGGGAACTAGACATCTGGGGTACTGCAGGGACAATGTCCGCGTTGCTAACTCCGCCGCTGCTTCGACGCGCACGCTCGGCAACTCGTGGCTCAAATCTTCCGAGACCATAGTGGACACACGGCTGCCGAGACCAAGTAGCCAGTCCCTGACCTCGTCGAACGCAGAAAGGTTCTCCTCAGGCATGCTCGGTCGTCGAGCCTGACGAACGTCGAGAAATCGATGAAAGCATTTGCGGCACATGCCGGCATCCCTGTACAACGAGGCGGAAACGCAGGCACTGATGGGTGCCCCACAAGAACAATGTTGTCGCAGCCACTCTCCGTGCAGGGGGCACCGTTTCATCAGCTTCAGGCACTGAAAAACAGAATGAAACCCGAGGGCGAGGCACGCTGGACAGTATTGAATCGATGTGGTGAGGAAGTACCTGCGCGTCCAAGCAGCGAACGGCTGCATCGTGGAGAAAGTCAGGGCCTGCGGCCGCTCTCCGATGGCAGCCGCCAAGACCCCGACATCGAGGGTGTTTGTGTTTTCGGTAAGGCTGTGCATCCGAGTGGAGAAGCTCCCGGTCTTCGAAATCGAACGCACCTCAGCGATGGATATCTGGTTCATCAGCGCGAGCCGATGCATGATCAGCCAAAGCGACGAATACGGCTGTAGCGTCCCCACGTGCCAGTTGAAGGTAACCAGCGCGTCGGAGCGAGGGTCAGAGCGCCTAGCGGTGCCCCGCATACAAGCTCACAAGCGCCATGTGGGCCTTGTGTCCTGTCATCGCCACCGCCTGGTTCCATGCGTCCTGAGTGACGCAGCTTTCCCACGCCGAATCTGAAGTTGCAAGTCGCATCAGGACATTCCTCGCGGCCAGAGCAACTGACTGCATCGGATAGTCATATGGCCCCTTGTAGCCACTTGGCAAGTTCTGGAAGAGCGCGGTCCAGAGTTGGGAGGCATAGGAGCTTAGTCTGAGACCGGCCTCAAACGGGCGCGGGGCGATGCCAGCCGTGTATGAGATACCGGAACCCGCCGGCCACTCGCTGTCCTCGTCATAGCCAAGCAGCACTGCGCGAAGCTCTTCGACGCTACGCATTCCATGGAACTGATGCTCATACAGCATGAAGCGCGCGCTGGCGTGCGCGCTTCCCGTATGCGCCAGTTCGTACGGTCGCTGATTGAACTGAAGCGAGATCACAGGTACGACAGCAAGCTGGATTCCCTCGAGCTCAACGCGCGAGTGCAACTGCACCATCCAGATCCACTCCCGCTCGGTCATGGCCTGCGCCTCATCGACAATGATCATGGTGTACTTGGCATCGCTGCGGTAGGCGCGCGCAATGAGCTTCTCCACCAGATCGCTCAGGGCGTCCCGCTTTTGCCGCAACGGATGCCCCCCGCCAGCGGCCCGACGCAGTTTGTTGTGCAATTGCGAGGCCGAACCAGAGGGCTCATAGGACCAGAACGTCAAAGGCACCTCGCCTCGTAGGCGCCTCTGCAATTCAGCTTGCAGCCAGTTGGCAAGCCCGTTGGACTTGCCATACTGAGAGGGCCCAAGGATAACCCCACCCTTTGCCCGTTGGTCTATCCAAGCGCCTACGGAGTCGACCGTAGACTCGATGCTGGCGGTGAACAGCGAATACTCCTTGCGCACGACCGGGTGGGTTGGATCGAGACCGTCCGGGATGAGTGGCTCGCTCATTGCCTTTGCCCGGTGTTGATCGCCTTGCGGCGGGTAATGGGCGAACACGATGGTGCTGGGGAGCTCGAGGCCGCAGCTTCGTTCTCCACCGTGCCACGAGTCCGGCGGCCGTCTGCACTATGTGGCGCGCCAGGCGTGGCCGTTTCCTCCGATGGTGAGGCCGCGACGTCCACTTTCCCTGCGAAATGCATGAAGACACGCCTCGCCTCTAGGTACGCAGGATGGACCTTCATCTTGCCGACCGGCTCCCGTTCTGCCTGCTCACAGAGTTGAGTAATGGGGTCATCCAAGCTCGAGAGATAGATGAGCTTCTTCTTGGCCAACCCTTTGATTGCGGTGCGCATATACAGGGTGTGGGGCGACTGGTGCCAAGGAGGCGATGCGCGTAGCACTCCGTAAATTTGACCTCAATGTGAGACTGTGACGAACCTCGCGTCGTAGTCATCTTCAAGGTACACGTCTACGTGCTCGCCGAACAAGTCTCGACGGGACTTCAACCATTCGGCCGAGTACTCCGCATTGTAAAAATTGACGTGGACCTTTGTCCCAGATTTTGCGGCCAATACACGGCACTTCTTTCGGGTGGATAGCAGTCTCGAAACTTCTCCAGGATCGGCAGTTCGAATGAGGCCGGGTTCGCGACGCGCCAGAAAAGCAAACTGCTCCAGTGGGGTGCGATAGCCCAAGCTCGAATGGGGTGTGCCGTTGTAGTTGGCCACCAGTATGTCGAGCAAGTCTTCCAGGTACTCGAACTGAAAATTCGATGCGACCGCCGCACCCTCCGGATCGCGACCCCTGCGCTCCTTGGGATTGGCTCCGGTCCCCGGAGATAGCCGAGCCATCGCCTTGGGGAAGATGCGAAAGAACGTCTCGATGTACGGGCGGTCGTCCAGACTTCGGCGTTGCGCGTAGCTCCCATCCTGCTTCAGCGGGCTTATTAGGTCCGCATCGACGACGCCCTTCAAGATGCTGCGCACGGTCTTGCAGGTGTTGGCGAGAGCGCCGTCCACACTCATCGTGTTCCAGCAGGCGCCGACATAGTGAGGGTCCAGTTTGCTGGGGTACCCTGCATTGGGGTGGTATGTGCGATCCTTCACGAGGCTTGAGTTCCGCGGTTCCCAGCGTCGTAGTGCGTTGCGCATGGCACGCAAAACATCTTCCTTCGAAGGCTCTTTTCGGATTGAGATGGCGCATCCGAGAACGCAACGGGCCGCAACTTCCTCGATCACTATCACCCAGATTCGATGAACAAGGCGCTGTGACCACCCGCCCGCTGGGTTCGGGACGTTGATGACGCACCGTACGTCCACTTTGTGGGCATCACACTCCACTCGCTCGAGGAGCCGAAGCTTTGGACGATCCACACCATCTCCTGCCTTGGCCTTCTTGACTGCCTCTGGCCCACCCACCAATTCGCGCGCTGTGTGCGGATGCTGATCGAGCACTTGCTCGATGAACTTGCTCAGAGTGACCCTGCCTTGCTTTTCTCGATCAAACGGCCAGTGTTCTTCTGGTACTTCGAACAGGCACCGCGCCTCCTTCAGGAACCAGACGACGAGTTCTTGTTTTGCGTACTTCCTGGAGCTGAGCTTGTCTTTCAGTCCAATCTTCCCCAGGATCCGTTTCTCAAATCGCGTCCTCAGTTCATGCCCGCCCTTCGTGGCGAATAGCAACTGAAGTGCACCAGCGGTTCCTGCGCCCCATGGGTCTGGGGTGAGCGGTGCCGTACGCGTGTAGGGAACCAGGCGCTCATGTGGTTTGAGCCCGCGCCAGCCTGCCGGCAGTCCGTCCTTGTAGACGGCGAGGCACCGCTCGGTAATGAGGCGGTAGATTTGCGTTCTTGAAAAGCCCGAGACTTCTTTGATTTCTCGGCCGCTCGCCCCGCGGAAGAAGGCTTCTACACCGGCCTTCCTGGCCTTATAGAGCCTTTTGTACTCGTCGGATAGGCCCCCTTCATCCAGCGACTCCCACGTTGACGTATCGATTTGGTCACGGACGACGCCCAGAAGTACCCTCTCAGGAGTGCCGTAGTGACGAGCTTTAGGCATGTCAGTGACCGAATAACATCTTCACTTTCCTAGTTCAGCAATTAACATCTTTGGTAGAGAAAATGACAAGAGATGTCCCCACTGCCGTCATGCTCTTCACTCTGAAGCGACCGTCACCAAGTGGGCGGCCACCGTTAACAACTTTAGTTATTCAGACGATTTTCTACTTTCTGGGCCTCTGACTTTCACAGAGTTGTACCCAAGACCAGTACGCAGTGCCATCAACTTTCTCATGGTGCCTGTCGAGCTTGAGTCGCCCTCCTACCAATCGAACACATGAGCACAGTAGGCATTTTGGACGACGAGTGCAAGGAAATTCAGACGATCGGCAGATACCTGCTCGTTCGACGCCTGCCCGACGGAAGCGTCGCTGCGTTGCAAGACCTCTTGTTCACGCGTGCTCTGTACTTGGGTTGCAACACCTGGGGTTGGGAGCAGCGCTTTTGCTATGACGATGCAGGTCGGGCCAATGAGGAGTTTGAAAAGCTCCGATCTGCGGAGGATGTGCCGTGTGGATGGATCGCACGCCGACCAGACCTCTCCAAGTCAGAACACCACTCTCTTCAAAGGCCCCAAGTATGAGCCTTGAGACGCCGCCTTCGGCCAGGCTCCCTCGCCTGGAAACTGTTGCGATGGATGCAGATGAAAGTCCATTCATCAAAGAGCCTGCTCCCCCCACAAGAAAGCGACGTGGGCGGCCGAAAGGTTCTTTCGGCAAAATTCTGATCGCCGAGACTGGCATCCAGCAGTCAGACCTGGTCTTCCTCCGCGCAGTCGCTGAAGGGGTCCCGCCAAAGAGTGCGGCCGAACGCTACCTTGGCCATCGCGCCAGCATGGATACCCGCACCGCTACGGCCTACGTGGAGCAGTTGCAGGCAGCGCTTCGAATGACGATTGAACAACTGGCCGACGCCGATGAAAGAGATCGGGCCAAAGAGGCGCTGGATGCCGTTTTAGGCCCAGGGCAGCAGACTCAAGAACAGATTGCTCCTCAAACTATCCGAGATCCACAACAGTCCTGTACGACGCCTCCATTGGCGACGCTTGAGGAGTTCGCACAGCGCTTTGATCCGGACATGTACACAGAGTCAGAGCTGATCGATCTGTACCAGGCGGAATACGGCGTGACAGGTGAGTCACCTGGATCGAGAAACACATCCACGCATTCATCTGCTCAAGCCGAGGTGGTGATTCCGGAGGCAGATGCTATCTACGGCAGCCGAGTAGACAGACTTGCAGCGCTGCGTTGGCTATCGGACCACCTTTCCCGAAAACCAGTCGGCTCGGATCCATGCAGCAGCTGGATCGAGCCACGAATCGCCGAGCAGTTCACCTCCGTGGGAGTGAGCACCCTTGCACAACTGCTCACATGGATCAACCAGCGGGGTTCTCAGTGGTACGGGCAACTCGCAGGCTGTGGGAAAACTCGGGCTCGGCGGCTCATGTTGTGGTTAATCGATAGTGAGGATGACATCGGACTCAGTCTGAACAAAAGTCTCCTTCCGCCTACCGCTGACAACAATCGCCCGTTTTCCGCGGATCAGCCGCATGTGGAGACACCAGGCGCCCTCGTACCGCTTGAGCATCTCAGCTGGCCACTCGAACTGGATGGACGCCACGGTGAGTTCAGAGGCGGGCCCACCAACACTCTCTATGTCCACACCGATCGCGAGGCAGTCCAGAAGTGGCTGACCTCCATTGAGGAAAAATCCCCTGCAACCGTCGAGAGCTATCGCCGAAGTGTTGGCAGGCTGACGATGTGGGCCATCCTCGAACGCCGTCGTGCACTGTCAGACCTAGGCCATGACGACTTCAGGGCGTTCATTGAATTCCTGAGAAACCCGCCCAACCACTGGGTCGGAAAGACTACTGTTATGCAGATATCAGAGGAATGGCGACCCTTCCGTGGCCCACAAGGTGAGGAAAGCATACGGTTGACCATGGCAGCGGTATCCAACCTGTTCAAGTTTCTGCACAAAAGCGGGTATCTGTCGCAGAACGCAGTGCCCGATGGCAGGGTCGGCCGAAGGGAGGTGCAAATGGATGTGATGCGTTCGTTCGCAAACGAGGAGCTGGACCCCGTGCGTGCAACGCTAGAAGCCATGCCCGATGGGCCGCGCAAACGCCGACTTCGAGCGATCATCCTACTGCTTCAGACCGCCGGCATGCGCAGGAGTGAGGCCGTCAATGCCACATGGGGCCAGATCACTTCCATGAGGATAGACAACTCACTCACCAGTAACCATCAGATCAAGTTCACGGGCAAGGGTAGAAGAGAGAGGACAGTGCCCCTTCAACAAGGAACGATTGAGGCGCTGCGTGCGCACTACGACGATCGCATGAAATTGGTCGAAGAGAAGAAACTGCCAAAGAAATACGAGGAGATGGAGCTCAAGGACACGCCGCTTTTAAGCATCCTGGATGAACGGCTCACTCGCTACAAGCCTGGTCGAGGCCAGCGCCCTCACGATGCCCCGCGCAACGGAAATGACAACGGCGCGTTGTCAGCCTCCCGTTTGCATGGGCTTTTGAAGGGGTTCTTCTCTGAGGTTGCAATCACTGCACAAGAACAGCTACCGGGAAGCACCGATGCATATTTGAAGGCATCAGCACATTGGTTTAGGCACACATTTGCTCATCAGGTAGTGCACGGAACTGATGGCGGTGTCGTCGTAGCTCAAGCCCTTCTTGGCCATGCATCTCTTGCCACGACTGGTCTCTATGTCAAAGCGAACATGACGGAACGAGCAGCGGCGATAGCCAAGCTCAAGCCCGCTGTGTGAGCCAGAGCAGAATTGTCCTTCGCTTTGCGATGGCTTGAGGGGCCTCCTCTGAAGCGTTAAATCCGTTCGCGCTTGAGGTAGGCCTTTAGCGGTCTCCTGACATCCTCAAACCGTGCGCTGCTGGCTGGATTGATCAACCTCCCATCAAGCATCCAGATTCGGCGAGCCTGGACACCCTCTCTTCTGACCAGTAGCCCTAGGCCTTGGCGCAGCCGGCGCTGCACTTCCACCAACTCTGCAGCGAAACCCATTTTTCGAAATCTCGCCATGTAGGTATTGATGCGCTCAATGCCGAACGGCACAGCCGTAAGGACGAGGTCGGTCAGCAAGAAATCCTCATGGGTACCTTCAAAAGCCATAGCTACTACTTCTCCAATCGAGAAGCACTTGATAGTCATGCTCTGGCAACACAATCAGTCCGGCCTCTGCGTCCGTCAACACGCGCTTGGCTGAACCATCGAGCACCCGATTCCCATGCAGCATGTAGAAGTACCAAGCGAAAGGAACCTTCACTCGTCGATCCAGGGTCTGCAGCTTTCCATAGTGGGCGTATGCATCTCCACGACGCGGGTCAACTGAAGCAAGCTTTTGCTTGAAGGTCCACATTGGTACCAATGACAGGTACCTGATCTTGCTCGTAGGGTCGGTCCAGTCCGACATTTTCATCACCCAATGGTCGCAGATGCGTGCTCCACTTCGACCTGCACTGGAGCTGCCCCAATCCTCGAAGATGCGCCGGTGTTTAACCTTGTGCTTGTCCCAACCGGGAAACAATTGGTCGTGCGAGAGGACTTCCCACCCTCGATTAGCCGCGGCCCCGCCATTGCTATCTGACACTCGGTAGTGCTTTTCACGTGCCTTCAGTCTGAGGTGCGCCTCAAGCTCCTCGGCTTGCCTTACGAACATCTCCACATCGGCTACAGATTGCAACTCATAGCGAGCAGGAGAGATCCAAGTTCTCTCATCTAGTGGTACAGAGTCACCAATGATTATGTCCATCAGATCCTGCAGATCTTTTGGGGAGAGCCAGGGTTGCTTTAAGAACAGATGTGAATCAATGATCTCAACCTCAAGCCTGATCTCAACTTGTAAAAACTCGGCCGGATTACTCGTACCTCTGTCGTGCACCAGGTAGATCGTCGTGATTTCACATTTACTCAAAAACAAGTCCGCTTTTCGCAGTCTTGCATAAGTGGCACCGGCGTTCCCTCCGTCCTGCGTCAATTGGTCCTTTAGCCATGCTTCGTGGTCGGAGTGAATCGTTTCACCACTTCGAGTGATCACCTTTCTGCGAACGAAGTAGTGGCTACCATCACCGCCCCGAGTAGTGGCCAGCTTTACCTCGGAGAGCGGATCAAACGATCGAACTCGCTCGAGCAGCCCCGAATGCGAAGGTTCAGGAGAGCATTCTGAGACCGTCTGTGCAAGGCCAGGAACATCAACGATGTATTGCTGATTTGTTGTCATAGCAGCGAAGAACTTGGGACGGCATTGAGAGAAACCATTCGATCTGCAAACCGATGTCAACAGCTAATACGCCGGTGTCTAGGTGCTTACCAGGCAGTGTTTCGGTGTCAGCCTGACCTCATATCAGTATATCGGCCGGGTCCTCTACTAGAACGGTGGCTTGCCTGCCCTGATTCGAGGGCCCCCGCCCGTTCTTTTGGACTTGCGCGCGCAAGTGTTCTCCACTTGCAACACCAAGTTGAGAGCGGTTGCAAGCTACAACTTTTAACAGTTACCGTACACCAGCCTTCTGTGTTCAATGGACTTTTGAACTTACTTTTTCTCAAGTCCTATGAACCACCATGTGAATATCCACAGGCCCTTGCAGATGCAGCAGGGCGACTTGCACGCCATGTTCAAGCTCCGTTACACGGTTTTCCACGACCGCCTTGGGTGGGATGTGCAGACCGAAGACGGCCTGGAACGGGACGAGTTCGACGACCTCCCAGAGGTCTCGTACGTCTTGGCAAAGCACGCGGACGGGGCTATCGATGCCTGTTGGCGGTTGCTCCCGACCACAGGCCCCTACATGCTCAGGGACACTTTCCCAGAGCTGCTTCACGGCCAGGAGGCGCCTCAAAGCGATGACTGCTGGGAGTTGAGCCGGTTCGCAGTGGCCACCGACCGTGTAGGAACCTCGAACGCCACCTTTGGGCCCATGTCCATGGCGCTCATGCGCCAGTCGGCCGAGTTTGCGCTTGAGAACAACATCACCCGGTATGTCACCGTTACGACCCCAGTCATGGAACGGATGCTGCGTCAACAGGGTCTGCACATTCACAGGATGGGACCCTCAATCCGCATCGGTGTCGCCTCTGCGGTCGCAGTCGTCATTGAGGTGGACGACATCACACTGGCGGCCATCAAGCTCCGTCACCCTCAGTGATTTCTCGACAAGGGCGGCCAGCAGGCTTCTTCCACCGTGGGCATCCAATCGATGCTGTCCACCAACGCCTGCAGGGCGGCCTCAGTCAGGTCCATCCCACGATCACAGCCGAAGGCGTCCACCAACATCACATTCGAGAGCACGATGCGCGGTATGGGTTGCACCAGGGCACCATCATCCAGTCGAACCCAGTCCCAGCTCACCGACAACAGCCCTTGATCAATCCTGGCAATCCACTGTGTGAACCCTTCACACGGGGACTGGACCGTGATTTCGCTGGAATGGTGGTGCAAGCACAAGCGCCCAATTTCATCGGGTGTCATGCGAACGTAGTAATCCTTTGTAGACGTTGGGCTCGTCCTTTGAACGCTTATCATCGTGTTGACCTCAATGGATAGTTGGAGCTTCAAGATGTCAACAGGCTTGTCGCTGAACAGCACCATCGACCTCATGGCGATGGTGCTTGATGCGAAGACCGAGCAGGAGTTTCTGTCGACCATGACGGCGGCTTCCCAGAAGATTGGGTTTGAGCGCTTCCTCATCGGTACCCAGTGGTATGACGACAATGGCACACCTGTTCACAAGATCGCCAGCGGCTATCCCAGTGAGTGGCAGAGGATCTATGCGGAGCGCCAGTACATCGCACTGGACCCAACGATCGGCCATTGCCAGACGAGTACCGAAGCCCTTGTCTGGACAGAGGACCTGTTCGAGAGCGCCGGCACTCTCGACCTCCTGGAAGAAGCGAAATCCCACGGCGTGGGGTTTGGCCTGAGCGTGCCGGTGCACGAAGCCCGCGGGGTCGTCAAGAGCATGATCAGCCTGGTGCGAGACAAACCCCTGACCGACGATCCAAGGGAGACGGAGCAGTTGCTTGCGGCCGGGAAGGTGCTCGCAAGTTGCGCCCACTTCGCCTATCGAGGGTTGATTGCGTCGGAGATGGCATCCACCCCAAAGCCAACGCTTTCGTCGCAGGAGACCCTGTGTCTGCGCTGGGTTGCCATGGGCAAAACATCTGCCGAGATTGGTCAGATCATGTCCATAGCCGAGCCCACCGTCGTCTTTCACATCAAGCACGTGATGGAAAAGCTCGACGTCAAGAACAGGTCCCAAGCGATTGCAGTGGCTTTCCGACTTGGCCTGTTGGCGTGAAATTTCCCTGAGCGAGTTCATGGGGGAACTCTACGCCGGGGGCGAACAAAAGCCACCATCAAGAATGACAGGCTATCATTTCTGCTAGTGCCATCTTCCCCTGAAGTGGGGATTGCCAAACTCACCGGCAGTGCACGAAACCGACCGACCAGTCGGTTACCAGTTTCCCGAGCCACAAGCATCCCTTGAGCCATTGAATCCGGCCGCCTGTGAAATCTGTCGCAGGCAATCGACTCAATGGGCATTACGATTGCTAGCCTCAGGCTCGCGCCTTCCTTCCAACTCAGAACAGTTCCACATCAGGAAGCAGCCGCCCGCTTTCTCGTACTTTCGACAATGTCTTTTCAATCGTACGCCCACGTGGCCGTTCGAGCGCCCCTGGAGGTCATCAAGGACCAATCGCTGTTCCGGGTCAGAACCATCGCCGTCCTGATGATCGTGTGCAACCCACTGATCCACTGGTGCTGGGCATATCTGTACCCGCAGCCGTACGAGAGTTTCGCGTGGCGTCTGGCCTCGGTTTTGGCGGGCGTGGTCCTGTTGCTTGCGTCCTTCCGGTACAAACCTGGTGATCAAATTCTTGAGGCGATCTACCTCTTCACGTCTTTCTTTGGCACTGTGTTTCTTGGTGCCTGGTTCTACATAGGCAACAGTGCAAACGAAGTTTGGCTCGCATCGTTCTGCGTACTCTCGATGCTGTACTTCACGTCCACTGACTGGCGCCTAGCCGTCATCGGTGCAGTGAGCGCTGTAGTCGTTGCATTCCTCTTTTTCCCGATGTTCTATCCGGTTCGGTGGGCGGAGATCAGTGGCGATCTGTTTTTGGGACCAGCGCTGGTGGTGACCGTCTTCACGATTGCGACAGCCCTGCTCGCCCATGCCATCGACAAGAACGTCCGCCTTCTCCAGTTGGAGAACCAGTTCAATGCGCTTGGCGTCGCAGCTCATGAGGTTCGCACCCCTTTGGCCGGAGTGGGTCTCTTGGGAGAAGCCATCACTACCAGGTTGTACGAGCTCAAGGCAGGGCAACCAATCGACGCGGAATCTCTCAATGCCATGCGCGAGATCGCCTCAGAGATCGAACGCAATGTGGAGGCCACCGCCGATCTCATTTCCACTCACCTGGCGAACGCTAACCCCCTTCACCGGTTCTCCCACAGGGAGCCCGTTACGATGTCTACCGCTGCCTACGATGCAGTGAGAAGCTTTGAGGCGTCAGATGCATCACGGTTACGGGTCGTAGGGGTCAAGATGACTTCAGACTTCACGATCATGGCCGATAGGACCATCATCGCGCAGGTCTTTCGCAATCTCTTGGAGAACGCGTACACCGCCACTCTCAAGAGGCATCCCCGGGCACCACACGACAGTATCCGAATCTTCCTCACAACTGACACCTCCAAGAAGCGCGGGCGTTGCGAGATCTGGGATTTCGGAGTTGGCATCAAGAAGTCAGATCTCCAGAAGATCTTCAGCCCTTTCTTCTCCACCAGCGATGGAATGGGGCATGGTCTAGGTCTGACATTTGTCCGCTCAGCCGTGAGAGCCTACGGTGGCTCTATATCGGTTGAATCCACTGAAACCAGTGGTACCCTTTTTTCACTCGAGTTCCCCCTTGTCAATCCATGAGAGCTTTCCCACTGATCTCGATCCCCAAGCGCATCGTCTACGTTGATGACAAAGGAAGCTTTCTGGAGGCCCTGCGCAAGACCTTGCCCCGCGACCATGCTCGTCAGTTCATCGATTCACCTGCGGGCGCCATCGAAAGGCTTCAAGAAGAAGTTGTCTACTGGCGAGACCTTGAACGAATGCTCAACGTCATGGACGCCGGCTCTCTCGATCACCCGGGAATTGCCAAGCAGCTAGTCAGCAACTACTTCAACAACTACACGCGCTTTCACCTGACCAGTGTGTTAATCGTGGACTATGCGATGCCCGGCATCAATGGGCTTGAGGTCATTGAACAGTTGGACAACTGGCCTGGCCGGAGAATCCTGCTCACTGGGGAAGCCGACTCAAGAGTTGCAGTGAATGCGTTCAATAGAGGCCTGATCCAGAAATTCATTCCGAAGACGACACGAAACCTCTACAGGGTTCTGAAGGCCGACTACGAAGAGATGCACGAAGTTGTCTGTGAGCAAGTCGGACACCTGCTTCGCCCCAGCCTCACCGAAGAACAGAAAGACGTACTGCACGATGCAACCATTGTGGAAGGCCTGAAGGGGATGGTCGAGGAGCTTGAGTGGTCTGAATATGTCGTCGTGGGCAGACCATTCGGATTGCTTGGCCTTTCTCACACGGGCCCGCTGCAATGGATACAGCTGGAGACCCAGAACAGTCTGTTCAGTTTGACTGAGATGCTCCAAGAGGAAGGTGTGCCAGCGAACGAAGTTTCACTCGTTCGAGACGGCGTGATGCTTTCAAACATGGACATCCACCACCAGCTCGATTTGAAAGGGCGTATCCAACTTCAGGAGACCAAACTTCTGGGCGGCGAGCTACCTGTCTACGCAGCTGTGTTCGATCTCGACGTACCTGTTCTCACCAGCAAGAGCTATGGCATTGACGACATCATGACCCCGATCGAGGAGGTTCGCTCAATGGTTCGCGACCTCCTCCAGTCCTACCAGCTTCGTTCCACGTCGCAGGACTCGGAATGGAACCTGCTCAGTGACGATGTGGTGAGCCCTACCCTGGCCCCAGACCTGGTGAACTCGTACCGAGCACATGAGCGTGACATTCACAGCATGTCCGCCCTGCTACTTCGTCTTGGGCAGACCGCCGGCCGATCAATCCTCCATCGACATGCCCTCGAGCAGGTTCTGCGTGAACGAGAGTTGCCTCCCGACTTGGCGGCTCATGTCGAAGCATCTGTCCTCATAGGTAAGAGCATCGGATAAGGACGCATCGATGTTTGCACCAGGGTCCCATTCCGACATCGCAGATCCGAGTCTTGCTGACCCTCGACGAGAGATCGAGGATTGGTTCAGCAAGCTGAGCCATCTGAGCGTGAAGGCGCTGGTGGTGCTTGGTCCTGATCCATTTGGCCCAGCAAGCGCCCGACAGGTCCTGACTGTTTTCCCACGACGTCACACGCGGGCAGCCGAGCTGCTTTGCAGCAGTGACTCCTATGGGGAGGCATGGCGCGAGTCAAAATCACCGATGGTTGGATGGGTCAACCTCAAGGGTACCGACACGTATGGGAACGAGTCGTGGAGGCGCCACTGGATTGAGGATGGAATGTCCTCCATGGTCCGTGTGGAGATTCCACTACCCCTTGGCCGGGCGTTCGAGTGCTTCGTGTTCAGCCAATCTGAGGCGAGCGACCGGGCGCACGCTGCAGAAGTGGCCTACGCCTTGCTGAGTTCCTGGCCGACACTCAAACCTATTCTCCTTTCGGAGCAAACTTCGATCACTTCTCGTGAGCGAGAGAGCCTGATTGCAGCCGCAGAGGGCTTGACCGCCCGTGAGGCTGCGGTGCGAATGTCATGCACTGAGCGCACCGTCAACCACCATTGGTCTCGGGCCATGATCAAGATGCGAGCAACCAACAAAATCGCGGCGGTTCAACGCGCGGTATGGCTTGGCCTCATTTGAACAAGGAAGCGTCATGAGCAACGCAATCGAACGGCAGTCCCATTGCAGCGACGACTTCGTGGTTGTACGCAGACAGGACCTTGAGGACCTGCAGCAGAAGATCCGAATTCTGTGGGACTCGATGACCACACAGTGCTGTGGAGGTTCAACCTTCCAAGCGGATCTCTCGTTAATGCAGGAAGCTGGCGTGGCCAGCTCACGATTGGCCGTGAGGCCGCTGGAGGCGGTCATACGGGAAAACGACGCTGATCCCATTGGACGCTGGGTCGCAGTCGCTCCCTGCACGAGCGCGACGACTATCGACGTGCTGCCTGGCTGAGACCATCCCTACAGACGAAAAAAAACCCCGCCGATATCGGGCGGGGCTTCTTTGTCCGGGCATTTATGTACCCGGCTTGTGGCAGCTAGCATCGCTAGCAGAGGCGTCGCGCAGGCGCTTCGTCTCTTCTTTGAGTTCCCTCGTCTTCTCCTTCACCGCTGGCCACGCGATCATGACCAAGACGATACCCAGAATCAATGTTCCGTTGACAAGGGTAAGAGGGAGAGTTTCGAACATGGCACGTATTGAGCTCATGGGTAATTTCCTCTAAGTATAGGGTTCTGAGGAAAAACCTCAATCCCCCAAGTCGTTCGACTTCGACACAGAAATCGACCACGTGCCAGCGTTCAGGCGTGCCTCAAAGAGGCTGAAAACGGCTTGAGCTGTCCTCTGGTCATCGAGCGCCTTCGCTGCGTCCTGGTAGCTGGCCAAGAGCATGGCCGCTGACAGAAACACGAAGCATGCTATCCCTGAAAGGACGATGGTTTCACTGTTCTGCAACCCACTGACCCAGCCTGAAATGGTGGGGCCGAAGAAGGCTGCAGCGATAAGGGTGCTCTGGATAATTTGCACGCGGTGCCGAGATTCCATGAATGACCCAACCAGTGCCCTGAGTACGCCGCTATGACGACTTTCAACGAATATCCCCAGCATTGCCGAAGCAATGGCGGGACCTAGTGCCACAAGGATTGGAAAGGCTTCTTGGCCCATTGTTCCCTCCTTGAAATATGGATGCTCCGGCATCTCGGATCTTCAGCGACGCTGAGGATTTGGCAGGCGACCAAACGCCTTGAGGATGGATGGGTCCATGCTCAAAATGTCTGGGTCACTGCTGCACTAGGTTGAAGAAGAACCCCTCCACCACAAGGTGGGGGGGGGTTCAATGGCGGACAAACCGCCGAGTTCAGGCACGTACCTTGTTTGCCCGCTTTGAACGCCTGCCTTGTTGTGGCAGCGGTCCTGCGGGTGGCTTGATCTCGCAATTGAAATGGCGAGTCCTGCCGGTCGTTGCGCTCGCAAAAATCCAGTAGCGGGTATCACGCTTTCGCTTGAGGGCGCCGAGCCTGATCCAGCTCTCGTCGACGGTGAGGACGGCTTTGCGCCGAACACCGCCAGGCCCGAGGTGATAGTGCACGTCGACCTGATCCCCAGGCTTGAGGGCGGCCAACCATTCCTGGTATGTCATGCCGCCTCCCCTGCGTGACTTTCAACTGGACCTCCTTCGTCCCATCCTTTTGGCTTGGACTGAGGCAGGTTCTTGTTCGGACTCCAACGAGGGAAATCGTCAAGGACGATGAGGTTGTGCGGAGGACGATACTTGTCCTTGGGGACCAGAAAGCCCGCAGTGCTCTCATCACTTCGGCGATAGCCAAGGACGTAGACGAAGCCACGGGGGATATCCCAGGCCCAATCGCCCCAAGCAGTGCTGGGGGTGTAGAGGTTGCGCGTGCGCGCGACCAGTTCACGAGCCTGAAGCTCACGCGATTGGTGCACTTCCAGCTTTTCCCCAAAGTGCGTTTCGTAGGCATCTGGGTACGAGTTCCGCACCGTTTCCTTTGCGCACTCCTGATACTCCTTTGAGAACAGGTGCGGCACCACCAGGACGGCCAAAGCGACCGCTTCGTCTTCTTCGAACCAGGCCCAGGCCTGGTCGTAGATAGCACCGAAGCGCAGATGCTGCGGAATGGTCACTTTCTCGTGCTGGATTCCGATGCCGCCGTGTTCGGCCGTTGAGACCCGAATGACACTGCCATCCGGTGAGAGGTTGTCGATGGCATGTGCAAAATCCCATGGCGTGGACAGCTGAAACGGCTGATGTCGTGTCAGGGAATACAGAGCTGATTGCTTGGTCATGATTTCTGAGAACTGAAAACAGGACCACCCCCAACGGGGCGGACCCGTCAGGGGTTGAAAGGGCAACGTCACCGTTGCTCAAGTAGGGCAAGCGCGCAGATGTGAGCGCTCGATGCGTCTGACAGTCCTTACGAGCGTCTATGCCGGCAAGGGTGCATCGGAACCTGCAGCTACTTCTGGAACAACAGGGCAGCAGACCTCACACTGATTGGCATGAAGCGGAAGGTGCCAGCCACACCATTCGCACGATGCATGTTCCTGTTTGAACTCGGCAAGCAGGGGCGACAGGTCGACCCCACTGATGGTGATCGCGGTTCCGACAGCTGCCGGGTGAGCGCAAAGCAAGATCACCAAAGTGTGCTGATGCGAAACCTCGAAGTGAACTCCAGAGATCTTCAACTGTTGGTTTAGCAACCCACCCTGCCGTTTGATCTCGACTGTGCTGGGCGAGGGATCGCTGGCGGACAACGAGCGAAGGTGGCGTTGCGCGAGAAGCTGCTGCAGCTCTCCTACTCGACGAACGATTTTGCGCAGGACAAGATCGTTCTGATCAGTTTGAACAAGCTCGCAAGAGGCACCAATGCCATCGGGTCGGCACATTGCGGGCACAGGAAGTTTCATGAGTGGTACTCCAGTGTGATGGGCACCACCAGCCCTACCAGGGAACCGTGGTTCCCAAAGGGTGATTGAAGGGCTGCGACGGCAGCTCGAAATGGCACGTTGCGCCAGATAAAGCCGATGATATCTCACGATGTCTCGGAGGTGCGAAACTGAAATCAGTCTGCAAGCATCCTCAAATCAGATTGAGAAGTTCACCCTTGATAGCTGGTGGCCTTCCAGAACGCTCGGCCGAAAAAATACAGAGCGACACCAAGTCCCAGTACCGTCACGGCGAGGCCGCAGCCTATCAAAAAGTCCCTTACGCAAGAGGCGAGCAGCGCTGGACTCTGGCCGCGCAACCTGACAATGGTCGCCAAGGATGTCACCGAGAGCATGACGCTGAGGACGAGCATCCCCAAGTACTCCAATGGGCTTCCTCCGAGAGCAAACATTTCAGCGCCTTGATAGAGAAGCACTTGTTGCATAGTCCTTCGCCTTCCTCGGGTGGGTTCTCTAAAAGTCGGCCTTGTCCGTGAGAGCACGGTAGACGCGCCATGCACCCACAGCGACACCTGCGTAGTTCCACAGATCAAACCATTGAAAAACTGGCGTAGTGAATACGTCTGAGACGGACGCTGCTGAAGGCGTGAGTGGGTTCATCAAGAAGTAAACAGAAACACCCATCAGAACGGCACCTCCCAGAAGCGAAAAAGGGGCCCATTTCAACGCAAACAAAAAGCTCTTCACTATTCAACTCCATAGTCAACGGACCGTTCAAGACGCTTGGCATCCAAGGCGTCGCAAGACTGATTCATTCTTGTACCTCAGCTTGACCGTTTGTCAACAAACGGAGCTGGAACGCCGCGATGGAAACCACGCACCGCAGTCGCGGATCAGGGACTTTTAACCTGGCATGCGCGCACGAATGTTCTCCCGGCAACGGTAGGATTTACTCTCCCGAAGCTCTCACCGCCACCCCAGGTGTAGCTTGGTCTCAAGAGGCCCAACCTGACGAGATTGCTGAGCGAGATGACAACTTTGTCTGATGGTGAGGGTTGATCGAGTTCATCTTCCCCAATGACTCGGGCGCTGTTAGGCAAGTCCACGGTGGCGATTCCCATGTGATGTGCGAGCTCGTAGGGTTGGGCATAGATGACATCCAGTACGAGCGCATCAAAGGGGGACAACTGAGAAAGCATGGACGGGTAGGAACGCAGAACTTCTCCCTCAAAAGACGCATTGGCTGCGTTTACCAAAAGAGCTGCCCAACGATCTTGAAGGGAGTCGTCCTCTTCGAGAGTGGCATGCTGCATGATGGGTAGAGCAAGAGCAATTGGGATCTCTCGAGTAGGAGCATCCAGCCCAGCTTCTTTCATCAGCGCTTCCGCTCGCTGTTGTAAGCGGACACCACGTTCGAATCGAATGTATTTGAGATGGTCTACCAGTATCCCTACGGCCTGTTCCAATGGGGCGGACACAAATTTGGCCAGAAACCTAGCTGAACCAGCCGTTGCATCGATCGCTTTCCCAGCGGTCTTGGCCACCTCTTGAACAGCCTTTGCCTCTTCGCTCATCTTTCGCTCCCAGAAGGTGTAGCCGTGCCGCCCGAGCTCTGGGCCTTCGACTGGAGTGGAAACGCCGCGCAGAGCGCTATTGCAAACACGCAGCGGAGTCGGCGCACTATAGCGCGCATGGGAGAGCAGTCATTTGATTCCCAAATGCCACTACAACAGTGACATTTGGGAATCACCCGAACTTCTCGTTCGGGTGACTCAGTAGGTGGGTCGTTTCCCACCTTGAAGGACCTACGCAAACAGGTCCGACTGTGACGCGCTCAACACACTGCAGCGTCTCAACATTTCATCTGCTGATCGATGCCCATGAAGATCATGACGCTGCAACCATTGAGATCGCCGCATCATGTCGTCAACAGCACTGCTCTGCCCCTTCGCCAGGGACACCGTCCCGTACTGCAGGTAGATGCTTGCCGCTGAGGTCCAGTCCGCAGTCGCATGATGGTGTAAATCGATCATCCGTTGGGCCTCGAACTCAAAGAAGAGGTAGGCCCCTTCTTCGTCCACATCGAACTCCGGTGACTCCGCCAAAGAGAGAAAGGTCTTCCCATTGGCTCCCACCCGAAGGCTGGGTCCACAGCTCTCAGAGTGCATCTCCCATAGAGGGTGGCGCAGTCCTGAGGGCATCAAGGGACTCTGGTTGTCGTCCCAATCCGTGCCGACAAGGATCGAACCGAGGTTCGGCACCTCAGATGGCCTCAGGGGAGAATCGACCTTTGGCGCGTGCACCACGTTTCCGGCGCAGTGGTCAAGGTAAACCCACAGTGCATGGAATGGTGGGTGCCAAGCCCGAAGCGACCAATAAAAGTCGATCGCGATCAGCTCCCTAATTCCCAAAGCGTTTACTCGTGATGGCGGGTTCAGTGAGTTGGCCTTATCTTGCGCAGCCAGAAGGTAGCGCAACAGGTTCTCGCACATTTTCGGACTGTACTGATCGGCCTTGACCGCGATGCTGCCCTCTTTGTTGATGGTGCGTCCAATGAAGTTGCGCAGCGACCAGTCCCACTGGGTGTTCACAAGGTAGTCGCGAAACTCCATGAGTGGCACCAGGTAGGGGTAGCGCTCGGGATTCGTTGCGATCATGTTCTGTACGCTGTGATCGTCCTTCACCGCTCCACATACCCAGCACCCAGAACGAGCTCCGCAAGCGCCGGCGTTGGACCCTGCTTTCAAGTCTGCAACGACCACGCATGAACTCGCGCCAGCGTCTGCGTAAAACTCCATGAGTGCGGCGAAATCGCTGTATGCCAGGTGTTCGCCGGCGGCGCATTCCCCCAAGTACATCCAGACGTCACTGGTGTCCCAGTCCAAGACCGGGCTCAAAAAGGCCTCGCCGGAGATTCCGTACCAGATCTGGTGGGCTGATTCGCCGCGTCTTCCTGTGCTGATCTCACGCACTTTCGACTCGGACGAACGTGTGCCAATCACTGTCACCAGTGGTTGCCCACCGAGGTCGGTTTGCATACGGATTGATCGACCGATCTTCTCCGATGGTCGAACTTTGAAGTCCACTGTGCACTCACGCTTTCCTGTCGGAAAAGGAGGGAGCGTTCGGCCCCCCAGAACGCGCGTGGCGTAGCTCGAACTCAGAGACGGTCTGACGACATGCACCGATACCGGCAGACGATGCGCGAACGCGAAACGCCGCATTTTCGCCAGCTCCATATCTGCCAGCCCGCGCACAACGGGGGACTCCACCCCAGTGTCTACGTTCACGACATGGATGGGTGGGCACTTCAGCCCCTCGCTCTGTACGAGGATGGCTGCATTGAGCAGCAGATTTGCACAGGCACTGCTGTCCTTTCCTGAGCTGAACTGCAACTGGACGGGATGTGAAGCACGAAGGACCCTCGCCAAGGCTTCCCCAGCGCGTTGATGGGGAGGCAAGCTCAGATGAGTCTGCTCGATGGTCGAAGGGGAGCTCGCTTCTGTGCATGAGAAGAGATCAGCTTCAGGGGACATGATGATCACCTGGTGCTGATTGCTGGGTGTCCAGCTGATTGAACGATGTTTGCATCGCTTTCACCTTTTTGAAAGCGGCTTCTCCCCGGCGGGGAAAACCCGCTCGGGTTGAGATAGGTGAACAGCCAGCCACGCAAAGGTGGCCGGCGTGCTCGTCCTTGTAGCGGAGCTATCCCCGCAGGCGGTCAGGGCTCGAATCGCTCAGTGGGGACTGGACGAATGGCGCCAAAAGACGCAACGTCAGATCGACGTACTCTTTCCGTAGGCTCATGGCGGCTTGCAGAACGTCATCTGGTTTGATCCCAGTGATGTGCTGCATCTCATGCACGAGCAGCTGTTCAGCTTCTCGCAGCGCCCCCTCGCACTCAAGCAGTGGGCATCGCTCTGGTGACGACGCCCTGAGACCCACTTTGTGACTCTCTTCGTTGCAACGCTGCACATACTTCAGAAAGTCAGCTTCCCCCATGAGGAAAGCCTCCTCCGGTTCAGTGATGGTCGAGGGTGAGGAGCCCTCCTCCCCGTATTCATCGGCAGGATGCCACTGCCCTTCGAGCAGCACTTTGCGCTGGTAGGTCAAAACGATTGGGCGAACCAACCTGATCATCGCCATCGCTGTGAAAACAGCGGTAGCAGCTGAGATCATTGACGCGGTGGGTTTGAACTCCTTCTTTTGCTCATCGGTCATTTCAAACTCCATCCCGGACAAGTGAGTGCTGGTCGGGTTGCGTGCTTGCGCTTGACTCTGCAGTGCGACGCTTCACATGCGCTGCGATTTCCGTTCCAGTCATGTTGATTGGGCCGTTGAATCGGTAGAAGCGAGATCCATATCGGCAGTGGATGGTTGTGATGCCATCGGCCAGGGGCTCCAGGCACTTGAACGACTCGACGCCATCCACGGTTCTCCAGTCCTGTGGTGGGAGCATGTCCAGTTGTTCGGCGAACTGGTCTTCATCCACTTCGACAAATTCGCGGCAGTACAGCTCCCGCCGTTCTTTCGTGACGACATCCAGCTCGCCTACGACAGCGTCAGGGTAACGCTCGCGCATCTGCTCAAGGGTGCTGTGGGTGGTGTTTGAGCGAAGGACTCCGTCCTTGTCGCGCACCGCCACGTCAATGATTTCTGGAAGGCCGTTTTGTCGGCTGGGTCCGGGAATGAAGAACACCGGCTTGCGGCATTCGATGTGGCTATCCATTTTGCGGTTCTCCAAAAAGAAAACCGGGAATCGCCGACCCAACCGGGAAGGGATTCCCGGTGGGTAAACAAAGGCTGAAGTGTCAGCTCAAACTTCCAGATGACTCTGGAGCGTTGATGGCATTTTACTGTTTGCCGTGGTGCATCCAGGCGACATTTTTTGGAACCTGACGCCCTGGCGGCAGGAGAAGACGCTACTCAGTCGCTCGGTCCCGCTTCTCTGTTCGCCGCACCCTCACCGGTGGAGGGGTATTGAGCATCCCCTGGTGCAGCTCCTCAGACGCGTTCTGAAGGGCCACGAAGCCCGCGAACTCATCGTGGGAGAGCAAGCAGTCGGGATGGTCTCTCAAATGCCCTGAAAGTGCTTTCTCCCACGCCTGAACTGCGACCCTGAACAACCTGGCTACCTCGCCGGTCACCATTCCGGCCCGCTGCGGATCTGATTCCGCTGAACGCAAACCAAGCAGCAGGCGCTGGAGGTGGCCAAGAGCCATATGCCTGTCGTTGATGTCGGGTGACTCCTTGATCGCACGCGTCTCCGAACCCCATCGCCCTAGGACATCCCACAGTCGAGCATCATCAAGGCCGTTTAGCTCAGGGGTAGCTCGCAGACAGTGCCAGATGGCAAATCGGATTTTGTTGTGCGGTTTGCTCCAACGGCCACAGTTGGCCAACACCACGACCATGCCGGGGTCAACGGTCGCAACGTTGGGATCGTCTCGTTTTGGGCTCCTTTTCGGGGGAGCTGGCGTTCGCCCGAGAAGTTCGCCTTTGACCACCATGCGTTTTCGAGGTGGACGCGCTGGCGTGACCTCCTGCGGCAAGGTGCCATGGTGAAGCAACGGGTCTGGCTGGCGTTTTGGCGTCTTCATAGCTGCATTCTCCGTCTTTGGCCAGGCAAAAAAAAACGGCCCCGAAGGGCCGAAATTTCAATGGTGATCAGCGTTTGCCGGTGAGCCAATCAGGATGCTTGGCCCGGTCGAGCTTCATTACGGACTCGACTGCTCCAAGCACCTTGTCCACAGACAAGGGGAATCGATCACTACCATTCACAGCAAACGGCCGCACCATGGATGCTGCACCGTACCGAATCACCACGAAGTGCGGTGCTCCGGAACCTTGCATCGCAGCGGAATAGGTGTCCGTCCCTTGCAGGTAGGCAACCAGCAGCTGCGCGAGATGCTCTTCCCAGTTGGCCACCTCAATGCCTTTGGCCGCCCTCTCAACAAACGCCGAAACACCTCCTGCAGCATGTGCTGGATCACAAGGCGCCAGAAGGCGTGCGGCTTCGAGGAATGAGCTCTTAGGAATTGAGCACATCCAGCACCAGGTAGTCAGCTGATCAAAAACGTAGATGAAGATGCTGTTTGGCACCATCAACTCTTCATTTTTGATGCGTGGGCACCAGCCTCCTGCCGCGTTGACAATAGTAGCGGTAGAGATTCTCGCGGCCTTGAACGCCTCAGTCTGCATGGAAGCGATCTGCATCAAACCCTCCTGGCAATTTGTTGCACCGACAGTACACGCCAACCAGCGTACTGTGCAACCGCCTCCGCTCGCGCCTCGTCCAACGTTCCGCTCCAGAAAGGCTCACAGCGCTTGAGAACGCCGTCAAGTTCCAATTCCACGATGAAGAAGTGTTTGCCGTGCGGGGCAAGCATCCACGCAGCGTCCATGCCAATGCTCGCCGGCAGTTTCACTGCGCCCGAGTCCGGCCCAAATCTGGTTGCAGTTTCAAGCGTAGTCCATCCGAAAGTGTGAGACCAGAAACCCGCTCGTTCCTCAGACTGCATTGCCTCTGACGCCGAGAAGATGATCAACTCCCCATCGAGCAGTCGCTCGTTGTAGTTGTTGGACGCCAAAGCGACAGTCAGGAGGGGGTTGGCCTTGTCAACGGTCGCCACTTGAAAATCGGCCAACCACAAAGGATCCTGCGGACCCGTCGCAAAGCGATCCACCGGTTCTTGTGCGATACGCATCATGTCCAGCAGTCCTGCCCTGACGCGGGCCTCGTCCTCATCACGGACGAGTACTCGGATTGTTGCGATGTGTGCCATGTGAGTTCTCCAAAAAAAGAATGACCCCCCAAAAGTCTGGTGGTCAGGTGAGTTAAAAAAGGTTGCCCACCGGTGAGGTGGGCGTGTGAAATTCCGCGCAGCCCTGCGAGCTGCGAGAGAAAGCCGACTGACAGGAGGAGGGAATCCTCTGCCCTCGCCCCCCTCAGTGCTCAGTGCCTTTGCCAGACGGGCGTGCGATCCATGAGGCATTCGTCTGTCAGCCGAAAGCGCATCGCGCTCATCACCGCGTCGGAAGTGCGACGGTAGGGAAGACCGAGATCGCGCCTGTCGAATTGCCGAAGCAACTGGTGCTCCTTGTCCGTCACCAATGCGCCGTGGTAGATCCGATGCACGCCATCCCAGTGAAAGATGGCATAGCCGATGCAGGTTGTCGTCTCGAAACGGACATCGCGTTCAACAAAGTCCCGAACAGGCCGAAGCGCTGAGAAGCCTTTGAGGTCGAACGCTTGCAGATGACCTGGTGCGGAAACAAAGCCGTTGCACTCGACCTCTTGGCGCGGCCGGATGAACGTGCCGTACATCGTGTCGGAGATGATGTTTCCAGTCATGGCCACCACGCGCTTTCTGTCAAAGGCGGTGTTGCCACTTGCAATGTCCATGGAGTTTGAAGTGCGCCAGCGCGTAGGCAAGGTGTGGCACATCTCAATGCGGTCCACATGGGGCATGGCCATCATGTTGTCGATGTATGCCTGAGGATTCTCCCCAGGCTTCAGCGGGTGTACGAGCAAGTGCCCGAACGCCCGGATGAGCACTGCAGGTTGTTTCAATGGTGACTTGTCCATTCAAGGACCTCCAAATGAAGTCCGGGCCCGTCCAGGCGTGCCCGGAAGGGTGAATGAAAGTTGGCGCGAACTCGTTCGGTACCGGCCCGATGACCTCTATGGCACAGCGACCGGGGTCGCTGGCGTGTCTTGTCCTGTGGTCCTGGCCTTCAGTGCGCGTGCCTGGCCTACGGTCAAGCCCACGAAATCCGACTCCTGGAAATCGCCTTCGCTGGGACAGAAGGAGAACAGAAGGTGGTTGGTGCCCTGATCCGTGCAGATCCACACCTGTGCGTCCGGATCGAGGCGGTGCCGCGGCCGGGCCGTGACCCTTGCGAGAACGACTCGATCGCCATCGCTTGGAATGCCAGTCTCCTGGATGGACACCAACGCTCCGTTGGCGGCTTCACCAGAGAGGCGAAACCGTCGCATGGCGATGTAGTGACACGACTCTCTCGTTTCTTGATCACATGCCTGCCCGTAGACAGTGAAATAGTGTTCCAGATACGCATCGAGCTTCGCAATGGAGCGTTCGCTCTGGCAGTCAAGGTACTCAATGGAGACCCTGGCGGCCAGCGGCAGGTACATGAAGGGCGTTCTTCCCATTCTTTGTACCTCGTTCAGATGAACTCATCCATGAGGGACAGGTTCGCCCAGGGCGTTCCACCGCCGACGACGTGGCCGAAGCTGTATTCCAGGTCGAAGTCGAACTGGAACGATTCCTTCAAGAACCAGTTCGTTGCAAAAGCAAGGTTTCCCCTCGCTTCATCCTGCTTCGAACCAATCCAGTAGTTCATCCCATCGCCGGCGCGGAGGTAGTAGCCTGGATACAGGCCACTCTGCTCCGCCTCGGATTTGGACAGTTGAGTTGGGAAGATGGTCGCCACTGCTCCGCATCGAACGGCAGCATTGAGGATCGGGTTGGATTCCCGTTGCGCGGGAATGGCGCGACTGACCGAGCAGCGCGCGTGCGGAGGTTGCAGTGTTTGAGTGTTCATGGTCTCGGTGATTTGGCCGAGACACTCCCCTGACCGGGGAATGCCCCGGTAGGGAAGGATTGAAAGGCTGGTAGAACCCCAGCTGGCACCATCGCATTGCTGCGATCGATGAAGGAATTCTAGCCCGGTATGGATGGACCGCGCATATCTGAATTCTGGTCAGGCCGCAGCAAGGTCCAAACTCAGGCCAGAGGCACCCCACATGTGGGCAACGCCCTTGATCGCCTGATTGGACGCTTCCATGTGGCGATCTGCACGCTCCACGGTTTCCTTTGCATGTTCCGAAATCAGCCGATGAAGCTGGGCCAGTTCACCCGCCATCAATGTGAACGTGCCATCCAGCTCTTGACCTCTTTCATGGTTCGCTCCTGCAAGGAGACCGCCGTCGAACGTGATCTGCTTGAACTTGCCGTCATCACACAGCGTAAACGTCAATCGGTCCGGGACCACGAGTTCGATGCTCCTGGGGACCTTGCCGGCGAGGAGGTTCTGCCTGACTTCGTCGCAGTCGAGGTGCTGGTTGGTAAAGCGCGCAGTGGCCTTCGATTCATCCTCGGCTTGCAGAAGGCAAGCGTTTCCCAGCTGCAGATCACCGGGGAGTTGACCGCCGTCCTCCTGGCCAAGCCAGAGGCCCATGGCCGTGCTCAGACGGGCCATGTCTTCGGATGCCTTCAACTCCAAGCCTTCTATTGATCGAATCAGCGCCGTGACCGTGGTGTCGACCTTCCCCTGAGTGGCCGTGCTGATGCCCACAGTTTGGGCTGCGGGATCGATCCACACCCAGATCAAACTGGTCTTTGGAAGCACTTTGGGCAGGAGTGTGTCCAAGGCTTGCTCCTTGAGTTCCTGCAGCTTCTTGCGGTTCGGCTTGCGCCCGGTTTCCTTCTCGAAGGCCTCAACCAGCAGGGTCAGCTGCTCCTTTTTGGCTTGTGCTGGCACTGTGCGTGTGTCGATTCGCAGCTGGGCGAGCCAGTGCCCAGAGATGGATTCCACAAGCGGGCCTCCCTCCTCGCCACGAGGAGGAACCCAGCCAAGGGCTTGCTCCTGCATTGAACCGATCCCAGCAAACTGTGCAGACTTCATCGCCAGTTCGATGGCAGCAAGGTCCAGTGAACCAGGATTATGGATGGCGTAAAACGTGATCTGTTTGAACATGGGGACTCTCCAGTGGTGGGAAATTGAACGCAGCGAACGCAGGTTCCCAAAAAGCTTCGGCCTGGAAGCGTTTTGGGAACCCCAGTGAGAACTGGGGATCGAGGATTGAAGGTAGAACAGCCCGGAAAGAGTCCCTGTTTTGGGTACCTCTGGGGCTGAGTGAACGGCCTCCTGGCGAATGCAGGTGGCTGTCCGGGCGCTGGCGCGAAGACGCTGTTCAGTACAGGCCGGATGGGCTGAGGGCAGATCCCTCAAGCTCGCAGTTGCACGGCACCAGATGCCCGCCAACAAGAGTGAAGGCGGTGATGCCGTCTTCGCTGATCGCGTCGGTGCCGCCACTGCGCATGTAGTTCGCCACCTTGCCGGCTTCACCCTCTACCAGCGGATAGCTCTCGCCCTCGGCGTCGAGAAACTGTGTCCACATAGCCGGATTGGTGTAAGCGCGCGGCCATCCCACCCTTGAAGGGATTGGTCTAAGCGGCAACGATGGTGTCCACCAAACAAGTTAGGTGGACACCATGAATGAAGCCAAGAAGAAGACCCGCCGGCGGTACGACGCCGAGCTTAAGCAGCAGATCCTCGCTCAGTGCGCCGAGCCGGGTGCGTCGGTGGCCAGCATTGCCTTGTCCCACGGCATCAACGCCAATGTCGTGCACAAGTGGCGCCGAGAGGGATGTCGGGCGCTGCCTGCGCTCCAAACTCCCGCGTTCGTTCCAGTGCCGCTACCACCAGCGGCGTGTGCACCTGCACCGGAGATCCGCATCGAGCTGCGCCGTGGCGCCACCAGCGTCTCGGCGACCTGGCCATTGGAGGCGGCCGATCAGTGCGCCGTGTGGATGCGAGAGTTGCTCAAGTGATCCGGGTGGATGCGTTGTGGCTGGCCACCGAACCGCTGGACATGCGAGCAGGCACCGAGACGGCGCTGGCCCGTGTGGTGTCGGTCTTCGGCGCAGCGCGCCCGCACCACGCCTACCTGTTCGCCAATCGACGCGCCAACCGTATGAAGGTGCTGGTGCACGATGGCATCGGTGTGTGGCTGGCGGCCCGGCGCCTGAACAGCGGTAAGTTCGTCTGGCCGCGTGATGCGGCAAGCACCGCCTCGCTCAGTCGCGCACAGTTCGATGCGCTGGTGTTGGGCCTGCCCTGGCAGCGCCTGGGAAACGGCGGTGTCATCACCGTGGTCTGACTCTGGAGCGCAGGCCGGTGCTTGCCAATTGGGGCATGCGCCAATGGTGCGAACGTGCCAGTGCTGGCACAGTGAATGCCCATGGTGGTCGAGCCGCAATCCCTGCAAAACCTGAGCGCAGAAGAGCTGCGTGAGCTGACCACGCACCTCATGACGCAGCTGCGCCACCAGAGTGCGCTGCTGGACAAACTCACGCACGAGAACGCGCTTCTGAAGCGCATGAAGTTCGCCGCTCAGTCCGAACGCTTCAACCCTGAGCAGAAGAGCCTGCTCGAAGACGAGATCGAGGCCGACCTAGCCGCCGTGGCCACGGAGATCGATGCGCTGCAGGAAGCGCAGGCGCCAGCCAAGGCTGAAGAGAAGAAGGTGCCCAAACGCGCGCCGCTGCCAGCAAACTTGCCGCGGCGCGAGATCCGCCACGAGCCCGACTCCACGACATGCCAGTGCGGGTGCCAGATGAAGCGTGTCGGCGAGGACGTGGCCGAGAAGCTGGACTATGTGCCCGGCGTGTTCACGGTGGAGCGTCACATCAGGGGCAAGTGGGCCTGCGCGAAGTGCGAGACCATTCATCAGGTCCCTGTCGATCCTCACGTCATCGACAAGGGCATCCCCGCCACCGGGCTGCTGGCGCAGGTGCTCGTGGCCAAGTACGCAGACCACCTGCCGCTGTATCGCCAGGAAGCAATCTTTGGTCGCGCAGGTCTCGCCATCCCGCGCTCCACACTCGCGCAATGGGTGGGCTCGTGTGGCGTGCAATTGCAGCCACTGGTGGATGCGATGAAGGCCGAGTTGCTGCAGCACCGCGTGCTTCATGCCGACGAGACGCCGGTGGCCATGCTCAAGCCGGGCAACGGCAAGACGCACCGGGCCTACCTCTGGGCTTACGCCACGGGCGCCTTCGAGGCTACCCGGGCAGTCGTCTACGACTTCTGCGAATCACGCTCGGGTGAACACGCGCGGCGCTTCCTGGGCGACTGGAGAGGCAGCCTGACTTGTGACGACTTCAGCGGATACAAGGCCTTGATCGCCAGTGGCGTGACCGAGGTCGGCTGCCTGGCACACGCGCGGCGCAAGTTCTTTGACCTGCATGCAGCGAACCAGAGCCAGATCGCGGAATTCGCGCTGCAGCAATTCGCGCGGGTCTATGAGATCGAGCGCGAGGTCAAGGAGCTTCAGACCGATCAGCGCCAAGCCATCCGGCAACAACAGACCAAGCCGCTGCTTGACGCTTTGCACCAATGGATGGTGCTGCAACGCCAGAAGGTGCCCGAGGGTTCAGCAAGCGCCAAGGCATTGGACTACAGCCTGCGGCGCTGGGAGGCGCTGACCCGGTTCGCAGATGACGGGCAACTGCCCGTGGACAACAACTGGATCGAGAACCAGATCCGGCCGATTGCCATTGGCCGCAACAACTGGCTCTTCGCAGGCAGTCTGCGCGCGGGCCAGCGGGCAGCAGCCGTCATGAGCCTGATCCAGTCAGCACGCATGAACGGACTGGATCCGTGGGCATACATCAATGACGTGCTCAGGCGCCTGCCAACTCAGCCAAACAGCCGCATCGCTGAGCTGTTCCCGCACCAATGGAAGAGCAAGTCGATGACGCCCTAAAGATCAAGCCGAACTCTGGCTACCATGCTCACTATCGTTCAAAGGTGGAGCATGTCCATGCCCGACCTCCAGTTCACATCATGTGAGGTTGCTTGTGTCATTCAGAGAGATAGAACTCAGCTCCGACTTGCTGGCAAAGCTTGGATTGCCGGGCAAGCTGGACGACAAACACACGTACCACTACCGCGTTCTCCAATACACAGGCGACGAAAGCATGCTGATTTCCCGCAGCTATCAGCATCTTCACGAGAGCTTCCTGACCGAGGTCTTAATTGTCGCCAACCGTATGTTTCTGCTGGAGAAGAAATGGACTACGAAGAGGTCCAACGAAACATGGACCTACACACTCGCAGGAATCGTGCTCTACGCAAACTTGGCTGACGGCAAGATACTGCGAAGCGAGCTCCTGGGGTACATGCAAGATCTTCTTGCCTACATGAAGTCTCAACTTCACACCCGCGTTTCAACTACAGCAGCCCTAGAAATCTGCGAGGAGAGCCAACACTCGAAGAGAGAGCTGGAGGACTTCTCGCATCCGGGTAGCAGGGCCATCCCCTAGCTCAACCCCTTTGCGGCTGCGAGCTGCCGCCCGTCAAGATGGGATCGCCGGCCGCTTACGGATTGGTTTCACGCTCAGCACTCGGGCATGCGGCCATGACCACGGGCAAGAGTTCGAGGGTATGTCCAGAAATCGTGCGGACGCACAAGGGGACAGTCAAATGGAGTTGCATCGTTGAATCCAGTTGTACCTGGGCCAACGAACCCTGCAGGGCAAGCGTTGCCCCGGTGGGTTGAAGAGTAGAGGCTGCATAAGCGGCAGCTCGCTATCGCTTTGGACGATGCCGAATTCTAACGTCAATGTACGGAATGAATCGAGTCGGCTTTCGCCCCAGGCGGCTGGCAAGTGGTCCCCAAATCTGTAGCGCTAATGTTTTGCGAGATCTGGGGATGGTCATGCCTCGTCAAGCAACACTGACACTGGGAAGTGATCGCTGAATCCGTCTGGATTGACGTTCTCTGCAGCCTTCCCTTTTGGCAAACCAAAGCGAATCGGTCCCAACGATACACGGTGGTCCACCATGTCGGCTATGGCTTCAATCCTGGCGCTTCCCGGGCGCACCTTGAGCGGATTGGGGCCGGTCAGCAAACCACGTGAGACCAGGATCTGGTCAAACACGTTGCCGTCGCCGGAGAAGTACAGCGTGCCATCTATGTTGCGCGGGTTTCCCTGGTGATCGACAGCAGGCTGACTCAAGTAGGACCAAGACAGGTTGAACAGTTTGGCGCTCTGGGCACGTTCTACGTCACCGAGCTCGCGCAGTGCAACTGCGTGCACCATGAGTGACAAGTCGAAAGGATCGTCATTGAAGTCGCCCATGGATAGGAGTGCCACCTCTGCGCCTTTTTCCTCTCGGATGCGTTCGTGCCAGTAGCTCAAGGTCTCACCCGCTGTGGCCCTGAACCCCGCCGAGTACTGGGAGCCGGCACCCGTTGGCGCCGAGCGAGATGGCCAATGGTTGGCCTGTACCACCAAGTCGTTGCCAGCGGCGGTGACGAAAGTGCATTGCGAGATGTCACGCGTTCCAGTGCGGCGCATAACCCAGTGGGAGAAGAACTCATCCAAATTCGCTGTGAACGAGTGGATGTCATGTAAGAAGGCTGTATCGATGCCGCGCTGATCACGCTCTGCATCCGCATGCACGACTTCGTAGTGTCGGCCAGGGAGTTGTGTGTTCAGGCGTTCTGCGAGTGTCTGTAGAACATATTGGTTCTCCACCTCGCACACCCCAAGCAAGTCGGGACCGGTACCTGCGTTCATTTGCTGGATGATGCGGACCAACTGCTCGATCTTGCGTTCAAACAACTCAGGGGTCCATCCATTCAGGTCGTTGGCCACCTTCTCCGCCAGCCAGGGTACGCGCTCGAGGAAGTCTTCAGGTGCGAATAGGTTCTCCAGGTTCCAGAAAGCTACGAAATAGGTCGTCATGATCGGCACCTCCTCCGCGCGCATGCTAGACGCCAAATCCGATTTCTTCAACCTCATTTCTATTGCAAAGATCGGCCTCGACTAAGTGCCAATACGAGGTGGGGTGACTCCTACCCCTCCCCTTCCAACGCAGAAATGGTTTCTGTGCCGAACCAGATGTTTGGGTCAACCTAGCTTGTACACACCGCGTGGGCCTTCAACGATTACCTGTTTATCAGCCAACTTTTTTAGCGTCGCGGTCATAGAGCCTGGTGGAACGCCGGTGGCTTCGCTCATCTGACTCTGCGTGACTTCCTTTCCCTTGCGGCGGGAGAGTGCTGTGGTCAGGTAGGCCCGTAGCTTGTCTTCGTTGGTGGAACCTGGTGTGCGCGGCCTGCGAACAGTTTTTGGCTTCGCAGATTTTTTTGTACTGCGGCCGGGTGACTTCACAACTGCATCCTGGATGTCGGGGGAGGTAGATGCACTTGGCGCCGCTTGAGAGTACGACGGCAACGCCTGCAACACTTCGGTTTCGACGCGAACCATGCTGGAGATCTGCGCGTAGATGTCCCGCAGCGATTGCTCCATGGCCTCCACGTCCTTCGAGATCCGCGCCACTGTTTTCCAGTCCGCAAAAATCCTGTCCGTCTGCGGGCTGTACGGCTGTGAAGCCATCGCAGACACCAGTTCACGATTCGCAGTTCGGGCGGCCTCCTCGAGAGCGGTGACCGCGAGGTTTACGCTTTGGCCGGCGCGTTGCACACTCGCAAGGGTCTTGTTGCTGATGGACATGATGAGGTTGTAGATTTGGATGCGGGCAGGCGACTGTAGCCTGCCGTGCTGTCACCGTTGAACTATGTGGGCTTGATGCGGGGGCGCGAGGTCTTCGCGCGTGACCCTGTCACTCTTGAGCTAGGGCAAGGTTGCGCTCAACAACAACCAGGTCGCTTCTTGCATCGATCTGCGCGGCGCGAAAGAATCCCTTGTCGACGAGGAGCTGCAGAGCCAATTTGAGCTTGTACCGAAACTTGCGCAACTCTTTGACATCCGAGCCTGTCAGTCGATGGAGCGTTTCCACCTTGATTGGATAGCAGTTCTTGTGGGTGTGATAGAAGCTGTGAAGCCATTTTGCCAAGGGAGGAAGCGTCAATCGAAGCTTCCAATCAACCCGCGAGTAGCCGCTGGGTTGAAACAGAGCAACGATCTCAGGCTCCAGCAGGATCTTCCATTCGCGCATCGGCGTGTTTCCGTGCTCTTCGCGCCAGCGGAACGACCGAATGAGCGAGCCCGTGTAGTTCTCTCTACCTGATGGCAACTCAACAGTGACGGCGATGGAAGTGGCTTTGAGGCGGTCGAGGCAATCCACCAGGCGCTTGTAGCTGGCGCTGTTCTTGGTCCAGCCAAGCTCAGTCAACATGGAGTGGGCAGTGAACCTGACCTCCGTCCCGAGATCCTGCATTCGAGAGCAGTGCAGGATCTGAAGGTATGCGTCTTCATCGTCCTGACGAAGTTCCTCACCTGAGTAGGTGATCGTGATGCCCTTGAGTGTTGCGATGGTGGCCCGTTTGAAATGGGCACGTGCTCCCTTGCGGAAGTTGGCGACCGTGAAGAGGCTACTTCGAGCGAGGCTGTTCGGGAAACCTCGCGTCTGCTCCGGCCAGATAGGGAGCTGCTGGGGGACCTGCGTCACGTTTGAACTATGTTGAGTGGCCATGTGGTCCATCAAAAAGGTCGACTTGCGGCAGTTTCGTGGGGCTTGGCGTGTCTGTCCATAGTTCAAGGGTGACACTCTTTAGTTCAAGAGTGACGTTGCATAGTCCAATGGTGACCGAACCGTGCCTGAAGGACCATTTTTGCCACCAGATTTAGTCCAAGGGTGACGCCAGGTGTTCGGACCAGGCCCTTTCGAAGGTTTTTGGCCGTAAATGCCCCTTAAAACACGATGCAGGAGGTCAGGGCTTCAGAGGTTTGGTGGTTGGTAGTTCAACGGTGACAGTGTTCGAAGCTACTGCAGAGCTCGCCGGCCATGCCTTCTTCTGATCAACGGCCGTTCTTGACCTAGGTTTTCCACAGACGCTAGTTCAATGGTGACGGATACCGCCTGATTAAAAGAATGCATTAGGAGAAGATTAGCAGGTGTGGATATGTACTGTAAGCTGTTGAATTAATTGAAGTTTAAGGGTGACGGTGTCCCCGTTGAAACGTGCTGTTGTCACTGTTGAGCTACGGGACCTGACTTCCTTGAGCTAGTAGCGCTACAGATGCTGTCACCCTTGAGCTACGAGGGCAGTCACCCTTGCACTACGCACCTTCGATCGGGCTTCCAGGCCGTACCGCGTCACGCTTGCACTATGTCGGTCATCGGTTTGGGCGGTGCCCGCTGGTGCTCAGATCGGCAGCATCTGCGTACTTTGACCACGTGCTGGTCCTGACCTTTCTCTGTGAATCTTCTGACGTTGCAATGGTCGTGCAGTCCTACTGGTGCGGATCAACAGTGACCAGGCTTCCTGAACCTTGCTTGGCAGTCACAGGAGGTTTGGCGAGCACTGATTTTGGTTTGAAGGTTTCGGATCAAAGTGGGCGATCATCTTGGGTTCTGTGCTGATCTGGCGGTCTTGACGCCACGGAGTTGCGTGCAAGCATGTTCTTGCCGATCAACTCCATTGAACCTGATGACATGAAACGATTTTTGATTCTCCAAGCCCTTGCCATGCTGGGGCTGCCACGCTGGATGGCACGTTTGGTCTTCTTGGCTTTGCTCATCGTCTCCAGCACGCAGCTGCTTGCAGACACATTGGCGGGTCGGGTTGTGGGTGTCGCGGATGGTGACACGATCACAGTGCTCGACAGGAGCCGCACCCAACATCGGATTCGCCTGCAGGGCATCGACGCCCCAGAGAAGCGGCAGGCATTCGGCAACGTTTCGAGGCGCGCACTGAGTGACCTGGTGCACGGAAAAGACGTTGTGATCGAGTACCACGACCAGGACAGATACGGGCGAATCTTGGGTATCGTGCTGATTGGCGGCCGCGATGTGAACCTTGGGATGGTGCAGGCCGGTATGGCATGGCACTACAAGCAGTACCAACGCGATCAGACGCCAGTCAACCGTAGCGCCTATGCTCAGGCCGAACTCGAAGCAAGGGCAGCAGGGCGTGGGCTTTGGCGTGATGCGCATCCCATTGCCCCTTGGGACTTTCGTCGGCAAGCCGCCCGTGACAGGACTGGCTCAAACTTGCTGACCATTTACTGAAAAATGAAATCAACACAAGAACTGGCCTCTGCCAACTCTCCACTGTCAGCCCGCGAGCAGGCCAGACAAAGTACCAACATCAAACGGGTGGTGACTTCCCTGCGCACTTTTGCGAAGCTGGAAATTCTTGACGCTCAGGAGACCGAGCTTCTTCATCGCTGCAGGGGGGTGCTTGAAGACTTGAGTGCTCGCTTGGCCAAGGCCGCGGCTCAGAAGGACGCAGAGCGAGCCCAGCATGAGGCACGAAGCAAGTCCATCCTTTCGAAGCTCGAGACCAGTGCAATGGGCAAGCTGCCACCGGCCGGACGCATTGCCCTCATCGCGCAGCATGTGCCTGAGCGGCTACCGGAATCTGGAATCACAGCGACTCTGGTTCAGAGGGTTCTGGAGGAAGGCTTTCAGGAGGCGCTTGCGCGCTTGGCGGATTCTCTGGCGGCTTCGTCCGAAAAGTCCGAGACCGAGCTGGTAGACGAGGCGTGCAGGAAGTTCGACGACCAAGCCCCGCACCTGATGCGACTGGCACAGACACACATCGAGCGACTCCAGCCCCATTTCGCTTGATCTGCCTCATGGCCTGTCGACCAGGACCCAAATTCAAGGACGTTTGACGATGGCAAAAAAGAATCGCAGCAAGCCCTTTGTTTCGCGTTGGAAGGCCCACGGAAAGACGTTTGAGATTGCGGCAGCTGGCGTTGCCAAGGTCGAACATGCGACTGTCAAAGGACTCGGCGAGTCCCTGAAGCACTCTGTGAATGGGTTGAAGGTGCCGGAGCGATCTGCGCTTGCCTGGCGCGATCTTCGACTTGCAGTGTCTGTGGCTGGGTGCATCGAGCGCAGCGGGGTGGTCACTGGCCTGTCCCAGTCCATTGCCGACTCGATGGAAGCTCTCGAAGCCATCTTTCAAAGGTGCATGGTCGATGGAAATTGGTGTCACGAGAACCCTAGAGACCACGAAATGGCGGTCTTGAGTGAACTCTGCGATGTACACGCATTCCAGCTGGACCAATTGACTGCACGTGAGTTCGCCCGGGTTTCTCTTCAGGGAAGCGAAGAGATGCGTGCCCTTTGTATGCCCCCAGTGCCAGCACCCTACGGTTCGGGCGATGCTCAGGTTCTACGGTGTCCTTCCCAACCCGTTTCAGGCCAGCTCGCACGGTGAGTGTCACTTGACGAGAGGGCCAAGTGGGGTAGCCTTTTCACATGACTCCCCTGAGCCCCCCAACCAACATTGGCCGAACCCGTAGCGTGGACGACGTCCATCACAAAACACGTGACAACGGTCGACCAACTTCTGCAGCTGCTGCAAAGGCGCTTCGCAAGGCCAGCCGACAACACGCAGCAAAGCAATGTTCGCGAGGTGTGGAATGAACCTCGCCTCTTTGCTCTCGATACCACCTCTATCGAAGGTCCAGGTGGCATCCCGGGCAGTCATCCGTGAGGCGGGGTTCACCGGCGGCCCATCGACGCTCCCCTTCTGGTTCTTTCAATGTGTACGAGACGGCCTCTTGGAGCTTCGATCTCCAGGCGGCTATATGCATCGTGTTTCGCCACATGATGTCTGTGACGTTGTTCCCGCAGAGCCACTGATTGTGGGCGCCATGCCCCGTGCACGCTTCACCGAGCGCCTGAGGCTTTCAGCGCGAGAACGGCAGCTGAGCTTCGGGCCTCACCTCTTTGAACCAGCGCAAGTGATGTGGGTCACGAAGGATAAATGGGCTCGGGTCGACAGCGTCTACGTGAGGTTCCTCTCTGAGGAACACAACCATGATCCAGCTCCAATTGCCTGCAGCGTCACAGATGAGAGCCGCAATTTCCTCAACGCCGTGGCCAGACGGGATCGACTTCCTGTGGTCAAGTACGGAGACCACCCCTCTTCCTGTGCCATTTCACGCGAAAGAAGGGAGTACGTATCGGCCCGGCGGCGTGCAGGCACCTTCCTGAAGTCCACCCTAAAAGGAGCGGAGAATGTCGCAGTGCCGTCTGATGCGTGACCGCCTTCCGAGTTGCCGTGATGCAGACTGTCGCGCACCGCAACCCTGATACGCCCCGGAGAGAATCGATGAACTTCAAGAAGTCGGAAGTCAACCACGCAATTGCTGAGGCGATGGGTGAGACGCCAGGTCCTGACTTCCTTTTTGAAGGAGGATCAGACCAACAGCGGTTTTTAGCGTGGGCGAGAACTCAGCCCATGAGCGTGAGCACCGAAACCTTCCGGGATTTCAGCGCAATATGCGGGGAGGTTGTGGCATTTGTCAGCCTGCTTGGCCTTATGGAGCGCTGGTCAAAGAACAGGTCGTAGACGCGTGATTTTTTGCGACAGCTGGATCTGCTTTCGTTGAAGATCACCACCACCCCCATGTCCAGGAGCATCTTCTGACCCTTGGCGCGCACATGCGTCAGCTCGGATGGCACAAACTGGGGATGCAGGCTTGCCAGGGACTTGGCGAGAGGGACTGACGCCGCCAAACTCGCAAGGGTATTACTCAACTCAGCGTTGGAGCCCTGCCATGCGCACGAGATACCTTTTGGTTCTTGCGATCTTCACCGCGTGGGTTGGGTCCCCAGCCGCTCAGCAGACCTGTGAGGCCAACGGATGCGGCACTGGGTGGAGTCGATGGCTGGTACCGGATTCACCTTTTGGCATCAGCTTCAGACAAGCCTGTGACGCACACGATGTTTGCTACGCAGGCTGTCCAGTCACCGGAGAGAAGCAAGGCCTCTACTCCTGCGCATCAGATGCGACAGTGAATCTGACGACCAGGGCCTGCTGCGATGACACCTTCCTGCTGGATTTGGTCAATTCATGCCGGAGCCAAGCGGATTCCTCAAAACTCTGCAGGGTCGGAAGCGCCCTGTACTTCTTGGCTGTGGATGCCTTTGGCAGCAGTGCCTTTACAGGAACGCCCCTCAAGGAATGGTTGCGCGAAAAAGTGCCAGAAGACCCATTCTTCCAGGTGCTTGAGGAGGAAGGACGGTACATCGCAGCGTCGTTGGGCCCCAAGCTGGCCAAAGACCAAAGGGCGGTAATTCAACTCAACCCTGACGGATCAGTGAAAGTGCTACTTTTCGAATCGATGGCGGGGAAGACGCGGTTCGCTCTCAATAACCGGGCTGCAGGTTTAGGCGAAGGGGTCTATGCATCGATTCTCCCGCCCCCCAACGCCTTCCCGCGGCCGAGTCATCTAGAAAGTCCACTTCAGTCCATGCCCGCTGAAAGCGCACAACCGATAGAGATCGGGTCTTCATTCGAGCTGCGCGTGTACTCTGTCGAGTCCTTGTCCAGGCTGGGCATTACACCGAACTTCAAGAAAGCGCCTAGCCCGGTAACGCCGCCTCCTCCATTTCGATAGCAAACGATGCGTGTTTTGGCCACCCACCACAATGAATCGAGACCGTGTTGAAAGAACCTGAAGATCCTGGCAGTGTTGGGCCGAGGCTGGCGCTTCTGCGCCCTTCCATCCCAGTTCTCGCAGATCCTCTGGTTGTGCAGCTGATGAATCGGGTAGGCGTGTCCCCGCGTCGCCATGGTCTCACCGAACTGCACAGAAAAGTCATGGCGCAGTTGCGCAAGTACAGCGCTCATTCGGTCGTTGAGACGGTATTGAGCCTTCTTGCGGAACCGGCCAAGGATCGAATGGAGGAGCTTGAGCGGCTGCCGTGGCTTAGTTTTTTGGTGGTGAAGTGGGCTCTTCAAGACAAAAGAGTGCATTTGACATTTGCACCTCGGCAACTCGCATACTCGCGGGAGGCACACGGGCGCATCCTGCAAGAACTCTGGAACTTTCGCGCACCAGAAGATGATTCTGACCGCTCGCGCAACGCCTGGCAGTTGATTCGGAGTGCGTTCCACGCGCAGCAGCTCTTTCAGAAAGAGCAGGATTTTGGGTTCCTGCGTTGGCCAGCACTGATCCAGGGCCTCGCGCACGATCACCCTTGCCGACGGATGTTCCGTGAGGCGACCTCTCTCGAGCCAGATGATTTCAACGACCTCGCCATGGTGATGTTGACCTTCACGACCAGACCAGGTGCAACCATTCATCCAAGGAATCTCGCAGCGGTGAAGGAGGGCTACGGCGAGCGGCTAGCCAAATTTCTTGAGTTGTTCTCGCGCGACCTTCAGGGGCTGCGATCGGCGCTGCTCTTGCCAGACGCCTCGAAGTTGGTAGGGGAATCTGAGCTGCGCGAGTTCCCTTATCTCCAACGCTTTCCGCTCTACCGTAGCGACCAAGGGATCCTTCGCTGCTGGCACCCCAAGGTTTTCAGCCGAGGCATCGAAACCACCCCCCACCTGCTCATGATGGAGCAACCTCAGGCCTATTCGGACGCCTACAGCAAGGTGTTTGAGAAACACGTGACTGCGCTGACCACCCGAGCGTGTTCCCAAGCTTTGGTCGAGACTGACTACAAGGCTGCTCTCAATGGAAACATGGCTCAGCAAGGCAAGGCACTTGAAGTCATCGTGCCATTTAGGGGGTGCAATGTCTTTGTGGAAGCAAAGATGTCCACATTTCCTGACGCCGTCTTGTTAGAAGAGAGTGAGGAGCATCGAGCGCGAAGGTTAAAGAGAGTCTTGGAAGCGGTCGAACAGGGCTATTCCGTGAGTGCCGATTTAAGATGCGTAGCCTCACCTTTTGCAGAGCAGCTTGGCAATGCCGATTGCGACTTCCTGATCGTTGTTGTGAGCCGAGACCTTTTGCTAGGTGGCGGTGTTGGGCTGCAGAGAATCCTCCCAAGCCGCGTGCTTTCAGCTTCAGACGATGGAGTGCGGCAGCGAATGCCACTACATCACATCTTCATCGTTGACTTGGCCGACTTTGAAAACGTCATGGAATGCGTCTACCAAGGTTGGGTCGACTTGCCAGAACTGTTGGCACGAGCCGCCCAGAACAATCTGGGTGGACCCGACTCACGCTTGACGCTGTTCGAGCACATCAAGCTTAGCGACGGGCAGCAGCTGCGTCCCGCATTGCGCCATGAAGAGTCCGAGAGGGTGATGGAACGCTTGCGATGCGCGTTGAATCTGCCCGAAGCCTAGATCGGCTTGTCGTTGAAGATCACCACCACCCCCATGTCCAGGAGCATCTTCTGATCCTGGGCCCGCACCAGTGTTGTGTCGCTCAGGTTCTCGACCACGGCGATGGCGTCGGGTGGATCGGCGTGTTGCAGCTGGCTGGTGAGCTTTCGGATGGTCTGGGTGAAGGTCACCAGGGCTGAGTGGCCGGACGCGCAGGGTGTGTAGGGACTGGACATCTTCTCGGCGCCGACCGCCAGGCGCGACATCGAGCAGTCCACCCAGCCAGGGTTGCTGCTGATCAGCACCACGGAGTAGGCATCTCCGTTCTTGGTCCTGATCCTGAGTTCATGCACGGGCGTCATCGGCGTTTGGTCCATTGATGGCCCATGGCGCGGCCGCACCATGGCCACCACGCGATGGCTGGGTGGCCACCGGCGGTGGAGCCCCGATTTTCAAACTCCAGAGATCCAGCCGGCCCATCTGAAATGGCAGCTTGTTTTCTGCCTCGCTGCGTGCATGGCCAGGAGCCCCACCGCCAACACAGAGCACGGACCTGCGCACAAAATCAACTCAGATGATACTAACGTCACTGCCCCGTCAGGCCCACCTCGCGCCGGAGACGCTACCCCCGGGCCTCACCCTTGATAAGCCTCCCCCTCTCCTCAATCACACCTCACACTCAGCGGCCGGGCCGGTGGCCCGCTCAGGTCGCCATAGTGGGTCCGCAAAGATGGTGCTAGTTCGTAGAGGGGGAGTCCCTTGAAAAAGGCAGTGACGTTAGTATCATCTGGATATGACTCCTGATTTCTGCACCCTGCGTTTGTTGCTGGCTTCTTTGGTGGGTGGCTGCTTGGCCAGGGCGGCTCGATGAGCGAGCCAGTTGCACTGTCTGCAGGCGCGGTGGACGGTGGCCACAGCGCCGAGGACCACTTCGAAGACTGGCTTGTGAATCGGGCCAACGCGGCGCGTGATCCCATCAGCGCGTCATCTGCGAAGCCCTACCGCTACATGTGGCGAGCCTGGTGCCGATGGCTTGCCAGCGCCGGCGGCCGCGATGAACCAGTGCACTGGTTGCTGGCCACCTCGGAGCATGCACAGCGCTACCTCCAGCAGGGACCCTCCCCGGCCGCGTCGACGCGCAAGTCGCGCAGCGCCCCCATCAGCGAGATCACCCGCCAGCGCTACCAGCGCTTCCTCCACATCCTGTACATGCACGCCCTGCACCGCGGCCTGGTGCGGGAGAGCCCCTTCGCCGGCGCCGAAGAGCCCCTGAGCGTGCAGGAACAGTCAGAGGGGCAGATTTTTCACGCCATCCAGCTCCAGGCCATCGCCGAGTCGCTGCCCAGCGGCATGCAGCGCATGGACGTGCGCGATCGGGCCATCCTGAGCGTGCTGCTCGATGCCGCGATCACCACCAGCGAGTTGTGCCAGCTGCGCCTGCAGCACGTGGGTGGCCACCTGAGCAAGGTGAGCCTGTCGATCGATGGCAAACGCACGGCCCAGGTGCGCACGCTTCAGCTGGAGCCCCGTGCCAGCGCAGCGCTGCGGCACTGGATGGAGATCCGCCGTGGCATCACCGTTTCGCGCCCGGGTGAAGAGGACGTGGTTTTCGTGTCCAAGAAGGGCCGGGCCATGACGAACCACTCGATCTTCCACCTGGTGTCGACCACCGTGCGGCAAGCATTCAAAGCCCACCACCTGGACATGCCCAACCACATCGGTGCGCAAGTGCTGCGCAACTCGCGCCTGGTGCACTGGCTCAACGCCGGCATGCCGGCCGACGAAGTGGTGCGGCGTGCCGGTTTCAAAGACCAGAAGAGTTTTCGGGGCTTGCGCGGTCACATCGATCCGGCCGTCCTGCAGCCGCTTCGCGTCAGAACGCACGAGCCGGCGTCGGCAAAATAGGGGCAGCTTTTCTTCAATCCTCAAGATCCACCATGAGCAAAGACACAGCACCGACCATCACCCAACCTGAGTACCACGCATGAAAAAAAAGCATTCGCAGCCGATAGAGGGAGAGAGCCGACCCCCTATGAGGCGTGGGTCGCTGGCACTGCACATGGTGCTTCACGAGGCGAGCTGCCCCATGATGACCTCGAACACCTGAAGGGGCGTTATGGGGAACCGGTTTTCCACATGCCATCAAAGAGCACACGCCGCCCCTAAACGCACACGCGGGTGGAACATCCGCCCATTCTGTACTGGACCTGAACAATTCAATGACGCGCCCCCATCAACGTCTCGGACGCAAGAGCGAGCAGAGCAGATTTCGTGCAGGTGAATCCCTGGGTGAGCAACGGTATCAAGAGCTCATGCGGGGCCTGAGTGACCTTTTTCAGCAGGAAAACCAGCAAGCCGTCCCGCACCCAACGGCAGCTCGGCGCGCTGAAGTCATCGAGGAGATCAACGCATTGATGTCGCGCTATGGTCTGACGGTCGAGGATATTGACGATCTGTGAGGGAACTCGCAGGTTGCTGTGAATCAGATGAGCAGCAACACATTTGCTTGGCTTATAGTCCAAGTGGTGCGATAATTTAATGTCCTTGGAGGCTTTGCCATGACGACACCTGTTTTCCATCGCAGCGACGTAGAGACTCCCCTATGGGCCACTGCATCTACGGAGACTATCGTCCAAGAGATGCAACGCATATCCGATGAAAGTGTGCGAGCGGTGCGGATAGCTCATTCGGCCGCTGGCGCCAGCCGCCGGATGCACTTCTTCGTGCCTGCGCAAGCCGGCTGGAGCAACTCTTCCCTTGCCTGCAAGATCCGCGATGTCTTGGCAAGTAACTCACGTTCCTCATTCGCAGCCACCGACTTGTTGATGGGCCATACAGCGACGCTCGAGGCGGTTCAACTTCGCTCGCTGTTTGAAGACATAGTTCAAGAATTGGTGAGTACCAAATCAGCACTCACGCAGTTGGCCACTTCCGTGACACGGGAACTGGTTGGCGAACCAGGCAAGCTGGTCTCAGGCAATGAACTCGCCCAAATGTTGGGCATCAGTGAAGAAGCGGTGCGGCAGCGCCACCAAGCTGGAAAGCTGATCGCAATCCTCACCGAGGGACGGGAGCGCGGTCGCGGGTTCCCGATCTTCCAGGCCTGGGAAGGCATTGCAGGAGCAACGCTGGAACAGGTCCTGAAGGCCATTGGATACGACGGCCCCGGTAGTAGTGTTGATGCGGCCGAGGCTTTCCAGTTCTTTGTCAGCCGCAACGAACTTCTTGGCGGTTTCACGCCCGTAGAGGTGCTCACGGGCGCAGGCTTGCCTGACCCGGAAGATATTGAAGCGGCTGAGTTCTTGGCCAAGCCATATCAGGAGCGACTCGAATTCGTCACCAACGTGGCGCGATCACTCGCGGAAGCACGTGACGCATGAAGACCATTTCATTCACCGATGCCGATATCGATATCGAGGTACGAGGTCATGACGAAGCGCCGCTCATCCGCCTGTTCCGCCACCCTGGGGCTGCATATGGGCTTCCTGCTGAAGCCCACCGCACGGGCCGCTTCGATCCGCCTCCAGGGGAGAAGGGTTTGTTCGCCATTCTGTACACCGGCGACAACATCGCAGGGGCTGCCATGGAGTGCCGAATCTTGCGATCATCTTCACTGGACGAGTACAGCTACTCGCCTAAGTTGGCAATCACATACAAGGTCGTGCGCTTCAAGTATCGGGAGCCGGCCCTATTCATTCGTGTAGACGGCGACATCAAGCGAAAGTTGGGAATCCCCGCCTTCACCCCCGACTACTCTCCATTCCAACGAGCGGCCAGGGCACTGTTTGAGAGATACGGCAAGACAGTGCATGGACTCAGCTGGGAATCGTTCCATCGCGGCCAACCTGGGCGCAACTATGGTTTTTGGCATCACCGCATGGACGCGATTGGACTCGAACCATTGCAGCGGGAAGAAGACTGTCCTGAACTACAGCGGGACGTCGGCTGGATACAACTGCTGCAAGACCATCCGTCGATCTCCGTTATGGCTGATGAAGACCCTTTCGCGGCGTCCCCAGTACTAACTACCACCCCAACAGCCGCCGATTCGAAGCCCAAGTAGACTGTTGGACTTGGGTCGCAGTGAGCTCGGCTCAGGCTCGCACCACCGGCATGTCCGACCACCTGGTGGTGTAGGCCGGCGTCCTGCGCTCCTGCTTCATCTGCCAGTTCCGTCCGCTTCCAGCCAATCGCTGGGTGCCGCGCGCGCCAATCGTGAGCGTGCCGCGACCGTACCGTTCATTGAGGCCATCCACAGCTCGCATCAGTTCAAAGCGGTGGGCGCCGCCGGCGGCTGGTACACCGCCGTCATCCGTTGAGGTGTCGAACGCGAGTTCGAGTTGGACGCGGCTCGATGGTGCCAGATCAAGCAGCATGACGCCTGCCTTCGCGTATACGAAACCGGGTCGGTAGATCATCCTCAGTGCATGCGCTGCGGCGGTGGCCAGCGCTGGCGTGTCGCTCGTCGGGCTGCGCAGAGGCACCACCATGGAGCGGCTGTACTGGGGTGTCTTTCGAAAAGGGCTGGTGCGGATGAAGACCATCACCTGACCCGCGACCCCGTTCTGGCGGCGCAGCTTTTCGGCGGCACGGCAGGAGAAATCACTCACGGCCTCGATCAAGTCGCGAAGCTCGGTAATCGGCCTCCCGAATGACCTAGTGCACGCAATTTCCTGTTTGTTGGGCGGAATGTCCTCCAGATCCAGGCAGGACTCGCCACGCAGCTCACGGACGGTGCGCTCGAAGATCACCGACCACCCGCGCCGGGCAATGGCCGGCTCCATGCGGGCGAGATCCAGCGCAGTGGCCACACCCTGGTCGATGAGCTGCTTGCTGATGCGCCGGCCCACGCCCCAGACCTCACCCACCGGGGTAGCCCGAAGTATCTGTTCCATGTCAGGCGGCGTGAGCGTGGCGAGGTTGCACACCTGGGCCAGCTCAGCCGGGTAGCTGCCCGGCTTGCGCTCGGCCGTCTTTGCCACGTGGTTGGCCAGCTTGGCCAGGGTTTTAGTGGGCCCTATGCCAACACAGCAGGGAATGCCCACCCACTGCAGGATCCTGGAGCGGATGGCAAAGGCCCGAGCGCGCAGGTCACCGCGAATGCCGCTCATGTCGAGGAAGCTTTCGTCGATGCAATAAATTTCTTGGCGGTGACCAAGCCCTGCCGCCAGGCTCATCACGCGATCCGAGATTTCGCCGTATAGCTCGAAATTGGCTGACAGGGCCACAAGTCCCGCAGATTCTTCAAGGTGCTTGACCTCGAACCAGGGCGCTCCCATTTTGATGCCCAACTCTTTGGCCTCGTTGGAGCGCGCTATGCAGCAGCCATCGTTATTGCTGAGAACAGTGACGGGGCGTCCATTCAGCGAGGGGCGCAGGCAGCGCTCGGCGGACACGTAGTAGTTGTTCGCGTCCCCCAGGGCAAAAAGCGGCGCCTGGGTCGGCCTGTCCATGGCGGGTCTACCTGATCGGGAATTGCTTGATGGCAGCTATCACTACGCCCCAGACCTCGACCGTCTGGCCATCTTTGGGTGTGATGTCTGCGAAGGTGGGGTTGGCCGCCTTTAGCTTGATGTTGGACCCGCGCTTCCACAGCTGCTTGCAGGTGAACTCGCCATCAACCACTGCAACGACCACCATGCCGTGCTGCGGCCGCACCGCGCGGTCAACCAGAACCACATCCCCATCGAAGATGCCTGCCTCCCGCATGGATTCGCCGCGTACGCGCATGGTGAAGGTTGCCTGGGGGTGCGTGACCAGCTTGTCGATGACGTCGATGCGTCGCCCTGCATGGTCCTCAGCGGGCGATGGAAAGCCTGCGTGCACGCTACAGCGGATCTCTGTGGCGGGCAGGCGCAGATCGGCCAGGGGTGTGGGGGCGACGGAGGTAGACATCGGGAAGGTTCAGTGAGGCCGAATGATACTGTGTATTCATCCAGCCACCGCCATCCCTGCGGCTTCCCGAGGGCCATTGTTTTCAGCCTTCTGCCCTGTTCAGCTCGCAAAGTGTGAGGCACTCCACTTCAGCTGGTAACCGACCTCGCTGGAACAGATGTCGCGAGCAGTACCAACCAGTTCGAAGTGCTGTTTTCAACTGAGAAGAATTTCAGACTCAATTGTCGAAAGACACACTCAATTGTTTTTGACACTTGCTGGCCAACTCGTTGGCTGGCTTGACAGCTACGAGCTGAGGTGTAACTTGAATTTGCCAAATGCGATAGCGGTACTTGGCCACGAACATTCAACATCACTCGGAGCTAATCATGACCATCATTCACAAAATCCCGGCATCCAAACCAGGCGACTTTCTCTGCGAAGTACGACGCAACAATCACCTGCAGCGCAGCATTACTACGAGCGAGCGCGAGGCGCAACAGTTGGGAAGGGATGGCGCCACCATCTGGGTAGGTCGCCATGGGGGTTGGGTTCGCAAGAGCTGAGCAGCCGTCAGGAGCACCCCAACATGCCATTTACTGCCTCGTCCGTGCAAGCCGCCTACCAACCAGGCGAAGAAATTTCAAACTCTGATCTCTACGCCAGACTGGAACAAATGGTCGGCGTGGGAGTGTCCGCATGGCGAGATAAGAGCGAGGTCGGAAAAGCGCGCGAACGCTGCAACCTCTTGACCCGAAAAGCGCGATGGCACCAACAAACGTTGCGAAGCCTTGGTCTGATTGAACGCGTTCCGGGAAAACGAGGCGTGTGGCGTCTTGCGACAGGAAAGAGTGAGCTTACTCATGCCGCCCCAGGCGTCCATCTGGTCGCCTACAGCACTGACTTGGGCTTGGCATTGTGGGGATGCTGCAGCAGCGTTTTCCCGCGAATTGATGAACCCATCGCCCTCGTGCTGACCTCGCCACCCTACCCACTCCGAAAAGCAAGGGCCTACGGCGGCCCCGGCGAGTCGTCATACACCGACTTCATTTGCTCAGCACTTGAGCCTCTTGTGAAGAATCTCTTGCCTGGGGGCTCCATCGCCTTGAACGTGAGCAACGACTGCTTTGTGACCGGTAGCCCCGCACGCTCGACCTACATCGAGAAACTCACCCTTGCGCTGGAGGAGCGGCTCTCACTTTCACTCATGGATCGCATCGTCTGGCAAAACCCTTCAAAGCCACCTGGCCCTATGCAGTGGGCCAGCAAGAGTCGGCAACAACTCTGTGTGGGCTACGAACCGGTGCTGTGGTTCACCAACGACCCAAAGGCATGTTTCGCTGACAACCGCCGAGTACTGCAGCCCCACTCTGACCGACAAAAGCGCCTGATTGCGCAAGGGGGTGAATCACGTAGCGCTGACTACGGCGATGGAGCCTACAAGTTGCGCCCAGGCTCCTATGGACGGCCGACCGAGGGACGAATCCCGCGCAATGTGCTTCAGATCGGCCACGCAAGCCAAGAGGTTGTTCGAGCGCGTCGCGTGGCCCAAGAAGCCGGCCTACCCACCCATGGCGCCATGATGCCTTTGCGGCTGGCTATGTTCTTGATCCAGTTCCTCACACAGCCTGGCCAACTGGTGGCCGATCTGTTCGCAGGCTGGAACACGACAGGGCTGGCAGCAGAGCTAACCGAGCGTCGATGGATGACGACAGAGCGAGTTGCTGAGTACGCCGCAGGCAGTGGATCTCGATTCGAATCTGCTGTCGGGTTTCACACTTCGTTTGATCTGGTTGCAGGCAAATACTGTGCGCCGCCAAATCCAGACACCATTTCAATGCTGAATCAGCAGACAACATTTTGACAACCTCACCCAAGATTTCCGAAAGACCACCATCCATGCTCATGCCAACGATCTCGTCAATCACACCCAGAAGTTCTCAGCCTGGGGTGCGAAACCCGTTGCTTCTCATCCCAGAAGTTCAAGCCCTCGCGCTCATGTCTCCAGAGGCACGATCTGGACTCGAAAAGGCCCTTCTTGGATTGAGCAGGGACTTTCGCAATCGTGGAAACGAAGCGTGGCGCAAGCACAAAGCACCCATCGCCGCATACTGGAAGTCAAACGCTGTCCATGCTCGCCACTTGGCCTTGGCAATTCGGAAGGCAGGTGCTTGACTGTCATGTATGGAATGGGAAACACTAGGCCAACCGTAGGCACGTAACAGTCAGGACACAGGCACAGCCCGCTTTTGGTCCAGTGGTTGTGCTTCTGATCGGTGCTCAAACCTCAATTACGGAACACAACGGCATGGTCCTGACATTTGAGATCGACAAAATTCAGCCTGGTCAGTACCGAGCAATCGCGACCGTGCGTGGTGGCGCGGTAACCGAGCCCGGGATTTACAGCAAGATCCACGAGGCGATCCGGAAGGAGGCCGAGGCCGTCCCGGAAGGGTTCGCACATTTCGGTGAGGTTCACTACGGGGGCATGTCGAATGGCACCTATCCGCTTCAGGAAGTGGTGGAGAAAGCTCCTGAAATTGCCGACCGACTGATGTGGCTCGTTGCCAAATCTCATGAACTTGACGGCAGATAAAAAAATGCCCTCTCCTACCCATAGCGATCTTGCTGAGATCGCTTCTTCCAGTTGCAGAGGCTCGCGTCCCTGACTTCAGCAGAAGGTCAGAGTACCGACAAAAAAAAATGCCAGGATCCTGCGATCCTGGCATTTTTGTCTGGGCAAAAGCCTCCGGCTATAAGGCCGACGACATCCCTTGTTGCGGCATGGCCTGCTGCGTGAACTCGCGTACACGCTTCAGAATGGCCTCCCCCCGTGGCACGCGCAAAGCGTACACCTTGAGTGCCGAGGGAAGGCGGTTGAACCACAGCGCTTCATCGAGAGGGACGCCAGCCTTGCTCAAAATTTGAGGGGCCAGAGGCTCTTTGACTGCCACAGTGTTGCTGATCATAGGACTCTCCAATCTGAAACCGGGCATGACGCCCTCTCTTGGCTCTTGTGAGAACCAACAGAGGACGCCACGCACCGGCCCGCATGGAGAGCCTATGACCGAAGCGAGCAACAGGTCGTTGTGGAGAGTCCATCTGATCAAGGCCGCGTGAAACACGTTGCCAGGATCTGGAAAGAATCTTTGCTCCAGCCTTATCGCTTGCTACTCGGCACTGGGTAACCAGCACTGAGATTTCCAAACAAATACCAAACTGCCCGAAGGCAGTGCCCAGCACATGACATGCTGGAAAGAAAAGGCGGTCACATGAACCGCTTGATACCCGAAGGCAGCAAGACTTCACTTTAGCATGAGACTTTTCATGCGCGTGAAATTGAATTCGGGCCGTAAGCGCACGGCCATCCCACCCTTGAATGGATCGGTCTAAGCGGCAACGATGGTGTCCACCAAGTGATTGATCTGACCCCCGAAACCTGGACGAATTCGAGGAATCGAAGTGACCAGGTACACAGAGAAGCAGAAGCTTGCTGCCGTCACGGCCTACCGGAAGGACGCTGGCGGCTTGCGCGCCACCGCCAGCGCGCACGACGTCGGCGTTGATTCGCTGAGGGCGTGGATCGCCGCGTACGAGGCCAATGGGAAAGCTGGTCTGGTGGCGAAAATGCGCGTCATCTACGATCTCGACTTCAAGCTCGAGGTCCTGCGCCGGATGCAGGATGAGGGTCTGTCGTGCAGGCAGGTTGCGGCCCTCTTCAACATCCGGCGCCTCGACCTGGTAGCGGAGTGGAGCCGGTTGTACGCCGCTCATGGGGCGGCAGCTTTGCAGCCTGGCTGGAAATGGGAACAGACGAGGATGAGCAAGCCGCCGAGCGGGCACGATGACCGCGAGGCGGTGACGATCGACCAACGCAGCCGCGAAGAGTTGCTACGCGATCTCCAGCAACTGCGCGCGGAGAATGCTTACCTAAATAAAAGTGCAGGCCTTGGCTCGAACCAAGTCGCGCTCGGCGCCCGTGAAAGGACGTTAATCGTGCTCGAGTTGAGGCCGCACTTCCCTCTCGCCGATCTTCTGCGCGCGGCTGAGCTGGCGTGCAGCAGCTTCTACTACCAGCTGAAGGCTCTCCGCACGGGTGACAAACACTGCGACCTGAAAGCGAAGATCCGCGAGATCTTCAACCGTCACAAAGGCCGATATGGCTATCGACGGGTCACCGCTGAGCTGCGCCAGCAAGGTCTCGTCGTCAACCACAAGATGGTCCAAAAGCTGATGGTCGAGATGCAGCTGAAGTCGCTGGTCCGCCCAAAACGCTACAAGGCCTATGACGGCGCAGCTTCTGAGACGGCCCCGGACCGCTTGGAGCGCGACTTCACGGCTGATGAGCCCAATCAGAAGTGGGTGACCGATGTGACCGAGTTCAAGGTAAACAATCAGAAGCTATACCTGTCGCCGGTGATGGATCTCTACAACCGCGAGATCGTGTCGTACGAGATTGCAGAGCGTCCACTGCCGGTCATGATCAAGAACATGCTCACCAAGGCTTTCAACCGGCTCGACTCAGGCCAGCGACCGATCCTGCATTCGGACCAAGGATGGCAGCGACGACTTCCAGCAACTGCTCAAGGCACAGGGCATCACCTGCAGCATGAGCCGTCGTGGTGAATGCTGGGACAACGCCGCGATGGAGAGCTTCTTCTCGTCCATGAAGACCGAGAGGCTCAGCCGCAAGGTCTACCGAACGAGGGAAGAAGCAAGGTCCGACGTCTTCGACTACATCGAGCGCTTCTACAACCCGGTGCGCAAACACTCAAAGCTAGACTTCCTCAGCCCGGTCGACTTTGAGCAAGGCATAATGGGCTAAGCAAACCGTCCGGGAAACTGGGGGAAGTCCACTTGATGACTATTGAGCGATTCTTCCAGCCTGCCAACAAGACCGGATGGCTCTGGCGTTTCTTCCACGATTTTCTGGATCAGATGTACCTTGTCCAGCA
>PHCQ01000190.1 GCA_002840835.1 Betaproteobacteria bacterium HGW-Betaproteobacteria-16 | reverse complement strand
GGTTAAAAAATCAGGCGCTCAGACCCGCGTCGCGCAGCACGGCGCGCGCGCGCTGCACCACCGGCAGGTCGACCATCTGGCCGTCCACGGCCACGGCGGAACCACCCGCCGTTTCAAATGCTTTGCAGACGCGGCGCGCCCAGTCAAGCCGTTCAGGGCTCGGCGTGAACACCGCCTGGACGGTGGCCAGCTGCTTCGGGTGGATACACAGCTTGGCACCAAAGCCGAGTCGACGTGAGCGTTCGGTGTCGGCCTGCAAGCGTTGCAGGTCGTCGATGGCGGTGCTGACACCATCCACCGGCGCCGCCAGCCCGGCCAGCCGCGAAGCCAGCACCAGTTGGGAGCGGAAGGCCAGCAGCTCGATTTCCGTGCCATCGGGCGCACACTCAATGCCCAGATCCAGCGCCAGATCGACGCTGCCAAAGGCCAGCCGGATCACGCCCGGCACGCGTGCGATGCTGTCCATCTCATGCAGGCCGCGCGCCGACTCGATGATGGGCAGCACGTCCTGGTAGGTGGTCTCGACCACGGTGCAAACGGCGTCGATGCCTTCGGCCTTGGGCAGCATGATGGCGGCCACGCCGGGGTGGCGGCACAGTTCCAGGTCATCGTCAAACCAGGGCGTGCCGGCGGCGTTGATGCGCACCACCAGCGGCGCGGCCTCGTCCAGCAGCGCCGCCAGCGCCTCGCGCGCGCGCACTTTGGCCTCGGGGGCCACTGCGTCTTCCAGGTCAACAATCACCGCGTCGGCACCGCTGGCGCGCGCCTTGGCAATGCGCTCGGGCCGGTCGGCGGGCACAAAAAGATAGGCATGCAGCAAAGCCTTTGGGCCAGAGGTATGGGCTGTCATGCGCGTGCCTCCAACCAGCGGTCCATGCGCGGCGCCTCGGCCACCGCCCAGACGCGCGCGATCAGCGCCTGAACCTCGGCAGGCGTAGCCCCCTTGCCGTAGGCTGCCAGGCGCTGCGCCTTGTCTTCGATCTCGGCGCGCGTCAGTGTGTTGCCGGGGTCGCCTTTGGGCTCATCGACCCGCGCGCTCAAGCTGCGGCCATCGCGCGTCGTCACCGTCACCTTGCCGATCCAGCGCTGCGGGTAGGCCTGATCGACCTCGGCGTCGAGCTGCATGGTCACGCGGTCGCGCAAGGCGGCCACGCGCGGCGCGAGGTAATGCGCTTCAAATTCATTCAGCCCGGCAAAGCCGTATTCGGCCGCCAGCGCCAGCACCGTGCCCATCGAGAACTTGGCCTGGTGCACGGTGGCCGGCACGGTGACGCGGCCCAGCACGTCGATGGCGCCCTGGTGCACCTGGGTGGTGACGCTTTCGATGTCGTCGGCTTTCACGCCGTGCGTCTGCATCAGCGTCAGCAGCGCATCGGCGCTGGGGTGGGTGTGGCGGCACGAGGCGTGGTATTTGAACGAGGTTTCCGCCGTGGCCCAGCGCTGGCCCAGGCGGTCGGTCAGGCGCGCCGGATCGGCGTCGCTCGACATGCCCGCGGCCATGCCCTGCGCGCCTTCCAGAATCTGGCGCGCGCCGGTAAAACCGCTTCGCGCCAGGTAG
>PHCQ01000189.1 GCA_002840835.1 Betaproteobacteria bacterium HGW-Betaproteobacteria-16 | reverse complement strand
GCAGCCGCGGAAGTGAACCACTACGCCGCGCCAGCCTTTTCTGCCCACGGCAGCCATGATGCGTTTTGCGTAATGCGACTGCGAACTGCCTTCCAAGCCGTGAAACAACACGACCAGCGGTTGTTCGGGTTTGACCGGTTTTTCCTGCTGCAGCCAGTCCAGTTCGATGAAGTCATCGTCCGGCGTCTGCCAGACCTCGCGCCTGTAGCTGACGGCAGGTACAGGCATCCAGGTGGCAGGGTAGATGGTCTGCGCATGCTGGCCCGGCAGCCACCAGGGAGAGCGGTAAGCGTTGCGCAACTCAAGGAGCCGCTGACAGACTATTCGGCCTCATCCATCCAGGCCAGCTGAATCGCTTCCAGAATCTTCTCGCCGCACTTGTTCGGGTCGTCCTCAAAACCTTCCAGTTCCTGTACCCATTCGAACAGGTCGGTGAAGCGGATGGTCTTCGGATCGATATCCGGAAACTTGTCGTATAGTGCCTCGGCGATGCGCTGGCTGTCAGTCCATTTCATTTTGTATCCTTTTTCAATCAGATAGTCTCAGTCAGTTGATTAAAGCTTGGCTCTCACATATTGCAGCGGCCACTCTACATCCGCGCGCAACTCGCGCGCGGCACGCAATGGCCAGTAAGGGTCGCGCAGCAGCTCGCGTGCCAGCAGCACGGCGTCGGCCTGTCCGGTAGCAAGGATATGCTCGGCCTGGCTCGGTGACGTGATCATGCCGACTGCGCCGGTGGCGATGCCTGCCTGCTGGCGGATGGCGGTGGCGAACGGTGTCTGGTAGCCGAGCCCGACCGGGATCTTCGCGTCCAGAATCAGGCCGCCGCTGGAACAGTCGATCAGGTCGACGCCGATCTCCTTCATCCATTTCGCCAGCTGCGCCGATTGTTCGATGTCCCAGCCGCCTTCCACCCAGTCGGTAGCGGAGATGCGTACGAACATGGGTTTCTCCTGCGGCCAGAAATCGCGCATGGCGCGTGCCAGGCGTAACGCCAGACGGCAGCGGTTTTCCAGGCTGCCGCCGTATTCGTCGTCACGCTGGTTGGATAGCGGCGACAGGAAAGAATTCAATAGATAACCGTGAGCACAGTGCAGTTCCAGTACCTCGAAACCGGCTTCCAGCGCGCGGCGGGTAGAGGCCATGAACTGCTCGAAAATGACGTCGATCTCTGCCAGCGTTAGCGCGTGCGGTGTCGCATGCTGCGGAGTGACGGCGATAGCGGATGGGGCGACTGTCTGCCAGCCGCCTTGGGCGGGCGTCAGGTAGTGGCTACCGTTCCACGGCGTATTGCAGGAAGCCTTGCGGCCGGCATGGGCGATCTGGATGCCGGCGATGGAGCCTTGTCGCTTGATGAAATCGACTATGGGTTTCAGTGCGTCGCGCTGTTCGTCGGACCACAGTCCGAGGCAGAAAGGCGTGATACGACCTTCCGGGCAGACCCCGGTGGCCTCGACGATGATCAGCGAAGCACCGCCGACAGCGCGGCTGCCGTAATTCACCAGATGCCAGTCGTTGGCTATGCCGTCGGTGGCTGAATACTGGCACATGGGCGAGACGAA
>PHCQ01000119.1 GCA_002840835.1 Betaproteobacteria bacterium HGW-Betaproteobacteria-16 | reverse complement strand
GGCCAGGCCCTTTCGGGCGCCGTGGGTGGAGATGAAGTACTGCAACACGTTCAGACCTTCACGGAAGTTCGCCGTGATGGGGGTCTCGATGATGGAGCCATCAGGCTTGGCCATCAGGCCACGCATGCCGGCGAGCTGGCGGATCTGCGCAGCAGAACCGCGGGCACCGGAGTCGGCCATCATGTAGATGGAGTTGAACGACTCCTGGTCCACTTCCTTGCCGTCACGGTCCGTGGTCTTCTGCTTGGCCAACTGGGCCATCATGACCTTGGAGATCTCGTCACCGGCCTTGCCCCAGATGTCCACCACCTTGTTGTAGCGCTCGCCTGCGGTCACCAGACCGGAGGCGTACTGCTGGGCGATTTCCTTGACCTCTTTTTCGGCGCGGTCGATGATGCCCGGCTTTTCCTTTGGCACCAGCATGTCGTCCACAGCAATGGATATGCCGGCGCGCGTGGCCAAGCGGAAACCGTTCTGCAGCAGCTTGTCGGCGAAGACCACTGTTTCCTTCAGACCGCACTTGCGGAACGAGGTGTTGATCAGGCGCGAGATTTCTTTCTTCTTCAGCGCCTTGTTCAGCACTTCGAAAGGCAGGCCCTTGGGCAGGATCTCCGACAGCAGCGCGCGGCCCACGGTGGTGTCCACCAGGGTGGTGAACGGCGTGAACTCGCCGGTGGCCTTGTCCAGGGTGTACTGCACCAGGCGCACGCTGACCTTGGCGGTGATTTCAACCACTTCGTTGTCGAGTGCGCGTTGCAGCTCGGCCAGATCCGCGAAGATCATGCCCTCGCCCTTGCCGTTGATGCGCTCGCGGGTGGCGTAGTACAGGCCCAGCACCACGTCTTGCGACGGCACGATGGAAGGCTCGCCCGATGCAGGGAACAGCACGTTGTTGGAGGCCAGCATCAGGGTGCGGGCTTCCAGTTGCGCTTCCACCGACAGTGGGATGTGAACAGCCATCTGGTCACCGTCGAAGTCGGCGTTGAAGGCGGCACAGACCAGCGGGTGCAGCTGGATCGCCTTGCCTTCGATCAGGATGGGCTCGAACGCCTGGATGCCCAGGCGGTGCAGCGTGGGTGCGCGGTTCAGCAGTACCGGGTGCTCCTTGATCACCTCTTCCAGGATGTCCCACACCACAGGCGTACCGGCTTCCACTTCCTTCTTCGCGGCCTTGATGGTGGTCGCGATGCCCATGGCTTCCAGGCGCGAGAAGATGAACGGCTTGAACAACTCCAACGCCATCAGCTTGGGCAGACCGCACTGATGCAGCTTGAGCGTTGGGCCCACCACGATGACCGAACGGCCCGAGTAGTCGACGCGCTTGCCCAGCAGGTTCTGGCGGAAACGGCCGCTCTTGCCCTTGATCATGTCGGCCAGCGACTTCAGGGCGCGCTTATTGGCTCCCGTCATGGCCTTGCCACGGCGACCGTTGTCCAGCAGCGAGTCCACGGCTTCCTGCAGCATGCGCTTTTCGTTGCGCGCGATGATCTCAGGGGCCTTCAGCTCCAGCAGACGGCGCAGGCGGCTGTTGCGGTTGATGACGCGGCGGTACAGGTCGTTCAGGTCGGAGGTCGCGAAGCGGCCACCGTCCAGGGGCACCAGCGGACGCAGGTCCGGTGGCAGCACGGGCAGCACATCCAGCACCATCCACTCGGGCTTGATGCCAGACTTCTTGAAGGCTTCCAGCACCTTGAGGCGCTTGGCGTTCTTCTTGATCTTGAGCTCGGAACCGGTCAGGTCGTTGCGCAGCTTTTCGATCTCGATGTCGAGGTCGATGGCCTGCAGCAATTCCTTGATGCCCTCGGCGCCCATCTTGGCCACGAATTCGTCGCCGAATTCCTTGCGCTTGGCGTCGAAGTCGTCTTCGCTCATGATGCCGAACTTCTTCAGCGGGGTCATGCCGGGGTCGGTCACCACGTATGCTTCGAAATACAGCACGCGTTCGATGTCGCGCAGCGTCATGTCCAGGATCAAACCCAGACGCGATGGCAGCGACTTCAGGAACCAGATGTGGGCGCAAGGCGCGGCCAGATCGATGTGACCCATGCGCTCGCGACGCACCTTGGTCTGCGTGACTTCAACGCCGCACTTCTCGCAGATCACACCGCGGTGCTTGAGGCGCTTGTACTTGCCGCACAGGCATTCGTAGTCCTTGATGGGACCAAAAATCTTGGCGCAGAACAGACCGTCGCGCTCGGGCTTGAACGTGCGGTAGTTGATGGTCTCGGGCTTCTTGACTTCGCCAAAAGACCACGAACGGATTTTCTCGGGCGACGCCAGGCCGATGCGGATGGCATCGAAATGCTCGTCGGGCGTGAACTGCTTGAACAGGTCGAGCAAGGATTTCATGTGAATTTCCTTAAAGAAACAGAGACAGCGAAAGAGGAGCGAAGTGACTTAACCCAGAAGCACCGCGGTACCGGCTTGGCCGGGCCGCAGGTGCTGCCCCCTGTGAGGGGGTGACGCGTGTTCGAAGCACGTCACGGGGGAGGTGCATCAGCTTCTCTCCAGTTCGATGTCGATACCCAGCGAACGGATTTCCTTGACCAGCACGTTGAACGACTCGGGCATGCCCGCATCGATCGAGTGCTCGCCCTTGACGATGGACTCGTACACCTTGGTGCGGCCCTGCACGTCGTCCGACTTGACGGTGAGCATTTCCTGCAGGATGTAGGAAGCACCGTAGGCTTCCAGCGCCCACACTTCCATCTCGCCGAAACGCTGTCCGCCGAACTGTGCCTTGCCGCCCAGCGGCTGCTGGGTAACCAGGGAGTAAGGACCGGTCGAGCGGGCATGCATCTTGTCGTCGACCAGGTGATGCAGCTTCAGGAAGTGCATGTAGCCCACGGTGGTCTTGCGCTCGAAGGCGTCGCCGGTGCGGCCGTCGTACAGCTGCGCCTGGGTGCGGGTTTCGGTCAGGCCCTTGCGAGCGGCGATGTCGTCAGGGTAGGCCAGTTTCAGCATGGCGCGGATTTCGTCTTCCGAAGCACCATCGAACACTGGCGTGGCAAACGGCACGCCGTTCTTGAGGTTGTCGGCCATCTCCAGCACGTCGGCATCGCTGAGGTCAGACAAGGTTTCCTTCTTGCCGGCCTGGTTGTAGACGGTCTCCAGGAACTGGCGCAGCTCGGCGGCCTTGGCTTCGGCCTGCAGCATGTCACCGATGCGCTGACCCAGGCCCTTGGCGGCCCAGCCCAGATGCACTTCGAGCACCTGACCCACGTTCATGCGCGAAGGCACGCCCAGCGGGTTCAGCACGATGTCAGCAGGGGTGCCGTCGGCCATGTAGGGCATGTCTTCGACGGGCACGATCTTGGAGACCACACCCTTGTTGCCGTGGCGGCCGGCCATCTTGTCACCAGGTTGCAGGCGGCGCTTGACGGCCAGGTAGACCTTGACCATCTTGAGCACGCCAGCAGGCAGCTCGTCGCCCTGCGTGAGCTTCTTGCGCTTTTCTTCGAAGGACAGGTCGAAGCTGTGACGCGTCTGCTCCATGGAGTTCTTGATGGACTCGAGCTGGGCGGCCACGTTGTCGTCTGCAGGACGAATGTCGAACCAGTGGTATTTCTCCACGTCGTCAAGGTAGGCCTTGTCGATGGTGGTGCCTTTGGACAGCTTCTTGGGGCCACCGTTGGCGACCTTGCCGATCAGCAGCTTCTCGATCCGGTCGAAGGCGTCGGCTTCCACGATGCGCAGCTGGTCGTTCAGATCCAGGCGGAAACGCTTGAGCTCGTCGTCGATGATCTGCTGGGCGCGCTTGTCGCGGGTGATGCCTTCGCGGGTGAACACCTGCACGTCGATCACGGTGCCTTGTGAACCCTGGTCCACGCGCAGCGAGGTGTCCTTCACGTCGGAAGCCTTCTCGCCGAAGATGGCGCGCAACAGCTTCTCTTCAGGTGTCAGCGTGGTCTCGCCCTTCGGCGTGACCTTGCCCACCAGCACGTCGCCGGGCAGCACTTCGGCACCCACGTAGATGATGCCGGAGTCGTCCAGGCGGTTGAGTTGCTGCTCGGCCAGGTTGGGGATGTCGCGGGTGATTTCTTCCGCGCCCAGCTTGGTGTCGCGCGCCATTACCACCAGTTCCTCGATGTGGATCGAGGTGTAGCGGTCTTCGGACACGACCTTCTCGGAGATCAGGATCGAGTCTTCGAAGTTGTAGCCGTTCCAGGGCATGAAGGCGATCAGCATGTTCTGGCCGATCGAAATCTCGCCCAGATCGGTCGACGCGCCGTCGGCGATCACGTCACCTTTGGCCAGCAGGTCGCCCTTCTTGACGATGGGGCGCTGGTGGATGTTGGTGTTCTGGTTGGAACGCTGGTACTTGATGAGGTTGTAGATGTCCACACCCACTTCACCGGCCACGGCTTCGGCGTCGTTCACGCGCACCACGATGCGTGTCGCGTCGACGTAGTCCACCTTGCCGCCGCGGGTCGCGGTCACCACGGTGCCGGAGTCGATCGCGGCGACGCGCTCGATACCGGTGCCAACCAGTGGCTTTTCAGGACGCAGCACAGGCACGGCCTGGCGCGACATGTTGGCGCCCATCAGTGCGCGGTTGGCATCGTCGTGCTCCAGGAAGGGCACCAGCGAAGCCGCCACGGAAACGATCTGGGCGGGGGACACGTCCATGTACTGGATGGTGTCGGACGGGGTCAGGATCGATTCACCCTTTTCACGCGCAGAGATCAGGTCACCGGTCAGGCGGCCTTCGGCGTCGAGTGCGGCGTTGGCCTGGGCAATGACGTACTTGCCTTCTTCAATGGCAGACAGGTAGTCGATCTGGTTCGTGACCTTGCCTTCGATCACGCGACGGTACGGCGTTTCAATGAAACCGTATTCGTTCAGGCGCGCATACAGGGCCAGCGAGTTGATCAGGCCGATGTTCGGGCCTTCAGGCGTTTCGATAGGGCAGACGCGTCCGTAGTGGGTCACGTGCACGTCGCGCACCTCGAAGCCGGCGCGTTCGCGGGTCAGACCGCCCGGGCCAAGTGCCGAGACACGGCGCTTGTGGGTGATCTCGGCCAGCGGGTTGGTCTGGTCCATGAACTGCGACAGCTGCGACGCGCCGAAGAACTCCTTCAGGGCCGCAGAAATCGGCTTGGAGTTGATCAGGTCGTGCGGCATCAGCGGCTCTTGCTCGGCCTGGCCCAGACGCTCCTTCACGGCCTTCTCGATACGGGCCAGACCGGTGCGGTACTGGTTCTCGGCCAGTTCGCCGACGCAACGCACGCGGCGGTTGCCCAGGTGATCGATGTCATCGACTTCGCCACGGCCGTTGCGCAGGTCCACCAGAATCTTGACAACGGCCAGGATGTCTTCGTTGGACAGCACCATGGGGCCGGTGGATTCGTCGCGGCCCACGCGGGCGTTGAACTTCATGCGGCCAACGCGCGACAGGTCGTACGTGTCCGGGTTGTAGAACAGCCGGTGGAACAGAGCCTGAACCGCGTCTTCGGTTGGCGGCTCGCCGGGGCGCATCATGCGGTAGATGGCCACGCGCGCGGCGAATTCGTCGGCGGTTTCGTCGATGCGCAGGGTCTGCGAAATGTAGGCGCCCTGGTCGAGCTCGTTGGTGTACAGGACTTGCAGATCCTGCACGCCAGCGGTGCGCAGCTTCTTCAACAGCGCTTCGGTCAGCTCTTCGTTCGCCTTGGCGATGATTTCGCCGGTGTCCTCGTCGACGATGTTTCGTGCAACGACGCGGCCGATCAGGAAGTCTTCGGGCACGCTGATGTGGCTGGTGCCGGACTGCTCCAGTTCACGCGTGTGGCGCACGGTGATGCGCTTGTCCTTCACCACCACGACCTTGCCAGACTTGTCGGTGATGTCGAAGCGGGCCACTTCACCGCGCAGGCGCTCGGGCACGAAGGCCATCTGCGCACCGCTGTCCATCAGGCGCATGTGGTCGTTGACGAAGAAATTCGCCAAGATGGTTTCCGGCGTCAGGCCAATGGCCTTGAGCAGGATGGTGACCGGCATCTTGCGACGGCGGTCGACGCGGAAGAACAGCACGTCTTTCGGGTCGAACTCGAAGTCGAGCCAGGAGCCGCGGTAGGGAATGATGCGAGCGGAAAACAGCAGCTTGCCCGAGCTGTGGGTCTTGCCCTTGTCGTGCTCGAAGAACACGCCCGGCGAGCGGTGCAGCTGCGATACGATCACGCGCTCAGTGCCGTTGATGATGAAGGAACCTTTGTCGGTCATCAGGGGCACTTCGCCCATGTAGACCTCTTGTTCCTTGACTTCCTTGATCACCTTGGACTGGTTGGTCGAGGACTCACGGTCATAGATGATCAGTTGCACGCGAGCACGAACGGCCGATGCAAAGGTCAGGCCGCGTGTCTGGCATTCGCGCACATCGAAGGCGGGCTTGGCCAGGTTGTACTCAACGAACTTCATCTCGACAAAGCCGTTGTGCGAGACGATGGGGAAGGCGGCTTCGAATGCGGCCTGAAGGCCTTCGTTGGTGCGCTTCTTGGGCGCCGAGTCGGCTTGCAGGAACGCCGTGTAGGCGTCCTTCTGCATCTGCAGCAGGTAAGGAATCTCGAGAACGTTCTCGCGACTGCCAAAACTCTTGCGGATGCGTTTGCGTTCGGTGTATGAATAGTTCGATGCTGAGGCCATGAAATCTCCGAGCTCTGCGGCGACTGTCTTGCCAGCCTGACGCGTCAAACGTCAGGGGCTTTCTTGGTGGCTGGCCTCTACCAACCATTGGCGGACGGCCTGTGCGTTGCACACAGGCCCGAACCAAGTCGTCTTCTGCAGTCGGGGTCAGAAGACACTCACAAACGGGGTCGGCGACCAGGCTTGTGGGTGCGCTCTGAAAGCACAGAAGGCTGGAGGCCCTTTGGGGGCACTCCAGCCTCGGAAAAGGCGCTGAATTACTTCAGTTCGGCCTTGGCGCCGGCTTCCACCAGCTTCTTCACGGCGGCGTCGGCGTCAGCCTTGGCAATGCCTTCCTTGACGTTCTTCGGTGCGCCGTCGACCAGGTCCTTGGCTTCCTTCAGACCCAGGCCGGTGATTTCGCGCACGGCCTTGATGACGGACACCTTGTTGGCGCCGGCTTCGAGCAGCACAACGTTGAACTCGGTCTTCTCTTCAGCAGCAGCGGCTGCACCACCGCCGCCTCCAGCGGCAGGGGCGGCCATGGCGGCAGCGCTCACACCAAACTTCTCTTCGATGGCTTTCACCAGGTCGTTGAGTTCCATGACCGTCATGCTGTCCAGCGAGGTCAGAAATGCGTCTTTATCGAATGCCATTTTGATTTCCTAACAATTGGTTAAACGAATCCACCGCGCCTTCAGGCTGCGGCGGCTTCCTCGGCTGCCGGTGCGGCAGCGCCTTCGCCTTTTTTCGCCGCCAGAGCGCCCAGCACAACGGCCGTACGCGACATGGGCGACATCAGCAAGCCACACAACTGGGCCAGCAGCACTTCCTTCGAAGGAATGCTGGCGAGTTGCTTCACGCCCTCGACATCCAGGACTTTGCCTCCGTACACGCCAGCACGGATCACCAACTTGTCGTTGGTTTTCGCGAACTCGGCGACCACCTTCGCGGCGGCCACGGCGTCTTCAGAGAAGCCATAGATCAGCGGACCGGTCATCTGGTCTGCGGCCACTTCAAACGTGCTGCCAGCCACCGCACGGCGGGCCAGGGTGTTTTTCAACACACTCAGGCTCACACCGTTGCTGCGGGCATTGACGCGCAGTTTGTCCATGTTCGCGACCGTGATGCCACGGTACTCCGCTATCACGAGCGTTTGAGCTTTAGCGGCGAGGCTGGTCACTTCGGAAATGACCGCTTCTTTCTCACTGCGATTCAGACTCAAGGTCTACTCCTTAAATGTG